>CABIVQ010000047.1 GCA_902362365.1 Clostridiaceae bacterium | reverse complement strand
GGTAAGTGCGTCTAAAAATAAAATGGAAAAAATTTCAACCCTCATAATAATTGAGCGTTAGCTCTAAAATCATGAGGGTCATTTTGTAAAGTATTAAATTTTACATTAATGCAACACTAGAAAGTTTTAGCTACTCCTTTTTTATTTCTATTTATTAAATTCTACAAGTGTTTTAGAAAGTTCTGTGATACTATCTGATAGCACTTGAAGTTTTCCTTCAATTCTAACCAAAAGATACATGGATATAGCAATTGGAAAACCGACATTAGCTATGATAGTTGATAGTTCGTTTGTCATTTATATCACTTCCTATGCTTTAAGGTCAAATTCAGTAGTTTCAGTTTGAATAACTTTAGCCTTAACAGTTTCTTTTAAGTCAACATTGTCTGGTGAGAAGATATTTTTTTCTAGTATTAAATTCATAGCTGATATTACCTCATCCTCACTTATATCATCTCTAGGATCATCAACTGTTAAGTTGACAGTCTTATCTCCAGCAGATTTAAAAGTCATTACTAATTTTAATGAAGTTTCCATAATTAATTCCCCCTATAATATTATTATTTTGAGCAACGGGCGAAGCCGTTGGCGACACGAACGTAGTGAGTTTTATGATATAGATGTATAGTCTATTTTTATGATGTCATATAAGTCATGCTTTTGTAAGTCACTTATAGCATTTGCAACTTCTAAGACATCATCAGCAGTTGCGTTTTCTTTTAGATTAGAGAATGTTTTGCTGCTTATTTGTGCTTTTCCATTTGAGCCAAGTCCTTTGTTAAATTGAAGTTTTAAAGATGAAGCATTTTTTATTTCTGTAGCCATAGTGTGTACCTCCTTGGAATTTATTTAAGGCTTGTGCCTTGTTTAATTAAAGAGTACTATGTTAATTTCTCATGTAGTTATAATCTATGATAGAAGTTTTTGAGAAAATATAAAAAACATAATAAGAAGATAATATCTATTGATAATGATGAAATTTGTTATAAGCTAGGTCTAAGTTATAACTTAGGCTGTTAGATATTTAGGGATTTATGATAAATATAGATATAGAGTTGGAGTATCAATTATTACATATTAGAGCTCTCTTTAGACTTAGAAATTAAGATATGGATAGTTTTATGAAAATTTTATACTTATTTGAAAAAAAATTTGAAATAAAATATAATATATTTATATATGTAAAAAATTAACATATAAAATGGTATTATATCAATAATAAAAAAGTTAAGTCATAGGGGAGGAGTATATGAAGAAAAATAATGAAAATAAGATAATCCTGATTGCCTGCATACTAACAGTTGGATTAGTAGGAGGATTTACATTATCTCAAGGTACGATTAAATTTAAAGTAAAAGATGATTATCAAAGTGAAGCAGCGACTAAAGAAGATATAGTAAAAGAAGATGTAGATCCATACTCAATAGTACGTACGTTAGAAGATGAGGGAAGCTTCACTATCAAGGCATATCAAAATAAAGAGCTTACTGATGAGGATATTATAAACTTAGTTAAAGATGCTAAAAAAGAAAATAGTGATATTAAAGATAATTATAAGATAAATATATATTCTGATGAATCATCAGTAGATTCAGATGATGATAAGAATGTAGAGCTTGTGATAAAAGCTGTAGGTGAGAATAAGATTAGCATAAATAAGCGTTATTCTGATATAGAGAGTGAATCAGTTGAAGTACCTGAGTATACTTCAATATCAGCAAAAAATGTTTATGATGAAGAAAATAATAATGCTACATTAAAAACTAAGATAGAAATAATTTTAGAGGGAGTGCAAAATCCAAAAGAAGCTCTATCTAAAATTAAAGCAGTTGGAAATTATACTAGAGTAATTAGAAGTACTTATGATATATTAAATATTATCGGTTATACTTCTAATGAAATGAATGAGTATTGGGAGTATAGCGGTCATTCTAAAAATGATATAGTATATGGAAGAGTGATTAATTTAAAATAAAAAGATAGTTCCACAAAAAGAAATGGATGAACTCATATAGAGTTCATCCATTTTTTTATGATTTGAAAGATATAATATATAGCCAAATATAACATGAGTACAGATAGTATATTTGGTATCAATTAAAATATCTATTGTAAGAGGATATTATACTTAAGAGTAATTTTTTGACGAATATAATACTAAAGTATTATGAAAATTGTGTTTTATAAATATACTAACGTGTAATACAAAATAAAGGTGAAAAATATTAGAATAATAGGGAGAAAAGATAAGGGGAATAGAATATGAGTATAAAAAGGTTTTTTAATTATGTATGGAATATCATTTTTTATATATTTTTAATATCTGTGATAATAATCACAGTTATTTCCGCGAAAGGAAATAGCCAAAATGAGGCGGTGTCAATATTTGGATATAGATTTTATACTGTATTAACAGGAAGTATGAGCCCTACTATGGGCAAGGGAACATTGGTTTTAGTCAAAGAAACACCTACAGCAGAAATACAAAAAGAAGATGTGATTACTTTTTATGATTCATCAAGGACAAGTGTAACAACTCATAGAGTAAAAGAAGTATTACATGAGGATGGTGTAAAGTTTATTACACAAGGGGATGCAAATAATTCAGTAGATCCAAAGCCTCTCGATTCAGAACTTGTTGTAGGTAAAGTTATATTTCATATACCTATAATAGGAGCGACCATGCAATTTATCAAATCTAATATAAAATTAGTACTAGCTATTTTAGTAATGTTAATAATTATGACATCATTTCAATATAGTCCCAAAAAGAAGCAAACTAATTAATCATAAATATAGTATTAAATAAAAATATATGTTGTTTGGAGGTGATAGAGTGAAATTAAGAAAAAGGGGGATTATAGTTTGCCTAGTATTGATGGGTAGTATTATATTAACTAAAAGTGGATGGGTATCCAATACATATGCAGCCATCAAAGAACTTTTAGATCCAAGTGATACAGTAGTAAATGAGTTTAAAGGTGGCGTAGATATAGAAATAGAAGAAAATTTTGACGAAGAAGGCGCCAAAAATTGGGATGGAACAGCACTTGTAAAAGAAGTAACAGTAAAAAATAATCGTGAAACACCAGCACTTATAAGAGTAAGTATAGTTCCTATATGGCTTGATGAAAATAATAAACCATGGGCAGGAGATATAAATGCAATAGTTTTAAATAAAAATATTGTAAGTAACCCAAATGAAGAAGGCTGGATGGATGGTAAGGATGGATACTTTTACTATACAAAGGCACTAGATACAGGAGCTGGTACTAATAAGACAATTATTGATGAAGTATCATTTGATATTAATAAGATACCAGAGAATCAAAGAGATATTTATAAAAATAAAAAGCTAATAGTTAATGTTAAATCAGAAGCTGTAGAAGCAACACAAAATGCGTATAAGGCATCATGGATACAAATAAGCGAAGGAAAAACTAATCAAAATGTAATAACTATGTTAGAAACCTTATGTAAATAATACTTTATGAATAAAGAATAGTTTATATAAAAGTATTTTTATTAAATTTAAATAGGGGGAAAGTAAAATGCATAATAAAAAATTAAAAGGTTTAATGGGTGCACTTGCTATATGTACAGTAATAGTAGGAGGAACATTTGCTTGGCTAGGAGCAAATGATAGTGTAACAAATAATTTTAAAATACAGGCATCAGAAAAAGGAGATATAGACATAGTAGAAGAGTTTAATAAAGAAGAAGCTGAAAAGATAAAAACAGGGGTAAATGTAGATAAAAAAGTTCAAGTTCAAAATAAATCTGATTATGATTCTCTTATAAGAGTTAACATAGAAAAACTATTCAAAGGTGAGAATGGAAATACTTTAAACAACTTAGATATTGAAAAAATAATACTTAATTATCTTGATGGAGCTATAATATCTGAAAGTGATATAAAACTAGATGATCAAGGTGATGTGACTAACTTAAACGACGTTAAAGGAAAGTGGGTATTAGCAGAAAATAAATATTACTACATAGGAAATGTTGCTCCAGAAGGATATACGACTCAATTATTAGATAGTGTTACTTTAGATCCTAGTATAGCAAGTAATCCTAACTATAAAGGTGTAGCATTCGATGTAATAGTAAATGCTGAAAGTGTTCAAAGTACAGTAGAAGCTATAACTAGTAACGGAGATACAGGTACAACAAATGAAAATGGATTTGGACTTGACGAAGTTAAGCATAAAAATTTAGTAGCAGCATTAAAAGCTGTAGTAGGACAACCTTCAGAAGATGGAAAGCTGACTATAAAACCTACAGTTTCAAATCAATAATAATTGATAATTAGATTATAGGTAAAAATAGAGGAGTGATAAAGTGAATAAAAAGATAAAATCACTTATAACAACTGTTTCACTTCTTTCGATAATGACTATACAAGCAGAGGCGCTACATAAAGTGCCTCCTAATGTTGAGTTATTGGGGAATGCAGAGGGAATAGTATATGTACCTGGTGACGAGCCATTTTTACTTGGGGAGGATATGAGCCCAGGAGACAAAGTAACGAGAACATTAGAAATAAAAAATAAATATGATAAAGCATATGAGCTTTACCTGCAAGCCGAAAGAGTAACACCTCCAGAAAAGTATGATTTACTAGATGTTATTAATTTAAAAATATCTTATAAAGACGAAGTAATATATGACGGACCAGTAAGTGGAGAAGATGGACTTACAGAAAATATAGAGCTAGGATTATTTGAACCAGGTGATGAAGAAAATTTAACTGCAGTAGCTGAGCTAGATCCGAGTGCAACAAATCCAGCATATTTGAACAAAACAGTTCAAGTGAACTGGATATTTACCGCACAGGCTAAAGAGTCATCTAAACCTACAGAACCAGAAGTTAATAATCCAAGTCAAAATAAGCCAAGTAATAGCACACCACAAACTGGAGATCAGGGTATATATGCATATCTTGCTTTAGGTGGAGCGAGTTTATTAGGATTATACAATATTCGAAGAAAAAAAGATTAACGATGTCTAGTACAAAGAGGTGATAATAAACATGAAAAAGATAAGTAAAAAAATATCGTCTTTATTGGTAGGATGCTTGACTTTAGGGATGTTATCTTCTCCACTTGCTACAGCAGAAACATCTACTCCAGAAGGATTTATTAAAACAGAATCTGGATTATATATAAAAAAGAGTGTCTCGAAAGTAGAAAATACTGATAATCAGTATAGAATATCTTTTGATATAAGTGGTACTGCTCCAAAAGTAGCAATGCCTACTGCTGAGATTGTCTTAGTAATAGATAGATCTGGTAGTATGAAAGATACTAATAAAGAGCAGAAGATAACTAAGGTTAAAAATGCAGCCAAGGACTTTTGTAAAACTATATTAGATGGCAAGGGTGACAATGTAAAGATATCCATAGTATCTTATGCATCATCTGCAAGTTTAGATATTAAATCAAGTAATAATTTGAATAATTTAAATTCAAAAATAGATTCTCTTAAAGCAAATGGAGGAACTAATACAGAAGAAGGTATAAAAGAAGCTAAGAATATTATTTCTAATATCAATGCAGATAAAAAATATGTTGTATTATTTACAGATGGATTACCAACGTACAATACATATTATGCTGATAAGAACTATATGGATGAAAATGGTGATTATTATGAAGATATGCCTAAGCCGAATAAAAATTCAACTGATCTATTAAGATTAGGAAATAGAGGTAGTGCAACATACAATAATGATATAATGGCTGCTCAACGTGCTTACCATGATATAGTTGGTGGAACAGGTAATATAGGAGGAATAGCACCAAGAAGATATTATCAGAAAGTGCATGGAGGTAGAGACGGATATGAATATGATTCGAAAGATAATAAAGAATCACAAACAGAAGAACTAACATCAAAAGATATAAGTTCAACTGCAGACCCAAATATAAAATTCTATACAATGGGCTTATTTACTAACTCTACTTATTCAATAAGAGAAGTTGCTGATAATATAGATGAATCGATTAATAATTCTAATGTAGAATCAACAGATGATGAATATGTAGAGACTGTTAAAGAAGATACTACAAAAGAAGTAGTAGATTTAACTGAAAATAAAACTGAAGAAGTTTTAGATGAAAATAAAGTCAATAAGGAAGAGATTAAACAAAGTAGAGCAATTTATGACTTTAGTGAATTATCAAAATTTGATCCAGATGAGTCGGATATGGCAAAAAGTTTCTTGTATAGTATTCAAAATGCAGAAACTTCATTTAATGAATATGTAAATAAATACTATACATCAAGTACTGATGCAATGACAAATATATTCAGCTCAATTGCTAAGGAAATATCAGGAGAGTTAAATGCATATTTAGGAAAAGATGTAGTGATAAAAGATACTGTAACTGGAGACTTCAGCATAGTAGATATAAGCAGAAATGACATACAAGGAATAGATAAAGATAAGGTAAGTATAAATGGAAACAACATAGAATTTAATTTAGGTGATGTTGAGGATATAAATGAAGATTTATCAAATCCAGATAAAACAATTAGTTTTGTAATAGAAGTAAATGATCCATATTTATTTGGAGAAGATATTCCTACAAATGTTAAAGCAACTATAGACCATACAAATCCAATTAATCCTAATGAAAGATTTGAAAATGAGGAATTTAATATACCTCATGTAACTATAGACCCTAAAAAAGCAACAATAACAGTAAAAAAGGTGGTTCAAAATCCTGATAATCTTACACCATCAAAGGATATGTCACAAGAAGTATTTCCTATTTTAATTCAGGGAAATAAGGAGCAGTATAGTGTAGGATTAAAGGCAGATGAAACTCAGACTATGACAGTTTACTTAAAAGGAAATGAAACTAATATATCAAGTGAGTATGCTGAAAAGTACAAAGAAAATGAAAACTATAAATTCGATAAAAATTTAAATTTCTTAACAGCAGGAGACTATAGTGTTAGCGAAATAGTACCGATGAATTATGAGTTAGTAAGTATAAGTAATCAGAATTTTAATATAAATAAAGACAATAACGAAATAAATATAGTTATCACTAATAAATGTATAAATGATAGCTATTTCCATGATAATCATGATAAACCAAATCAATTAGAGTACAAATAATATAACTAATTAATGAAATATTTAAAAATTATAATTGAAAATAATAGGGGGATAATATGCATAATAAAAAATTAAAAAGTGGAGTAGTAGCATTAGCTTTAGGAGCAGTATTAGTAGGAGGAACTTTCGCGTGGTTAGGTTCAACAGATAAGGTACAAAATATATTTTCGACAAAAGGTCCAGATGGTTTTAATAATGGTGTAGATATATATGAAAAATTTGAACAAAACTCAGTAGCAGAATCAGGAAAAGCTGTAGAGAAAGTAGTTCAAGTTAAAAATGAAGCTGGATATAACTCATTAATAAGAGTAACAATGAATGCAAGCTTTGAAAAAGAGGGATTAGATAATAGTAAAATAGAACTTAATGAAGCAAATGTAATATCTGAAAATGATATAACATTCAATGAAGATGGAACAGTAAAGAATGGAGAAGGTAAGTGGGTTAAAGTAACTGAAGAAGGACAAACTTATTATTACTATATAGGAAATGTAATAGCAGGTGGATTTACAGATAAAATATTAGATAGTGTTACTTTATCAGGCACAGTATCTACTAATCCTAATTACATAGGGCAAAGATTCAATGTTGATATAGATGCTTATAGTGTACAAAGTACATCAGAAGCAATAACTGATTCTACTGATGGAAAGGTAGAGCATGAGGCTACTGGAGATCAAAAAGGATTTGGTTTAGACAGTACAAAACATGCAAATCTAGTGAAAGCTCTGCAAGCTGTAGTTGCTAAGGAAGCTACAACTTGTGAGGTAGATTACAAGACATCACCGACTGAATAATTAATACTAATATTTTTTATACTAAATCTATATGTAAAAACGGTTAACTTTATTATAGTTAACCGTTTTTTTTATATTTGGCAATGAAAATGAATTTATTAGAAAATATTATAATGATTTTTTATGCCTAGGATGGAAGTAATGGTGTCAGAGGAAGATAATAACAAGTAATACAATAGACAGAAATAGAGGATTAGGGAATAATTTTAGAACAACTGATACAGAAGATGATCGCAAAGGAATAAATACCATGACTATAATATGTATTTAAATTCATCAGGTAATGCATCTATAATATCTAATATGCTAAAAGGTGGAATGTACATAGAAGAATAACTTGTAAGTCAAAATTTATAATATATAATATATTTAACCTTATTGTAAATTTTTCTAATTAAATTAATGATAAAATATACTTGTATATAAATTGATAGAGGGAGAATGGGATGAAAAAGAATAAATCTATATTATCTGTATTGCTAATAATAATACTTGCTATAAACTTAAACATACGTAAAGTAAAAGCAGAAGATACAGGCTATTACATAAAAGATATGGATGTACAAGTTAACGTAAATGACAAAAGAGAATACAAAATAACTGAAACAATAAAAGTAAACTTCAACGAAGATAGACATGGAATAATAAGAAGCATCCCTACCTACACAGATCTTGAAGATTATAAAATAACCAATATAAGTGTAGAAGGAGCACCGTATGAAATAGAAGACAATGGAAACATTGAAATAAGAATTGGAGATGCAGATGAAACAGTCATTGGAGAAAAAACATACACAGTCCAATATATAATAGAAACTTATAACGATGAACAGCCAGAAGGAGATTATATATACCTAAATGTATTAGGAACAGAATGGGATACATATATAGAACACTTCACATCGACAATAACTTACCCACAAGGTGCTAATTTAGAAGATATAACTATAACTGATGGTCAATACGGTAGCACTTTTAGTAAATATGTAGACTACACAACAAAAGGAAATACTATAAATATAGAATCTAAGTATGAAATACCAGAATACTGTGGTGTAACTGTAGATGCTATGCTTAATGAAGGAGCATTTAAAAATGCACCTATAAGACAATATCCTTATACAATAAAAAGTGATATCATAAATGCAGAAATAACAAAAGAAAAAGAATATCTAATAGATAGAGAATTTACAATAGAAGTAAATAAAGATTATAAAGATGATTTTTCAAATAATATAAATCTTTGGGATGTAGAAAATGCTGATAAAGATTATATAAAAGATATAAAAGTAGATAACCCTAATATATCTATAGATGCTTGGGATAATTCTGTAAGTTTTCCTAAAGAAGCAGGCACTTACAAATTTAAGGTATCATACAAAATAATACCTACCATGAAATCACGTATAAATTTTGATATATCAGATGATCTTAGAGAAGGAAAAACAGAAAATATACAGGTTAATATAAAATCGCCATTTGCAATAAATAATTATGAAGTTGAATTCATTGAAAAAGGAGTAAACCTAGGAACAGAAAGATATAAGGCAGAAAAAAGTGAAAATAGCATTAGCTTCAGTACACTGAATAATGTTAATACAGGAGAAGAAATAAATCTATCTTTAGACATAGATAACTCTTTATTCTCAAGACCACTGCCTGTAGTATCTAAAATAATAACTTTTGGTTCTCCTATATTATTAATAGTATTAGCCCTAATGTATATAAAGAATAAAGATAATAATCCAGTTATATCAGCAATTGAATTTTATCCACCAAAGGATATGAATAGCGCAGACGTAGCTTATGCATTTAAGGAACATGTAGGAACAAAAGATGTAACTACCTTATTATTTTACTGGGCAAGTCAGAATCATATGAAAATAACTATGAAAAAAGATGATGGTTTTACTTTAACAAAAATAAGTGAATTAGATGAAAAGCATAAATTATATGAAAAAGAGTTATTTAGAAAAATATTTAACTGTGGTGATGGAGAAACAGTTACAAATTCTATGTTAGAAGGGCAGATTGCTAGTGATGTAATAAAGGCTAGTTGTGCTGTATCTGACGAATTTAAAGGTAATAAAGAATTAAGAGATTCGTTGGCTACAATGTTAGGATTTGGATTAACTTTACTATCTACTATACCGGTAATATTATGTGGAGTATTGAGTGGTCAAATTAATCATAATGTTTTTGGAGCATCGCTTTTAATAGGTTTACTAGCAATATTTATATTATGTAGTCTATATTTTATGTTACACATATTCAATAAGGGTAGATATACAGAAAAAGGTAAAAGTAAAGCAACTAAAGTATTAATTTTCTCAGCAATAATATATACACTAGTATGTATAAGAGGATTCTCAATGTTAAATATACCTATGTATATATCTTTAATAGTAGCTGTAGCATCATTTGCAGGAATGGCTATGAGTTCTTTTATACCTAGAAGAACTGATTATGGAAGAGAAATATTAGAGCACATAATAGGATTTAGAAACTTTGTAGAAGTGGCTGAAAAGGATAGATTGGAAGCTTTATTAGAAGAGGACCCAGAGTATTTCTACAACACATTACCGTATGCACATGTGTTAGGAGTTACTAAAAAATGGGCTAATAAATTCGAAGGAATTACAATGCAAAGTCCTACATTCTATGAGACTTACTATCCAATGAATAATGTATATATGATGACACATTTAATGGATGATTTAAATAAAGTTAATGAGACTATGACACATACTAATGATTCATCAAATGGTGGATCAGGAGGAGGTTTTGGTGGAGGCGGTGGCTTCTCAGGAGGAGGCTTCTCAGGTGGTGGAGCTGGCGGCGGCGGAGGCTCAAGCTGGTAATATAAAAAATTATAAGGAGAATTAAAAATGACAGGGATTATAATAATAGGTTTAATAGTAATAGTTGCACTTTGGATTGCAATGACTTACAACAAATTAGTATCATTAAGAATGAAGGTAAAAGAAGGATTTTCAACAATAGATGTATTTCTAAAGAAAAGATATGATTTAATACCAAACTTAGTAGAAACAGTAAAAGGATATGCAACACATGAAAAAGATACTTTAAGTCAAGTTGTAGAAGCAAGAAGTAAAGCTGTATCAAGTAGTCCTGAAGATAAAGCTAAATATGAAGGTGAATTATCAAATGCATTAAGTAGATTATTAATGATTTCTGAAAATTACCCAGACTTAAAAGCAGATGCACAATTTATAAATCTACAAAATCAATTACAATCAATTGAATCAGATATAGAGAAATCTAGAAGATACTATAATGGCATAGTAAGAGAATTTAATACATCTATTCAAAAAATACCAACTTGTATAGTTGCATCAATGTTTAAATTTAAAGAAGAACCTTTCTTTGAACTTGAAAACAAGAGTGAAAGAGAAAATATAAAAGTACAATTTTAGTATAAAGGCTATGATAAAATAAAATTAACTTAAATGTAAATTTATAGAAAAAATATGTATAAACATTGAAATATAAGGATATAATTTTAATACTGAGAGGTATAAAATACTTAGTCGTTACTTTTAGAGTGAGTTTAGCAGTAGTTAATATTGCTAAACTTCTTTTTTTGTCAAAATAATTTATTATAAATTTATATTATAAATTACCAACTCATGAAAGCCGAATTTTCTATAATTATATAGAGGGGGGGTAAAGTATGAGTAATTTAGTAATATTAGATAGTGGACACGCAGAATATGTTGAAGGTAAACAAGCTCCAGATAAGTCCCTAAGAGAATGGGATTTTAATAATCAAATGCAATATAAGTTGGAAAAAAGATTAGAAGACCATGATATAAGTGTGTACTTGACTAATCCTTCTCCAGCAAAATCTAATGAAATGGGATTAACTAAAAGAGCAACTTTAGCAAATTCATACTGGTCAAACAAAAGTAAACCAAATGCTTTATTTATATCAATACATGCTAATGCATATGGATCTTCTTTTAATACAGCAAGAGGAACTGAAACATATGTAGCTGGAAATGCAAGTAGCAATTCAAAGAAAGCGGCTAAATATGTTAATGATGAAATAGTAAAAGCAATTAAGAAAATTGATAGTAATGGAAAAGATAGAGGGGTAAAAACTGAAAATTTCACTGTAATATATAAAGCAAGTATGCCTTCTATACTAATTGAATATGCTTTTTATACAAATAAAGACGACTTAAAGATATTAAAGGATAACAAGGATGAGTTAGTTGAAGCAACTGTAATTGCTATATGTAAATATTTTAATGTAACTTATAAGCCACCAACAAACAATAATGAATCTAACAACGATACATTAGGAGAGAGTAACTTATACTATAGAGTTGTAGCTGGTAGTTATAAAAATAAAGATAATGCAGGAGATATGGTAAAGGAATTAAAAAATAAAGGGTATAGTGCATTTATAGTTACTTATAAAGAGTAACTTTATTATATACAGACATATATTTAAATCATAGTTAATGTGATATTTAATAAAATGAATTAGGCTAGTTGCAACTAGCCTACTTTTAATTTGCTTTAATTAATCAATGTTTACTAGAAATAACATTAGAGATATAAAAATAGTGAAAAGGTATATAATTGTGATAAAATAAATTTAAAGAAAAAACTTTAATATATTTATGTAAAATATGGGGGACATGATAAAATGAAACACTTAAAAAAGATTGTAATAGGCTTATTAATACTATTAGTAACAATACCTCTTATAGGATTTGGAGCTTTATATTATAAGCTAAATTCTATGTATGACAAAGAAGAAGCAAATCAAATTGAAAAAGTTGAAAAGGTAGATGGTATAACTAATATACTTTTAGTAGGTGTTGATGGTGAAAATGTAGATAGAGGAAATAGATCTGATGCTATGATGGTACTTACTATAGATAGTGATAATAATGATATAAGGCTTACTTCACTTGCGAGAGATACTTACGTAGATATTCCAGGTTATAGTACAGAAAAGTTAACACATGCATATGCCTATAATGGGCCAAGTTTATTGTTAGAAACTATAAAGAATAATTTTGGAATAAATATTGATAAATATGTATCAGTTAGCTTTAGTTCATTTATTAGTATTATTGATGAACTAGGTGGAGTCCAAATAGATGTAACAGATAAAGAAGTTAGTGAGATACCAGGAGTTAATGAAGCTGGAAACCAAACTCTTACGGGAGAGCAAGCATTATCATATAGCAGAATAAGATATATAGATAGTGCTTACCAAAGGGATAGTAGACAAAGGACTGTTTTGCAAGCTGTATATAATAAACTAGCAACTATACCTAAAACAGAATTTTTAGATATAGCTAATAATTTATTAAGATACACAAAAACTAATATGACACCTATGGAGATTATAAGTATTTCAAATCAAGCACTAAAAACTGGTGATAAAGCATTTGATGAATTAGAGTTTCCATTAGAAGGTCATAGAACCGGCCACACAATAAGTAATGAAAAAGGATGGGTTATTGAGTGGGAAAAAGAGTATAATAAAAATGCGATTTATAAGTTCATATTTGATTATACAAACTATATAAAAGAATACGAATAAATTTCTATAGCAGCCTCATAAATTAGGGCTGCTATTTTTATATATTAAGGAATTATAACTGTTGCGAAAATTGTATAAAAATTAGTGAAAATATAGGAAATTCGAATAAGACATAAAAAAATAAAACAATATTGAATAATAAGTAATTTTTTGAAGTATGAAAGTTCTAATATTATACTAAGTAATTATTGCATATTATACTAAATATGTATAAGATTTAAGTATATAAATTAATTAATATTATTAATATTCAAATAATAAATAATAAAAATAAAGTATTATGTTTTTGAAACGTAGAACAATATAAGAAACTGTGATATATATCCTGTAATTTGGGCATCTCGGATATATGGAGTTAGTGATGCAACCGGCTATATTTATGTAAAAGTTGACTTTTACAAATATAGCCTTTTTTATTTTTTAAATTCTTACTACTAAAGTATAGTGAATTTATATTTAATATGTAGGAAAGTTATTATCAAGTATAATTAAAACTTAAACTAAACTGCTACAATATATATAAATTTAGAGTGACTTAATACAGTTAAAATAAAACTTATAATTTATTTATATATAAGCAAAGGGAATACTTTGGTATATGGGGGAGTATTTATGAGAGGAATTGTAATTTCAGAATCACTTGTAATAAGGAAAGGAGTTGCTGAAATTTTATCTAACGAAGAGTGTATAGATTTTTTAGATGAAGAATATATGTGTAAGGACATACATAATGGTGACTATGATTTGGTAATATTTGGTATAAATAAAAATACAAGACAATATATAGACTATATAAGAGAAGTCAAAGAACATAGTAATGCAAAAGTCATGGTACTAGATTTTTATGAAGATACAAGATTATTTTCAAAATGTATGAAATTAGGAATAGATAGTTATATACTAGCCAATATAGATGGTGAAGGAATAAAATATGCAGTAAGACTATTATCTAAAGGGAGAAAATATTTTGATTCAGACCTAGTAGAAAATTATATGAAAAAAGATAATCTTGAAGAGATAAAAGAGCTTACAAAAAGAGAAAAAGAGATATTGATATGTATATCAAAAGGAAAAACAAATTATGAAATAGCAAATGATTTATGTATTACAGAGCATACAGTCAAAAAGCACACAAGCAATATATTTGAAAAATTAAAATTAAGAGATAGAACTCACGCAGCATTATATGTACATGAGAAAGGGATAATATAAAAATAGTAAATATATGGTTATGATACATATATTTATATGTACTAATTTTTTACATATAATAAGAAATTTAACTTTTGACAGTATTAATAAATTATGATAATATAAATTCATCAATTAAATTAAGTAAGTCAGATGATCGCGGGTAGCACTTTGCTACGTGAGGAAAGTCGGAGCTCCATAGAGCAAGGGTGCTAGGTAACGCCTAGTGGGAGTGATCCTAAGGATAGTGCAACAGAAAATAACCGCCAATTTATTTGGTAAGGATGAAAAGGTGAGGTAAGAGCTCACCGTTGGCTAGGTGACTAGCCAAGCCGTGTAAACCCCACCCGGAGCAAGTCCAAGATAGGGTTATAGGGTGCTGCTCGTACCCTCCGGTAGGTAGGACGCTTGAGCCTATTGGTGACAATAGGCCTAGAAAGATGATCATCTAATACAGAACTCCGCTTATAGATTTGCTCAATTTAATGATGTACACTAGCTTTTGCTGGTGTTTTTTTTATACAAAATTGAATTAAAATAGAATATATGCTATATTATATTTGTAATTATAATTATAATATTGAAATAGTCAGTCTTAGAAATTTAGAAATTAGAAATAATATCTAAATTTCATTTTGTTTATATGAAAAATTCACAGTGAAAATATTTAAATTTAGCAGAATTTAAAAATACGGAGGAGTATAAAATGACAGTAAAAAAAGCTATAATACCAGCAGCTGGATTAGGGACAAGATTTTTACCAGCTACAAAATCTCAACCAAAGGAGATGCTTCCAATAGTTGATAAACCAACTTTACAATATATAATAGAGGAAGCTATAGAGTCTGGTATTGAAGAGATATTAATAATAACAGGGAGAAATAAAAAATCTATAGAAGATCACTTTGATAAATCAGTAGAACTGGAGTTAGAATTAGAACAAAAGGGTAAAAAAGAAATGTTAGAAATGGTAAGAGATATATCTAACATGGTTAACATACACTATATAAGACAAAAAGAACCAAAAGGACTTGGGCATGCTATACACTGTGCCAAGAGTTTTATAGGGGATGAACCATTTGCTGTATTATTAGGAGACGATATAGTCGATGCAGATACTCCTTGTTTAAAGCAATTAATAAATACTTATGATGAATATAAAACAACAATATTAGGAGTTCAAGAGGTTGCAAAAGAAGATACAGATAAATATGGAATACTAGATGTAAAACATATAGAAGATAGAGTATATAAAGTAAAAGATATGGTTGAGAAGCCTTCTGTAGAAAGTGCACCATCAAACATAGCAATACTAGGAAGATATATAATCAATCCATCTATATTTGAAATATTAGAAAATCAAAAACCTGGAAAAGGTGGAGAAATACAATTAACTGACGCTTTAAAAACTTTATCTACTCAAGAAGCAATATATGCATACAACTTCGAAGGAAGAAGATATGATGTAGGAGATAAATTTGGATTCTTAGAAGCAACAATAGATTTTGCTTTAAAGAGAGATGGGTTAAGAGAAGATTTATTAAATTATATGAAAGATATAGTAGAAAAAGAAGGAAAATAGATTTATTTATCTATGGATAATTAGGTAGGGAAAAACTTTTGATGTGAAATTAGAAATCTTACATTGAGAGATGTATAAATACAAGGAATAAAATAAATTTTTTTAAATAGAGATATAGCAAAAATAAAATGTTATATCTTTATTTTTTGGAGGAGGATAAAATTGGAATACTTACACATAATGCTTTTATCAATGATTCCAGTTACAGAGCTAAGAGGTGCTATACCAATAGGAATAGCAATGGATTTAAACCCAATAGGTGTATATATAGCAAGTGTAATAGGATCAACAATAGTATCAGTTCCACTTGTATTAACATTTAGACATATAATGCAATTCTTAAAAGAAAAAGGGATATTTTTAAAATTATTAAATAAGATAGACAGAAAAATACATTCAGGTATGAAAAAAATGAAACAAGTATCTATATTTGGAATAATACTATTTGTAGGAATACCACTACCAACCACAGGGACATGGACAGCCTCAGCAATAGCATCAATCCTAAAAATGAGAATAAAAGACGCATTTATAGGAGTACTAATAGGAAACATGATGGCAGGAATAATAATGTCATTACTATCACTTCATATAATATAATACTTAAATATAAAAAAGTGCCTCAAAGTTTATATAAACATTGAAGCACTTATTTTATTTATATAAAATAGCAGTTTATAATTGGGGATAGTTGTAACCAAAGGCAAAAAGGGGGTGTGATATTGCAATTTTCCATCCCATTTACAAGGCGATTTGTGCCTTGTATGTGTGGAAAATGCAATATCACACCCCTTTGCCCGCATTAAAACTATCCCCAATTATCTTTGAACAAGATCTCCATATTGAGGTGTTCCAAGGGCATATCCACCAGACACTTCTAATATATCTCCAGTTATATATGAAGTTTCATCAGAAGCATAGAATAACACGGCATTAGCTATATCTTCTGGAGTACCCATTCTATTTAAAGGAACATGTCTTAAGAATGATTTTCTAAACTCATCAGGCATATTTGAAAGAGCAGCCTTAGTAGCTGTAAGCCCTGGTAAAACTGCATTACATCTTACATTATCATGTGCATATTGAAGCGCTATATTTTGTGTTAAAGAGTTTATTGCAGCCTTTGTAACACAGTAACCCATTCTTGATAAATCAGGTACAACAGAACCTATAGAAGATATATTTACTATACTTCCTCCACCGTTTTTTATCATGTGAGGTACAACTCTTTTACAAGGTAAGTAAACACTTTGTAGATTATCTTGTACTATGTTGAAGAAAGCATCTGTATCTCCATCAACTAAGTTTTTATCTAGTTGTACATTAGTACCTCCGTAGTTATTTACTAATATATCTAATCTTCCTTCGTTTTCGATAACTGTATCTATCATAGAATTGTATGTTTCAACTTCTCTTGCGTTGAAATATACAAACTTAGCTTTTCCGCCTTCGTTTTCTATTTCAGCTATAACTTCATTAGCTAGCTCTTCATTTCTTGCAGCTATATAAACTAATGCTCCATTTTTTGCAAGAGCCTTAGCACAAGCTAACCCTATTCCCTTTGTAGATGATGTAACTAAAGCTATTTTATCTTTTAATCTCATATTTTACTCCTCCTATTTATATATAATAAAAAATATATTATTATTTATTATATTAAAGTAAATTGGGAAATATATCTATAATTGTCGGAAAAATAACAATGGTATTTAATTTTCTATTACAAAAAATTGAATCAGAACAATATTTATGATATATTATAATTTAAATTATAATGTTAATTTTTTAGTAAAATAATAGATTAATTTAAAGAAGTAAAGCGAAGGAGTTTATTATGACAGTAAAAAAAGCTATAATACCTGCAGCTGGTTTAGGAACAAGATTTTTACCGGCTACTAAATCACAGCCAAAGGAAATGTTACCTATTGTAGATAAACCAACATTGCAATATATAATAGAAGAAGCTATAGAGTCAGGTATAGAAGAAATATTAATAATAACTGGAAGAAATAAAAAATCTATAGAGGATCACTTTGATAAGTCTGTAGAATTAGAGCTAGAATTAGAGCAAAAAGGAAAAAAAGAAATGTTAGAAATGGTAAGAGATATATCTAACATGGTAAATATACATTATATAAGACAAAAAGAACCAAAAGGTCTAGGCCATGCGATACACTGTGCAAAGAGCTTTATAGGAAATGAACCATTTGCAGTATTATTAGGTGATGACATAGTAGATTCAGAGGTTCCTTGCTTAAAGCAATTAATAAACACTTATGATGAGTACAAAGCGTCTATACTAGGAGTGCAAGAAGTTGCAAAAGAGGATACAGATAAGTATGGAATATTAGAGGTTAGGCATATAGAAGATAGAGTATATAAAGTAAAAGATATGGTAGAAAAGCCAAATGTGGATGAGGCACCATCTAATATAGCAATATTAGGTAGATATATAATAACACCTGAAATATTCAATATACTTGAAACTCAAGCACCTGGAAAAGGCGGAGAGATACAGTTAACAGATGCATTAAAGACTTTAGCTACTCAAGAAGCTATATATGCTTACAACTTTGAAGGAAGAAGATATGATGTAGGTGATAAATTAGGATTTTTAGAAGCTACAATAGATTTCGCATTAAAGAGAGATAACTTAAAAGATGATCTTTTAAAATTTATAAAGACTAAAGTAGAAAAGTAAATAATAAAAGTTTTAGAGGGAGGACGATCATGTCAGTATTAGTAACTGGAGGAGCTGGTTATATAGGGAGTCATACAACTATTGAATTAGTTGAGGCTGGATATGAAGTTATAATAGTCGATGACTTCTCAAATAGTAATCCTGTAGTAATAGAGAGAATAGAGGAGTTATTAGGGAAAAAAGTTAAATTATATGAAATAGACATAACTGATAAAGAAAAATTAGAGGTAGTATTTAAAGAAAATAAAATAGATTCAGTAATACATTTTGCTGCATATAAAGCTGTTGGGGAATCTGTGGAAAAACCTTTAGAGTACTATATAAATAATTTAACAAGTACATTAGTTGTATTAGACTTAATGAGAGAATATAGTGTTAAAAAGTTTGTATTTAGTTCTTCTGCTACTGTATATGGAGATCCAATAAGAAATCCTATACTAGAAGATTTTGATTTATCAGTAACAAATCCTTATGGTAGAACAAAACTAATGATAGAAGATATGCTTAGAGATATATGCAAAGCTGATAAGACATTAGATGTTGCAATTTTAAGGTACTTTAATCCAGTTGGAGCTCATAAGAGTGGTAGAATAGGTGAAGAACCTAATGGAATACCAAATAATTTAATGCCATATATAACAAAGGTAGCTATAGGAAGTCTAAAAGAACTAAGTGTATTTGGAGATGACTATCCAACTCATGATGGTACAGGTGTAAGAGATTATATACATGTAGTAGATTTAGCTAGAGGACATGTTAAGGCTTTAGATAAACTAAGTGAAAATCCAGGATTAGTTACTTATAATTTAGGAACTGGTAATGGTTATAGTGTTCTTGATTTAGTTAAAGCTTTTTCTAAAGCTAGTAATAGAGAAGTTCCATATAAAATAGCAGAAAGAAGAGCTGGGGATATAGCGATGTGCTATGCAGATCCTAGTAAAGCAGAAGTTGAACTAGGATGGAAGGCAGAATATGGAATTGATGATATGTGTCAAGATTCTTGGAGATGGCAAAGCCAAAATCCAAATGGATATGGAGATAAATAAACTTAAGTATATATAAAATAAAAGGTACTATTAATAACTATTAAAGTTAAAATAGTACCTTTTATAAAATAATAATAAATATTTTAAGTATTATATTATTTTTATGATATTTTTAATATAATGGTATTTTAGATATATTAATAAGATTAGGAAAATAAATAGTAAATTGGATGATGGCATTGGATTATTTGAAAATTATGGTTTTATCGATGATTCCTGTAACGGAATTAAGAGGGCTATTCCTATAGGTATAGCAATGGATTTAAATCCTATAGGAGTTTACTTAGCTAGTGTAGTAGGTTCGACGGTAGTAGCTATTACACTAGTATTAACTTTTAGGCATATAATGGATTTCTTGAGGCAAAGAGGAGCATTTTTAGGTCTAATAAAAAAAATTGATAAAAAATAGACAGCGGAATGAAAAAAATGAAGAATGCTTCTATTATAGGGATAATTTTATTTGTAGGAATACTCCTTCCAACTACAGGAACCTGGACCGCATCAGCTATATCATCTATATTACATATGAGGTTAAAGTACGCACTTTTAGGGGGGTAATAGGAAATATGATGTCAGGAGTTATAGTTTATTTACTATCATTTCATATCATTTAACTAGAGCAATTAACTGTATACAAATTAGAAATTTTTTTATATAATTAACTATGCGAAAGAGTTTTACACAAATTTATACTAAAATGGTAAAATTTAAGATATGAAATTAAGTATGTTTGTTTTTATTTAGGGGGGAAGTAATGAAGAAGTTTGTAAGTAAATTTATAGCTATAACCTTATCAATGTGTATTCTATTATTAGGGGGGGCTACATCTGCAAGTGCTGATAGTAAACATCTTTTAATAATAAATTCTAAAACGAATACAATGGGATATTATGTTGATAATAAATTGGTTAAAGAGTTCCAAGTAGGAACTGGGAAATATGGAACTAAAACGCCTACGGGTAAATTTACAATAGTAAATAAAATTGTAAATAGGCCTTATTATAGTGGAGGAATACCGGGAGGAGATCCTAGAAATCCACTTGGAGATCGTTGGCTAGGATTACATGTAGGAAATACATATGGAACTACATATGGAATACATGGAACTAACAATGAAAACTCTATAGGAGGAAATGTTAGTGGTGGTTGTATAAGAATGTACAACAAAGAAGTGCGTTGGTTATTTGATAGAGTACCAACAGGTACTACAGTACTAATCAGTGAAACTTCAGATACATATTCACAAATTGCAGCGAAATATAATATAAACATAGATAAAGTTGCATATCAATGGAAATTAATAGATGGAAGTTGGTATTATTTAAATGAATCAGAACATTACCAAAGAAACTCTTGGAAGCAAATAGGGAATAAATGGTATTACTTTAATGCAGATGGAAGAATGCAAACTGGATGGAAGCAAACTAAGGGAACATGGTATTACTTAAGGCAAGATGGATCAATGGTAACAGGCTGGGAAAAAGTAAAAGGAACATGGTATTACTTTAATGAAGATGGAAGTATGGCAACTGGATGGAAGAATGTAAATGAAACTTGGTACTATTTAAATGCAGATGGAAGTATGGCAACTGGATGGAATCAAATAAAAGGAACATGGTACTATTTGAATACTGATGGGAGCATGGAAACAGGCTGGGGAAAAGTAAAAGGAACATGGTATTACTTTAATGCAGACGGAAGTATGGTAACTGGGTGGAAGCAAATAAAAGAAACATGGTACTACTTTAATACAGACGGAAGTATGAAAATAGGTTGGGAAAAAGTAAAAGGAACATGGTATTACTTTAATGCAGACGGAAGTATGGCAACTGGATGGAATCAAATAAAAGGAACATGGTACTATTTGAATACTGATGGAAGCATGGAAACAGGCTGGGGAAAAATAAAAGGAACGTGGTATTACTTTAATGCAGATGGAAGTATGGCAACTGGTTGGATTAAGTTGAATAATAAGTGGTACTACCTAGAGTCAGATGGAGTAATGGTAACTGGATGGAAGGACATCAATAATAAGAGATATCATCTAAAAGAAAATGGTGAAATGAGCATAGGATGGTTGAATTTAGATGGAACTAAATATTATCTAAATCAAGACGGAAGTACATACATTGGGTGGTTAGAACTTAACGGTAAGAAGTACTATTGTGATTTAGATGGAGGTATAGTAGTAGGAGATCTTATAATAGCAAATATTAAATATACATTTAATATTGACGGTGAGCTAGTATCGGAGTCTATTGTTAAAAATCCAGAAAATCCAGAAAAACCTGAAGGTCTTGAAATCCAAGAAGAAAGTAATTTAATAGAAAAGACGGATGACTTTGAGAATTTACAAGGACAAGAAAAATCTGAAGAAATAGAAGGTTCTCAAGAAATATAAAATTTAGAAGAAATGTGAAATAAGTTATTAAAATAAATGAATAGCCAGTAAAAAATGAGTATTTATATGGATACTCATTTTTTATTAATTTTAAATTTATGTTAACAATAATCTAAAAAGTAAAATCTAAATAAATTATTAATATAGACAAATATAATATAGATGTAGTAAAATGTAATAAGAAGAAATTGATTAATAAAAATGTAGAAATATGACAGTAACATATAATAATGATATTTTAAGGAGGAAAGAATATATGGATACAACTGTTTCTAAGTTTATTGATTTAGAAGATAGTGACACAAAATCTATGGAAAAAATACATGTAAAAGATAGTTTTATATATAGAATATACTCAAGAATGTTAGATATAGTTTCATCATTTATAGGACTTTTAGTAGGGACACCACTAGTTATTATATTCGGACTTTTAATTAAATTAGAAGATGGTGGACCAATTTTCTATAAACAAGAAAGATTAGGAAAAGACGAAAAACATTTTTCGATATATAAATTAAGATCAATGAGAGTTGATGCTGAAAAAATAAGTGGAGCACAATGGGCTCAAAAAAATGATCCAAGAATAACCAAAGTTGGAAACTTCATCAGGAAAACACGAATTGATGAAATACCACAATTAGTAAACATACTAAAAGGTGACATGAGCTTAATTGGGCCAAGGCCAGAAAGACCAGAATTAACTTATCAGTTTGATAAAGAAATACCAGGATTTCTATTGAGAACAGTAGTTAAACCTGGATTAACAGGGTTAGCTCAAGTTAATGGAGGATATGAAATAAGTCCTGAAGAAAAATTAAAATGGGATATAGAATATATTAAAAATAGAAATATACTGATGGATATAAAAATTATATTTGCTACAATTAGAGTAGTATTAACTGGAGAGGGTGCAAGATAAAAATGGCGTAATGCCATTTTTTTATATACTAAGGTATTATAAAAAATGGTCTTGTGGATAAGTTTTGATGTATAATAATGATGTGAGAACAAATGCAGAAAAGAAGA
>CABIVQ010000046.1 GCA_902362365.1 Clostridiaceae bacterium | reverse complement strand
TTGGATGGATTTGTCGTTACTTCCATTTAACCAAAGAAGGTTATTTTTTTCATTATATAAATTTTGTAAAAATCAAGTTGCAAATATTAACTAGATGCAACACTAGAACCTAAATGGTGACTTTTTATTTATATTATAAAAATTTTCTTTCTATTAATCCTACTTTTTTGTATACTTTTCTTAAAGTTTTTCTAGCTTGTTTTTCAGCTTTTGCAGCACCCATTGCATATACTTTTTCTAAATATTCCTTATCCTTAAGAAGCTCTAAATATTTTTCTCTTATTGGACTTAAAGCTTCTACTATAACTTCCGCTACATCTGCTTTAAACTCACCATATCCTTTACCTTCATACATAGAAACAACTTCATCAATAGTTTTATTACCTAATTGAGTGTATATGTCTATTAAGTTCTTTATTCCAGGTTGTTCATCACAATATCTCACGACACCCTCTGAATCTGTAACACTTCTTTTTATTTTTCTTCTTATTGTATCTGGGTCATCAGCTAACAGTATAAATGCATTTTCATTTGAATCTGATTTACTCATTTTCTTAGTAGGTTCTTGTAAACTCATTACTCTTCCAACCTCTTTTGGTATATATCCTTCTGGTATTTCAAAAGTAGGCGAATATCTATTATTAAATCTAGCAGCTAAATCGCGAGCTAGTTCTAAATGTTGCTTTTGATCTTCTCCAACTGGTACTAAGTTTGTTTGATATAAAAGTATGTCAGCAGCCATAAGCACTGGATATGTAAATAATCCTGCATTTAGGTTCGCTTCACTTTTTTGTGACTTATCTTTAAACTGAGTCATCCTACTTAACTCACCCATATAAGTCATTGTATTTAATATCCACATAAGTTCTGTATGTGCGCTTACATGTGATTGTATAAATATAGTACTCTTCTCTGGATCAAGTCCACAAGCTAAATATTGTGCTAATATCTCTAATGTATTTGCTCTTAAATTTTTAGCTTCTTGAGGTACAGTTATTGCATGTAAGTCAACTATACTATAGTAACAATCATATTCATCTTGGAATTTTCCAAAATTTCTTAAAGCTCCTAAGTAGTTACCTAGAGTTAATTTTCCTGATGGTTGAACACCACTAAAGATTACCTTCTTATCACCCATTGAAACCTCCTAAATTATAATGCCTTTAGCATATTTAAAACTATATCTTTAGACTTATGAGCAGCTTTTACTACAAATTCTTCATAAGTAACATCTGCACTTCCATCAGCCTTATCAGACATTGATCTTATTACTACGAATGGTACTTTATTCAAAGTACAAACATGAGCTATTGCAGCCCCTTCCATTTCTGCACAGTAAGCACCAAATTCACTTACTAAGCTATCTTTTAATTCTCTAGAACTTACAAATATATCTCCTGATACTACTCTTCCTTTTAAAACTTTGTTTCCTTCTAATTCTTTTATTGACGATTCATAAGCTGCATCTATAAGTTTTTGATCTGCTATAAATGTTGAAGTTTCCATTCTTGGTATTTCACCTTTTTTATCTCCAAATGCAGTCGTATCCATATCATGTTGTATTGCATCTGTTGATATTACTATATCTTGAACATCTAATTCACTATGAAGTGCTCCTGCAACTCCAGTGTTTACAACTGCATCTACATTAAACTCACTTATTAATATTTGCGTACATAAAGCAGCATTTACTTTACCTATTCCACATTTAACTAATACTATATCTTTGCCTTCTAATTTACCTTTGTGGAATTTTAAACTAGCTTTTTCAACTATCTTTTCTATTTCCATAAGGTCTACTAATATATCTACCTCTTCGTCCATTGCTCCTATTATACCTATTATGTTCATATTCTTCCTCCTAAAATTTATCTTATATAAAATTTAATTTGATTGTTCAACGTAAAAAATCCGCCCTATTATAATTAATAGGACGGATATATTTTCCGCGGTACCACCTAATTTATACATATCTTATAATATGTATCTCTTAAACCTGCTATAACGTGCAGTCACGATATCAGCTACTTTATAATAACTTAATTATTATATTTAACCTAATTCCTCAAAGACCCATTCACTAAACTTTTCTTGTAAAGCTCTCACCTTTCTTTACTCTCTGTATCGAATCTTTATTTAGTTACTAACTCTTTTCATTGGATTAATTATATTATTTTTATTTAATAATATGATTTCCTAGAAAAAATGTCAAGAGGATGATTAATGCAAGTAATTATTTTTTGGATTTTTATTATGAATAGATGTTATAACAAATACTATAAATTGTATTATAAATACTAATACAAATGCCATTATAAAGTAATGGTAAGCTAGTTTTTCAGTAAAATACCTACTACTCATAGATATATAAATTAGAAAACTACTTATAAATGTTAAACCTGCTTGTACTTTATAAAAAATATTTTTATTCTTTTTCAATAAATAAATAAAAATCACAAAAAATATGATTATGAGTACTATAGCAATATTTTTTTGAATTAATAAATTTTCAGGAGAAAATATACTGTTTTCAAATTGATATTTTCTATAATAAACATGGTGCATTACACCAGCTTTTTTATTTGTTAAATATTGAACTACAAATACTCCCACAATTGTTGCTAATTGAAGTGTAACAGTTAGTGTATATAATATTTTTTTTATTATATTATTCATAATTATTAATCCTATTTAGTAGGATCGCCAGTTTCAACAGGATTTGAAGCATCATTACTCCATCCTATCCAACCATCACTATATAACGCTGAATTATCGTACCCCATAACATTAGCATATGTTAGTACTTCTGCAGCTCTCCATCCGCTACCACACATAAATATTAACTTCTTATTTGTGTCTATTCCGGCTTTATCCCATAAAACTTTTATCTCATCTGCATTTCTCATTGTATTATCTATATTACGATAGTCTTCCAATGTCGTTGATGTTGTACCTGCATATCCATATACAGCTCCCGGTATACGACCTTTTTTATCATGATAACTATATCCAGATACTTCTCCTATATATTCTTCCCAACTACGATTATCTACTAAAACTGAATCATCACTTTTTAGCTCTTCTTTAAGTTCTGGTATAGTAACTATTAGATCAGGATTTCCTGGTATTTCTCCTCCAAAATTAGTTCCTGCAACAGGTGCATTACTTGTTGTTTCTAATTCATATCCAGCTGCTACCCATGCATCATTTCCACCATTAAGTACTCTTACATCATTTACGCCTATATAACGAAGCACAACAGCAACTCTGTATGATGCCATGACATCAGGACCTGTAACTATAATTGTATCATCTTTAGTAAATCCATAGTCTAGCGCAAATTTAGCTAATTCTTCATCACCTGCTAACATCCAATTTGGTGGTGGTTCTACTGTATCTGTATTTATATGAACACTAGTTGGAACATGTCCTTTAGAATATGCTTCACTTTCTTCTCCCCAACTAGCTTCGACAATCTTTATATTTTTAGATCCTTCAAAAGTTTCAGGAGTTTTTCCATCTATTACTTCCTTTACAATATCTGCTGGAACTAATCTATCATAGTTTTCATATGATTCCATAGATAAAGATTCCTCTTTTGCCCATTCTTTTACATTATAAGTATAAACATTTGTATAACCTTTTTGTGATAGATAATTTCCAACTACTTTTGCATCTTCTTCATTTGAATCATATAAAACTATGTTTTTATCTTTATCAATACCTTTAGTTTTTAATGCTTCATCTAATATTTCTTCTTTATTTTTGTTATCAACACTTAACCAGTTTGATGAAAAATCTACAGCTCCTGCTATATGGCCTCCTCTAGAAACACCATCTAATTTCCATCCATTGTAAGCATCATTAATTCTAGTATCTACTATTACCCATGAATCATCTTCTAATTTTGATTCTAGATCTTTTGTTGAAATAGTTTTTAATTCTACATCTTTTGCTTCTTCTTTTTTAGAGCATCCTGATAGTGATAATAATCCTAATACCATAGTTGTCACTAAAATTATGCTTTTCATCTTTTTAATAGCCATCTTGTCCTCCTAACTTTTCTTTTACACTACATTATATACTTAATAAAAAAAACAAGTAAAGTCATATAGATTAAATCTATATTAATTATTTTTTATAGATTAAATCTATATATTTTTCAATAAAAAAACATATACAAAACTAATTTAAGTTATCTTAAACTATCCTTTGTATATGCCTTATTAACTTACTTATAATGAACTTATTAGTATAGCCCCTTGAGATGTATATGTTCCCATTACAGGCCCTATCTCAGCTATTATTATATCTTTGAATTTATATTTTATTTCTAAGCTTTCTTTTATTTTAGATGCCTTATCTTCACAATGAGCATGAGCTATTACTAGAATTTTCTCATCAACATTCTTTATATTAGATTCTACATACTCTAAAACCTTTTTTAAACTATTATTTACACCTCTTGCTTTATCTATTGGTTTTACAACACCTTCAGTAACTTGTATTATAGCCTTAAAGTTTAATGCATTTATAAGTTTTCCTGCTAATGGATTTATTCTTCCACCTTTTATAGCATTTTCTAAAGTTTCTAATGTTCCATAGAATATAACATCATTTTTTAATTTTTCAAGAATTGACACTATTTCATCTAAATTTTTTCCTTCATTAATTAATTCTGCTGCTTTTATCGCTAATAAACCTTGACCTATTGAGCCACTCATACTATCTAAAACTTCGATTTTTTTATTACTATTTTTATCTTCATACATATCCTTTGCAAGCTTTGCACTACTATATGTACCAGATAATAATGAACTTACAGTTATTATTAATACATCTTCATCACCTTTGTACGCTTCTAAAAATCTATCTGGAGATGGGCATGAAGTTTTAGGTAGTTCTTTACTTTCACTCATTTTTTTATAAAAAGTTTCATTATCTATTTCTACTCCAGCTATATAACTTTCATCATTAAAACTTACATTTAGCCCTACTAGCTCTATATTATATTTTTCTAAAATATTTTCCGGTAAATCACATCCACCATCAACTAATAACTTTATCTTATTCACTTTATTTACCTCACTTAATTATTTATTTAAATTCTTGTGTTAATTTTCTAAATTTATGTTAATATTAATAATATATAATCAGTCAGTCGGTCGACCGATTATTTATTTCTATTGTATATACCTTTTGAGAAGTTGTCAACACTTGTAATATTACATTCCTAGTTTTATTGACTTTAAAATTATATATACTTTATAATATAATTTAGTTTAATGTTTTAAATACATAGAAAGGTTAATTTTATGAAGCCAAACAATAATATGAAAGAACATATTTTAGATATTGCTATAAATCTAATTACACATAACGGAATTAAAAATACTAGTCTTTCTGACATATCAAAAGCTGCCGGTATAAGTAAAGGCACTTTATATTATCATTATTCATCTAAAGATGATTTAATATTTGATATTGCAGATGTTCATCTAAATATAATTACCGATGCTGTTTTAGAGTGTGTTAAAAATATAGAAAAAAATTCTTCTAAAGATGAACTTATAAATCTAATACTCAGAAAAATTGCTACGATAGGATCTACTGGAAGAATTCATATGTATTTACTTTGTGAAGCTATAACTGGAAATGATTCTTTAAGAGAAAGAATAAAAGTAAAATATATTCAGTGGAGAACTACTTTACAAGATGAAATATATAAAAATTTATCTGAAAGTATAGATGAAGCTGAGGCTTTTTCTTTCTTACTTATTTCAATAGTTGATGGGTTAGTAGTTCAAAGTATATTAAAAACAGAAAAATTACCATATGAAAAAATAGCAAGCTTTTTAGTTAGTAAGTGGATATAAAATTCACATTATAGATAAAGTTTAAGGCATATATAAACTTGTAATTAAGTTTATATATGCCTTAAACTTTTATATTTCTATTTTATCTTTATTTATATCTATAAAATGATTTTATATTATTATTAAATAGAATTTTAGCAATTAATCTACTAAACTTTTTAATTCATTATATACTTTCATAGTTTCATCTTTAGTTCTTTCATTGTATATAAGATAAGTATTTTTTAGCTTAACAACTATATATGGTTTACTTTCATTGTAAATATACGCTTTGCATTTTCCATATTGTACAGACTTGAAACTACCTCTGCTATATTCATCTGTACTTATTCCATTAGTTCTTATCTTAAAATTAACTTCGTCTACTAAACTTACATCTTCTATTTCAGCAACACTAAATTCATAATCATAAGATGGATAATCAATACTAATACTATTATTTTCTTTTGATATAGTAATTTTATGATGAGAAAAATCCATTTCTAATAAATTAAAGCATAATGGTATCATTATTACTGCACATATTATAGTAGGCATATAATATAACATTTTACCTTTTTTTGTAGCTAAATTATATGTATATGCATTAAATCCAAACCTAGGACTTACTTTTGAATTAAAATCATTTTCATTATAATATTTGTATCCATCTATCCAATACTCATCATCATCCGTATATACAATTTCACTATCCATTCTAAGCAATTCATCTTCTAAGCTTTTAATTCTATTATCTTTATAGACAAATCCTACAAATGAGATTATAGAAGCTAATATGGCTATAAAAGATATAAAATAATAACTTACATTTATGACTTCATACACTAATGAAAAAGTAAATAAAAAAATTATACTCGCAGTTAGAGATGTTATAAACCACACTATAGAATTTAAATATTTTTCTTCTTTATTCAATATGTAATTAATCTCACTATTTTTGCTATATACTTTTAATTTAAGCTTATTACTACCTTTAAAACCTACAAAGTATAAAAATAATAATACTCCTACCAATATAACCGCTACAACATTTGCATACTTTAAATCTGTATCATATTTTACAAAAGACATAGTAAGTGGAATCAAAGATATACCTATTGGTATAAGCATATACTTATCTGGTATAGGCATTTTATTCTTCAACTTGCTTACCTTAGTGTCCATGTTTATAACTCTTTTTTCACCTATAAACCACTCATTCTCTTCTTTTATTTTTTTAAGCCTTCTATTCATATGCTTATATGGTTGCTTAACTAACCACTCTGATGTAATCAACCCCCATATTATAAGGTATACCGTGTTAATAGCCGTTTTATCTATGAACAATATAGGCAATCCAGTCAATACACTACCTAACACACATATCTTAACATTCCTTTTATATTCGCCAATTATTTTTAAAACTATTTCCTCTTCTAAAGCTTCCTTAGGCAATGTAACTCCAAGTAAAATATTCCTTCTAGGCTTAGCAGCCCCATTCATTGTAAAATAAACCACAGTTGCAATCATAATAACTGCTGGCATTAAAATAAAATTCATCATCTTATATTCTTCCCCCTACTTATTCTCAAGTGATATACTTTTCATCAAGTTAAATATCCTATCACATATTTCCATAAACTCCGCCTTTTCAACCCCTTTAATACTGGCTTCAGAAATTACCAAATTCAAGTCTTCCTCTAATCTTTCCTTAAACTCTAACTTACCACCAGAAATTAAATTAACCTTAGCTCCATGTCTTCTATCTATAGTAATAAACCCTTCTCTTTTTAAAAGTCCATAAGCCTTATTAACAGTCATAGGATTAATCCCCAAGTCCTCAGACATCTGTCTAACAGTAGGAATACCTTCACCTTGTTCTAAATCACCTTTAGCAATAGCTATGACAATCTCATTTCTAAGTTGCAAATAAATAGGTACTTCACTTTCAAAATTTAAATTTATAATCATGAAAACACCTCCTTCAAAATAAGTATCATTTGTATCATATATAATAATACAAATAATACTTTATTACAATAAGTTTCCTAAAATAAATCCTATATTTTAGCATAAAAAAAGGTTGATTTGCAAACTAGGCAACGAAGCGCCTGTCAACAAATCAACCCTATTATCTAAAAGACTATTTTCTTATAACCTTTATTCCAGTCATATGATCATTTAAGTTGCATTGTTCTAAACTAGTATCTTCAACTCTTTCTATTTCTAGAGCTAACGTTTCTGACTTAATATAGTCTTCAAATTTTTCAACAGCAGATGCTATTTCATCATCTGAACAGAATTCTATAACTATGTTATCTAATACATCAAAGTTACTAGACTTTCTTAATTGTTGTACTTTAGATATGAACTCTCTAGCGAATCCTTCTTCTATTAATTCTTGAGTTAATGTAGTATCAAGTATAACGAATAAGTTATTTTCCATAACTACATTGAATCCTTCCTTAGCTGATATGTTTATTAAAACATGATCCTTATTAAACTCAAAGTCTTCTCCATCTATATCAACAGTTAAGCTTTCTCCAGCTTCTAACTTAGGAACTACTTCACCTGCATTTAATTTGTTTAATGCACCAGCAAAGAATTTCATCTTAGCTCCTAATATTGGACCTAATACTTTGAAGTTTGGCTTTAAACTAAAGTTCATGAATTCACCTAAATCTTTAGCAAATACAACTTTCTTAACATTAAGCTCCTCTTTTATTAAATCAACTATATCACTAAGTATAGCTTCATATTTTCCGTCTACATATACTTCTTGTATTGGTTGACGTACTTTTATTCTTGCTGCTTCTCTTGATGCTCTACCTAATGTAACTAAGTTTTTAGCTAAATCCATCTTTTCTTCTAATTTAGTATCTATTAAACTTACATCTGCTCTTGGATAGCTAGCTAAATGAACAGATTCTTCATTAGTTAAGTTTCTATACATTTCTTCAGACATGTATGGAGCGAATGGAGCTATTAATCTACAAAGTTCTGTTAATATTTCATAAGTTGTATTATATACAGCTTTCTTATCTTCTGTTAATTCAGTCGCCCAGAATCTTCTTCTTGAACGTCTTATATACCAGTTAGATAAGTCATCGTTGATGAATGCTTGTATTCTTCTTATAGTTTTATTTACTTCGAATATTTCTAAGTTTTCTTCTGTTTCTTTCTTTAAGTTGTTAAACTTAGATAATATCCATCTATCTAATTCTGGTCTATCTTTGTACTCAACAAAGAAGTCAGTTGGGTTTATATCATCAGTATTTGCATATAATGTGAAGAAGTTATATACATTTTTCATAGTTCCTAAGAACTTACTTTGTACTTCTTTTAATCCATCTTCATCAAATCTTATCGGAGTCCATGGTGGAGATACGTATAATAAGTACCATCTTAATGCATCTGCTCCGTATTTATCGAATAATTCAAATGGATTTACAGTATTTCCTCTTGACTTACTCATTTTCTTTCCATCTTTATCAAGAACTAAGTCATTAACTAATACTTTCTTGTATGGTGCTTTACCTGTTACGAATGTAGATATAGCAAGTAATGAGTAGAACCATCCTCTAGTTTGATCTATACCTTCACAGATATAATCTGCTGGGAATAATTGGTCAAAGTTTTCTTTGTTTTCAAATGGATAGTGATGTTGAGCAAATGGCATTGATCCACTATCGAACCAACAGTCTATAACATCAGTTACTCTTGTCATTGATTCTCCACAACAATCACATTTTAAATGTATATCATCAACATATGGTCTATGAAGTTCAACTGTTTCTGGATTTACATCTTCTATTGCTTTTTCAGCAAGTTCAGCTCTTGAGCCTACAGACTCTTTGTGACCACATTCACATTTCCATATGTTAAGTGGAGTACCCCAGTATCTACTTCTTGATATAGCCCAGTCATTTAAGTTTTCTAACCAGTTACCAAATCTACCTTCTCCAACAAACTTTGGATACCAATCAACAGAGTTATTATTTTCTATTAATTGATCCTTAAGTCTTGTCATTTCTATATACCAACTTGGCTTAGCATAGTATAATAATGGAGTTTGACATCTCCAACAGTGTGGGTAGTTATGAGCTACCTTTTCTTTAGAGAATAATTTATTTTCATGAGCTAACCATTTTATTATTTCAACGTCTACTCCATCTTCCATAACGAATTTGCCTTGCCATGGAGTAGTTGTAAATTTACCTGTTTCATCAACTGGTTGAAGAACTGGTAAGTTATATTTTCTACCTAAGTTGTAGTCGTCTTCACCGAATGCTGGTGCAGTATGAACTATACCTGTACCGTCTTCAGTTGTTACGTAATCTCCTAATGTAACGAAGAATGCTTTTTTGTCAGTTTCAACGAAAGGCATTAATTGTTCATATTCTATATGTTCTAAATCTTTACCTTTCATTTCTTCTAATACTTCATACTCTTCCCCTAATACCTTATTAGCTAAAGCTTTAGCTACATAGTATACTTCATCATTTTGCTTAACTTTAACATAGTCAACTTCTGGACCTACTGTTAATGCAACGTTTGATGGTAATGTCCAAGGAGTAGTTGTCCATGCTAAGAAAAATTCATCAGCATCTTTTCTCTTGAACTTAGCTATTACAGTATTATTCTTTATTTCTTTATATCCTTGTGCAACCTCATGTGAAGCAAGACCTGTTCCACATCTTGGGCAGTAAGGAAGTATTTTATGTCCTTCATATATATAGTTTTCTTTGTTAAATTTATCTAGTATCCACCATACAGATTCTATATAATTATTATCTAGAGTTATATATGGATTATCTAAATCTGTTTCATAAGCCATTCTTTCAGTCATATTTCTCCATTGCTTTTCATATGTAAAAACGGACTCTCTACATTTTTGGTTGAAGTTTGCTATACCGTAATTCTCTATTTCTTGCTTATCTGAAAGGCCTAACTCTTTTTCTACTTGTATTTCAACTGGCAAACCATGAGTATCCCAACCAGCTTTTCTTCTTACTTGATACCCACTCATTGTCTTATATCTACATACCCAGTCTTTTAATGTTCTAGCTACAACGTGATGTATTCCTGGGTTACCATTTGCTGTTGGAGGACCTTCATAGAATACGAAGCTTGGATCATTTTCACCTTTTTCTAGTGTTCTTTCAAGTATGTTTATATCTTTCCAATACTCAGAGACTTTTGCTTCTGCATCTTTTACAGAACTGTCTACTAATGACTTAAACTTTGTCATATTATCACCCTTTCTAAAAATGATTGTATTAATTTTACTATTTAACATTGTTATCTAAAAACTGTATCCTAAAACAGAATACAACAAAAAAACCCGTCCCCTATAAAAGGGACGAGTTGTTATCGCGTTACCACCCTAATTCTATATATAATAAATCTAATTTATATATAGCACTCTAAATAGTTTAACGGCACTAACCGGCACAGCTTAATAAATATTTCTATCGTTCAGCCTGCAGCTTAAGAGTGATTTTCAATTTTCTTCTATTCATTGGTTCTCAGCAAACCCAACTCTCTGTAAAACTTCCGAAAATTTACTCTCTCTATCATTGCTTTTAGATAATTATTAACTTTCATTTAAATTGATTTTATAATAAAAAATTATATAATAAGTCTATAAAATAGTCAATGTTTTATATTCTGATTATTTAATTTATTTATTAGTCAATTGTTGTAGCTATCTCTTTTTGTTCATCACCATGGTTTTCTAAATTGTAAATCATAGTGTTATTAAATGGTTCATTGCAATTTTCATCCACATTAGAGAATATTTCATCAATACTTCTAATTTCATCTTCTAAAAGAGATTTAAATTTATTTCTAAATACTTTGAACTCTTTAACTAAAGAATCATGTTCTTTTCTTATTTCTATAACACGGTTATTACCTTGTTCTATTATTTGTCTTGCTTTTAAGTCAGCTTCTTCAACTATTATTTTAGCTTTTTTATTTGCAGCTGCACATGTATCTTCAGCTGTACTTTGCGCTGTAATTAAAGTTGCATTTAAAGTTTCTTCTATACTTTTATATCTGCTTACTTGTTCCTGATATAAGTTTAATTTTTCTTTAAGATCTAAGTTTTCTCTATATAATGTTTCAAAATCTTCTTTAACCATATCTAAAAATTCATCAACATCATCTTCTTTGTATCCTCTTAAAGCTTTTTTAAAATCCTTATTTTCTATATCAATTGGAGTTAGCATATATTCCCTCCTATACTATTAACTTTGCTTGTATCTTTATCTTACCCTTCTTAGTTAATTCACCAATGTTGATAATTTTAGCTCTTCCTTTTCCTCTTACTGAAATTAGAGCTTCATCCTTTATTTCTCTAGATGGAGATGTTATTTTTTCATAATTAACTTGAACTTTTTCTCCATTAATAAACTTCATACTTTCTTGTCTAGATATATTATAAAGACCACTTATAACACAATCTAACCTACTTGAAGTTATAGTAAAAGATATATCTTTATAATTAGGTGGATTATATATGACTTCTTCTTTAGAAATCTCTTTAACCCTTACATTATTTCTAGATACTTTTTCTAAATTCATAATTATAAAATCACATATATCTGAACTAACTATTACTTGACAGAAATTCTCATGTATAATTATGTCTCCAACTTTTTCTCTTTTTATACCTAAATTCATAAGAGAACCTAAATAATCTTTATGAGATATACTCTTAAATTTAAAATTGCCTTCTATCTGAATAAACCTCAGAGTATTTTCTATGTCTTCATACTCCATATAAAAAGGATACATAAATATGACGCTTCTTTCTGCTTCATCGTATCCTCCATCTACAGTATATTTTATATCCTTGTTAGAATTTAATATATCTATAGCATTTTTTACTTCATACGGATTTAGAAAATCGCTACATTTCACATCATAGTTTCTCATACAGCTATTTGCTTTGTCGATTATTTGATACATCTTATTTTTTAAATCAATATCTTTTAAGTGATTAGTCAGTCTTAACTTGTCCATCTTACCAGAAAATCATTAAAACAGCTCTTTGTGCTAATCTTATTAGAAAAAAAGCTATTATCGGTGTAAAATCAAGTGGTGAATTTAAATATCTATACAAAACAGATCTAATCGGATCTTCTATCGGGTCTGTTATTGACGAAAGCATATCATATAATTTTGTTTGCGTTGCTCCAGGAATCCAAGTCATTATACATTGTACAAATATTAAAAATATTAGTAAGTCTAATAGTCTATACAGTGCCATTCCTATTATACCCATGTTCCTAAAACTCCTTTATCATTTATTTTTGCCAAGGAAATGTCGTTCTACTCTCTAATTCCTTTTTTACTGAAGAATCAATATCAACATTGCTTGGTGCTAATATAAATATCGACTTAGTTATTTTTTGTATATTTCCTTCTAAAACATATACAGCTCCATTCATAAAATTGAATATAGCCTTTTTATCTTCATTTTTTTCTACACTATCTAAGTTAACTACTAATGCTCTTCTTTGTTTTAAATGATCTGCTATTGTTGTAACATCTTCATATTTCTTAGGTTCTACTATTACAACTTTCATTTGACTTACTGTATGTAAACTAACTATTTTATTACTTTTAGAAGCGTTTATTGAATCAAATCCTGCAGTTATATCATCTTCATCTTCTATTTCTCCTACTAATTCATCAACTTCATCTTCCATGTAATCATCTTCATATTCTTCATCTGGACTAGTTACCCAATCCTTTATTTTAGAAATTAATCCATCGCCCATTTTTATAGTCCTCCTAAATTTATTATTCTTAAATATTAATAATTCCTTTTTCCAAATATAGATGTCCCAACTCTAACAATCGTAGAGCCTTCTTCTATAGCAATTTCATAATCATTGCTCATTCCCATAGATAATACATCCATGGATACACCTTTTATATTAAGATTTTTTATTTCTAAAGATAAATCTTTAAGCCCTTTAAATACATTTCTTATCTCATTCTCATCTGCTGAAAAAGGTGCCATAGTCATAAGACCTTTTATATTAATATTTTTATACTTTTTAGATGTATTTTTTATAAATTCAACAACATTCTCTTTATCTAATCCATGTTTGCTTTCCTCTTTAGAGATATTTACTTGAACCAAGCAATCTATAGTTTTATCTATTTTTTCTGCACGCTTTTGTATTTCTTCACAAAGTGCTTCTCTATCTAAAGAATGTATCATTGATACCTTATCTATTATATACTTTACTTTATTTGTCTGCAATGTTCCAATTAAATGCCATCTTACTTTGTCTCCAATAACATCGTATTTTCTAGCTAACTCTTGAGGTTTATTCTCACCAACATCTGTAATACCACAATTTATAGCCTCTAAAATTGCATCCGTATCTACAGTTTTTGTAACTCCTAATAAGGTAATATCTTCTTTTTTTCTACTTGAGTTTAATGCTGCTCTTTCTATATTCTCATTTATAACTTGTATATTTTCTTTAATAAATTCCATATTACCACCTACTCTATTTTCATTTTTGTATTTATAATATTAGGTTTTAAAATAATTTTATCATACAAGTCAACAGTATTAATTCCATCAATATTATTTTTATAATAGTTTATATATTTAAAGCTATCATCTTCATATTCAATTCCTTTTAGTTCAACAAATGTCGGTGTTTTATTTTCTTCATTTATTACATATACACCTTCCTTATTATCGACTATTTTTATAGAACTTTTAGGTATTTTTAAACCTTCTATTTGCTTATATATTATATCAAATTCTTTAACTCTTGTATCATAAATTCCCATATTTTGATTATTTATTTTAAATATTGCTATAAAATTATCATTCTCCTCATAGACTTTATATACAGTTGCTTCTATTTCATTATCACCACTATCTAATTTTATAGACTGATTTTCTTCAAAGTTTTTAGATTCATCTTCACTTACGTAAGTTACTATATAAGCATCATAATTATTAATAATCCTTAACAACACGCTACCATCTTTTACTTCTTTTAAGTTACTACTTACATCTTCGTATTTGTTATTTTCTTTTTCAATATCTGATTTAGTTATTTCATCTAAATTACTAAAATTATATTTTTCTTCATTTCCATCAAATTTAAATGAGATTATTCCAGCCATACTAGAATAATATGTTGCAACATTACTTGACCTTTGTTTTTCTAAAATCTTTTTTTGTTCTTCTTTAGAAGCCAATTTGACACTATCGATACCATTATTTAATAATTTATTTTTATCACTCAAATAGTTGTCTAAGGTTTCTTTATATTCTTTAATATTACTATAATCACTTACTAATAAATCTACCTGTATTTCATTAAATACAAATTCTATTTTTTCATTAAAGTTGCTTATTTCATTTTTAGATAAATTAACTTCTCCATTTTTTAATTTTTCTATTTCCTCATCTAAACTACTTATATTAGCATCAATATTACGGTCTACATTGTTATATACATTGGCAACCTCTTGTAACTTTGTTACTCTTTCGCCTTCATCAACTAATAGATTTACTTCTCCATTTGTATCTGATTTTAATAAATATTCATCTCTTACAATAAGACATTTTCTGCTTATTTTCATATCTGTCATTTCATTTTCTAACACTTTTGTATGTATATTCTTACCAACAATTGACGATATAGCATAAAATATTATGTAGATAAATATCCCTAAAATAAATAAATTGGAGTATCTTATTTTCTTCAAGATTTCACCTCCTATATATATTGAAACCTTTTATATTACTTCTCTACAGGAGCTAATTTTCCTTTTATTTATGCATATATTTATTGTTTAAATTTTCATTTTAAAACTTAGTTAATTATATTATTTTTCTTTTAATTATAAAAAGCTTCTTAAAAGGAGCTTTTTGTTAGTTTTTGAAAGAATGAATTGGTGCAGGTATTTTTCCACCTCTTTTTATAAATAATTCAGAAGAATATTTATTAACTTCCATAACAGGAGCTCTTCCTAATAATCCTCCAAATTCAACCATATCACCAACTTTACAACCAGGCGCTGGAATTACCCTAACTGCTGTCGTTTTATTATTTATCATGCCTATAGCAGCCTCATCAGCTATCATTGCACTTATAGTTTCTGAAGATGTGTCTCCACTTACAGCTATCATATCTAGTCCAACAGAGCATACAGCCGTCATAGCCTCTAATTTTTCTAAATTTAAGGACTCTCTTAATACAGCATTTATCATACCTGCATCTTCAGATACTGGTATAAATGCACCACTTAGTCCTCCTACCCTTGAACAAGCCATAACTCCACCTTTTTTTACAGCATCATTTAATAATGCTAAGGCAGCCGTAGTACCATGAGTACCTACAGCTTCCAATCCCATTTCTTCTAGTATATCAGCTACAGAATCACCTACAGCAGGAGTTGGAGCTAATGATAAATCAACTATACCAAATGGAACTCCAAGCCTCTTAGATGCTTCATATCCAACTAGTTGCCCCATTCGAGTGACCTTAAATGCAGTATTCTTTATAGTATCTGCTACTACATCAAATGGTTGACCTTTTACCTTTTCTAAAGCCCTTTGCACTACACCAGGACCACTGACTCCCACATTAATAACTTTATCATCTTCACCTATACCATGAAATGCACCTGCCATAAATGGATTATTTTCTACTGCGTTACAAAATACTACTAATTTAGCACATCCAAATCCCTTTGATTCTTTAGTCAACTCTGCAGTTTCTTTTATTATAGTCCCCATTTCTTTTATAGCATCCATATTTAATCCACATTTTGTTGAACCTACGTTAACTGATGCACATACTTTTTCAGTTAGTGCCAAAGCTTTTGGAATAGATTTTATTACTATTTTATCCCCTTTTGTATATCCTTTTTGTACTAATGCTGAAAATCCCCCAATGAAATCAATTCCTAAATCTTGAGCTGCTTTATCTAGAGTTTGTGCAAACTTTATGTAATCATATTCATCAGTAGCACCTGCTATTATAGATATTGGTGTTACTGATACTCTTTTATTTACAATAGGAATTCCAAATTCATTTTCTATCTCCCTTCCTACCTTTACTAAATCCTTAGCAGAACTCACAATCTTGTTATATATTTTTTCTCTACATCTATCTCCATCTGAATCAATGCAATCTATCAACGATATTCCCATAGTAATAGTTCTTATGTCTAATTTTTCTTCCTCTATCATTCTTATTGTTTCTAATATATTATTTATATTCATTTTTCCCCCTGCTATAAAGTATGCATCGAATTAAAGATCTCTTCTCTTTGGATTTTAACGTCAACGCCTAAGTTATTACCTCTTAAGGTTAACCCTTTTTTTATTTCCTCAAAAGACTTCTTAGATTTCGACAAGTCCACCATTAAAATCATAGTAAAAAATTCTTCCATTATTGTCTGATTAATATCAATAATATTTATGTCATGATTTAATAACTCTGCGCTAATTCCAGCTACAATCCCCACCTTATCTTTACCTATTACAGTTATAATTGCCCTCATTATACTCCCCCTATTATTTTCTAAATTCTCATTTCAATCGAGTTATATACAATACCTCACTCATTGGCTGCAAGTTTCACAAATAAAAATAGTTCTTAAAAAATTAAGAACTATTTCCACGTATAAAGAAAGTATTATTTTATATCTTGAATATGACAAATATACTTATTAATTCATGTAATCATTATAATAAAATAGTAATTATATTCATACTTCCTTCATTTATTATTTTTTGTAGAGTTTTTTGAATCTTAACTCTTATTTCTTCAGGCATTGTATATAATTTACTTTGTAATTGTTCTTTAACTAAATCATTCAATGATTTACCAAACATATTAGATTCCCAAATTTCACTTGGATTTTGTTCAAATTCATCTAATAAATATTTAACCATTTCTTCACCTTGATTTTGATTTCCTACTATAGGTGAAACTTCCGTAGATATGTCCGCTTTTATTATATGAAGAGATGGTGCATTTGCTCTTAATTTCACACCATATTGTTTTCCTTGTTTAATTATTTCAGGTTCCTCTAGGCTTAACTCGTCTAGTGATGGTGCTACTACACCATAACCTTTTGTCTTAGCATCATATAAAGCACTTTCTATCTTATCATACTCATTTTTCACCTTAGATAATCTTGTTACTAGGTTTAATAATTGATAGTCTCCATCAATTTTAAATCCACTCTTTTCTTCTAGTATGTTGTAGAATAATTCTTGTTTTGTACTTAAATCTATAGTAATTACACCTTCACCTAATTCTACATTATCAACCTCTGTATCTTGTAAAAAGTCTAAATCTGAGAAACCTTCTACAATCTTATTAACATCCCTTATTTTACCTATTTCTGCTATACTTTGTTTTAATGTAAATATAATATTATTTTTAATCCAATGATTCATTTCTAAGCCTTCCACCCATTGTGGTAAGTTTATTCTTATTTCTGTTAATGGGAAATCATATAATACTGTTTCCATTACGTTTTCAATATCTTCCTCTTCCATATCTACAACATTCACAGGAACTATAGGTACTTCATATTTTTCTTCTAATTCAGCTCTAAGTAGTTCAGTTTCTTCACTATTTGGATTTATTGTATTTAATATAACTACAAATGGCTTTTTAAGTGATTTTAATTCATTTATTACTCTTTCTTCTGGCACAACATAACTATTTCTATCCATTCCAGTTACAGATCCATCAGTTATAACTACAATACCTATTGTTGAATGGTCTCTTATAACTTTTTTAGTTCCTATTTCTGCAGCTTTTTCAAATGTCATAGCTTCTTGTGACCATGGTGTAGATACTAATCTTTGTTTTCCATCTTCTTCATGGCCAAGAGCCCCTTCAACTATGTACCCTACGCAGTCAACCATTCTGACTTTTAAAGATACATTATCCTTTATCTTTATTTCAACACCATCTGCTGGAACAAATTTTGGTTCAACTGTCATTATTGTTTTACCAGATCCACTTTGTGGTATCTCATCTTGAGTTCTCTCTCTTTTGAACTCATTGTCTATATTAGGTAACACAAGTTTTTCCATAAATTTTCTTATAAATGTAGATTTACCTGTTCTTACTGGACCTACCACACCTATATAAATGTCACCTTGAGTTCTTTTTGCTATGTCTTCGTATATGTTATTCATCTATTTCCCCTCCTGCATATAATTTCTTAATAAATTATATTTTGAGGTAAAAGTTAATATACCAAAAATAAATATTTTACTTTTATTAAAACATAATATAAGCAAATAAATCCATCATAGAATGGCTTATATACTAGCCTCCTTTTATCACATATCTATTTATTATATTTTCCTAGATATAAAAAAACTAGGATTAAAATCCTAGCTTTTCATCTACTATTTCTTCTATTTCATGCTTTTTACTTCTCATCATAAGATTAACTACAACTTCATTTGCATTTTTACCCTCATGTAATACTGAGTATATAGCGCTAGTTATAGGCATCTCTATATTCATCTTTTTAGAAACTTCATAAGCAACTTCTATAGCTGTTATTCCTTCAACTACCATTTTAACTTCTTTTAAAGTTTCATCAAGACTTTTGCCTTGACCTATTAAAATACCTGCTCTTCTATTTCTACTATGCATACTTGTACAAGTAACAATTAAATCACCTATACCTGAAAGCCCAGAGAATGTATTAACGTCAGCACCCAAAGCTGTCCCTAGTCTTGCAATTTCTCTTATTCCTCTAGTCATAAGAGCCGCCTTTGTATTATCACCATAACCTAATCCATCACATATACCTGCTCCAAATGCAATTATATTTTTAAGTGCACCTCCAAGCTCAACTCCTGTTAGATCAGGATTTGTATAAACTCTAAGCTTAGGGCTCATAAATATATCTTGCACTTCTTGAGCAATTTCTAAGTTTTCTGATGCTACAACTAATGTTGTCGGTATATCTTTAGCAACCTCTTCTGCATGAGATGGACCTGATAAAGCTACATAAGGATTATCTGGTAATTCTTCCTCACAAACTTGTGAAAGCCTAAATCCAGTTCCTTTTTCTAGTCCTTTCGCTACATCTACTAGTATTTGATTAGGTTTAACAAATTCTTTTATTTGTTTGCAAACACTTCTTATAGCCTGCGATGGTACTGCTAATATTATTAGTCTACTATCACTAACAGCTTCTTCTATATTTGTAGTTAGTTTTATATTATTTGGAAATAATACTCCTGGTAAATAATCTATATTTTCTTTTGTTGTATTTATTTTATCTGCTTGTCCTTGGCTTAAAGTCCACATCATCACATTATAACCTTTTTTCGCAAGGCTCAAAGCTAATGCACTTCCCCAACTTCCAGCTCCTAATACACATATTTTTTTCATAAAAACACCACCTAGGATACACTTAATTTATTTGTTTTTTTGACCAATTTTTCTTTCAGTTCCATTTAACAGTCTTTTTATATTTTCTCTATGAGTGTATATTGCTGATGCTGTTAGAAATAATGTAACTAAAATTCCTTTTTTATTGCTTGTAGCTATCATAAATAAAGGAGATGATGCAATCCCAACAACTGAACCTAATGATACATACTTAGTAATAAAAACTATAACTAAGAATATACCAAAACAAGTTAATGCAATAATTGGATTCATACCTATCATAGCACCTAATGATGTTGCTACTCCTTTTCCACCTTTAAATCCTAAGAATACTGGCCAGTTATGACCTGCTACTACTGCTACTACTGCTAAATATGCAGCTGTAGTTTCATCTACACCTGTAAATCTAGATATCATTCTAGCTATTAATACTGCTACTAATCCTTTTAGTAAATCGCCTGCAAAAGTTATCGCTCCTGCTTTTTTTCCAAGCGTTCTTAGTACATTTGTAGACCCTGGATTTCCAGAACCTTGAGTTCTTATATCAACATTATACATTCTTTTTGCTACTATAGTAGATGTTGATATATTACCTAAAAGATAAGCAATTATAATTAAAATAATATAGCTAATCATATTTACCCCCTGGAAAAATTATTATCTTCTGTTCTTCTCTCTATATTCAAATCTAACAGAAGTTCCTTCAAATCCAAAGTTCTCTCTTATTTTATTTTCAAGATACCTTTGGTATGAGAAGTGAGTAAGTTGTTTATCATTTATAAATAATGTAATTTTAGGTGGTTTTATATCCGTTTGAGAAGCATAGTAAATTTTTAATCTCTTACCTTTATCTGATGGTGGTTGATTTAACATTACTGCCTCACCGATAACATCATTTAATGCTGAAGTAGATATTCTCTTAGCATGTTCACTTGCTACATATTCCACTGTTTCTAAAATTTTGTTCATTCTTTGATTAGTTTTAGCAGAAACAAATAGTACTGGTGCATACATCATGAATGGGAATTTTTCTTTTATTTCTTTTGTGTAGTTACCTAAGGTTTTATTATCTTTTTCTATTAAATCCCATTTGTTAACTACAAATATACATGCCTTACCTTCATCATGAGCTATACCTGCAACCTTTGTATCTTGCTCAGTAATTCCTTCTTGTGCATCTATTACTATTAATACTACGTCAGCTCTATCTACTGCACTCATAGATCTTATTACACTATACTTTTCTACAGTTTCATATATTTTGCTTTTTCTTCTTAAACCTGCTGTATCTATAAGAAGGAATTGTTGCCCATCTTTTTCGAAATATGTATCTACAGCATCTCTAGTAGTTCCAGCTATCGGACTTACTATAACTCTCTCTTCACCTAATATGTTATTTAATATAGAACTCTTTCCTGCATTAGGCTTACCAGTTATAGCTACTCTTATTATATCTTCGCTATACTCAGTATTTAATCCTTTAGGGAAATTCTCAACTACTTCATCTAATAAATCACCAAGTCCCATTCCATTGGCACTTGATATTGCATGTAGGTTTCCAAGTCCTAATTCATAGAAATCATATACATTATCAAATTGTTTTTGACTATCTATTTTGTTAACAACTAAGATAACTGGTTTCTTAGTTTTTCTAAGCATTGTAGCTACTTCTTTATCAGCAGCTGTTATTCCTGACTTTCCATCAACTACAAAAAGAATAACATGAGCCATATCCATTGCAAGCATTGCTTGATTTCTCATTTGAGATAATATTACATCTCCATTGTCTGGCTCTATACCTCCTGTATCTACTAATGTAAAGTATGTATTTAACCACTCTACCTCTGTGAATATTCTATCTCTCGTTACTCCTGGAGTATCTTCTACTATAGATATTCTTTTTCCTGCTAATTTATTAAACAGTGTTGATTTACCAACGTTTGGTCTACCAACTACTGCAACTATCGGTCTATTATCACTCATAATAATCTCCTTCCTTATTTTAAAATCTTATCTATAAAGTCCTTCCCATTGTTTTCACACGGAATAACTTCTATATTCATTTGTTCTTGTATACCTTCTAAAGTTATATTATCAAGGAATATCTCTTCATCTGCTTTAAGCATTGCTCTTGGTATATATAAAGTTTCTCCTAAGTCTTTTCCTTTTAACTGATCTATTATATCTGTTGCAGTTATAAGGCCAGCAACAGTTATTGTTTCTCCAAAGAAATTATTTATTATTTTATAAACATTAATTTCTACATTATTAAATTTATTCATAACTAACTCTGCCATATCTTTTATAAATTCATATGCAGAATGACCTGTTGCGATAGAAACTTTTTTCTTTCTAGTAATTTGATCTTGTGGTATTTCTGCTAAATAATCTTGAATTTCTCTTTCTAGCTTACTTATCATACCTACACCATTTTCAAACTGAATAAATCCTTCGTACTCATCGTATTTTAATAATTCTCTATTAGCAATTATGTAAAATTCATCTGATAAAAAGGCAAACCTTGTTCCTATTTTATCCAAATAATACCTTTGTAATTCATGAATCTGATCAATAGTCTCCCCTGCAGTCTTTTCATTAAATATCTCTAAGTCTGGAAGGTGACCTCTATGCTTAGTTATACCTACAGGTACTATTGCAGCACTATTTACGTAAGGATATAAAGTTTCTAAATCAGAAATAGTTCTTGTTAATTCTTCTTTATCATTATATCCAGGACATAAAACTATTTGACAGTTCATCTGTATTCCTGCCTCAGCAAGCCTCTTCATTATCTCATATAATTTACCTGCAAACTTGTTCTTTATCATTTTCTGTCTTAATTCTGGATTAGTTGTATGTACAGAAATATTTATAGGGCTTATTCTATATTTAATTATATTATTTATATCTTCTTCACTCATATTTGTTAGAGTTACAAAGTTACCTTGTAAGAATGAAAGTCTTGAATCATCATCTTTAAAGTAAAGAGTTTCTCTCATACCTTTTGGAAGCTGATCTATAAAGCAGAATACACATTTATTTCTGCAACTCTTAGCTTTATCAATAATTGGATTCGTAAATTCAATCCCTAAGTCATCATCATACTCTTTTTCTATTTCATAAATATAAATTTGACCATTTATCTTTTGTATTTCTAATTCTATATATTCATCACTCATTAAGAATTTATATTCTATTATATCATGTATTTCTTGCTCATTTATGCTTATAAGTAAGTCTCCAACTTCAATACCAATTTCATCAGCTATACTTCCTTTGTATACTTTACTTATAACATTATTACTTTTCTTTACATTTACTTCCATCTTGTAATCACCACTTTTCTTTATAAATACATCATTTTATAATACCATATGTTAATTTAAATAGTCAATAAAATACAAATTTCGTCACCTATATTCATTGCTATTTAGCCAAAAAAGGTACCCACAGGTTTCTAGTGTTGCATTAATGTAAAATTTAATACTTTACAAAATGACCCTCATGATTTTAGAGCTAACGCTCAATTATTATGAGGGTTGAAATTTTTTCCATTTTATTTTTAGACGCACTTACCTTATAAA
>CABIVQ010000045.1 GCA_902362365.1 Clostridiaceae bacterium | reverse complement strand
GAGTAAATCTATGCTAGGATTTATAACTAGAACTTCAATAAAAGTTTTAGCTCATAACATTTCTTTTCTTATAAATAAATTAATGGGTAAAAATGACTTTTTAGCTAAAATAAAAGAACTAGTATTTGGATAAAATTTACAAATACTAGTCACTATTGGTCTATTTTTTTGCAAAAAACATTTTACTTTATTTGGAAATTAAATTTAACTAGCACAATAGATTAATTATTAAGCAACATCATTTAAATCAGAATTATTTTCCTTAGCCATATAGTTGTATATTGGTAAACCTATAATAGTTACTATAACACCACCTATAGACATTAAAGTATTTGTCATTCCAGCAAAGAATAATTGATTTATTACAACGAATAATCCACCACATATAGCCACTAATGGTATAAATGGATATAGAGGAACCTTATAAGGTCTATTCATATTTGGATGAGTTTTTCTTAATTTTATAACTCCAGCAAATGTTAATACATAGAATGACCATACTGCGAACATAGATAAGTCACTTAATAAGTTGAATTGTCCAGATAATGCATATAATGCAGATATAACAGCCATTATCATTGTTGAATTAGCAGGAACATCATTCTTATTTAATGCACCTATAAATTTATATCCTGGTAAAGTTTTTTGTTGTGCTAATGTATAAAGTATTCTTGGTCCTGTTAATAAGTAACCATTTATACAACCAAATACTGATATTAATATACCTATAGTTATTATTTGTCCACCTATTTTACCAAATAATACTTCTGCAACAGCTGAAGCAGGAGAAGCAAATTGAGCTAATTGATCAGCAGGTAATACAAATAAATAAGCTACGTTTATAACAACGTACACAGCCATAACTAATGATAAACCACCAACTATTGCTTTTGGTAGATCTTTTCCAGGATCCTTCATTTCTCCAGCAATAGCACCAACATTTATCCATCCATCATAAGCAAATAATATTGCTATTAATAATTGACCGAAAACACCACCTGGGCTAACACCTTCTCCTACAAGTGGAGTGAATATTGGGTTAGATGAATTTCCTTTAATTAATCCAAATCCTATTATTAATACAAGAGGTATTAATTTACATATAGTTGATACTGTTTGTATAACACCACTTGTTTTAGAACCAAATGAGTTTATAAATCCTATAAATAATATTACACCGGCAGTTAAACATATAACTAATGCTTGATTATCAGCTTGCCCAAGTAATATTGCAGATTGTTGACCAAACATAACTGATATTGCAGCTATAGTAGCTGGGAAGAATAGAACACATTGCATCCATCCTGTTAAGAACCCTAATCTTTTACCATATATCTCTTCGATGTAAACCATCATACCACCAGTTTTAGGTATAGCAGCCGAAACTTCAGCAGCTGTTAGACCAGCTGTTATTGTAACTATACCAGCTACTATCCAAGCTATCATACCAAGACCAGGTGCTCCACCTGTTAATGTAAATACTGCTTGTGGCTTGAAGAACACACCACCACCGATAACCATACCAACAACTGTTGATAAAGCTGCGGCAAATCCAAGATTTTTTTGAAGACTCTTCTTTTCCATATTGTTATTCCTTTCTTTGTTTAAAAAATTACTGTACGAATTATTACTTGTTTTTTAACGACAAATACCATTATAATACTTTTTTTAAAAAAAACAATGTTTTCCTTAATTTTTCCTACATGATTCGACAAAAAATATTGGATACAATTGTAGATAATATAAAGAATGTATAATTATGTAAAATGCTTACATAGATTATATATATCTATTACTATATTTTTATCCAAGAAAAAAAATATATGAGTATATTTACATGGAAAAATATTACATATATATTGTGTTTTGTATTTTATGGAATAACACTAATACCAGGAATAAGAGAAATATTTTCAATACCGAATGTATTTAGAATTGCATAATTAAGGATTTGCTTATGGTTAGTACTGATTTCTACTATAGTTATAGAATTAGCAAAATTAATAAAATATAAATAAATTTTTATAAACCAAAATAAATCTGAACTTAGCTTTATATATTGTTAGGTCTTTTTTAGGTGTAAATTTGAAATAGAAAATTTTATAGTATAATTAATAAACATAATATTTATAATGCAAAGAAAACATATTATAATAGAAATAAAGAAATTAGGAGATGAATTATGACAAAAATAGTAGATGCAATAGAAATGTGTGAGAATAAGATACATAAGTTTAAAGAAGAAACTAAAAAAATAGAGGCTAGGATAAATAGAAAGCCAGAGTTTATAATAATAAATGCTTCAGATGATGAAGGTAATGCAAGATATATAAAAGGAAAGATAACAGAAGGGGAAAAAGCAGGATTAAAAGTAAATGCTATAAAATTAGAAGCAGATTGTACTAACAATGATGTAGAAAAAATAATAAATAAATGTAACGAAGAAAAGATACCAGTAATTCTTCAACTACCTACATTTAAACATTTAGATACAGAATACCTTATGAAATTAATAGATTATACTGTAGATGCAGATGGTTTTGCTAAGGAATGGATAGGAGAAATTAACTTAGGTAATGATAGGTTACTAGCACCTGCAACTCCTAAAGGAGTAATATCATTACTTGAGTATAATAATATACAAATAGAAGGTAAAGTTGCATTAGTTATAGGAAAATCTAATCATGTAGGTAAACCATTATGTGCCATGCTAATGAATAGAGGAGCAACTTTAATAAATGCAAATAGTAAAACAAGTAACTTATCTGATTTAGTTAAAATGGCAGACATAATTATATCTTGTGTAGGGAGACAAAATCTAGTTGATGCAAGGGATATTAAGGAAGGTGCTACTGTAATTGGAGTAGGATTTACTTATGTAGGAAGAAAACAAATATTAGATTTTGATATAGATGAAATTGTTAATTTAGGTAAAGCTAGTGTTGTATCAAATAGAATTAATTGCACTGGAAAAGCTACAATTAATTCATTAATAGAAAATGTTATAGAATTATATAAAATGAATTTTGAAATAATTGATTAGAAAAAATAGGTTGCGCAAAAATATATTTTAGCGCAACCTATTTTTATAATACCAACTACTACGCTTAAAATATTTCACCTATGTATTGGTTCAAGCAAAGTAAATTTTATTTTAGCATTAAATATTATAAAAATGAATTAAATTATGACATATCGTATAAACATTAATTATCTAATATTGAAGACTGCAATTGAGAGTTTGAAATTTTTACTATATCATTTGTCTAATATTGTATAAATTTGATGGAGGTATTATAATAAAATAGTCAATAACATTGTATATATAGAGAAGTGAAATGTTTTAAGATGGAGGGTGTGTTAATATAGACGGAATATATAAGTTATTTTTAGAAAATATACCATTACCAGTATGGATTGAAAGTATAGATTCAAAGATAATATTTTTAAATAAATCATATGAAAAAAAATTTAATATAAAATTATCTGATGTTAAGGGTAAAACAAATAAAGAAGTGTTTCAAGTAAGCGTATCAGAAGAATATGATAGTCAAATAAAGCAATGTATAAGTGATAGAAAAGTTCACAAAAGTGAATCTATGGTAAACGGTAATTATATGGAGTGTCATATGTTTCCTATAATAGATAAAGAGGGAGATCTTAATGCGGTCGCAGGGATACTGATAGATACAAATGATAGAAAAGAAAGAGAAATAGAAGTTAATAATCAAAAAGATATTTTAAGAACAATTATAGATTCAGTTCCAGAAGCTATTTTTTATAAGGATAGAGACAGTAAATTTATAGGATATAATAAAACATTTGAAGAATTTTATAGAAAAAGAGGAATAGCAGATATAGTAGGGAAAACAGATTTAGATATTTATGATGATAGCAACGTAGCCCAAACTTTTATAGATCAAGATAAAGAAATTATTTGTAGTAAAAAAACTAAATACTTTGAGTGTAAATTTAAAAATGAGTTGGGTCAAGAAGTAATAGAAGAAAACTTAAAGATACCTGTAATCAATAATGATGGAAATGTATGGGGAGTAGTAGGTCTATCAAGGAATATTACAGATAGGAAGAAAATAGAGGAAAAATTAAGATATCTAAGTCAAACAGATATGCTCACAGGTCTTTATAATAGATATAGCTTTGAAGAAAAAATGAAAGAATTAAACCATGAAAAATATCATCCATTAGGAATTATCATGGGAGATGTAAATGGATTAAGAATTATTAATGATACTTTTGGACATCTAGAGGGAGATACTTTATTAAAGGAAATAGCTAAGGTACTGAAGGATTCATGTAGTGAAAAAGGACATGTATTTAGATGGGGCGGAGACGAATTTATGATACTAGTTCCGAAATGTGATGAATCTAATTGTGAAAAAATTATGAAAAAAATAATAAATAATTGTAATAAGTCTAACTATGATTATATGCAACTAAGTGTAGCTTTAGGAGAAACTGTAAGATATACACCAGATGATAATATTTATGACTATATAAAGAAGGTTGAGGATAAGCTATATAGACAGAAATTATTACAAAGTAAAAGTGTAAGGAGTTCTATATTAGAATCATATAGAAAATTGTTAAAGGCGAAAAATACAGATACGAATAGACATACAATTAGAGTTGTAGAATATGCAACTGAAATTGGAAAAAAAATGAACCTTAAAACGTCTGATTTAGACGAATTAATTTTGTCAGCAGAATTACATGATATAGGTAAAATAGGAATTCCAGAAGATATACTCTTAAAACCTAGTAAATTAAATGATGAAGAATTTGAAATAATGAAGAGTCATGTTGAAAAGGGATATAGAATAGTTAACTCATTAGGTGAATTAGGAAGTGTAGCAAAGAACGTTCTTACTCACCATGAAAAATGGGATGGTAGTGGATATCCGTTAGGATTAAAAAAGGAAGAAATACCGTTACTTTCTCGAATTATAGCTGTAGCAGATTCTTATGATGCTATGGTACATGAAAGAGTGTATAAAAAGGCTATGAAAAAAGAAGATGCAATAAAAGAGTTAAGAAGATGTTCTGGGACACAATTTGATCCAGAAATAGTAGATATTTTTATAAATAGTATAGAATTAAATATATAATAAAAATAGTGTTTCAAGTCATACAATTTGAAACACTATTTTTGTATCCGATTAAGTTAGCATAACATATTATACTATATAAAAATGCACATGAAATGACAGTTCATGGAGGGATATTATGGAAAAGAAATATTCGACTATATTTTTAATTTCTATGGCTATAATTATGTGTATACTTAAATTTTATTCAAATGTACTTACTTTATTTATTGTATTGAGTACAGTTCCAATATATATAATAAGCAAAAAGTCGCCAAGTACAGGTCTTTTGACATATATAATAGTATTTTTATTTATTCTATCCACTGATTATTATCATAGCATAATATTTTTATTTTTTTATGGTGTAATAGGAGTTTTTCCTGGAATGTTTAGTCATTATTTAAATAAAAATATTTTAATAAGTATAATAAATGGAGTTATTTTAGCTATTTCAATAAACGGAATGAACATGACATTAAGAACTAGTATTTTAAGTATACAATATAGTAATGGGATTTTATTACAAGGCTTAATACTATTATTTAGTATAGTATGTAGTTTTGTAACGTTGGTAATTTGTAATTATATTTACGATACCTTATACAAAATAGAAAATATATCAAATTAAATATAAGTAAACTTAAAAGCTATAGATATAAGATCTATAGCTTTTATTTTATTCGAATTATAGTATATTTTATGAATATAAAGAATAATAGAACATATCGAAATATGTCATAAAGTGTTGAAAAGATAAGAGTATAGACGTTATAATAGTAAATCATAAATAAAAAAATAATATAAAGAGGAATGGGTAAATCAAATGACAATATTATTAAACACATTAGGTATAGTTGTTTTGCTAAGTGGGTTATATTTATTCTCTGAGAATAAGAAAAATATCAATAAAAAAATGATATTAAAAGCTTTAGTAATACAATTTATAATAGCATTTATATTAGTAAAATTTCCTTTAGGGCAAATGGCTTTAGAGAAGGTGTCTGACTTTGTAACAAATATATTAAGTTATGGAAGTGAAGGACTAGACTTTGTATTTGGATCACTAGCAGATGGAGGAGCTCCAACTGGAGTTGTGTTTGGAATACAAGTGTTAGGTAATATAATATTCATATCAGCATTAGTTGGTGCATTATATTATATGGGTGTTATAGGAGCAGTTGTAAAGGTAATTGGTGGAGCTATAGGAAAGATACTAGGCACTTCTAAGGTAGAGAGTTTTGTTGCTGTTGCTAATATGTTTTTAGGACAGACTGAATCTCCAATATTAGTAAGCAAATACTTAAAATATATGACTAAAAGTGAAATAATGTTAGTTTTAATTTCAGGTATGGGTAGTATGTCTGCAAGTGTTCTTATGGGATATGCAGGCATGGGAATACCAATGCAGTATTTATTAATAGGTGGAGCATTAGTACCATTAGGCAGTATAATAGTTTCAAAGCTTATGTTGCCAGAAGAAAAAAATCTAGATGGTAATATAGTTCAAGAGGTAAGTATAGATAATAAAGGAGATAATGCGAATATTTTATCTGCAATATCTCAGGGAGCTACAGATGGTCTAAATATGGTACTAGGTATAGGAGCATCTCTTATAGCTATAATATCTTTAGTAGCGCTAGTTAATGGAGCATTAGGTATATTTGGATTATCATTAGAACAAATATTATCAGTAATATTTGCTCCAATAGGATTTTTAATGGGTATATCACCAGATGATGTTTCACTTGCGGGCCAATTACTAGGAACTAAATTGGTTTTAAATGAATTCGTAGCATTCGGTCAGCTAGGAGAAGTCATAAAATCTCTAGACTATAGAACAGGACTTATGTTAGCTATATCTTTAACTGGATTTGCAAATATATCAAGCATAGGTATATGTATATCAGGAATATCAGTATTTTGTCCTGAAAAAAGAAATCAATTATCACAACTTGCTTTTAGAGGTATGATAGGTGGATTTTTAGTAAGCTTATTAAGTGCTTTAGTAGTAGGCTTAATAGTAGCATTATAGAGTTTAATTAATAAATAAAAAATATGATAGGAATTATTTCGATAGAAGAAATTTATATAATTAAGCAATAGCTTTATAAATAGATTCTTTGATCGAGATAATTCCTTTTTTATTTAAATTGAATTATATATAAGGAAGGAGTATCTTATAAAATAAGAGAACTATAAAATAAAACAGAATAATGTAGAAAATTAAAAGGGGGCAGGAGAATGAAAAAAAGTATAACTCTATTATTATCAATCCTTATAGGAGGAACTCTTTTAGTTGGATGTAATCAGACTAAAGAAGAGCCAGTAGTTGAAATTAAGAATGTAAAGGTCACAGCTCCAGATGGATTACCTGCGATATCTTTAGCTAAGCTTGCAAAAGAAGATCCAGAAGTTATGAAAGGATATAAAATAGAGTATTCTATAGAAGCAACTAGTGATTCGCTTTCAACAACAGTAATGAAACAGGAGCCGGATATAGCTGTTGTTCCATCGAATATGGCTGCAATGGCATATAATAAAACTTCTAACTATCAAATATTAGGTACTGTAGGAATGGGATCTTTTTATTTAGTGTCTAGTGAAGATATAAATGACTTTGACGATTTACTAGGAAAAGAAGTTGGAAATACAGGTAAGGGATTAACGCCAGATATAACTGTACAAACAATTTTAAAAGAAAAAAATATAAATACCAAAGATGTAAATTTTAATTATGTAAATGCAATGAGTGAATTAGTACCATTGATGGCAACAGGTAAATTAAATACTGGGTTTGTAGCAGAACCAGCTTTGACAGGTTTGATGATAAAGAATGAAAATATTAAAATTATAAAAGGATTAAATGATGCTTGGAAAGAAATAAGTGATTCAAAAACAGGATATCCTCAATCAACTTTAATAATAAAATCAGATTTTGCGAGGGAAAATCCAGAGTTTGTAAAAAGTTTCACAGAAGAAATATCAAATGGTATAAAATGGTTAAATGAGAATTCAAAAGATGCAGGTATTTATGCTAAAGAGTTTGGTGTAAGTACAGAACCAACAGTAATAGAAAAAGCTATGGAAAGAGCAAATTTAGAATTTGTTAGAATATCAGAAATGCAAAAAGAGTATGACGATTATTATCAAAAATTATTTGACTTTGAGCCAAAGACAGTGGGAGGAAAGCTACCGGATGAAGGGATTTTCTATAAAGGAGAATAAAGATCAACAAATAGATAAAATTGAGATGGCATTTTCATGTGTCGTACTCTTGCTTTTATGGCAAATTATAGCCTTGAAAATAGATAATGATATTTACTTACCGACAATAAATCAAGTTTTGTATAGTATGAAAGAAATTATATTTTCATCTAGATTTTACTTAGATGTAATTTTTTCAATAAGCCGTTGTTTGTTTAGTTTTTTCACTGCAATAGTAGCAGCACTTACTCTGGGAATTATTTCTTATATTAATAGATTTATTAGAAATTTCCTTAAGCCTATTACAGTTATAACTCAGTCAATACCTACGATGATAGTCATTGTATTATCTTTAATATGGTTTGATAAGGATAATGCACCTTTTATAGTGGGATTTGCTATGGTGTTTCCTATTTTATATGAAAGTATATTAGATTCTATTTTAAGTATAGATAAAGGGATATTAGAAATGGCTAACTTATATAAGATAGGCCTAAATAATAAAGTATTAAAAATATATGTTCCTTCTATTAAATTTAGGATAATATCAATATTAGGTTCTACTTTTTCTCTAGCGTTAAAGGTTGTTATAGCAGGAGAAGTATATGGTCAACCTAAGTATGGGATGGGAACTCAAATACAATTAGAAAAAATGAATTTTAATACGCCTGGTATATTCGCTTGGATATTTATAGTAGTTATAATTTCATTTTTACTAGAGTATTGCCAAAAACCACTTCTAAGGAGAGGATTTATATGGAAGAGATAATCTTAAGCATAAAAGATATTAATAAGAGATACGATGGTCGAACTGTATATGAGAATTTTAATATAGATTTCTATGTTAATAAAGTGAATTGTATAGTTGGAAAGTCAGGATGTGGTAAAAGTACAATTTTAAATATTATAAGTGGAATAATTCCTAATGATAGTAATAACTTCACTAGTTTAGAAAGTATAGGATTAAGTTATATATTTCAAGAAGATAGGCTTATAGATTGGCTTACAGTAGAAGAAAATATAAAGTTAGTAGCAAAGACGCATTATAATAAAGAAAAAGTAGAAGCGCTTAGTCAAAAGTATCTAAAATTAGTAGGAATTGAGGAGTATAAAAATAATTATCCTCAAATGCTAAGTGGAGGGATTAGACAAAGAGTAAATATAGCTAGAGCATTTATATATCCATCTAAAATAATAATAATGGATGAACCATTTAAATCTATAGATGTAAAAAATAAAAAAATAATAATGGATAGTTTAAAAGAAATTTTAAATAAAGAAAGTAGAACCGTTTTGTTTGTAACTCATGATATAGATGAAGCTATATACTTAGCTGATTATATTTTTGTATTAGGAAACTCTCCTGTACAAGTAACTCAAATATTTAAGAATAACAAGTATTTAACAAAAAAGGAACTTTATGAAGTAATATAAAATATATATGAGATAAAGATATAGTATATTAATTATTAATAAATAAGTATATAATATTAAAAAAGTAAAATACAGATATTATCATAATATTATCTTTACTAATTTCGTCAATATACTAATAAAGTACGTTACTTATGAAAGGTAAGAAACTGGAAAGTTGTTACTGAGATTAGGGTATTAAAAATTATCTTTTTTATTAAGAATGAAAAGGGAGTATACATATGATAAAAAACAGAGTTGAACAGTTAAGAAAAATTATGGATGAAAAAGGAATTTATGCTTATATAATACCATCTTCAGATTTTCATCAAAGTGAATATGTAGGTGAGTACTTTAAAAGCAGAGAGTTTATAACTGGATTTACAGGATCAGCTGGAACTGCTGTTATAACTAAAGATGATGGTGGTTTATGGACGGATGGTAGATACTACCTACAAGCTGAAAAGGAATTGGAAAATAGTGGTGTAAAATTATTTAAAGCTGGATTAGAAGGTGTTCCTGAAATAGAAGATTATTTAAAAGAAGTTATGCCAGAAAATTCTACGCTAGGGTTTGATGGAAAAGTAATTTCTGTTTATGAAGGGGAGAAATTACGAGAAACATTAAAAGATAAAAATATAAAGATTGCCTATGAAGAAGACTTAATAGATAGCATATGGAAGGAAAGAATATCTATGTCAGATTCAGAAGGATTTTTATTAGACATAAAGTATGTAGGTGAAGATTTTGTAAGTAAATTAAGCAGAGTAAGAGATGCTATGAAAGAAAAAAAATCAACTATGCATATAATTGCAGCACTAGATGATATAGCGTGGTTATTTAATATAAGAGGTAGAGATGTAAAATATAACCCTGTTCTTCTTTCGTATGCAGTGATTACCTTAGATAATGTATACTTATTTATTGATGAAAATAAATTAACTGATGAAATAAAAACAGAGTTAAATAAAGGGAATACAATAATAAAACCTTATTTTGATATATATGAATTTGTAAAAGAAATAAATAAAGATGAAAAGGTATTATTAGATAAGTCTAAGGTGAACTATGCAATTTATAATAATATACCAAGTGATGTGGAGAAAATAAATGCATCGAATCCAACTATGTTATTTAAAGCAGTTAAGAATAAGGTTGAATTAGAAAATATAAGAAAGTGCCATATAAGAGATGGTGTTGCGATGACTAAGTTCATGTACTGGGTAAAAAATAATGTAGGTAAAATTGATATGGATGAAATAAGTATAGATGAGAAATTATTATCATTTAGAAAGGAACAAGAAAACTTTATTGAGCCGAGCTTCAATACTATTGCAGGTTATAAGGATCATGGTGCTATAATCCACTATAGTGCTACTAAAGAAACTGTATATAAATTAGAAGCAGAAGGTTTACTATTAGTGGATTCTGGAGGACAGTACTATGATGGAACTACAGATATTACTAGAATGTATGTTTTAGGGGAAATCCCAGAAATCCAAAAAACTCATTTTACAGCTGTAACTAGAGGGATGATAAAGTTATCTATGGCTAAATTCATGTACGGATGTAGAGGGTATAACTTAGATATACTTGCTAGAGGTCCACTTTGGGAGATGGGATTAGATTATAGATGTGGAACAGGTCATGGAATAGGATTTGTTTTAAATGTACATGAAGCTCCAAATGGATTTAGATGGAAGATTGTGCCTGAAAGAAATGATAGCTGTATTTTAGAAGAAGGAATGGTAACTACAAATGAACCAGGAGTTTATATAGATGGCTCTCATGGTATAAGAATAGAAAATGAGCTTATAACAATAAAAGGTGAAGCAACTGAATATGGACAATTTATGGAATTTGAGGCAGTAACTCTTGCACCGATAGACTTAGATGGAATTAATCCTGAACTTATGGAAAGAAAAGAAATAGAGTACTTAAATAATTATCATAAGAAGGTTTATGAAGAAATATCTCCATTCTTAAATGAAGATGAAAAGGAATGGTTAAAAGAATATACGAGGGCTATATAGTAAAATAATAAGGAGGAACCAAAATTATTTTGGGTATCCTCCTTATTATTTTAATATGATAAGCATAGTTTAATTAAAAATTTTGATTAAGAATAATTTATATATTTTAAAAGCATATAAAGACATAAATTTATAAATTAATATTGAAATTTCTTGGGAAATAGTTGGATAATATAGTATATGTATTAGAAAGGGGAAGACTATGTCAAAAACAAAGATAAAAACTAATGCTATGAGAATACTTGACTCTCATAATATAAATTACAAAATGCATTCTTATGATTCAGGAAAAGATCATATAGACGGAGTAGAAGTAGCAAAAAAGATAGGTAGAGATGTAAGCGAAGTTTATAAAACTCTAGTAGCACAAGGTGCAAGTAAAGAATTTTATGTATATGTTATACCAGTACATGAAAATCTAGATTTGAAGAAAGCAGCTAGGGCTGCCAATGAAAAAAATGTTGAAATGATACATGTAAAAGATATTAATAAGATCACAGGATATATAAGAGGTGGGTGTTCTCCTATTGGAATGAAAAAACAATATAAAACCTTTATAAATGAAAGTGCAGAAAATTTAAGCTCGATAATAGTAAGTGCAGGTAAAATAGGATATCAGATAGAAATATCACCTCGGGATTTACTAAGTTTAATAAATTTTGAGTTTATAGATCTAATAAAATAGACTGAGCATTTTAACTCAGTCTTTTTTCTATCCATTTAGATATCTCTTCTATAATTTCATCTTTGACTATTTCATCAAGTAACCTGTGATAAAGACCATTTAATATTCTAATATCCTTATCTCTAGATAGTATATTATCAAATAAAAATTTACTATCATTATGAGATACAGTACTATCTGAAGAATCATGAAGTATAAGACAAGGATATTTAAATTTGTATAAGTCGTCTATAATATTAAGACAACTTTCTCTTAATGATTTATACATACCTAAAGTTATTTTATTTAAAATTAATGGATCATTTTCATAAGAATTTTGCATAACTGTATCATGTGTAAGATTGTGAGTATTATTATAAGGGATTGGTGTTAATATATCGGTTAAACTTTCATCTGTTTTTGTAAGTCCTAATGTATCACATACTAAAGGTGAACATAATATTATACCTTGAACAGAGTCTTTATATTGGCAACCATATTCTAAGAATGTATGACCTCCAACATCTTGGCCTAAAAGGAAAATAGGAGAATTGGGATTTTCACTTTTTATTAATTCTAATATTGTATTCGCATCATTGACTAAATTATTTACATCACTTAAATGACCTCTTTTGCCATCGGACAACCCATGACCTCTATGGTCATATCTATATACATTGTATCCTAAATTATTTAATTTATTAGTAACATAATCATATCTTTGGCAATGTTCAGCAAGTCCATGTGAAATTAAAATTACTGCTTTTGGGTTATCTATTAAATCTTTCTTATAGTATAGATTAATTTCATCAAAAGCTTTAATTGAGAGACTTACCATTCCTAAACTCATAAAACTCACTCCTCATTATTACTATTTAAAAAATATTATTGATTAAAATCTAAATTTTTTATATTTAAATTTAAATTCGATAATTTACGAAAATAACCTTTTAAATTTTATAAAAATATTTAAAAATATTATTTAAATAATGTTAAATAAACTATATCCATATATTATTTTGTTATTTTTGTATTTATCATTTTATTTAAATTTGTAAATCAATACAATTATCTATGCGTAGGGAATACTTTTTTATGGCGATTTATTAAAGTTTGACAAGATAAAGAACTTATATTTAAAGAAAATTAATACAAGGTTAAGTATGATTCAACAAATAAAAAAATACCTTAACAAACTGTATGAATTTGTTAAGGTATTTTTTATTTTATAAATCTACTTTATATGAGTTCCTTGAGTATCTTGATAAATAAGACCTTTTTTCATAAGAATTCCTAAAGCACGCTTAAAGTTCTTTTTACTAGAATTAAATACAGTAGCAATTTCTTCAGGAGTAGACTTATCGTTAAATCTCATAAATCCATCATTACCTTCTAAATAATTCATTATAGAAGTTTCTAAGGTATCTAATTCTTCTTTTCTACTTTGTCTAGGAGAAAGGCCAAGTTTGCCGTCTTCGTAAATTTTTATAACTTTTAAAGTTAATTCCTCTCCTGGTTTTAATTCTGTAAAGTATTCATTGTGAAGTATAACACCAGCATATTTATTATCAACAACCACCATAGCAGAGTTATTAGTCTGGAACCCATATACTATACCAGTTACAGTATCTCCAATATTATATTCATGATCAGTAGTTAAGTACATATCAATATCTGTAGTAGCAGCTATTCTACCACTTTTATCTACGTAAATGTAGAACGGATATCTTTCTCCTTTTTCTAAGTCATAAGTTCTAGCTTTGAAAGGAACTAAGATATCTTTAGTAAGACCGATATCAATGAAGCTACCAATTTGAGTATGAGCAACAACCTTTAATATTGCAATATCACCAACTTTAGCTTTGGGAGGTATTAAAGTGGCAGCAATTCTATCTTCAGAATCTTTATATATGAAGGCTTCAACTTCATCTCCAACTTCAATTTCATTTTTTCCAAGTAATCTATTATGTAATAAAATATCATCTTTAGTATTATTAGTTTTACCATCTAAGAAATAACCAAAATCAGCTTTTCTTTTAACTTTTAATTTATTAAAATCACCTATTTTTATCAAAGTAAGCATCTCCTTATTGATTTATTATTTACAATTATACATTTTAATATAATATCATACATTAGGCATATTATATTAAATATTTTTAACAAAATACAAATAAATTATTGAAAGAATTAGGAAAACGTACTACAATATTGGTATATACCAATATTGGTATATACCATATTAAGTTAAGTGGTGATTAAATGAAATTAGTTGATAAAGATAGCTCAATACCGTTGCATATACAATTATCATCTATAATAAAGGATATGATAGATAATAAAGAGCTAAAAGAAGGGGATTCAATAATTCCAGAAAGAGAACTTTGTAATATACAGAATGTAAGTAGAATGACAGTGAACAAGGCAATTGTAGGTCTTGTATCAGAAGGTATACTTTATAGAGTTCAAGGAAAGGGGACTTTTGTATCAAAGAAAAAAGAAAAGTACCAGTTTTCTAATGTAAAAGGATTTACCCAAGTTATGAGAGCAAAGGGAGTAAAAATAAAAACAGATATTTTATCCTTTGAAAAAGAATTACCAAGTCAATTTGTAAAAGACAAGCTAAACATAAATGATGATGCTACTGAAATATACAAGGTAGTTAGACTTAGGTATATTGAAGAAGAGCCATTTGGAATTGAAATTGCTTATATTTCAGATGAAATGTGTAATAATCTAAAAAAAGAAATGTTAGCAAATAAATCATTATATGATGTTTTACATAAAGACTATAATTACATAATAAAGAAAGCTAACCAGATAATAGAGCCAATAGTTCTTTCTGAGGAAGAATCAAAAATACTTAAAGTTGAAGAAAAAAGCTTAGCTTTAAAACTTCATAGAAATTCATATGAAGAAAATGGACATCCTATAGAATACACAATCTCAATATTTAGAAGTGATAAGTACCAATATGAAATAGCTTTAACTGATTAAAAAATATATTTTATTTAAGTTTATGGGAGGGGTAACATGAGAATATTAGTATGTAAAGATTATGAAGCAATGAGTAAAAAGGCAGCACAGGTTATATTGAGTCAGATAACTTTAAAACCAAATACGGTATTAGGTTTGGCTACAGGTAGTACTCCGATAGGAATGTATAAAAATTTAGTTGAAATGTATGAAAGTGGTGTAGTTGATTTTTCAGATGTAATTACTTTTAACTTAGATGAGTATTATAAGTTACCTATAACAAGCACTCAGAGTTATCATTATTTTATGCAAGAAAACTTGTTCAACCATATAAATATTGATCCAAAAAATGTACATATACCAAATGGTATGACAGATAATGTAGACTATGAATGTGAAACATATGAAAATGCTATAAAAGATGCAGGAGGAATAGATATACAAGTATTGGGGATAGGTAGAAATGCGCATATAGGGTTTAATGAGCCAACAGTTAGTTTTGAAAAAGGAACTCATTTAGTAGACTTAACTCCATCAACAATAGAAGCAAATGCAAGATTTTTTGAGTCTATAGATAATGTACCTAAAAAAGCTATAACAATGGGGACTGGATCTATATTTAAGGCTAGAAAAATAATGATGTTAGCTTATGGTGAAGGTAAGGCAGATGCAGTTTACAATACCGTTCATGGAAAAATAACTCCAGAAATACCAGCATCAATACTTCAATTCCACGGGGATATTGTACTGATTTTAGATCAAGAAGCAGCTAGTAAGTTAGAACCTAGTGATTATAAATTAGTATAAGTTTGTGTAGTTTAATATAGAAAATAAAAAAGAAATTTATATGAACAATATTCAATTAAAAATATGATTAGTAAAAAGCCTCTTAATAATCTTGAGAGGTTTTTTATGTTGTAAATTAAGAACTAAAAATAATAAGAGACATATGTGTAATATTGAGAAGATATAAGGATAGAATATAAGATATATATTAAAATATTGATTGCGTAGAATAAAATGAAAAAATAAAGAAAACTTACTATGATAAAAAAGTTAGAGATACTAAACTTTATAAATATTAATATAAACATGTTATACTAATATAACCTATAAAGTCATTTGAAATACTAGCATATACCTATAAATAAAAATAAAAAAAATACTTAAAAACTATTGAATTTAATCATAAAATTTTATATAATAACTTTTGTTGTTTAGAAATTTTAAACTGAATGTTTAGTAATTATAACGAAAATGAGGAGGTGTAAATATGGATATAGGTGAAAAAATCAAGAGAATGAGAATAGAAAAACAGTTGACCCAGGAAGAATTAGCTAATAGATGTGAACTATCAAAGGGTTTTATTTCTCAAGTTGAAAATAATTTAACATCACCGTCCATAGCTACTCTTATAGATATACTAGAAATTTTAGGAACGAACTTAAGAGAGTTTTTTAATGAGATAGACGATGAGAGAATATCATTTACAAAAGATGATATGTTTGAAACTGAAGATGAAGAATTGAAATATAAATTAAAATGGTTAATACCTAATTCACAAAAAAACCAAATGGAACCTATAATAATAACATTATACCCAGGTGGGCAGTATAAAGAAGAAAAGCCCCATGAAGGTGAAGAATTTGGGTATGTTCTTGCTGGTTCTATATACGTGCATATAGGAGATAAAAAAAGTAAAGTTAAAAAGGGAGAGAGTTTCTACTTTAAGCCTAGGGCTAATCATTACATATCTAATGTTGGTAAAAAGGAAGCTAGAGTGGTTTGGGTAAGTACTCCACCATCATTTTAGAAAAGAGGTGCTATATAATTGAAAGATAATATAATAAGTTTACAGGGAATATCTAAAACGTATGAAGATAATACAGTTTTAGATGGTTTAAATTTAGATATAAAGAAAAATGAGTTTTTAACATTATTAGGCCCAAGTGGATGTGGTAAAACTACTACATTAAAAATTATAGCTGGATTTGAGTATGCTGACGATGGAAAGGTATTATTTGAAAATAAGGATATGAATAATATCCCTCCATATGAGAGAGCAGTAAATACTGTATTCCAAAAATACGCTTTATTTCCACATATGAATATTTATGAAAATATAGCATTTGGATTAAAAATTAAAAAAATGCCTAAAGATGATATAGATAGAAAAGTAAAAGAAATGCTTAAATTAGTAGCTCTTGAAGGTTTTGAAAAAAGAAGTGTAGATTCTTTAAGTGGAGGTCAACAACAAAGGATTGCTATAGCGAGAGCTTTGGTGAATGAGCCTAAGGTGCTTTTACTAGATGAGCCACTTGGAGCACTAGACTTAAAGCTAAGACAAGAGATGCAAACTGAATTAAAAAAGATACAGCAAAAACTTGGGATTACATTTATATTTGTAACTCATGACCAAGAAGAAGCATTAACTATGTCTGATACAATAGTTGTTATGAACAAAGGTAAGATACAACAAATGGGTACACCAGAAGATATATATAATGAACCTGAGAATGCATTTGTTGCTAGGTTTATAGGTGAAAGTAACATATTTGATGGAATTATGCATGATGATTATAAAGTTGAATTCTGTGGCAAGAATTTTGATTGTGTAGATAAAGGATTTGACAAGGATGAAAATATAGATGTCGTAATTAGACCTGAAGATATAAAAATGACTGCTGCAAATGAAGGGATGCTAATAGGAATAGTTACATCTGTTGTATTCAAAGGTGTACATTATGAAATAGAAGTAAATGAAAATGGTAGAAAATGGATAATTCATAATACTCAAAGTGCCAAGGTAGGAGAAGAACTTGGTATGGATATATATCCAGAAGACATTCATATAATGAAAAAGGTAAGTGAAGCATAATGAAAAGAAAATCTAATTCATACTTAGCTTCTCCTTATGTTGTATGGAGTATGATTTTTATAGTGATTCCTTTATTACTAATAGTATTCTTTGGATTTACAAAAGAAGAAAATTGTCAATATATATTTTCGTTAGAGAATTTTCAAAGATTAATGGATCCGATATTCTTTAAGGTATTTGCACGTTCTCTATGGTTAGCTTTAGTGTCAACAATACTATGTATATTAATAGGATATCCTACAGCTTATATAATTTCAAAAGCAAAGGTAAGCAGACAAGGTATACTTATATTACTTTTCATACTTCCAATGTGGATGAATTTTTTACTGAGAACTTATGCTTGGATGGCTATTCTAGGTAAAAATGGATTTATTAATACAGTTCTTACGACCTTAGGGTTTAACCCTATAAATATTTTATATACAAACACAGCCGTATTATTAGGTATGGTGTATAACTTTTTACCATTTATGGTACTTCCGATATATACAATACTATCAAAAATGGATAAAGACTTAATTAATGCAGCGAAAGACTTAGGGGCAAATAGCTTCCAAGTTTTTACTAAAATAATATTGCCTTTAAGTGTACCTGGTATAGTATCTGGTATAACTATGGTATTTATGCCAGCAGTATCCACTTTTGTAATTTCAAAATTACTAGGTGGAGGAAAAGTAATGCTGGTTGGAAATTTAATTGAACAGCAATTTATGACAGTTGGAGATTGGCATTTTGGTTCTGCCGTATCGATTTTTATGATGATATTAATTCTACTGTCTATGGCATTTATGAATAAATTTGGAAATGAATCTGGTAAAGAAGGCGGTGGATTAATATTATAAAGAAACTAACGTCTAATATATATTTAACATTGGTGTTTATATTTTTATATGCACCAATACTTGCACTAGCAGTTTTCTCATTTAATGACTCTAAATCAATGGGTAAATGGGAAGGATTTACTTTAAAATGGTATGAGAGCTTATTCCAAGATGAGAGAATAATGACTGCTTTATTTTATACTGTTGTTATAGCAGTAATAGCCTCAGTAGTGGCTACTATAATAGGTACAATTACAGCAATTGGAATACATAATATGAGAAAAGGAAAATTAAAAAGTACGCTATTGAGTATAAATAATCTTCCAATATTAAACCCTGATGTTGTAACTGGGGTATCTTTAATGACATTATTTGTATTTATTAATGTGGAATTTGGATTTAAAACTATTTTACTTTCGCATATAGTATTTAATATTCCATATGTAATACTTTCGGTTTTACCAAAACTGAAGCAACTACCAGCTAATATTGAGGAAGCAGCAATGGATTTAGGTGCAACACCAATGTATGCTTTACAAAAAGTAATAATACCTCAAATAAAGCCAGGAATAATATCAGGTATGTTAATCGCATTTACTATGTCTATAGATGATTTTGTAATAAGTTTCTTTGCAGCAGGAAATGGTGTTAGTAACTTATCTATTGAAATATACTCGATGACTAGAAGAGGAATAAGTCCTGAAATTAATGCATTGTCAACAATTATGTTTGTTGTGGTATTAACTTTATTAATTTTAGCCAATGTAAATGGAGATAAAAAAACAGTAATAAGTAATTAAGATAAATTATTTTGAGGAGGGTGAATATGAAGTCTAAAAAGTTTATATCTTTAGCTACGATATTTACACTAGCCTCTACATTATTAGTTGGATGTGGTACTTCTAAGCCATCTAATCAAGTTCTCAATGTATATAATGTGGGTGACTATATAGATGAAGGCTTAATAACTAAGTTTGAAGAGGAAACGGGAATAAAAGTAGTTTATGAGACTTATGATACAAATGAATCTATGTATCAAAAGGTTAAGAGTGGAAGTACGAAATATGATTTGGTATTCCCATCAGATTATATGGTTGAAAAAATGATAAATGAAAATATGTTAGAAGAAATTGATTATAGTAATATACCTAACTACAAATATATAGATGAAGATTTTAGAAATGCAGCGTATGATAACGGTGATAAACATAGCGTGCCTTATTTATGGGGAACTTTTGGAATAGTATATAACAAAAACGTTGTAGATGAAGAAGATGTGAAAAGTTGGGATGTACTTTGGAATAAAAAGTATGCAGGTGAAATTCAAATGCTTGACTCTGTTAGAGATAGTATGGGAATATCTTTAAAAAGGTTAGGATATTCTATGAACTCAACTAATCCTAAAGAAATAGAAGAAGCTAAAGAACAACTTATGGCACAAAAGCCTATAGTTCAATCTTATGTTAATGATGATGGTAAAGATAGATTAGTAGCAGGTGAATCTGCTATGGGAATAGTTTACTCAGGAGATGCAATTACATTAATAGAAAGTAATGATGATTTAGCTTATTCAGTTCCAAAAGAAGGTACAAATAGATGGATAGATGCTATGTGTATACCTAAAACAGCTGAAAATAAAGATTACGCAGAAAAATTTATAAATTTTATGTTAGATCCAGAAAATGCGGCTGTAAATGTTGAATATATTTGGTATTCAACACCAAATACAGGAGCCATAGACATATTAGGAGAAGATTATACAGATGATCCTATAATGAATCCTTCTCAAGAAGTAATTGATAAAAGTGAAGTGTTTTCTGATTTAGATGCAAATACATTAAGATTATATGATAATGCATGGATAGAAGTAAAATGTGAATAGATAAAAAGCTATAATCCTAGATATAAACTCTAGGATTATAGCTTTTATTTTTATAAGAAGAATAGGAATAACAATAACCAACTTAGACCACAAAAACCTCTTCTACGATTAGGATTACAACTATTCATATTACAGTTATTGATGTTACAATTGTTTGTATTACAATTTGCTTTGTAAAATTTATTATTTTGCCTTCTAGGTCTTTTTTTACAAAATTTATTGTAGTATATAGTGTTTGTTGAATAAGCGTTATCTGTCTTTTGTACAATAGAGCAATTATTTTGCTCATTGTTAGTTGTGGTATTATAATAATTATTAGGTCGTTTATACATATTTATGACTTCATTTTTTTTACAATGGCAAGGATAATTATGACATTTATTACAAAATACAAATTCTTTATAGTTATTTTGGGGCATAACATAGAAGCCTCTCTTTCGAAAATATAGTATTCTGATAAATAATATGATTATAATAGATGAAAAGTTAAAAAATATATAGTATTTAGATTATAGAAAACATTATTCGAGTTTTTATTTTATGATAGAATAAAGAAACTTATAGATAACTATAGTATTACAAGTCAAGAATATAATAAGGAGGGGTTATGGGGAATAAAAAAATTAAACATCTGAAAGGTAGAAAGAGTAAAAATAAAAAGTTAAAAAGGATTTTTTCTACACTTTTTAGTTTCTTATTTATATTAGTTTTACTAGCAGGATTAAAATATGCAAAAGAAATGTATATGGCAAAAAATATAGAGGATTCTAAGATAGAATTTTATATGGACGTAGCAGACGAGGTAGGTAAGGAGAAAATACAACTTAATTGGAAAGAGCTACTTGCTGTAGATATGATCATATATAATGGTGATTTAAGTGGCGTAAAAAAGAGTGATGCCTTAAGTAGGGCTAAAAAATTCATAAAATATTCAAAAGATAAATTTGGAGAATGGAATTACACATTACATACTTTAGATGAAATTTTGGAGAAACATAACTTCACTGAAAATCAAAAATCAGAGGTGAAGAAAAATTTAAAAAATTTGGAATATGTATTTTTAGGGAATAAAAAATTAAATGAAAAAAGTCCTGAAGTTGTTTTTATAAATAAAATAAAAAATATAGCTATAAAAAATTATGAAGAGTATGGAATTTTACCATCTATAACAATAGGTCAATGTATACTGGAGTCTGGATGGGGGAATTCAGAATTGGCTAAGAATGGTAATAATTTATTTGGAATAAAGGCAGATTCATCATGGAATGGTGATAGTGTAAATATGACGACTTCTGAGAATTATGATGATAAAATTGTAGCTGCTTTTAGGTCTTATTCCTCCATTGATGAATCAATAAAAGATCATGGGAAATTTTTAAAAGAAAATCCTAGGTATGAAAAGAGTGGATTGTTTTCAGCTAAACACTATACTTCACAAGCTCAAGCTTTAGAAGATGCAGGTTATAGTACTAAAGAAGACAAATATGGAAATAAGATATATGCGGATATACTTATAAATCTTATAAGAAGATATAATTTACAGCTTATAGATTGTGAGTTATATGAAAATAAGTAAGTTATATTAATTAATAATTAAATTTAGAATAATTTCAATTAAAATTTCTAAATAATAATAATTTGATTAATTATTGTAAAATTTAAGAAAATTTAAAAAACAACTTGACTTTTGTAATAAAATATCGTAATATCTTATTGTAAAGTTAATAGCAAATACTTTTATCAAGAGAGGTGGAGGGACTGGCCCGTTGAAACCCAGCAACCAGCATAATTATATGTAATGGTGCTAAATCCTGCAGTATTTTACTGGGAGATAAACATTATTGGATAAGTAAGCCTGAGTTTATGCTCAGGCTTTAATAATTTATTAAATAAACTGAGTCAAGAAGAGGTGATTATATGAAAAATGAAAGAAAAAAGGGTAATTTACTTGCATTATTGCCATTAGCTGTATTTTTATTATTATTTGTAGGATCAGGAATTATAACAGATGATTTTTATAAGATGCCAGTACTTGTGGCATTTATAATATCAACAGTAGTAGCTCTATTATCAAATAGAAAAGAAAGTATGAATAAAAAAATGGATGTATTCTGTAAAGGAGCTGGTCACGCAGATATTATATCTATGTGTATAATATTCTTATTAGCAGGAGCTTTTGGTACGGTTACTAAAACTATAGGAGGAGTTGATTCTATAGTAAACTTAAGTTTATCTGTATTGCCAGCAAACTTAGTTGTAGTAGGCCTTTTCCTTATAGGATGTTTTATTTCTTTATCAATGGGAACATCAGTTGGAACAATAGCAGCAATAGCGCCTATAGGGATAGGTGTTGCTGAAGCAACTGGAATACCTGTAGCTTTAGTATTAGGTGCTGTAGTTGGTGGAGCTATGTTTGGAGATAATTTATCAATGATATCTGATACAACTATAGCTGCAGTTAGGACACAAGGATGTGAGTTAAAAGATAAATTTAAAGTTAATTTCTCAATAGTATTACCAGCAGCAATAATAACAGTAATTTTAATTGCAGTAAAAACATCAAGTTATAATGTAGAATTAAATGAGGTTTACACTTATGAACTAGTTAAGATAGTTCCGTACTTAGTAGTATTAATAGGTGCATTATTAGGAGCTAATGTTTTTGCTTTACTTAGCGGAGGGACTATATTTGCTTCATTAGTGGGAATATACACAGGTTCATTTGATTTATTTGGAGCAATAGAATCTATAAATGCAGGAATGTCAGGAATGTTTGAGTTAGCTATGATATCAATAACTATAGGTGGATTAGTAGAACTTATAAAGCTTAACGGTGGAATTGATTTTATATTATACTTTATAAGCAGTAGAATAAAATCTAAAAAAGGTGCTGAAGTTGGTATAGCAGCATTAGCAAGTATAGTAGATTTATGTACAGCAAACAATACAATAGCAATAGTAATGGCAGGTCCATTAGCTAAAAACATTGCTGATGAATTTGAAATTGATCCAAGAAGATCAGCAAGTATATTAGATATATTTTCAGCTTGCTGGCAAGGTATAATCCCTTATGGAGCTCAATTACTAACGGCAGCAGGGCTAGTATCTATATCTCCAGTTGATATAATACCTTATTTATATTATCCAGGATTAATGGGGATATTTGGAATGCTTGCCATAGTATTTGGGGTACCTAAATTAAAACCTAGTAAGAAAAGTAAAAAGGTAGCATAACTATTAATTTAGTTATAGTAATGAGTTTCTTATAATATTAAGAAACTCATTTTTTATTATTGGATTTGAATTGAAATATTTAGATACTAGCTAGAAATAATATTAATAGATAAAATTAAGTCTGAATAAATAATATAAATATAATAATGAAATATGATTATATTTTATGAATAAAAAAATAGAAATGATAAATAATATTAAGGTAAGAAAAATATATACAAATACCAATGTAATATAAGATAATAATATCAATAAATAAAGTCTCAAAATAAAAAAATAAAAAAAGTTTATAAAAAGTATTGACGTAAATTTATAAAGATGGTAAAGTATAACTTGTCCGAAAGAAAAGGACAAAACAGTTAAGAACTTTGAAAATTAAACAGTAGGTTAATTTATATAACTAATTCTTATTAAAGAATTATCGAAACAACCAAACAAAGCCAGATATATAACAGTATCTGAGCCCATCAACTTTTATTTGAGAGTTTGATCCTGGCTCAGGATGAACGCTGGCGGCGTGCCTAACACATGCAAGTCGAGCGATT
>CABIVQ010000044.1 GCA_902362365.1 Clostridiaceae bacterium | reverse complement strand
AAAAGTAGATTTTTAATAGCTCAAGTTATGGAAAATAGGAAATCTTCAACATTCAACTTCCATTGCTTTACTGCTTTTAAAGATATTCCAACTAATTTAATTAAAACATTTAAAGTTGATAGAGGTAAAGAGTTTGCAGGGTATGTAGATATTGAAAATACACTAAATATAGATGTCTACTTTGCAGATGCGTATGCTTCTTGGCAAAGGGGGACAAATGAAAATACAAATGGATTATTAAGAGAGTTTTACCCTAAAAAGTTTGATTTTTCTTCTATAAATCAGAAAGAACTTGATAATATTGTTACCATAATAAATAATAGACCTCGCAAGTGTCTTGGATATAAGACACCTGCAGAGGTATTTGATGCAACATGAATATAAAGTGTTGCACTTATATTGACAATCTATCATATAAAAAACTTTTTTATAATTTTATAATCATACGCATCATGACTTTAGATTTTATAGTTATAATTATATTGTGGTTAGATATTTTGTTAAAATATAAATTATAGGATATGATAAACAATGGTGTTCCAATGCTTTTATTACCCAACACTAAATAACGAAGGAAAAATATTTAAGTGTTCTGAAGATTTAATTGAATTTAGTTTCGGAGATTAAGTTCCTACAAAAACTTTATATTATAATTATGGTGTATGGTGAAAACTTTGCTATTTTTGAAAATAGCAGATTTTTTGTTGTAGAAAACTCTATCTTAAAAGAGGAAATTGATTCTTCAAATTTAAAATTCCCATTAAAAATTGTATTTAATCAAGGAACTCAACTAACAGTTTTCTCTCGTAATGACTTATCTTCTATTAGATTACTTTTAAGCGGAGAAAATGAACAAGAAAAAGAGCTAGGAGAATTATTTTTTCTATCAAGAGTTTTAAACGGACAAATAAAAAGTATACAATATAATATTATGGAAGATTTAACTAATTGTTCAAGAGATTTTCAATATATAAATAAATGCCATAAGTAGTTAATATAAACTTACCTATGGCATTTATTTGTTTTACCTAAAATCTAAAATCACGTTTACCTTCTTGCAAATCACTTAAGTGCTCTTTAACTATTTTTTTAACCTTCTCATTTGGTATCTTTTCAACTTCTTTATCTATTAATAGTTCACCTTTTTTCTTTGTATCTTCTGTTGCATAATCCTCTAAATACTCTTTTAATGTCATAAGAGCATTCGGTTGACAACAGTTTGCTATCTGACCTGATTTTACCAATTTCATAAACCTATCTCCAGTTCTTCCTTCACGATAACAAGCCGTACAGAAACTTGGAATATACCTCATTTCAAGTAACCAATTTACAACTTCATCCAGTGTTCTGTCATCATCAATGTCAAATTGAGCTGTATTTACTTCTTCTTTTTTCCCCTCAATTCTATCTGCATACCCCCCAACAGAAGTACATGATGCTCCACTTATTTGAGACACACCTAGATGCAGCACCTTTTCTCTAGTTTCTTGAGATTCTCTTGTTGAAACTATCATACCTGTATAAGGTACTGCTATACGAAGTGCTGCTACTATTTTTTGGAACACGTCATCTGGAACACCGTCTGGGAAATCATCTGGATTTATATCATCTGCAGGACGTATTCTTGGAACACTTATAGTATGAGGTCCTACCCCAAATTTAGCTTCTAAATGTTCTGCATGCATAAGTATTCCAACAAAATCATATTTATAAGTATTTAAACCATATAAAACCCCTAGACCAACGTCATCTATTCCACCTTCCATAGCTCTATCCATAGCCTCTGTATGGTATGCATAATCACTCTTAGGACCTGTTGGATGAAGTCTTTCATAAGATTCTTTATTATAGGTTTCTTGGAACAATATATATGTTCCTATTCCCGCATCTTTTAATCTCTTATAATTCTCAACTGTTGTCGCAGCAATATTTACATTTACTCTACGTATTGCACCATTTTTATGCTTTATACTATAAATAGTATCTATACATTCCAATATATATTCTATAGGATTCATTTTTGGATCTTCTCCAGCTTCCAGAGCTAGTCTTTTATGTCCTAAATCTTGAAGAGCTATAACTTCATTCTTTATTTCTTCTTGAGTAAGTTTCTTTCTTGCTATAGTTTTATTCTTTAAATGATACGGGCAATAAACACATCCATTCACGCAATAATTTGAAAGATATAAAGGAGCAAACATTACTATTCTATTACCATAGAATCTCTTTTTTATATCCTCTGCCAAAGTAAACATTTTTTGAATCAAATCTCCATCTTCACATTCAAGTAATACAGCCGCGTCTCTGTGACTTAATCCATTGCATCTATTTGCTTTGTCTAGAATTCCTTCTATTAATTCCTTGTTATTTTTATTTTGCTTTGCATATTCAAGAGTCTCCAGTATTTCCTCATGATTTATAAATTCTGTAGCTACACTTGACTTTGCATCATACACACTTTTTGTTTTTACACCATACATTTCCCATACCTCTTTTTATATTATTTTTATTCAGTTTTAAATATTTGATTGTTAAACTTACTCTGATATGTTTACGATGTTCATTGTTGACAAAAAGTGATGGCTTAAGATGGGATAGGATTTATTTGTTAACTTTCGAATAATTTATTTTCACATTAATTCCTTTAATCATACCAAGTTTTCCTGATAATGAATTAATCACATCATTATTCGCATCAATTATTATACTGATAATAGATATTCCCTTTTCTCTATATGGAATACCCATTCTTCCAACTATATATTGTTCATATTTATGTATCGTTTCATTAAGTTTTGGTATTGCCATTTTATCTTCTATAATTATCCCAATTAATGCAATTCTTGTCTCCATTGATAAATCCCCCTCAAAAAAATCCTCACACCAATATAGGCATGAGGATATTATTATTCTGTCTTATACCATCGCCTTCTCACTCGGGACTAACCCTCATGTATTTCAGTACGATTAACTTTTAAAATCTTCTCTTTCGGGAAAATTCCCTTAAGGCTAGATACTTTGATGGTAGCACAGAATATCTCTATTATCAATTTAAAATTTATATCTTATTCATAGTGTATAGTAAAATTAAATATAGATTGATATATATCATTTGACTCATAGTATATATTCTCATCTAAATTCTTCATTATTTCCCAGGCAATCGACAATCCAATCCCTGTACCTTCTGATGAATGTGATTTGTCAGCTTGATAAAATCTATCAAAAATAAATGGAATATCTTCTTCCTCTACTCCAACTCCTGTATCACATACACTTACCTTAACATAATCTTCCTGCTTTAGAACCTTTAAAGTAACACTTCCATTATTCGCTGTATACTTAAAAGCATTATCAATTAATATAACTAGTACTTGAGCTATTCTGTTAATATTAGTATATACTTCTGGTAAATCATCAAAATCTATTTCTATAATAAGCTTTATATCTAAGTCCTCAGACATAATTTTAAACTCATCAATCACTTGTAATAGTGTTTCATTTAAACTTACTTTCTTTTTTTCTAAGGATTCTTTTCCAGATTGAAGTTTAGATAGTTCTAACATATCCTTTATAAGTGATTCTAATCGTATAGATTCCCTAAGTATCATACTATAGTACTTATCTTTATCTACCTTATCTACCAAACTTCCATCTTTTAATATTTCTGCCATTGCTCTAATCGAAGTTACGGGTGTTTTTAATTCATGACTTACATTAGCAACATAGTCTCTTCTTGTTTGCTCTAATAATTTTGATTGATTTACAGTTTGCTCTAGTCTAATAGCTAATTCATTGAGAGCTCCTGACAATTTATCTAATTGTTCATTTTCATCTTTTTCAAATCTTACTGAGTAGTCTCCTTTAGACATATCTATTACCATTTCAGTCATATTTCTTATTTTTTCAAAAGTCTTCTTTAATATTAAGTAAAAAGGTGTTATTATTGATATTAAAATAAAAATCATACTAAAACTTAATACAGTATTTAATCCTATTAATACAGCATTAAACTCTTTGGTGAATTTTAGTGCAAAAATAGCTCCTACAACCTTCTCATTTGCATCTTTTAAAGGTTGTCCTATTATCATTACATCTCCTTTTACTTCACTTAACTTTATAATACCACTTATAGAATTTCCGTTGAGTACAGATACCTTATATGGTTCTAATGCATTATGCAAACCTTCTATAGTAAGGTTTCCATAATCTATTTGTTTAGTGAATTGTTTTTTACTTATCATAACATCTTCACTTATATCACATACTTGTATAATCGAATTATATATTGGATATTTATCTATAATATCGCTTATATTACTTTTATCTCTGTCAAAGTTTTCAACTATAGTATTTACACTATCCTTAGTTTCTCCAAGTTTTATTTTTAAAAAATACTGACTCATTGTAAAGCTACAAAATAAAATAACCATAATTACTATTAGTATCGTTATATTTCCAATTTTTTTTGAAAATTTTTTAGAATGTCCAATCTCCATTATAACACCTCAAGTTTATATCCTACCCCATACACTGATCTGATTTCCCAACTTAAATCATCTCTTTGAAGCTTCTTTCTAAGTCTTTTTATTTGGGTATCTACAACCCTTGTGTCTCCAAAGTAATCGTATCCCCAAACTTCTGATAATATATGCTCTCTATTAAATATACTTCCTGGACTAGATGCTAACATATAAAGTATCTTCATTTCTTTTGGTGTTATTTTTATAGATTCTCCCTTAAGTTTAACCTCATGGGCATCTAAATTTATATCTAGATCTCTAAATTTAATATGACATTCTTCTTTTAGAGTACTTGTTGTAGACCTTCTTAAAACAGTCTTTATTCTTGTTACTACTTCTCTTGGTGAAAAAGGCTTTGTAATATAGTCATCCGCTCCAATTTCTAATCCTAATATCTTATCTATAGTATCATCTTTTGCACTTAGCATAATTATTGGCACATCACTATTTTTTCTTATTTCCTTACATACTTCTTCACCAAACATCTTAGGCATCATTAGATCTAATAATATTAAATCTGGTTTATATTCTTTACATCTTTCTATAGCTTCAATTCCATCATAAGCCGATATATAGTTAATTCCATTTAATTTTAAATATTCTCCAACAGTTTCATGAACAGATTGTTGATCATCACAAATCAAAACTAAAAGCGAATCTTTCAAATTTTTCCCCCCTTAGAGTTTTTTTCTTATCTTATACTAGCATATATTAACACATTTATAAATAAATACAAAAACAAAAGGGCATGTCTTAAAACCTAAGACAGCCCATTATTTTTATTTTTTTCTTTTTCTACTACCTAAATAATAGCCAACTATTCCAGCTCCTAACGCTGCTTGTGTTGAGAATAATAAACTCTCAATCTCTCCACTTGGTGGTTCATAAAAACTACTAAACCATGGTTCATAATTAGGAGCTATTTCTGTTATGGCTTCTTCTGCCTCTCCATCTGCACCACCATATTCTGCTGATGGATTAAATACTAATGGTAGTATTATTAATGCAACTGCTAGAAGTAATAATAACCAGTTAAGTTTATTACTTTTTTTAGCATCTTTAGATCTAACATTTGTATCCATATTCAGTAACCTCCTCACCTTCATTTTGAACTATTAAGTTATAAAGTATAGTAGTTAATATACCTTCAGCAATTGCTATTGGAATTTGAGTAAAGAAAAATACTCCTAAAAACTTAGCCGCTGATACCATTACTCCGCCAGCTGGATCTGGAAAAGCTAAAGCTAACTGTAAAGATGTTATTGTATATGTAAGTAAATCACCCAAGGCTGCTGCCATAAATACAGCCCAACTCTTATTTATTTTATTTTTTAAAATTTTAAATGTAAAGAAAGATACTATAGGCCCTACTATTGCCATTGAAAATGCATTTGCACCTAAAGTTGTTAATCCACCATGTGCTAAAAGTATAGCTTGGAATAAAAGAACTATTACTCCTAATACCGCCATTACACTTGGTCCAAATAAAATTGCCCCTAACCCTACCCCTGTTGGATGAGAACAACTCCCTGTAACTGATGGTATTTTTAAAGCTGATAATACAAAAACAAACGCTCCACATAACGCTAACAATAATTTTTTCTTTGGTTGTTCCTTCACTATTTTATTTATAGATTTTAAACCTACCAAGAAAAACGGTATAAATAAAACAGTCCATATTATAGACCATGTAGGAGGTAAAAATCCTTCCATTATATGCATTGCACTTGATTGAATTGGATTTAAAATAACAAACATAAAAGCTGCAATTAATCCTAGTTTTAAATTTCTCATACTCTACTCCCCTCTATCTTTTATAATTGTATAAATATTTATCTTACCAAGATAATTATAGCTATCTTGGTCATTTTAATTGTGTCATTATTGTGTCATTTTAAAGTCAAATTTAGGACAATTTCACTGCTTCGATCAATTTATACCTTTTGCAAAATATTCCTTATTATTTTATAGTATTTTAACACCATATTTTGAAAAAATAATCTTATAGTAAATAAACTTAGGTGGTGTGTAACTTGTATTATATAAAAAGTATATTGAAATATATAGTGTTATTTCTAGTAGGTGGATTTATATATTATTTTTTAGAAATAGTGTATCGAGGATATTCTCATTTTTCAATGATCATAGTAGGAGGGATTTGCTTTCTTTTTATTGGTTCAATTAACAATATATTAAAATATAATCCCCCTCTTTTACTTCAAATGTTCATTTCTGCAATTGGGATTACTTCTATTGAATTTCTTTCTGGGATAATAATAAATTTATGGCTAAGTTTAAATGTATGGGATTATTCTAATATACCCTTTAATTTATTCGGGCAGGTATGTTTGAAATATACAGTGATTTGGTTTTTCTTATCTTTAGCCGCAATTTTGCTTGATGACTTTATTAGGTGGAAGTTCTTTAGAGAAGATATGCCTAATTATAGATATGCATAATTACACAGGAAAATAATTAAGATGGTATGTACCAAAATAAATTTATACGTTGGAACATACCATTTATTTTATAAATTAATTTATAGCCTTTAATAAATTAGTCATCTCTAATGCTCCCATAGCAGCATCATATCCTTTATTTCCAGCTTTAGCTCCTGCTCTTTCAATTGCTTGTTCTATATTTTCAGTCGTTACAACCCCAAACATGATAGGAACTTCTGTATCTAAAGAAACTTTTGCAATACCTTTAGAAGCTTCATTACAAACATAATCATAATGAGTTGTCGCACCTCTAATTACACAACCTAAGCAAAGTATAGCATCATACTTGTTAGTTTTAGCCATTTTCTGAGCGATTAAAGGTAGCTCATATGCACCTGGTACCCATGCTATGTCTATATTATTTTCATGAACATCATGGCGAAGTAAACAATCCTTTGCTCCACCTAATAATTTAGCTGTTATAAGTTCATTAAATCGCGCTGCTACTATACCAATTCTAAGCTCTTTTCCATTTAATTTACCTTCATATATCATATTTATTCCTCCAATAAGTTTATTTTTTAAATGCAAAATTACATTATCTCTAGGAAATGTCCCATTTTTTCCTTTTTAGTTTTTAGATACCCTCTATTAAATTCATTAATTTCTCCTTTTGTAGAAATTCTTCCATTTATTTTTATTCCATACATTTCAAGTTGCTCAAATTTATCTGGATTGTTACTTAGTAAATTAATACTTTTAACTTCTAAGATTTTTAAAATTTGAGCAGCCATATAAAAATCTCTCATATCTCCCTCAAATCCAAGTTCCAAATTTGCTTCAACAGTGTCATACCCTTTGTCTTGAAGATTATAGGCCTTTATTTTATTCAAAAGTCCTATACCACGACCTTCCTGTCTTAGATAAATCAATACTCCGCAACCATTTTTCACAATAGCTTGCATAGAAGCACTTAATTGAGTACCACAGTCACATTTTAAAGAGCCAAATGAGTCTCCTGTTAAACACTCTGAATGAACTCTAACCAATGTATTTTCTTGACTTATTTCTCCATGAATAAGAGCTATATGCTCTTGATTAGTATAAATATCTTTATATCCTACTATTTCAAACATTCCATATTTAGTAGGTAAATTAGCACTTGATATTTTTTCTATAGTTATTTCATTTCTTTTTCTATACTCTATTAAATCTTTTATCGTTATTATTTTTAAGTTATGTTTTTCTTTAAATTCCATTAAATCATTTACCCTAGCCATAGTTCCATCATCTTTTAAAATTTCACAAATTACTCCTATTGGTTCAAATCCTGCTAACTTTGCTAAATCAACTGCAGCTTCAGTATGTCCATTCCTAACTAAAACGCCTCCAACTTTTGCTACTAGTGGAAACACATGACCTGGTGTGTTAAAATCATATTTAGTAGCCAATTTACTTGTAAATTGTTTTATAGTTTCTGCTCTTTCATATGCTGAAATCCCAGTAGTTGTATTGATTCCATCTATTGATACAGTAAATGCTGTTTGAAATGAATCTGTATTTTTCTCAATCATAAGAGGTAAATCTAATGCTTCTATTTTTTCCTTTGCTGCTGGCAAGCAGATAAGCCCCCTTCCATTTGTAGCCATAAAGTTAACAGCTTCTGGAGTTATCTTATCTGCAGCCATTAATAAATCACCTTCATTTTCTCTATTTTCATCATCTACAACTATTATCATCTTTCCATCTCTTATATCTTTTATAGCTTCTTCTATAGTATTAAACATAAATCAATCCTCCAATTTTTATTTTTAAAAACCGTTCTTAATTAAAAATTCTAAATCTATACTATTCTTTACATTCTTATTATTATTTTCCTTAGTATCAGTATCTAAGAAATGCCTTATATATTTTCCAATTACATCACTTTCTAAGTTAACTATATTACCTACATTTTTTTCTAAAATAGTAGTCTTTGACTTTGTATGAGGTATTATTGAAACTTTAAATATTTTATTATCTACATAGGCTACAGTTAAACTAATTCCATCAATAGCTATAGATCCTTTGTAAATCATATTTTTTAAGAATTCTTCTTCAGCCCTAATTGATACCCATACAGCATTTTCTTCCCTTTTGAATTCTTGAATTATACCCACAGTATCTACATGCCCGGTGACTATATGACCTCCAAATCTAGAGGATATACTCATAGCTCTTTCTAAATTCACCTTATCTTTTATATTAAGTTTTCCTAAGTTAGTAGCTCGTATAGTTTCCATCATTATATCTGCTACAAATTCATTTTTATTTATACTTGATACAGTTAAACATACGCCATTAACAGCTATACTGTCTCCTAAGTTAGTATCTTCTAAAATTTTATTTGCCAAAATAGTGATTTTTCCACTTTTGCTATTAGCTGTAATATTTTTGATTACACCTAGCTCTTCGATTATTCCTGTAAACATTTTTAAATTCACCTATCTTTATGAAAAAATATTATTTATTTGATAACCTCAGCTTCAACTAATATGTCTCCATCTATTAAAGATACATTTTCAATATTTAACTTTCTTGCATCACATAATTTATCTATCCCTTCACCAGAAACAAAGGTTGGTGACTTACTACCACCTATTATTTTAGGTGCTATAAAAAGTTTAATCTTATCAACTAAGTTATATCTAAATAAGCTATCATTTAAAGTTGCTCCACCTTCTACTAAAACCGAATCTATGTTTAGCTCTCCTAACTTGCTCATTACAAAATTTAAGTCAACATGATTTTCAATTGAAGGACATTTTATTATTTTTATATTTTCTTTTTCTAAAAAATTTATTTTTTTATTATCTTGGCTGCAAGTAAATATCATAGTCTTCGCACTTTTATCTTTTACTAAGTTATTATTAAATGGTATCTTTAAATTACTATCTATAATTATCCTAATAGGATTAGATACATTTTCTTCATATAGTCTACATGTTAATCTTGGATTATCTTGTAATACTGTATTTATTCCTACCATTATTCCTTTAAATTTATATCTATATTTGTGTGTAATATATCTAGATTTTTCATTTGATATCCACTTGGATTCTTTATGTTTTGTAGCAATTTTTCCATCCAAACTAACTGCTGATTTTACTATACATAAAGGTCTTTTATTTTTTATGTAGTGAAAGAATATTTCATTTAATTTTCTTCCTTCATTTTCTAAAACACCTACTTTTACTTCAATGCCATGTTCTCTAAGTTTTTTCACTCCATTTCCAGAAACTAATGGATTAGGATCAATATTTGATATAACTACTCTTTTTATTTTACTTTCAACTATCTTATTGATGCAGGGAGGCGTCTTTCCATAATGTGAACAAGGTTCTAAATTTACGTATAATGTTGCCCCTTCTAAGTTTTCTATAGCATTATTTATTGCATTCACTTCTGCATGAGCTTTTCCATACTCTTGATGATATCCTTGTCCAATTATTTTGTTATCTTTTACTATTACACAACCTACTAAAGGGTTAGGACTTACAAAACCTTCCCCCTTTTCAGCTATACTTATAGCTTTTTTCATATAAAAAATATCTTTATTATCTAATTCTTCAAACTTCAAAAACTTCACCACCTTAATGATATAATCTTTGAAATATAGTTATTTTCAAATAAAAAAGCCCTAAGAATAATCTTAGGGCTTAAAATAGTCAATAAAAGTGTACAATACACCTATTTAAACATACACAAATAAAAATGTACTAAAATAAAATGTACTTACATACTTCTGATAATTACTATATTTCTTCTCTCATCCAGACTTTACTGTCGGCTTTGGAATTTAACCAAATCTGCTTAATTATATTTATTAAGCTCGCGGGCTATACCGCCGGTCGGGAATTTCACCCTGCCCTGAAGAATTGTTTATTAATTTATAATATAAATTTATCATAATTCGTATTCTTTAGCAATTAATTTAATGAAATCATTTAATTTTTATATCACACTTATTTTTTACAAGTATTATTTTCAAAATTTATGGTAACACTCTAGCTGTAATAGAAAGTTAAAGGGGGAACCATAAATGAAAAAAATATTTTTAGTTGATACAGAAAATGTAAATATAAGAGCTCTACATGGAGCACGTCTTCTTAGTTCCAGCGATAAAATAATTTTATTCACAACAAAAAGAACATCTTCCACTAATTTTAAAGATTCAATTATCCAATCTTTAGGTACTAGTGCAAAGATAGAAAAAATAGATGTTACTACAGGAATAAAAAATAGCTTAGATTTTCAATTGGTGGGATATTTAGGTTATTTAATTGGCTCAAAAGATGAAAACTCAAATTATTATATAGTTAGCAAAGATAAAGGATACCTATCTTCTATAAACCTATTAAAAAACTTATCAAAAAATAAATGTCACATAGAGCTTATTTCCGATATACTAACTATTTCTCATAATTTATATAATGTATATAGTGATCCTATACTCAATTTAGAAGAAGAGATTATAGTTGAATTGAAAAGTTATGGGTATACAAATAAAACTGTAACGAAAGCATTAATTGCTATTGGATCATCTTATGATTTGGAAAGTCTAAAACTAAATTTCTTCTTACAATTCGGATGGAATAAGAAAATACTTAATATTTGTGAACCCATAGTTAATCAATATTATTCTAATTTTATAGCATAGATATATAACAAAATTCTCCTTAAAATATATAGAAAATCTAAATCTATTTTAAGGATTTAGATTTTTTTACTTTTATAATTCTAATTATCTAAATTTTAAATAAACTAAAATAATACACAAAAGTCTATTTTATTCCACCTAAAAAACGTTTTTAAATGTTATAATATTATCAATAACATCACAAGAAGGGAGTACACAAATGAGAAAAATATTTAATATTAATGATAATTGGAGTTTTATTAAAGAAGATATTTCTGATGCATTTGCAAAAGAATTTAATACTTCTAGCTGGGAGTCTGTAAATGTTCCTCATACTTGGAATGCTGTAGATGGTGCTGCAGGAAATGAATTCTTTAGAGGGGCTTGTTGGTACAGAAAAAACCTTACTATAGATAAACTTTATGAAGGTAAAAAAATATACATAGAATTTGGTGCTATTAATAGCATATCTAATGTTTATGTAAATGGTGTTCACTTAGGGGAGCATAGAGGTGGATATTCTATAATTAGATATGATATAACAGAATTAGTTAACTTCGGTGGAGAAAATACTATAGCTGTAAAAGCTGATAACACTGCTGTTGAAGATGTTTATCCATTAATGGCTGACTTCACATTCTACGGTGGAATATATAGGGATGTAAATATAGTAGTTACTGAAGATGTTCATTTCGACTTAATGAACAAAGGTTCTCAAGGTGTATTCATATCTCAAGATGAAATAACTGATGAGTTAGCAAAAATAACTGTAAGAGCTAACGTAACTAATGAAAATGAAGAAAAAGAAGCTGTTAGAGTTGTTGCAACTGTATTAGACGCTAATGGAAATGTGGTTATATACAATGCAAAGGATGTTATTGTAGAAGGAACTACAGAAGTAATATTACCTATAACAGTTGAAAATCCTATACTTTGGAACAGTGTTGAAAATCCTTACCTTTACAATGTTCAAGTAACAGTTGAAAGACATAATGATATGCTAGATGAATTAAATATAGCAACTGGTTTAAGATACTTCCACTTTGATCCAAAAGAAGGTTTCTTCTTAAATGGAAAACATTTAAAATTACAAGGTGTATCTCGTCACCAAGATAAGAAAGATAAAGGTTGGGCTTTAAGTAAAGAAGATCATGAACTTGATATGCAGTTAATAAAAGAAGTTGGTGCTAACTCTATACGTCTTGCTCACTATCAACATGATCAATATTTCTATGACTTATGCGATAAAGAAGGTATGGTAATTTGGGCTGAAATACCATTCATATCTAGAGCATCTGAAACAGATTTCACTGGACAAAATGCTAAAGACCAAATGGTAGAATTAATTCGTCAAAATTACAACCACTCTTCTATCGTAATGTGGGGAGTTCAAAACGAAATACAAATAGGCGGAGATTTACCATACGTTAGAAAAATAGTTCAAGACTTAAATGAAGTAGTTCACAATGAGGATAAAACTCGTTTAACTACTCAAGCTCAAGTAATGATGGTTCCTGATAATGATGAATACCATACTTACACTGATATAATAGCTTACAATAAATACTATGGTTGGTATACTGGAAAGACTGAAGATTTCGCAGATTGGTTAGATGAATTCCATGCTGTAAATCCTGATAAATGTTTAGGTGTTTCTGAGTATGGTGCTGAAGGTATAATGACTTACCACACTGACGAACCAAAAGTAAAAGACTATACAGAAGAATATCATGCTTTATATCATGAAACGTTAATAAAATATTTCAATGAAAGACCATTTGTATGGGGAACATATGTATGGAACTTCTTCGATTTCGGTTCTGCTATAAGAGATGAAGGTGGAGTTAAAGGTAGAAATAACAAAGGTTTAATGACATTTGACCGTAAAATAAAGAAAGATGCATTCTATGCTTATAAGGCTGCATGGTCTAAAGTACCATTTGTTCATATAAATAGTAAGAGATTCATAGAAAGAGCTACTGAAACTATAAATGTTAAAGTTTACTCTAACTGTGATGAAGTAACATTATTTGTTAACGGAGAAAAATTCAATACTATCTCTGGTGAAAATACATTTGTATTTGAAAATGTTAAATTAATAGATGGTCAAAATAATATAAAAGTTATAGCAACTAAAGATGGTCAAGAATTTACTGATTTTGCTTTATTCAACAGAGTTGATGAACCAAATCCAGTTTATGAATGCCCAGATAAAACAGGTGGTCCAGCAGCTAACTGGTTCGATGAAAGTTTAGTTAACTTATTAGATGGTGTTGAAGTAACTGAATTAAACATAACTGATGATGTTTACTCTACTGGTTGCACAATGAGTGAATTATTAGAAAATGAAGAAACTAAAGCTGTTTTAGCTAAATATCTAGGTAAAATGATAGAAAGTCCAATGTTAGGTATGATGAAAAATTCTTCTATTCGTGACTTAAACAAAATGTTAGAAGGTGCTTTCGATGAAAGACTTGTCTTCCTACTAGACAAAGACTTATGCCAAATAAAAAAATAATTTAATATATTATATAATAAAAGGGTATATATAAGTTTCAAATAACTTTTATATACCTTCTTTATTTAATTATACTTTCTATAATCACTTGGTGACTGGTTATATATTTTTTTAAATACCTTAGAAAAATATTTTTTATCATTATATCCTACGTAATATGCAATATCTTCAATTTTAAATTCTGTAGTTTTTAACATCATTTTTGCTTCTTTAACTCTAATTTCATTTATATATTCTGAGATAGTTTTATCAGTCTCCTCTTTGAATTTTTTAGCTAAATAAGTTGGATGCACAAATAGTTCATCCGCTATACTAGATAGACCTATTTCATACTTAAAATTTAACTTTACATAGTTAATTGCATTAGACACCAATTTAGAATATCCTTTAGTTTTGTACTCATTAACTAAATTACAGTATTCCTTCATCATTTCCTCAAATATGCTATATATAATGCTCATCTTATTAGAATTTTCTATTCTCTTAGCAAAATAATCTGATATGCTATCTAGAACATAAGGTTCTATATTGTTTTCTTGTACAGCTTTTCTTAAAAGTGTGTTCATAGTTATAGCAAAATTTTTTAAATTTCTCATGGGCTCATCTGGAAATCTATTAAGGTCTACAACTAAATCTTTTCCAATAATTTTAGATGCTTTATTAATATCTCCCATGCTTACATAGTGTAATAGCTGATTTTCTAATTTATATCTCTCTCTTATATTTATTAAACTCATATCAAATTCTTTTATATAGCGATTTTTATTAGTATCCTTTATCTTCATATCTTCCTGCATGATAATTACCTTTGTATCTTCAATTTGATAATTAATCATTGAAATAACTATATTTTCTATAGCTTTTTCCTGTAATATTTTAATTATAGGAATAACTTTGTCTAAGTTTCTTCCACTACTATCAACTACTTCTAATTGAGTAGGATAATTTATATATGGACCTATAATAATACTCCCCTCATAATTTTCATCTGAACATACACTAAAGGACATGTACTTCAACTTCATTTTACTTTCAAAATAACATACTGTATTTGTTGATCTTAAGGATATTTTTTCTGATATAGTATTTATCATTTTCATTTCATCTTCTTTTACGCAATCTGGTAATTCAATATTACTTAATCTAGTAATTTCATTTTCATTGTTATACATTACTATAAAATTTAATGAGAATAAACTACTTATCGTATCATATATATTTTTTAAGTTATTTTTGTTTAATTTCATTTACTTCACCTAATCGTCCTTATAATAAAAATATGTCCCAAGTTATAGTTTATCACAATTATAATTATACATTAAAGAAATATACCTATAATAAACTACTCCTTAAAAATTTTATTATTAAACTAGTTTATTATCTATTCTTATCCGTGTTATAATACCAATATCTTTATTAGAAAGGTGGTAATTATGGATATAAATAGAATTCTCAATTTTGCCTCTAATGCAGGTAAAATTATGCTCCAAAGCGGTGGAGAAACTTATAGGGTCGAGGAAACCATCACTAGAATATGTCAATCATTTTCAGTTGATGATGTCGATGTTTTCGCATCCCCTACTGCAGTAATGGTCTCAATTATAATGGATGGTAAAATATATTCAGTAGTGAAAAGAATTAGTTCTAGAGGTATAGACTTAAATAAAGTCCATAACATAAACTCTTTATCTAGAACAATATATAAAGAAAGACCTAGTATTGATTTTTGCGAGAAAGAATTAAAAAAATTATGTAAAGATGACTCTTATTCTATTAAGACCACCTTACTATATTCAGGTGTTGCAACATCTACTTTTGCAGTGCTATTTGGTGGTGGAATAATTGATTTTATTGGTGCTTTTATTATAGGAATTTTAACAAAATCGCTATCATTATTTTTAAATAAATCTTCCTTAAATGAATTTTTTATTAATAGTATTTGTGGAGCATTAATTTCTATTTATTCTATATTACTCCTAAACTTAGGCATCATTGGTGATTTAAACAAAGTCGTTGCTGGTAGCATAATGCTTTTAGTACCAGGACTTTCTCTTACTAACTCGATTAGAGATATACTAGAAGGTCAATTATTAGCTGGTTTATCTAAAGCTGCAGAAGCATTATTTATAGGTATTTCTACAGCAGTTGGAACTGGATCAGTTATTCACCTATACCTAAAATTAGGAGGACTGTAATATGATAATTGAAGTTATATCAGCATTTTTTGCAGCATTTAGTTTTGGAATTCTTTTTAATGTTAAGGGTAAATATCTATATGTTGCTGGTATTGGTGGAGCACTAGGATGGCTTGTTTATAAAGTTTGCTTAAATTATGGTGTAGGAGATAGCTCTTCATTATTTTTATCAGCTGTCATTTTTAGTATTTATTGTGAAATTTGCGCAAGAATATACATGACTCCGGCTACAATACTTAGTGTATGTTGTTTAATACCACTTGTACCTGGTTATGGTGTTTATAATACTTTATATGAATGTTTAAAAGGAGACTATATAAAAGCCCTTGATTTTGGTACAAATACATTAGCAAGTGCTGGAGCTTTGGCACTCGGTGTTATTCTTATATCTACTTTATTTAGAAACTTTAATTTACATAAATTAATTAAACTTAACACTAACAAAACTAAATAAAAAAGAAAAAACCCTACTATAGGGTTTTTTCTAACTTCTCTATATTTTCCTCAAATATATTTAAAAGCATCGATCTAACTTTATCAAAATTCTTATTTTTATATTCTTTTAATATCTCTCTATATCTATAATCATTTTTATATCTTTCAATCTCTTCTAAAACTAAAGTTACATCATTACCTAATTCTATTAAGTTTGCGATTATAAAATTCTTATCACTTAAGCACTCTTTACTATCTTTATTTAAGATTTCCCAATATAATTTTGCAGCTTCATCATACTTACCTTTGTCAAATTTTATACGTGCTAAGTCCATTAAATTTATTATGTACTGCCCTTTTATAAGTGAACAATCTAATTCTTCATCTATAATTTTTTTCTCTATTTTAATTGGTAAATCTATAGACTCCTCTAGATTATTGTTTAAAATAGACTCAATTTGAATTTCTTCACATTTTTTATTTAGCTTAATAATTTCTTTCTCAGTAAGCAACTCCAAGTTATAATTTAATATTTCTTCTAAAGTCTCATTATAAAAATCTGTATCCTCCATATCAGTGACTACATCCCCCTTAGACTATTATATATATTAATATACTTTTAAGAAATATTCCATGATTTTACAATAATTGTTTTAATCTGTAAATTTAAATCAAATAATAGTATAGCTGATATTAACAATTAAAGGTACTATCTTAAATTGTATATTTACAGAATTTAAGATAGTACCTTTTTAATTAGTTTAATCCTTTAATAATTAGCTTATATGACCTTTTTTTTAATTCATATATATCCTTTTCCATTGTAAATTTGCTACAATAAAGATCATTTGCAAATCCTATTATCGCACTTTTAATTACCATTTTTTCATATTCTTTGTCTCTTTGACATTTAATAACTTCTTCTTCAATACCTACGGATATTACATCTTCTATACTTTTATTTATAATATTTTCTCTATATTTAAATTCTTTATTCTCCGATTTCATTAGGTATGCAAATTCACAAGTTCCCATATTAGAGAATAAGAATCCATTTCCCGAATTAAAATCTTGAACATTACACTTAGTTATTTCTAACATAGTATATATTTTTTCTTCAAACCCATTTGCATTATCTATTTTTTCAATTGCTTTATTTAGACTTAAGTTCATACAATAAATTAAAGACTTTTCTAGTAGCTCATCTTTAGACTTAAAGTATTCATACACAGTACCTTTTCCTATACCCACTGACTTCGCTATATCTGCTACTTTTATAGTATGTATATTAACGCCCTCATTCATGAGCTTCATAACACCATTAAATATTAATATTTCCTTTTCAGAGTGCAGGTTGCTTTTCACTACATCTCATCCTCCTCTATAACTACCTTCTTTAGTTTTCTACGATGTAGTATATCATACATTATAGGAACTATAAATAATGTTAATATTGTAGCATAACTTAATCCTCCAATTGTTACAATAGCCATTGGCTGCATTAAATCTGCTCCCATACCAGCTCCAAGAGCCATAGTAGATAGACCTAGTATTGTTGTAAGGGCAGTCATTAATATCGGCCTAATTCTAGTTTTTCCAGCTAATACTAATGCTTCTTTCTTATCCATTCCATCTAACCTTAATTGGTTAACGTAGTCTACGAATACTATACCATTATTAACTACTATACCAGAAAGTATTAAGAATCCAAGAAGAGATATCATACTTAACTCAGTACCAGTTATAAGTAGTCCTAAGAATCCTCCTGTAAATGCTAATGGAATCGTAAATAATACTATAAACGGAGATAATAATGATTGGAATTGAGCAACCATTATTAAGTATATAAATATAATTGCTAAGGTAATCATTTTAATTAAATCACTAAAAGCACTATTTATAGACTCTTGTTCTCCTCCCATGTCAATACTATATCCATCTGGTAAATCATAATCTTTTAGCTTTTCTTCAATATCTTTACTCACAAGACCAATATTGTGACTACTATCGATTCCAGCTGTTACAGATATACTTCTATTCTGACTCTTATGACTTATTGAAGATAAACTTTCCTCTTCTTTTATTGTTGCTATATCACTTATTTTTACTTTTTCTTCTTCACCATCTTTAGTTGCTGCTATTGTAAAGCTTTCTAAGTTAGATTTTTTTAATTTATCCTCATCGCTATTTATTAAAACTACAGGATAATCATTATCTTCAAGTTCTAATGTAGTTGCTGTAGTTTCATCCTTTAGCGCTGCTGAAATCTCTTGATAAACTTGTGCTACTGTTAACCCATACTTCATTGCACTATTTTTATTAACAGTTATGCGAGTTTCCTTATCCGAATCCTCTAATCCATTAGATACATCTATAGTCCCTTTTACACTACTTACTATATCTGCAATCTCAGTACTTATTTCTTGTAGCTTATCTAACTCCTTACCTGTTATAATAATCTCTACTCCTGATCCACCTAATGCAGACATATCCATTGTCGATGTATTTACACTTATTTTACAATCTAAATCTGATGTTTTTTCTGTTATCAAATCTCCAATTTCTTGACTTGTTAACTTTTTATCTTCTTTTAATAGAACATAGAATGATATATTGCCACCACCTGACATACTACTCATCATTCCTCCACTAGATTCAATTGCTCCTATAGTTTCTATATCATCAATATTTGTTAATTTATCTATTATTTTATCACTCATATTTCTAGCATCTTCTTGCGTTGATTCTTTTGGCATTTCCATTGATATTGAAATTTGAGTACTATCACTAGTAGGCATTAATGTAGTACCTTTAGCTATAACTAAAAATGTACTTGATACAAGTAAAATTACTGTTAAAGCTAAAACCATAAATTTATGTTTTAAACTACTTCTTAATAGTTTTTCATATATATTTATAATCTTATCAAAGAATTTATCTTCTTTTTCTTTAGGGTCAATATTCATAGTTGAGAACATAGCTGGCACTAGTGTTAATGCTACTATTAAACTCGCTAATAAAGAATATGCTATTGTTAGTCCCATATCTTCAAATAGCTGTCTTGCTATACCTTTAGTAAATACAATTGGTAAAAATACGCACACAGTAGTTAATGTAGATGCAAATATAGCACCTGCAACCTGACTAGCTCCTTTTACTGATGCTGTGGCTACATTCATACCCTTATTTCTTAATCTAGCTGTATTTTCAATAACAACTATACTATTATCAACCAACATCCCTACGCCAAGTGCTAAACCAGATAAAGAAATCATATTCAAAGTTATTCCACTAAAATACATTAGCGTCAATGCAAATAATAAACTTATCGGTATACTAAATGCTATTATTATTGTTGGTTTTACACTTTTTAAGAATACAAATAATATGATTACAGCTAATATTCCTCCTGATACAAGGTTATTCAATACGGAATTTACAACCATATCAATATATATACCTTGATCTTGTAAAGCTGTTATATGCATATCTTTATTTTCTTCTGTAAGGTTTTCTATAGTTTCATTAATTTTATCCGAAACTTCAGATGTTGATGCTGTACTTTGTTTTTGGAAAGTCAGAATTATACCATCATTTCCATTAATTTTAGCGTAAATATCATCTGAGTTATCAATCATTTCAACTTTAGCTACATCTTTTAATTTAATATCACCTATACCAGCTACATCTATGTTGAAAAGAACAAGATTCTCTAACTCTTTTATATCCTTTACTTTATCCCCTACTTTTACTATGTAGTCATTCCCATCTTGCGATATATACCCTGCTGGCATAGAGAAGTTTTGAGCCATTAAAATTTTACTTATAGTGTCTTTTGTAAGCATATCGCTTATATTCGCATTTTTATATGCCTCATCCCTAGATTCTTCAAATTTCTTAATAGACTCTTCTAATTGAGCTTCATTGTTTGAAAGATTAACAGAGGCTTTAGTAAGTTCTTGATTTAGTACAACCTTACCCATTTCTAATTGTTTTTGCTTATCTATTATATCTTTTAAACTACTTTCTAAAGTAGGCTTTTGATTTTGTATATCTTCTATTCCTTTATCAATAGACTTTATTCCCTCTTCAAGTTGATTTAGTGCTGCTTGCTGTTCTTCAGTTACCGGTATACCTGCTTGTTCCTGTTGTTCTATTGCCCAGATAAGAGCATCTTTTTTAGATACTAAATCTTCTCTTTGAGTTTCTAAATCTTTTTGTAGTTGTGGTAAGTTATTAATAGCATCTTCTATTTGATTCTTACCTTCTTCAAGAGCATTGCCTCCATCGATTAACTCTTCTGTCTTACTTTTGCTCTCCTTTGCTAATACATCTTTACCTTCTTTTATCTGTGCTTTAGCACTATCTAATTGAGATTTAGTTTTTGCTAACTTTGAATCAATTGATTTAAGAACTTTATCATTGATAGCATCAATTTTTTCACTATCCAAAGTTACCCCAATACTTTCTTCTAATATCCCCGTTGTATCTACAGAAGCTACTCCATCTATTCTTTCAAACTCTGGTATAACTTCATCTTTTACATACTTAGATACTTCCTTTATATCTAATCCATCTACATCAACACTTGCTACCATTATTGGCATCATATCCGGATTAAGTTTCATAAGCATTGGTGATCCAACCTCGTCATCCAATTGAGATTTTACAAGGTCAATTTTACCACTCAAATCTATCATCGCACTATCCATATTCATATCTTGACTGAATTCAAGAATAATCATACTTGAGTTTTCACTTGAAACACTATCTATATTTTCTATTCCACTTGTGGTTGCCAGTACCTTCTCTAACGGTTTAGTAACTCCTAATTCAACTTTTTCTGGACTGGCTCCAGGATATGCTGTAATTACCACTACATATGGTAAATCCATTTTCGGCAATAAATCTGTTGTCATACCTGTAAATGATACTATCCCTAAAATGATAGTAAGTATTACGGATACAAATATTGTTAATGGTCTTTTTACACTGAATCTTGAAAACATCTACTTTCCTCCCCAAAATTTCTCCCATCTGACCGACTGGTCGGTTCTTGTTAATTTTACCATTTTTATTATTTTTTTGAAAGTATTTTGATTATTTATAGTAAATTTTCACATAAAAAACTCTCAACATATGAGAGTCTTATTTTAATTTTATTTCGATTTTTTCTACTTCTGGAGATAACTGTACTAATTTTATTCCTGATTTTTCAAACATATATTTTGATGCTTTTATAGAATCTGTTTCCGCATATTTATCACTAAGGTAGTAAACTTCTCTTATCCCTGATTGTATAATATTTCTAGCACATTCATGACATGGAAAAAGATTTACATATATTCTACATCCTTCAAGTGATTTCCCTCTTGCATTAAGAATAGCATTTTGTTCTGCATGAACTACATACGGATATTTTGTATCTAAAAATTCACCTTCTCTACTCCAAGGAAAATCATCATCACTGCATCCATTAATAAATCCATTGTATCCTATTGATACAATTCTATTATCTTTATCTACTACACAAGCTCCTACTTGAGTTGATGGGTCCTTGCTTCTCATTCCTGAAAGTATAGCTATTCCCATAAAATAATCATTCCAAGAAATATAATCTTCTCTTTTCATTTACATCCTCCATAACTGTTAATATTCAATAAAATAACATATTTTACTATATTTTTCCCATTAAATCTTTTTCCACTCAATTATTTCTATATCAATTATATTATTTATTATTCTTATTAGTCTAGATTTTGTTTATACATATCACCTTAATTTTTTTGTCGTATTTATAATTAATATAATATAAATACTATTTATTTATATATTAATTTTTTATTATAACATTTGTTGAATGTTAAGATAACAACTGCTAAACTTTCTATGTAGCTAGTATTTCTTATATTTTTCACATCAGTGCTATATCTTATTTATTATTTTAAATAATGGGGGTCTTTAACATGAAAAAATTATTTAATAGCTTAATTTTTAAGCTAGTACTAGCAGTTACTTTAGGGCTTTTAATTGGCTTTTATTCATCTGAAGGATTTATGAACATCATAGTTACATTAAAATACATCTTAGGACAAGTCATATTCTTCACAGTTCCACTAATTATTATCGGATTTATAGCACCATCTATAGCAAAACTTAATAATAATGCATCAAAGCTATTAGGATATGCTGTTGGACTTGCTTATTTATCATCTGTAGGTGCAGCTTTATTCTCAGCTGTTTTTGGCTACATACTAATACCGAAATTATCAATTAATTCAACTACTGAAGCTTTACGCGAATTACCAGAACTTATATTTAAATTAGATATACCACAAGTAATGCCTGTTATGAGTGCTTTATTCCTATCTATAATAATAGGACTTGCTGTAACTTGGACAAAAGCAGACTTATTTGAAAAATTATTAGATCAATTCCAAGGAATTGTTTTAAGCTTAGTTAATAAAATAATAATACCTATACTACCATTCTTTATAGCTACGACATTTGCCGCATTAGCATATGAAGGCTCTATTACTAATCACCTACCTGTATTCTTAAAAGTTATAGTTATTGTTCTTATAGGTCATTTTATATGGCTTGCTCTTTTATACATGATTGGAGGAGCTATATCTGGTAAGAATCCAATAGAAGTCATAAAATACTATGGTCCTGCGTACTTAACAGCTGTAGGAAGTATGTCTTCAGCTGCTACATTACCAGTAGCTTTAAGCTGCGCTAGAAAATCAAAAGTTTTAAGAAAAGATATACTAGACTTCTCTATACCACTTTGTGCTAATATACATCTTTGTGGTTCAGTACTTACTGAAGTATTCTTTGTAATGGTTGTATCTCAAATACTTTACGGACAACTTCCAAGTATATCCTCTATGGCTTTATTCATAATATTACTTGGAGTATTTGCAATAGGTGCTCCTGGCGTTCCTGGTGGTACAGTTATGGCTTCATTAGGGCTTATAACTAGCGTTCTTGCATTTAATGAGACTGGTACAGCACTTATACTAACAATATTTGCTCTTCAAGATAGCTTTGGTACTGCTTGTAATGTTACAGGGGATGGTGCATTATCACTTATGCTTACAGGAATTGCAAATAAGAGAAATATATCAAGTGAAGAGAATATAAAAAACATATAATTTAATATTATTTATATAGCTTCAATCAAAGTTAATAATTGAGGTCTTATAATAAAAACCACTTTAAATAGAGTATCTAATTTAAAGTGGTTTTATTTATATTATTTAAATTAAGTTGTCATCCTTTAATAAGTTATATAAAGTTGGACTAAAGTTAAATTGATTCATTAAATCATTAACTTCTCTTAATGATTTATCTTTTTTATCTTTATTTACATTTCCTTTTGAAGCTCTAATTAATATATTTTTAGGCGAATGTGATATATCTATAAATTCTAAAAGCTGAGTTTTGTATCCTACTGCTTCTAGTAAATTAGCTCTAGCTGCATCTGTCATAAGAGCTGCAACCCTTTCTTGAACTATGCCATACTTAGTTAATATAGATAAAGATTCTGCCTTCATTTGATGATTAAATTCATGCTGACAACATGGAACTGAAAATATCATCTTACTATTCCATTTAATAGCATTATATAAAGCATAGTCAGTAGCTGTATCACATGCATGTAATGTAATTACCATATCTACTTTATTATTATATTTAAATCCATTTATATCACCAAGCTCAAAATGAAGGTTTTCATATCCGTATCTTTCAGCTATTTCATTGCACTTTTTAATTACATCTTTCTTAAGATCTAACCCTATCATCTTTACATTAATCTTTTTAATTTCAACAAAGTAATAATACAATACAAAGGTTAAATAAGATTTTCCACAACCAAAATCTAAAATAGTTAATTCTTTTTGGTCATTCTTTTTAATTTCATCATCTATTATTTCTACAAATCTATTTATTTGCTTGTATTTGTCATACTTTGATTTAACTACTTTTCCTTCTTTTGTAAATACGCCCAAGTCTATAAGAGGCTGTATTATCATTCCTTCTTTAAGAATATAGTTCTTTTCTTTATTATGACTTTTATTTATAAGGTTAGAATTATCACTTTTTTTCTTACCTAAGAATACTTTACCTTTTTTCGATATCTTTAAATCAAAGTTATTTGTACTTGACCAAGCAGAAAGTTGTTTATAAGAAGATATAAATTCTAACATCTTATCTTCTAATTGGTCTTTTTCTATATTTTCATGGAATACTTGCTTATCAGTAAACTTTTCAATTTGGTAGTATTCTTTATTGCCTTTTTCTTTCAATGCAAAATTTATTTTATTATATTCAACATCTTTATTCATTTTGTTACTAATTACAATTTTAATAATTTCTTGCTCTGCTATTTCTTTTATTGCTTTTTTTAAATCTTCCATTTTGACACCCTTATCATTCTTTATTTTATATTGAATTTTATCTATAACAATATTATTACATATATTATATCAATTCAAACCTTTTTTAATTATACTGATTCTGAAGATGTATCTTTTTTGTTTTCTATTTTATCTAGCTTTTTATTATATGATAAATTATCATATTAAGTGCAACATCTAAAAATATGTAAAAAAATAGTTCATAAGTTTATGTTCATGTTACAGTAATAATAAC
>CABIVQ010000043.1 GCA_902362365.1 Clostridiaceae bacterium | reverse complement strand
TTTTACCGTGGTCAACGTGACCTATTGTTCCTATATTAACATGTGGTTTACTTCTTTCAAATTTAGCTTTAGCCATTTTGAAATACCTCCCTAATATATTTTTATGTAAGGTGAGAATTAACTCACCTTACTATCTTTAAAATTTATATAATCAACTTTATAAAAAGTTATTATTTACCTTCAGCTATTTTCTTAGCAACTGAAGCTGGAACTTGCTCATAGTGGTCGAATATCATAGTGTATGTTGCACGACCTTGAGTAGTTGATCTTAACTCAGTAGAGTATCCGAACATTTCTGAAAGTGGAACGAATGCATTTATAACTTGTGCACCATTTCTAGCTTCCATACCTTGTATTAAACCTCTCTTAGAGTTTAATCCACCCATAACGTCTCCCATGTATTCTTCTGGAGTAACAACTTCAACTTTGAAGAATGGCTCAAGTAATACAGAGTTACCTTTCTTAAGAGCGTCCTTCATAGCCATTGATCCCGCCATCTTGAATGCCATTTCTGATGAATCGACTTCATGATAAGAACCATCGTATAATTCAACAGCAACGTCAACAACTGGGTATCCAGCAACTATACCAGCTGCCATAGCACCTTGTATACCTGCATCTGTTGGTCCAACGTATTCTTTTGGAACAGATCCACCAACAGTTTTGTTTTCAAACTTGTATCCTGAACCTGGTTCTTGAGGATTAACTCTGATCTTAACGTGACCATATTGTCCTCTACCACCTGATTGCTTAGAGTACTTGTATTCAACATCAACTGGTTGAGTTATAGTTTCTCTGTAAGCAACTTGTGGAGCACCAACGTTAGCTTCAACTTTGAATTCTCTTAATAATCTATCAACGATTATTTCTAAGTGTAATTCACCCATACCTGATATTATAGTTTGTCCTGTTTCTTCATCAGTCTTAACTACGAAAGTTGGATCTTCCTCAGCTAATTTTTGAAGAGCTATACCCATTTTTTCTTGAGCAGCCTTAGACTTAGGCTCTATAGCAACAGATATAACTGGCTCAGGGAATTCCATAGATTCAAGTATTATTGGGTTAGCTGGGTCACATAAAGTATCTCCAGTAGTAGTATCTTTTAAACCTACTGCTGCAGCTATATCTCCAGCGTATACTTCAGTTATTTCTTCTCTTGTATTAGCATGCATTTGAAGGATACGACCTATTCTTTCTCTCTTACCTTTAGTAGAGTTAAGAACATAAGATCCACCTTGCATTATCCCAGAGTAAACTCTGAAGAATGCTAACTTACCAACGAATGGGTCAGTCATTATTTTGAATGCTAAAGCTGAGAATGGTTCTTCATCAGATGAATGTCTTTCAGACTCTTCTCCGTTGTCTAATACACCTTTTATAGCTGGTATATCAGTTGGAGCTGGTAAGTAATCAACAACACCATCTAATAATAACTGAACACCTTTGTTTCTGTATGCAGAACCACAGAATACTGGGTTCATTTCACATGCTATAGTAGCTTTTCTTATAGCAGCTTTTATTTCTTCTACAGAGAACTCTTCACCTTCAAGATATTTCATCATTAACTCTTCATCAGTTTCAGCTACAGCTTCAATTAATTTTTCTCTCCACTCAGCAGCTAATTCTTTCATATCTTCTGGTATTTCAGTTTTTTCTATTTCTTTTCCTAAGTCATCTTTGTATATGTGAGCACACATTTCTACTAAGTCAACTTCACCTTGTAACCAATCTTCTTTACCTATTGGTAATTGAACTGGTACAGCATTTGCATTTAATCTGTCTTTCATCATTTGTACAACATTGTAGAAGTCTGCACCCATGATATCCATCTTATTTACAAATGCCATTCTAGGTACTCCGTAGTTGTCAGCTTGTCTCCATACGTTCTCAGATTGAGGCTCAACCCCACCTTTAGCACAGAATACTGCAACTGATCCGTCAAGAACTCTTAGAGATCTTTCAACCTCAACTGTGAAATCGACGTGTCCTGGAGTATCTATTATATTTATTCTGTGACCGTTCCATTGAGCAGTTGTAGCAGCAGAAGTTATTGTTATACCTCTCTCCTTTTCTTGCTCCATCCAGTCCATTTGAGAAGCTCCTTCGTGAGTTTCTCCTATTTTATGAGTTTGCCCAGTATAGAACAGGATTCTTTCTGTAGTAGTAGTTTTCCCTGCATCTATATGAGCCATGATTCCTATATTTCTAGTTTTCTCTAAAGGAAACTTTCTAGTCATGGTTATCCTCCTTATGATATCCTATTCTTTCAAGGTTATCAGTCTGTTCTATTTATTAGAATCTGTAGTGAGCAAATGCTTTATTAGCTTCTGCCATCTTATGAGTATCTTCTTTCTTCTTAACAGAAGCTCCTGTATTGTTAGCAGCATCCATTATTTCTTTAGCAAGTTTCTCAACCATACCTTTTTCTCCACGAGCTCTAGTATAGTTTACTAACCATCTTAAACCTAAAGTTTGTCTTCTTTCAGGTCTAACTTCAACTGGTACTTGGTAGTTAGCTCCACCAACTCTTCTTGCTTTAACTTCTAAAACAGGCATTATGTTTTCCATAGCAGTATTGAATACTTCTAAAGCGTCTTCTCCTGTTTTTTCAGCTATCATAGCGAAAGCATCATAAACTATTGTTTGAGCTTTCCCTTTTTTCCCATCTATCATTAAGTTATTTATTAACTTAGTTACTACCTTACTTCCATACATTGGATCTGGTAAAACTTCTCTTTTTGGAACATTACCTTTTCTTGGCATTTTGCTTCCCTCCTTAATTATTTAATCTTAAATCATAGGTACTCGACATTTTATAATGCCGTGATGCCATAAATATGTCTATATATTTAAAGCACCGCACTATAATCAATTGTTAATTTTTATTATTTCTTTGCAGCTTTAGGTCTCTTAGCACCGTACTTAGATCTAGCTTGCATTCTCTTATCAACACCTGCAGTATCTAAAGTACCTCTTAATATGTGGTATCTAACCCCTGGAAGGTCTTTTACTCTTCCTCCTCTTATAAGAACAACACTATGCTCTTGTAAGTTGTGTCCTTCTCCTGGTATATAAGCAGAAACTTCTATACCGTTAGTTAATCTAACTCTGGCAACTTTTCTTAAAGCTGAGTTAGGTTTCTTAGGAGTAACTGTTTTTACTGAAGTACAAACTCCTCTTTTTTGTGGAGCACTTGCATCAGTAGTTTTTTTGTTTAAAGAATTGTATCCTTTTTGTAATGCTGGAGCAGTAGATTTCTTCTCTATTGCCTTTCTACTTTTACGAACTAATTGGTTAATTGTTGGCATTCATCCGCACCTCCTCTTTTAATAATTTTCGATCTTAATGACCGCCAACTTGCAAGTAATACGTTCTATATTACTCTATAATACACAATTAAATGTCTATTAACACACATAAAATGTGGTTTTAGCACTTCTTAGCTTGGTGCTGCTAGTTCTTTGTATATTTAAAAGTCCATTTAAAAGCTACTAAGGATTAAAAATCCTTAGTAATCTTTCAAATTTCATACTTTTACATTTTATCACCAGACACAATTACTGTCAAGATTTCTTTATCTTTATCAGTTCTTAGTCTTGTATTTTTTCAACAGCTATGTTTTTATATCTCTTCATACCTGTCCCTGCTGGTATTAATTTACCTAATATTACATTTTCTTTTAGACCTATAAGTCTATCTTCCTTACCTTTTATCGCAGCTTCTGTTAAAACTCTAGTTGTCTCTTGGAATGATGCTGCAGATAAGAATGACTCTGTAGCAAGAGATGCTTTTGTTATACCAAGTAAGCTTCTCTTAGCCGTTGCCGGTCTTAATCCATTAGCTATAGCTTCTTCATTACATTTATTGAATGTTAATACATCTTCATAACCACCTGGTAATAAATCTGTATCTCCTGGATCTTCAACCTTAACTTTAGATAACATTTGTCTAACTATAACTTCTATATGCTTATCGTTAACGTCAACCCCTTGCATTCTATAAACTCTTTGAACTTCTTTAACTATATACTCTTGAACTCCACCTATACCTTGAACTCTTACGATATCATGTGGATTTATAGATCCTTGAGTTAATGGATCTCCTGCTTCTACCATTTGTCCTTGTTTTACTCTTATTCTTGAACCATATGGTATTGCATAAACTTGATTTTCACCAGACTCTGGTACTATAACTACTTCTTTTCTCTTACCAGTTTCATCTATTTCAACTCTACCAGATATTTCAGTTATTATAGCTAAACCTTTTGGCTTTCTAGCTTCGAATAATTCTTCAACCCTTGGAAGACCTTGAGTTATATCTCCTCCGGCAACCCCACCTGTATGGAATGTACGCATTGTAAGCTGAGTACCTGGTTCACCGATAGATTGAGCAGCTATTATCCCAACAGCTTCACCTATATTAACTTCTTTACCTGTAGCTAAGTTTCTTCCGTAACACTTAGAACATACTCCGTGAGTAGTCTTACAGTTAAGAACTGTTCTTATTTCTACTTTTTCGATTCCTGCTGCTATTATCTTATCAGCATCATCTTCAAGTATCATAGCATCAGCTTCAACTAAAACTTCTCCAGTTTGTGGATTAACTATAGCATCTATAGTATATCTACCAACTATTCTGTCGTATAATTCTTCTATTACTTCATTTCCATCTTTTATTGCAACTATTTCAGTAGTATCTGTTGTACCACAATCAATTTCTCTAACTATAACATCTTGACTGACATCAACAAGTCTTCTTGTTAAGTAACCTGAATCGGCAGTACGTAGTGCTGTATCGGCAAGACCCTTTCTAGCACCGTGTGATGATGTGAAGTATTCCATTACCGATAATCCTTCACGGAAGTTAGATTTAACTGGAACCTCAACTGTTTTACCAGATGCATTTGCCATCAGACCACGCATACCAGCTAACTGTCTTATCTGGTTCTTAGAACCTCTGGCACCTGAATGAGCCATTATATATATGTTGTTTAATCTTTCTAGACCTGCCATAAGAGCATCTGTTACTTTATCAGTTGTTTCTGACCAAGTTTCTATAACTCTCTCATATCTTTCTTCATTAGAGATTAAACCTCTTCTATATGCTCTTTCATATTTATCTACTTTTTCTTCAGCTTCTTTTAAGTATCCAGCTTTTGCATCAGGAACTTTCATATCAGCTACGGCAACTGTTATACCACCTCTAGTTGAGAATTTAAATCCTAAAGCTTTTATGTGGTCTAATAATATTGCTGTTTCTGTGTTTCCATGTTTTCTGAAACACTTATCTATTATTTTACCTAGAGATTTTTTGTCAACTAAGAAATCAACTTCTAATCCAAATGGATCTACTTCTCTATCTACAAAACCTAAGTTCTGAGGTATATTTTCATTGAATATAAATCTACCTACTGTACTTTCAACAAGAGATTTTCTACCATCTGGTAATACTACTCTCATTTTTACTAATGCATGTAATTCAACTGCACCAGTTTGGTAAGCAAGTAACATTTCATTGTAATCTTTGAATATTATACCTGTTCCTTTTTCTCCACCTTGAGCTTCGATTGTTAAGTAGTAACATCCTAAAACCATATCCTGAGAAGGAGTAGTTATTGGAGTACCATCTTTAGGAGCAAGTATATTATTTACAGAAAGCATTAAGAATCTTGCTTCTGCTTGTGCTTCAACTGATAAAGGTACGTGTACCGCCATTTGGTCACCATCGAAGTCGGCATTGTACGCAGTACATACAAGTGGGTGAAGCTTTATAGCTTTACCTTCAACTAAGATAGGTTCAAATGCTTGGATACCAAGTCTGTGTAGAGTAGGGGCACGGTTTAAAAGAACTGGGTGGCTCTTTATAACATCTTCAAGTACATCCCATACTTCAGGCTTAACCTTTTCAACTATAGATTTAGCACTTTTTATATTATGTGCGTATCCTTCTTTAACTAACTTATCCATTACAAATGGTTTGAATAATTCAAGGGCCATTTTCTTTGGAAGACCACATTGATAGAATTTAAGTTCTGGTCCAACAACTATAACAGAACGTCCTGAGTAGTCAACACGTTTACCAAGTAAGTTTTGACGGAAACGTCCTTGCTTACCTTTTAACATGTCTGATAAAGACTTAAGTGGTCTATTACCAGGTCCTGTTACAGGTCTACCTCTTCTACCATTGTCGATTAAAGCATCTACAGCTTCTTGAAGCATTCTCTTTTCATTTCTAACTATGATATCAGGTGCTCCAAGCTCTAATAATCTCTTCAATCTGTTATTTCTATTTATAACTCTTCTATATAAGTCATTTAAATCAGAAGTTGCAAATCTTCCACCATCTAATTGAACCATAGGTCTTAAATCCGGTGGTATTACTGGTATAGCATCTAATATCATCCACTCTGGTTTATTTCCAGACTTTTTGAAAGCTTCTACCACTTCTAATCTTCTTATTGTTCTAACTCTTTTTTGTCCAGTGCTGTCTTTTAAGTCAGCTCTTAATTCTTTACTTTCTCTTTCTAAATCTATATTTCTAAGTAGTTCTTTGACTGCTTCTGCACCCATACCTACTTCGAAAGAGTTGTATCCGTATTTTTCAACGGCGCTTCTATATTCTTTTTCAGTTAATAGTTGTTTAGCATTTAATCCAGTTTCCCCTGGGTTAATTACAACATATGAAGCAAAGTATAGTATTTTCTCTAAAGATCTAGGAGACATATCAAGTAAAAGACCCATTCTACTTGGTATACCTTTGAAGTACCAGATATGAGACATAGGAGCTGCTAGCTCTATATGTCCCATTCTTTCTCTTCTTACTTTTGATTTAGTAACTTCTACTCCACATCTATCACAAACTACACCTTTGTATCTAACTCTTCTATACTTACCACAGTGACATTCCCAGTCCTTTTGTGGTCCAAATATTCTTTCACAGAATAAACCGTCTTTTTCTGGCTTTAAAGTACGGTAGTTTATAGTTTCAGGTTTTTTTACTTCTCCTCTTGACCATTCTCTAATTTTTTCTGGAGAAGCTAAGGCTATTTTTATCGACTCAAAATTGTTTAATTCAAACAAGGAGTTCTCTCCCTTCTATTTGATATTTGCACTAATTAAAAACTATATATCAAAATCTTCACTTTCATAATCTAAATCGTCATAATTCATATCTTCCTCAAGATCTAAATCATCTATATCAGCATCTGTTTCATCAACTAATTCATCATCTATCTCTTCGATTATGTGAGTATCTTCTACTTCTTGCATATCGTCTATTAGACTTATTTCGAAGTTTCCATCTGTATCATCCATATCAACAGATTCTCTTACTTCTATTTCTTTATCCTCATCAGTTAATACCTTAACATCTAAGCATAAACTTTGAAGTTCTTTTATAAGAACCTTAAATGATTCAGGGATTCCTGGTTCAGGAATATTTTCTCCCTTAACTATTGCTTCGTAAGTTCTAACACGTCCTACAACGTCATCAGATTTAACTGTAAGTATTTCTTGAAGTATATGAGCAGCTCCGTATGCTTCTAATGCCCAAACCTCCATCTCACCGAATCTTTGTCCACCAAATTGTGCTTTACCACCTAATGGTTGTTGAGTTACTAGTGAGTATGGTCCTGTACTTCTTGCATGTAACTTATCATCAACTAAGTGATGTAGTTTTAGCATGTACATGTATCCTACAGTTATTCTATTATCAAATGTTTCACCTGTTCTACCATCATATAGTGTTAACTTACCATCTTCAGGATATCCAGCTTCTCTAAGAGCATTTCTTATGTCACCTTCTTTTGCACCATCAAATACAGATGTAGCAACATGCCATCCTAAAGCTTTAGCAGCAAGACCTAAATGAACTTCAAGTACCTGACCGATGTTCATACGTGATGGTACCCCTTGTGGGTTAAGAACTATATCAAGCGGAGTTCCGTCAGCCATGAACGGCATATCTTCTTCAGGTAATACTCTAGATATAACCCCTTTGTTACCATGACGCCCAGCCATCTTATCTCCAACTTTTATTTTTCTCTTCTTAGCTATATAACATCTAACTAATTCATTAACACCTGGAGATAAATCATCTCCATTTTCTCTAGTGAACACTTTTACATCAACTATTATTCCAGATTCTCCATGAGGAACTTTAAGTGAAGTATCTCTAACTTCTCTCGCTTTTTCTCCGAAGATTGCACGAAGTAATCTTTCTTCAGCAGTAAGTTCAGTTTCTCCTTTTGGAGTTACTTTACCAACTAATATATCTCCTGAATCTACTTCAGCACCTATTCTGATTATACCTCTATCATCTAAGTTCTTTATAGCACTTTCAGATACATTAGGTATATCTCTAGTTATTTCTTCTGGTCCTAGCTTAGTATCTCTAGCTTCACATTCATATTCTTCTATATGAATTGTTGATAATCTATCTTCTTTAACTAATCTTTCATTTATTAAGATGGCATCTTCGTAGTTATAACCTTCCCAAGTCATGAATGCTATAAAGCAGTTTCTTCCTAGAGCTACTTCACCTAAGTCAGTAGCTGGCCCATCTGCTATAACATCTCCTGCTTGTATTTCATCATTTTTACTGATGATTGGAGTTTGGTTTATACAAGTACCTGAGTTTGAACGTTTAAATTTAAGTAATTTATATCTGTCCTTACTTCCATCTTCTTTTCTTATTATTATTTCATCTGCAGTAACTCTTTCTGCTATACCTGAGTTTTTAGCAACTACAACGGCTCCAGAGTCTTTAGCTGCTCTATATTCTACTCCTGTACCTATAATCGGTGCTTCTCTTCTTACTAGAGGCACGGCTTGACGTTGCATGTTCGATCCCATTAGGGCACGGTTGGCATCATCATTTTCTAAGAACGGTATCATCGCTGTAGCTATAGAAACAACTTGCTTAGGAGATATATCCATGTAATCTACCCTGCTTGCTGGAACTAGTTCAACTGCACCATTTACAGTTCTACAAACAACTCTGTTATTTATGAACTCACCGTTTTCAGTTAAAGGTTCGCTAGCCTGAGCTCTTACGAATAAATCTTCTTCATCAGCAGTTAAATAATGTATTTCATTTGTTATTCTTCCAGCTTCCTTATCATATTTTCTGTAAGGAGACTCGATGAATCCATATTCATTTATCTTAGCATAAGTTCCTAATGAGTTTATAAGACCGATGTTTGGCCCTTCTGGAGTCTCTATCGGACACATTCTTCCGTAGTGTGAGTGATGAACGTCACGCACTTCGAATCCAGCTCTTTCTCTTGAAAGTCCTCCTGGTCCTAACGCTGACAATCTTCTCTTATGTGTTAACTCAGATAATGGGTTTGTTTGATCCATGAACTGAGATAACTGAGAACTACCAAAGAACTCTTTTATCGCAGCAGAAACAGGTCTTATGTTTACTAATGCTTGTGGAGTTATTGATTCCATGTCTTGAACAGTCATTCTTTCTTTTATAACTCTTTCCATTCTTGAAAGACCGATTCTAACTTGGTTTTGTAGTAATTCTCCTACTGATCTTATTCTTCTATTTCCTAGGTGGTCTATATCATCTATATTACCTATTTCATAGAATAGGTTAAATTCATAACTTATTGAAGCTATTATATCATCTAATAATATGTGCTTTGGTACAAGCTCTTTCATTCTTATCTTTATAGCTTCTTTTATTTCTTCTTCGTCACTATACTCATCTAATATTTCTTTTAATGTTGGATAGTGAACTTTTTCTTTTATATTTAATTCATCTATGTCAAAATTAATGTGAGACTTGATGTCTACAAAGTTATTTCCTATTACTTTAACTGTAGTATCTTCATCAACAAGTACATTTACTACGTTTATACCTGAGTTTTGAATATCTTTAGCTATTTCATAAGATATTTTATCTCCAGCTTTAACAAATACTTCTCCTGTTTCAGGATTTATTATGTCTTCAGCTGAAACTTTATTCATTATTCTGTAGCATAAAGCAAGCTTCTTATTAAATTTATATCTTCCTACTTTAGCTAAATCGTATCTTTTTGGATCAAAGAATAAAGCATTTAATAATGATGAAGCACTTTCAACTGTTGGTGGTTCACCTGGTCTTAACTTTTTGTAGATTTCTACTAATCCTTCTTCAACAGTCTTAGTATTATCTTTTTCTAAAGTAGCACTTAATCTTTCGTCTTCACCTAAAAGTTCGATTATTTCAGCATCTGTTCCTATACCTAGTGCTCTAAGTAAAACAGTTACTGGTTGCTTTCTAGTTCTATCAACTCTTACAGATATAACATCATTAGAATCTGTTTCATATTCTAACCATGCACCTCTGTTAGGTATAACTGTAGAAGATATTAATCTCTTACCTGCTTTATCTCTCTCTTCAGCATAATAAACACCTGGAGATCTAACTAATTGACTTACTATAACTCTTTCCGCACCATTTATTACGAAAGTTCCTCTTTCTGTCATAAGTGGGAAATCGCCCATAAATACTTCTTGTTCTTTTATTTCCCCAGTTTCTTTATTTATAAGTCTTACTTTAACTTTTAGAGGCGCACAGTATGTAGCATCTCTTTCTTTACATTCTTCTATATCGTATTTCGGCTTATCGTCTAAAGAGTAATCAACAAATTCTAATATAAGATTACCTGTATAATCTTCTATTGGAGAAATATCTTCAAATACTTCCTTTAACCCTTCTTCTAAAAACCACTTATATGAATCAACTTGTAATTCTATAAGATTTGGTAAATCAGCTATTTCTTTTATCTTAGAAAAGCTCATTCTAGTTCTCTTACCTATCGTGACAGGATGTGGCATTCACTTTTCACCTCTCAATAATTAAAAATAAAACCATAGTCATTCTAACGCATCTAATAATTTTACCATAAGAATTATTATTTTTCAATATGTATATTAATAACTATTACACAATCTGTGTATAATTATTCAACCTCACAAAATATGCATTATTTATTATGCACAAAATGCCAATCTATAATTCTATTTTTTTCGTATATTTTATATTTTTTATATAGATATAAAAAAAAGATGCCAAAAGGCATCTTTTCTGTTTTTTATAAAAACTACTTAACTTCTACAGTAGCTCCAGCAGCTTCTAATTTAGCTTTCATTTCTTCAGCTTCTTCTTTAGAAACTCCTTCTTTAACAGTCTTAGGAGCGTTATCAACTACTTCTTTAGCTTCTTTTAATCCTAATCCAGTTATTTCTCTAACAGCTTTTATAACTCCAACTTTTGAAGATCCAGCTCCTGCTAATACTACGTCGAATTCAGTTTTTTCTTCAGCAGCTCCACCAGCAGCTGCACCAGCCATCATAACTGGAGCTGAAGCAGATACACCGAATTTTTCTTCAGCAGCTTTAACTAATTCATTTAATTCTAAAACTTTCATGTTTTCTATAGCTTCTAATATTTGTTCTATTGTCATTTTTAGCACCTCCGAATATTTTTCTTAAATTATTTTTATTATGATAACGTCACTATGCAACCTTATCTATTTTTTCAAAATTGACAATTAAGCTTCTTGCCCTTCTGCTTTCTTTATCATTGCATCTATTAAGTATGCGAAGTTTGACATTGGAGCCTTTAAGCTTCCAAGTAACTTAGCAAGAAGAACTTCTCTTGATGGTATGTTAGCGAACTCAACTATTTGAGACTCGTTGTAGAATTCTCCTTCTACTACACCCATTTTTAATTGCATTTTTGGATGAGAATCCATAAATTCTTTTAATATTCTAGCTGGAGCAACAGGATCTTCGTATCCGAATGCTATTGCATTAGTTCCAACTAATAACTCGTCATTGAATTGTTCTATACCAACTTCTTTAGCAGCTCTTCTTACTAAAGTGTTTTTGTATACCTTATATTCAACACCAGCTTCTCTCATTTTCTTTCTTAATTCAGTTACTTCTTCAACTGTTAATCCTTTGTAGTCAACTACAACTGCAGAAGAAGATTTTTGTAACTTCTCAACTATTTCACTTACAACTTGTGATTTAAGTTCTATAGCTTGTCTCATCTAAACGTGCACCTCCTTCACCTGATAGGTTTGTTTACGCCGTATATCTCATTAAAAAAAGCTTTTGTATCAATATTATAGACACACAAAGCTTTAGTAATTCAATCCATCTAAAACCTCGGTAGGATATTTAAGCAATACGCCCCTACTGTCTACGGCAAAACTATTATTTTTTATATCAACAAATGTTATATTAACATTTTTGTTTCTCTGTGTCAACAGTATAATTATTCTGCTATTTTAGCTGGATTCACTTTCACTCCAGGTCCCATAGTAGAAGCAACTGATATACTTCTTAAGTATTGTCCCTTAGCAGCAGCTGGCTTAGCTTTAACTATAGCATCCATTAATGCAGCAAAGTTTTCAGTTAATTTTTCTCCACCGAAAGATACTTTACCTACAGTAACGTGTATTATGTTAGTCTTGTCTAATCTGTACTCAACTTTACCTGCTTTTATTTCATCTATAGCTTTAGCTACATCAAATGTAACTGTTCCTGATTTAGGGTTTGGCATTAAACCTTTAGGCCCTAATACTCTACCTAATCTACCAACTACACCCATCATATCTGGAGTAGCAACAACTATATCGAATTCGAACCAGTTTTCACCTTGTATTTTTTGAACTAATTCTTCAGCCCCTACAAAGTCTGCTCCTGCATTCTTAGCTTCTTCAGCTTTTGCACCTTTAGCGAAAACTAAAACTCTTTTAGTTTTACCAGTACCGTGTGGTAATACAACAGCACCTCTAACTTGTTGATCAGCATGTCTTGAGTCAACACCTAATTTGATGTGAGCTTCTACAGTCTCATCGAATTTAGCATTAGCTATTTCAGAAACTAAAGTTAATGCTTCTTTAGCATCGTACATTCTAGTTCTATCAACTTTGCTTAATGCTTCTACATATTTTTTACTTTTATTAGCCATTTTTTATTCCTCCTAGTGGTATTTTTCGGTTTAAAACCTCCCACTTCTATACGAAGTGTCTAATTTAAAATTAGTCTTCTACAACGATACCCATACTTCTTGCAGTACCAGCTATCATGCTCATAGCAGCTTCAACTGATGCAGCGTTTAAGTCAGGCATTTTTAATTCAGCTATTTTTCTAACTTCATCAGATGATAAAGTAGCAACCTTCTTCTTGTTTGGTTCTCCTGAAGCTGAATCTAAACCAGCAGCTTTCTTTAATAATACTGCAGCTGGTGGAGTTTTTGTTATGAAACTGAATGATCTATCTTGATATACAGTTATAACAACTGGTATTATCATCCCAGCTTGATCTGCAGTTTTAGCATTGAATTCTTTTGTGAATCCCATTATGTTAACACCGTGTTGTCCTAATGCTGGACCAACTGGTGGTGCTGGAGTAGCCTTTCCTGCAGGTATTTGTAATTTTATTTGACCTATAACTTTTTTAGCCATTTTTATCGCACCTCCTCAGATTATTTACATATAAAAATTATATTCTTTCTATACTATCAATGTCCATTTCAAATGGAGTCTTTTTATTAAAAGCATCCAAGCAAACAGTAACAGTTTTGTTTTCCATATTGATTTTTTCTATAGTCCCTATTTTTCCGCTAAATGGACCATTTTTAATTTGAACGTTGTCTCCAACTTCCAAATCAGTTTCTCCATTAACAACTTTAGTAGACTCTAAATCAATCCCCATAGCAATAACTTCGTCATCACTTAATGGTACCGGTTTTGAACCAGGTCCAACAAATCCTGTAACACCCTTAGTATTTCTTACGATATACCAAGACTCATCTGTAATAATCATTTTAATCAATACATAACTTGGGTATACTTTTCTTTGTCTAGTTTTTTCCTTACCTGTTTTAGTAGTTTCAACTACATCTTCAGTAGGAACAACAACTTGAGTTATGCAATCTTCCATACCTCTAGTCTTTACAGCTTTTTCTATAGTAGCTTTAACCTTGTTTTCATGTCCTGAATAGGTATGAACTACATACCATCTTGCTTCTTGTAATTCTGACATTCTCTTTCTCCTTTTTATCTATTTTAGTATAAATGCTAGTGCACCAGATAAAACAGTGTCTAATAGCCATACTAATATAGTGAACGAAATAACTACAGTTAAAACTATTCCTGTATTTTTCAGTAATTCCTTTTTTGTCGGCCACGTAACTCTTTTTAACTCTTGCTTAGTTTCTTTTATATAAGTCACTAAACTAAATCTTTTCTTTTTAGGCATTATGCCATTTTTTACCTGAGTAGCCATACTACACTCACATCCTTAATTAAAAACTATTTTGTTTCTTTATGAGTAGTGTGTTTCTTACAGAATCTACAATATTTTTGTAATTCTATTCTATCTGGGTTGTTTTTCTTGTTTTTAGTAGTGTTATAGTTTCTTTGCTTACACTCTGTACATGCTAAAGTTACTTTTACTCTCATCTGCTACACCTCCAACTTTTTGTAAGTAAATATATTAAATAATATAATACTTTAATTCTTTTAATTGAAGTATTATTACCTTCCAAATCATTACCTTGTATAAGTTATCACAAATTAATATGACTGTCAATGTTTTTGTCTTTTCATTCTTAAAAAAAAGAGGAGTAAATTCCCCCTCTTTTTTTGGCTATTTCTTATTCAGAAATTATTCCATTATAGAAGCAACAACACCTGATGCTACTGTTCTTCCACCTTCTCTTATTGCGAATCTTAATCCTTCTTCAACACATATAGAGTTTATTAAGTCAACTTCTATAGTTACGTTATCTCCAGGCATTACCATTTCTATTCCTTCTGGTAACTTACAAGCACCTGTTACGTCAGTTGTTCTGAAGTAGAATTGTGGTCTGTATCCATCGAAGAATGGAGTATGTCTTCCACCTTCTTCTTTTTTAAGAACGTATATCTCAGCCATGAATTTAGTGTGAGCTTTAACTGTTCCTGGCTTAGCTAATACTTGTCCTCTTTCTATTTCAGTTCTTTGAACACCTCTTAATAATGCTCCTATGTTATCTCCAGCTTCTGCTTGATCTAGTAATTTTCTGAACATTTCTACTCCAGTAACTACTATCTTTCTTGGTTCTTCTGAAAGTCCTACTACTTCAACTTCGTCTTGAACTTTTAATATACCTCTTTCAACTCTACCTGTAGCAACTGTTCCTCTACCTGTTATAGAGAATACGTCTTCTACTGGCATTAAGAAGTCTTTATCAACATCTCTTTCTGGAGCTGGTATATAGTCATCTATTATTTCGAATAATTCTACTATTTTGTCTCCCCAAGCTGAAGTTGGATCTTCTAAAGCCATTAAAGCTGATCCTCTTATTATTGGAGTGTCATCTCCTGGGAATTCGTACTCATTTAATAAGTCTCTTATTTCCATTTCAACTAACTCTAATAATTCTTCATCGTCTACCATATCACACTTGTTTAAGAATACTACTATGTATGGTACACCAACTTGTCTTGATAATAGTATATGCTCTCTTGTTTGAGGCATTGGTCCATCAGTTGCTGAACAAACTAATATAGCACCGTCCATTTGAGCTGCACCTGTTATCATGTTCTTAACGTAGTCAGCATGTCCTGGACAGTCAACGTGAGCGTAGTGTCTGTTTGGAGTTTCATACTCAACGTGAGCAGTTGATATTGTGATACCTCTTTCTCTTTCTTCTGGAGCTTTATCTATGTTAGCAAAGTCTACAGCTTCTCCTAATTGGTATCTTTCGTGTAAAGTTTTTGTTATAGCAGCTGTTAATGTAGTTTTACCGTGGTCAACGTGACCTATTGTTCCTATATTAACATGTGGTTTACTTCTTTCAAATTTAGCTTTAGCCATTTTGAAATACCTCCTATTGTTATGTTATATAATTTTGCTTGTAATAAGCTTATGGTAAGTATTTTACTATTAATCATTTCTGTTTTCAAGATGTTTTTCCAATTTTCTCTTAACCCTTTGAAGAGCATTATCTATTGACTTTACATCTCTATTTAGTCTATCTGCTATGTACTGATATGACTTGCCATTTAAATATAGTTCTAATACTTCCAATTCCAAATCACTTAATAGTTCATCCATCTTTGACTGGATACGTTTTAGCTCTTCTTTACTTATTATTAGTTCTTCTGGATCTGTAACTATACTAGTAGCTATAATATCCAAAAGAGTTCTATCTGATTCCTCATCATATATTGGCTTATTCAAAGATACATACGAATTTAACGGTATGTGCTTTTGTCTAGTAGCCGTCTTTATTGCAGTTATTATTTGTCTCGTTATGCATATCTCTGCAAAACATTTAAATGAATTTGTTTTACTTCCATCAAAATCTCTTACTGCTTTATAAAGTCCTATCATTCCTTCTTGTATAATATCTTCTTTATCTGCTCCTACCAAAAAATATGACTTAGCTTTTGCTTTAACAAAATTTCTATACTTTGTAATAATATACTCTAAAGCTAGTTTATCCCCATTGCTTGCTTTTAATACTATATTATACTCATCTTGTTGGCTGTTATCCAAAAATTCATATTCCTTATCATTCGCTATTCCCATTAATAATTTCCCCCATTACTATCAGTTTCATAGGTATATTATAGTCTAATAAAGTTAGCCACTTCAACGCTTTCTACGAATGTTCTCAAGTTTCGACAATGTTTCTTTATCTAACCTTTCTTCCAAGAAATTTCTCTGTATTTTTTTATGTTGACTACTAGTTCTTTCTCTAATTTTTTCCTTCGCAGATTCTAGATCTAATTTAAGCTCCCTAGCTGATATTCTACTAGCACCTTTCCCTAAAACAATCTGCTGCTCTGCGTAATCATTTGTAGCTACCTTTACTTCATCATACTTTGATAAGGTACTTATAAATTTTTCTATATAGCTATCTGCTGTTTGGTACTCTTTTGTATAAATAATAGTTATATGTTTTCTTTTTTCTATCTTTTCTTTAGAGTTTTTTATGTTATAAGCATCAAATACTATTATAGCTTTCTTCCCTGTAAACTCAGAATAATCTATAATATAGTGTATTAATTTTTCTCTAGAATCTTCTAAACTATATTTAGCTATCTCTTTTAAATCATCCCATGCATTTATAATATTGTAACCATCTATTACTAAATACGAATTTAATTTTCTTCTCATTACCCTATTTTTTGCCTGTTCTTTGTCTAAATATTTCGTACAGAAGTATTCCTCCTGCTACTGAAGCATTTAACGATGTAACATTTCCTATCATAGGCATCTTTACTGTAAAATCACAGTTTTGCTTTACTAATCTAGATATTCCAAAACCTTCACTACCTATAACTAGTCCAATTGGACCTGTAAGATTCTGTTCGTAGAATGGTTGTCCATCCATATCTGCTGCAGCTATCCATAGACCTTCTTCTTTTAGTTTTTTTATTGTATTTACTATATTGGTTACTTTACATACTGGTACATATTCAACTGCTCCAGCAGATGCTTTAGCAACAGTCGGAGTTATATGTACAGATCTTCTCTTTGGTATTATTACACCATGTGCACCAACTGCATCCGCTGTTCTTATAATTGTTCCAAGGTTATGTGGATCTGTTATTTCATCTAATATTATAAAAAATGGACTTTCTGATTTTTCTTTCGCAGACTCAATTAATTCATCTAGCTCATAGTATTTATATTCACTAACTTGAGCTATTACACCTTGATGTGCATGACTTGTACTTATTTCATCTAATTTATTTTTATCTACATATTGTAATACTATATTTTTTTCTTTTGCCATACCTATAATTTTTTTTATAGATCCTTCTTTTGCTGAGTTAGATATCATTATTTTATCTATCTCTCTTTCACTTTTTATCGCCTCTATAACAGGATTTCTTCCTTCTATATTTGCCAATTCTTTCACCGCCTATTTTTCTTTGTTATCATAATAAATAACTGTATATATTATAATGTTTTATTTATAAATACTATTATACATCATTTATAAAAAAAAGCATTGTCATTTAATTAAGACAATACTTTTTTAAAATTAATTTTATTTCATACTATTTTCTATAATATCTATTCCCTTTGATATTATATAATTTAATCTATCACTTTCGTTATTTAAATGTAAGTATCCTATTAAAGCCTCAAAGCCTGTTGCATGTTTGTAATCAATTATGTCTGCATTTTTAGGAGAAGTATGAGATTTTTGATTTCTTCCTCTTTTGTAGATTCTCTCTTCATCTTCTGTTAATTCATCCTCTATTGCATGTATTACTGTTGCTTGAGCCTTTGCATTAACATACTTTATTGCTGACTTATGAAGATCATTAACCTTTTTATTTATATTCTTTTTGATTAAGTACTCTCTTACATAAGACTCATAAACTGTATCACCTAAATATGCTAGTACTAATGGTGATATTGTAAGTAATTCTGATCTATCCATGATTATATCCTTTTCCACTTAACACCTTGTCTTGTGTCTTCTAATACAATTCCTTTATCTAATAATTCTTGTCTTATCTCATCAGCTAATTGATATTCCTTATTCTTCTTAGCTTCTGTTCTTTTTTGTATTAAGCTTTCTATTTCTTCATCTAGTATATCATCTTTTTTCTTATTTACTATATTTAAAACTGAAGTTAACTCATTAAACTCATCTAAACACTTTTTAGCAAATTCTAGAGATGATTTTTCATTTACATTAGAGTTTATAAATTTAGCTAATTCAAATATAACACTTATAGCATCTGCTGTATTAACATCATCATCCATAGCTGCTATAAACTTAGCTCTATAACTATCTAATTCTAATACTAAGCTAGATTCTTCTCCTGTTATGCTTGATTCATTTAAATTACTAATAGTAAATTCTAATTTTTCCTTAGTATTATATAATCTTTCAAGACCAGCCTTTGCTTGGTTTAACATTTCATCGCTGAAGTTTACTGGATTTCTATAATGTGCTGATAGCATGAAGAATCTTACTATTTCTAAATCATATAACTTAGATATATCTCTTACTGTAAAGAAATTACCTTTTGATTTACTCATTTTTTCATTGTTAATATTTATATATCCATTATGCATCCAATAATTAGCAAAAGTTTTTCCGCTTCTAGCTTCACTTTGTGCTATTTCATTTTCATGATGCGGGAAAGTTAAGTCCTGCCCACCTGCATGAATATCTATCGTTTCTCCTAAATATCTATTAGACATAACAGAACACTCTATATGCCATCCTGGTCTACCTTCACCCCAAGGACTTGCCCATCCTGGTTCGCCTTCTTTTTTAGCTTTCCAAAGTACAAAATCCATTGGATGTCTTTTTTGATCATTTACTTCTATTCTTGCACCTGCTTCTAACTCATCTTGCTTTTGCTTTGAAAGTTTTCCGTATCCTTCAAATTTTTTAGTGTCAAAGTAAACATCTCCATTTACTTCATACGCATATCCTTTATCTTCTAACTCTTTTACAAAAGCTATTATTTGCTCTATATTATCTGTAACTTGAGGATGTACAGTCGCTCTTTTTATTCCTAATCCATCAGAGTCTACAAAGTATTCATTTATATATTTACTTGCAACTTCTTCTGGTGATATCCCCTCTTCATGACCTCTTTTGATGATTTTATCATCTACATCAGTAAAGTTTTGGACATAAGTCACATCATATCCTCTATATTCTAAGTATCTTCTTAGTGTATCGAATATTATGAAAGGTCTAGCATTACCTATATGTATATAGTTATAAACTGTCGGTCCGCATACATACATTTTTACCTTTCCTTCCTCTATCGGAACAAACTCTTCTTTTTGCTTAGTCATTGTATTATATAATTTCACACTCATCACCTCACTGTATTGTAATAAATTGCCATAACATAATAATTATATAATATATTATAATTGAAAAACTTTACAATTAATAGTATTACTATTATATCCTTCTATGCTATAAAAAAATCTTGCCTATAAGTATATTATTTATCTAGAAATAAAATTTTACTTCCAACACAATTATCAAAAGTATCTTCGCTTATTACGTTTTTATTTTTTAAATCTTTTAAAACGTCTATATACTCTTCACAAAGTTGCTCTAATTCTTTTTTAACATCTTCTATATTATTATACATAATTACCCCCTCGTTAATAAACAAACCATTTAATTTAATATTTTGTAATTATAAACACTTACTTATGATTAATCTTTCTAACTATTTTCTAAGTTATAATATTAAATTTAAGTAATCAAACTCCTCTACACTTAAGGGTAAATCTTTCCTCCAAATAATTACATATAAAAAAGTCCACATTGAAATAGTGGACTTTTTTAACTATAATATATTATTTTTTACATAAGATACTCTATTTAAACAAGTTTCTTTTCCTAAAACTTCCATAGTTTTTGGTAGATCTGGTCCATGCATTTGTCCTGTTAAAGTTATTCTTGATCCCATGAATAAGTTTTTACCTTTTATTCCATGTTCTTTTTGTATTTCTTTGAACATAGCTTTAACGAAAGCTTCATCTAAAACTTCTGCATTTCCTATTTTTTCTTCTAAAGCATTTACTAATGTTGGTATATGCTCTAAGTTTAAGAATTCTCTACATTCTTCAGTTTCTAATTCAACATTATCTCCAAAGAATATAGAAGCATGATCAGTTACTTCTTTTACATATTGTAATTTTTCTTTAAGAACTGATATCATTCCTTTTAAAAAGTCATACTTAGTTTTAGCTTCTTCTTCAGTCACGAACCCAGCTTCTATTAAAAATGGTATAGCTAAATCTGTTAAATAGTTATCATCTGCATCTTTTATATAATGTTGGTTAACCCAGTTTAATTTTTCAGTGTCAAATACTCCACCACTCTTAGAAACTCTTTCTACAGAGAATGCTTTTTCTAATTCTTCCATAGTGAATAATTCTTGGTTATCTTCTGGAGACCATCCAACTAGTGCAACATAGTTGATTAATCCCTCTGGTAAGTATCCTTTTTTCTTGAAATCTTCAACTGCAACATCACCATGTCTCTTACTTAACTTTTTCTTTTCTTTATTAAGTATATTTGGTAAATGTACAAATGTTGGAGCTTCCCATCCAAATGCTTCATATAAGTAAACATGCTTTGGAGTTGAAGAAACCCATTCTTCTCCTCTTATTACATGAGTTATTTTCATTAAATGGTCATCGACTACAACTGCAAAATGGTAAGTTGGGAACCCATCAGTTTTTATTAAAACTTGGTCATCTAAATCGTTAGTGTTGAACTCAGTTTCTCCTCTAACTAAATCAGTAAATCTTATTACATGATTTTCTGGTAATCTTAATCTTATTACATATGGTTCTCCTGCTGCTATTTTAGCTTCTATTTCTTCTTTAGATAAATCTCTACAGTGACCATCATATCTTGGAGTTTCTCCAGCTTCCTTTTGCTTTTCTCTTACTTCATCTAATCTCTCTTTAGTACAGAAGCAGTAGTAAGCTTTTTTACTATCTAGTAATTGTTGTATATACTCTTTGTATATATCTAATCTTTCAGATTGTATATATGGACCATATTCACCTTTTTGAACTATGTTTCCATTTTCATCTAACATAACACCTTCACTGTGGTTAACTCCACCCCAGCTCATAGCATTTAACATGTTCTCTATAGCACCTTCAACTAATCTAGTTTGGTCAGTATCTTCTACTCTTAATATGTATTCTCCGCCCATTTTCTTTGCAAATAAGTAGTTATATAAAGCAGTTCTTAAACTACCTATATGTACAAATCCAGTTGGACTTGGAGCAAATCTTACTCTTACGCTCATCTTTTTACCTCCTGTTTATTTTCATACATCTTTTATCATATCAAAAAATATCTATAATTGTAATTTTATTTTATCCAAATAAATAAAAAGGAATCCTACTTATAGTATTAGTAGTTGTGAATGATCTTATTTCTAACTAATTTAAAATAGTATATATATCCACATATACATATAATTATTAACATATCCGGTGGATTATATATACTATTTTATTGTTTACTATCCTAATTTAACTTTATTCTTTACAAATTCAGCTTCTATCTTAGATTTTATTTCATCTAATCCTATTACTTCTTTATCTGCACTATTTCTTAACTTAAATTCTACTTTTCCATCTACTATATCTTTACCTACAGTAATTCTCATTGGTATACCTATTAATTCAGAATCCTTGAACTTAACTCCAGCTCTTTCATCTCTATCATCTAATAGTACTTCTACACCCATAGCTTTTAATTCTTCATATATTTTTTCAGCATTTTCTCTATGTTCATCTTTTTTGATATTTACAGGTACTACTACTACATGATATGGAGCTATAGCTAAAGGCCATATTATTCCATTTTCATCGTGGTGTTGTTCTATTACAGCTGCTGCTGTTCTTTCTACACCTATTCCGTAGCATCCCATTACTATTGGTTGAGATTTACCATTGTTATCTAAGAAAGTAGCTCCCATGGATTCTGAATACTTAGTTCCTAACTTGAATATATGTCCAACTTCTACTCCTCTAGCAACTTCTAATGCACTTCCACACTTAGTACACTTATCTCCTTCAGCAACATTTCTAAAGTCTCCAACTGTACCTTCGAAATCTCTTCCGTAATTAGCATTTTCTATGTGGTATTCAGTTTTGTTAGCTCCTATTACTACATTTCTTTGATCTACTACTTCTTGATCTATTAATACATAATCAGTTTTTATTCCTATTGGTCCAGCAAATCCAACTGCTGCACCAGTAACTTCTTTTATAGTTGATTCACTAGCTAACTCGAATTCTACTGCTCCGCCTATAGCATTAGCAACCTTAGTTTCGTTAACATCTCTGTCCCCTCTTACTACTACTGCTACAGTTTTTCCATCTGCATAGTATATTAAAGTTTTTGCAAACTTACCTGCATCTTCTTTAAAGAATTCAACTAATTCTTCTATAGTATGAACTCCTGGAGTATGAACTTCTTTCATCTCTTTCATTTCTTCAGTTGAAGGCTCATGATTTACTGAAGTAGCTTTTTCTATGTTAGCTGCGTAGTCACATCCTGAACAGAATACTATTTCATCTTCTCCAACTTCTGATTTAACCATGAACTCAGCTGAAGCTGAACCACCCATAGCTCCTGAATCTGCTTGAACTGGGCTATTTTCTAATTCACATCTAGCAAATATATTTGTATATGCTTCAAACATATCTTGGTATGATTTATCTAATCCTTCTTGATCAACGTCGAAGCTGTAAGCATCCTTCATTGTGAAAGTTTTAGTTCTCATAACACCAAATCTTGGTCTTCTTTCATCTCTATATTTTACTTGTATTTGGTATAAGTTTAATGGAAGTTGCTTATAAGAAGTAACCTCTTGTCTTATTATATCTGTGAAAACTTCTTCATGAGTTGGTCCCATGCAGTAGCTTCTTTCATTTCTATCTTTTAATCTGAACATTTCTGGTCCCATTACATCCCATCTTCCAGATTCTTTCCATAATTCAGATGGTATTAATCCTGAACATAATATCTCTTGAGCACCTTTAGCATTCATTTCTTCTCTTATTATATTTTGTATTTTGTTGAAAACTCTTATACCCATAGGTAATTGGTTATAAACTCCTGAAGCCATCTTTCTTATCATCCCTGCTCTAAGCATTAACTGATGACTTGTTATCTCTGCATCAGATGGAACTTCTTTTAATGTTGGCATTAACATTTTTGACATTCTCATTTTGATTTTCCTCCTTGTATTTTATATTTAATTTATTTCTGTATAAATAAAAAACCTTCCGTCTCTATATAAATATAGAGACGGAAGGTTGACTTTCCGCGGTACCACTCTAATTAGCCATAAGGCTCCCTCAAGTAGGATATAACGCTCCCAAACGTAAGAACTTTTTACCGTCCTTATGCTAGAAAATTGGTTCAAAAACTTCCTCTTAGAAACTCTCAGCTATGTTTCCTCTCTGTAAAGATTTCACTTTTTACTATTTTTTCATTTTTGCAATTTATATTATTAATTATATTACTTTTATATTATTATAACCTATTCATAATAATATATTATTTAATATTACTTGTCAACTTTTACAACAGTACATACACTTTGTGCTGCTATTCCTTCTTTTGAGCCTGTAAAGCCAAGACCTTCTTCTGTCGTTGCTTTTACATTTATATTATCTATATCTGTGTCTAAAGCTTTAGCAAAATTTTCTCTCATTTTTTCTATATGTGGAGCCATCTTTGGACTTTGTGCGATTATAGTACAATCTACATTATTTATTTTATATCCTTTATCTTTTATTAAATGATTTACATATTCTAATAATTTTATACTATCTGCACCCTTATACTTTTTATCAGTATCAGGGAAATGTTTACCAATATCACCTAACGCTAATGCTCCTAATATAGAGTCCATAACAGCATGAGTTAAGACATCTGCGTCAGAATGTCCTAATAAACCTTTTTCATGTGGAACATTTACTCCACCTATAATTAAATCTCTATTTTCTACTAATTTATGAACATCATATCCTGTACCAATTCTCATATTATCACTCCTATGCCAATTATAACTTTAAATTTATATCTATTTTCTTAAACTTAAAATTTTCTCTCCAATGCTTATATCTTCAGGGCTAGTAATTTTTATATTATCATAAGATCCCATTATCATGGTTACTTCTTGACCTATATTTTCTACTAACATAGAATCATCTGTTCCATAATAATTGTTTTCATAAGCCTCTTCGTAAGCTTTTGTTATTAGTTTGTATTCAAAAACTTGTGGTGTTTGAGCTGCCCATAAATTAACTCTGTTAGGAGTATCATTTATAATTCCATCACAAACCACCTTAATAGTATCTTTTACAGGTGTTCCTACAACAACTGCTTTTTTTTCTCTTGCAACCTTAATAGACTCATTTATTATTCTATCATCTACAAATGGTCTTGCTCCATCATGAATTAAAACAATATCACATTTATCATCTAAGCATTTCAATCCATTATATATAGAATCTTGTCTTTCCTTTCCACCATAAGCAATTTTTATATTCTTGAAACTATATTTATTTATTATTTTATCTTTAAATAGTTCTTCTTCTTCTTTCTTTATACAAACTATTATTTCATCTACATTTTTATTTTTATAAAAAACATCTATTGTATGAGCTATTATCTCTTTTTTATTTAATTTTATAAATTGTTTATTTATATCCATATTCATTCGTTTACCACTTCCAGCAGCTACGATTATTACACTGTTCATTACCCCACCTCTTGATATTTTAATTATAAAATGTATTGCTTAATACATTATATATCAACTAACCTTCCCTTTGAAAGATACTCTTATTGTGTTTTATTATTTATTTTTCCATAAAAAAAGGAAGTACTTTAAAATATGATTAGTTAACTCGTTGTGCTAGTTAATCTTTACAATAATAAAACTCCAACAAATATAGTATCCTAAGATTGTATCACCAATCTAAAGGAGGGTTACTATATGTTG
>CABIVQ010000042.1 GCA_902362365.1 Clostridiaceae bacterium | reverse complement strand
AAAAATAAAATGGAAAAAATTTCAACCCTCATAATAATTGAGCGTTAGCTCTAAAATCATGAGGGTTATTTTGTAAAGTATTAAATTTTACATTAATGCAACACTAGAAACTTAAAAGTCTTCTTATTTTTTTGCTAACTCAATAATTTCGCTAGCATGTTCTATTGTTTTTTCAGTTATATTACTTCCAGCTATAAGTCTAGCAATTTCATCACGTTTTTGATCACGATCTAATCTACGTATATTTGTAAATGTTCTATCATTTGATGTATTTTTTTCTATACAGTAATGAGTATCTGCATTTGCTGCAATTTGTGGTAAATGAGTTATACAAATTATTTGCTTTTTCTTCGCTATTTGAGATAACTTTTCGCCAACTATTTGAGCTGCTATGCCACTTATACCCGTATCTATTTCATCAAATACTAATGTATCTATTTGATCTATATCCGCAAGTATAGTTTTAAACGCTAGCATAAATCTAGACATTTCCCCTCCAGAAGCAACTTTATATATAGGCTTTATATCTTCCCCAAGGTTGAAAGATATCATAAATTCTATATCATCTTTACCTTCTAAGGTAAAGTTACTTTCTTCAAAGTTAACTTTAAATACCACATTTTTCATATTTAAGCTTTTTAATTCTATTAATAGAACCTCTTCTAAACTATATGCAACTTTTTGTCTAGCTTGAGTTAATTTTTCAGCTTTATCATTAAGTACTTTTTCAATTCTTAGTATTTCTCTTTTTAATTCTTCTACTTTTTCATCTCTATTTAATATTTCATCTAATCTATTTTTAGTTTTATCATAGTACTCAAAAATTTCTTCTATAGTATTTCCATATTTTCTTTTTAAGTTATTAATTTCATCTATTCTTATTTCTATCTGTTCTAGCTCATATGGTTCAAAATCTATACTCTCTTTATAATTTCTTATTTCTCTTGAGATATCTTGAAGTTCATACATTATTCTTTCTACATTTTCATTATATTCACTTAAGACTTTATCATATTCTGCAATAGAACTTAATTCTTTAGATGCACTTCCGATTAGATCTACAGCATTGACACTACCCTCATATAAATTTTGATAACTTAAATTTAGATTACTGTATATCTTCTCGCTATTTCTAAATACATCTCTTTGTTTAAGAAGCTCCTCGTATTCATCCTTACTTAAGTTAGCAGATTCAATTTCATTTGTTTGGAATTTCAATAAATCTATCTCTCTTTGAATTTGCATATCATCTTTATTCTCAGTTAACACATTTAAAGCATTTTTAACTCTAGTATACTCTTTGTACACATTTTTGTAATCTAACTTTAAATATTGTAAATCACTTTCTCCAAATAAATCTAAAAATTGTAAGTGAGTTTCTTTGTTAAATAAAGCTTGATTTTGATGTTGTCCATGAACATCTATTAATGTAGTTGCAATTTCTTTCAATACTGATAACTTTAGAGTTCTTCCATTGACTCTCGCTACACTTTTTCCATCATTGTAAATAACTCTAGTTATTACCAATAAGTTATCTTCATCTAGCTCTATATCATATTTTTCAAGAACATCTTTTAAGTGTTGACTTTCTGAAGAAAATATAGCCTCAACTATACCTTTTTCACTACCTTTTCTTAAAAATGATCTATCATATTTTTCACCTAAACATAATCCTAATGCATCTATTATTATAGATTTTCCTGAACCAGTTTCTCCCGTTAATATATTTAGATTTTCATCAATAGTCAACCTTAGTTCTTCTACTAAGGCACAATTTTTCATATACAATTCAAGGATCACTTTAAATCCCCCTTTATCTATATAAGTATAATTTTTTATTTATTTAAGTTATGAGATGCTTCTACAACCTCTAACACTTTCTTACTATACTCTTCTTTATTAAATTCATATCCATCATTTGAGTTCTTTAAGTATATTAAATACTCGATGTTGCCTTCTGGACCTTTTATAGGAGAGTAATCTAAGTCTAGTATAGAGAATCCTATTCCAACTGCAAACTCAGATATAGTTTCTATTACTTCTATATGTGTAGACTTTTCTCTAACAACGCCCTTTTTACCTACCTTTTCTCTTCCAGCTTCAAACTGTGGTTTTATTAAAGCAACCACATGGCCATCTGGAGAAACAAGTTCCTTTGCTTTTGGTAAAACTAATTTCAATGATATGAAAGAAACATCTATAGATGCAAAATTAGCAAATTCTTTTGTATCTTCAATAGTCACATGTCTTATATTGGTTCTTTCCATGCAAACTACTCTATCATCTTGTCTTAATTTCCATGCAAGTTGTCCATATCCTACGTCTATTGAAAATACTTTTACAGCTCCATTTTGAAGCATGCAGTCTGTAAATCCACCCGTAGATGAACCGATATCCATGCATACCTTTCCATCTAGTGTTAATCCAAAGTTTTTCATCGCTTTTTCAAGCTTTAATCCACCTCTACTTACGTATGGTATTGGATTTCCTTTTACTTCTATTTTAGCATCTTCTTTCACATCTACACCAGCTTTATCGCATCTTTGATTGTCTACAAAAACAAGTCCTGCCATTATAGCTTTTTTAGCTCTTTCTCTACTTTCAAAAAATCCTTGCTCAACTAATAATACGTCTATTCTTTTTTTCATAAAACTACCTTCCCGACTATAATTTTTTTATTCTAGATGCAATACAATTCGAAGATAAACCTACTCCTTCGTATAGGCTTTCTATATTACCATGATCTATAAATCTCTCACTAATTGCTATATTCTCAACTTTTACATTGTAATTATTATCTATAATGAAGTTATTTATTCTACTTCCAAATCCACCAGATATGATATTATCTTCTATTGTTACTACTGTCTTATATTTTTTGCATAACTCATGAAGTAATTTTTCATCCATAGGTTTTAAAAATCTAGCATTTATTATAGCAGGATTTATATTATCTTCTAAAAGTATTTCTTTTGCTTCTAATGCATGCTTTACCATATTTCCTATAGCTAAAATAGCAATGTCTTTACCTTCTGCAATTATTTCATACTTTCCTACTTCTATCTTTTTGTATTCACCTCTGTTTAAATAGTAAGCATTCCCTCTTGGATACCTTATTGCTACTGGCTCATTTAATTCTGCAGATAATTCTAGCATCAACTCTAGCTCTTGAGTATCTTTAGGTGCCATAACTGTTATATTAGGTACTATATTTAAATAACTCAAATCAAACATGCCATGATGGGTTTCTCCATCATTACCAACTAACCCCGCTCTATCTATTAAAAATGTTACATTCTTTTTAGTAATGCACACATCATGTATAATCTGATCATAACCTCTTTGTAAGAAAGTTGAATATACTGCAAAATAAGGCTTCATTCCTTCCTTTGCTAATCCAGCCGAAAATGTAACAGCGTGCTGTTCTGCAATTCCTACGTCATAATATCTTTCTGGATATGCCTTTTGGAATAAATCTAATCCTGTTCCTGATGGCATTGCTGCCGTTATTGCAACTATCTTATCATCTTTAGCTGACATCTGAACTAATTTCTCCCCAACTGCAGATGATATAGATTTACTATTTGAAGGTTGTACTCCTTCTTTTATATCGAATTTTGAAACTCCATGATATTTATCTGGATGCTCCTCTGCATATTTGTACCCTTTACCTTTTTTAGTTATAACATGTAGCAGTACAGGTCCCTTTTTTTTCTTTGCCTTATTTAAAATTTCTATTAATTCTTTTATATTATGCCCATCTATAGGTCCATAGTACTTTATTCCCATAGATTCAAAGAGTTCACATTGTTGTGGTGTAAATTGACTTACAATACTATCCTTAACCTTACTAGCTGTTTTATATATTAAATTTCCTGCAGATGTTACAGTAAAAATCTTTTCTACTTCATCTTTCACTTTATTCATTGTTGAGTTTCTTATTATACTAGATAAATGTCTAGACATTGCTCCTACATTTTTATCTATCGACATTTCATTATCATTAAGAATTACAATCATATCTGTATTTAAATAACCTAAGTTATTTAATGCTTCAAGAGCCATTCCTCCAGTTATAGAGCCATCTCCTATTACAGATACAACATCAAAATTTTCTTTTTTTATATCTCTCGCACAAGCAATACCAAGTCCTACAGAAATAGATGTACTACTATGCCCTGTATCAAATATATCGTGAGGACTTTCTATTTCCTTTGGAAATCCACTTAAACCTTTAAATTGTCTAAGTGTATCAAAACTATCCTTTCTACCAGTAAGAATCTTATGCACATAAGATTGATGTCCTACATCCCAAACTATTTTGTCTTTCGGGCTTTCAAAAACCTTATGCAACGCTAGAGTTAACTCTACGACACCTAAGTTTGATGCTAAGTGACCTCCAGTTTTAGAAACTGATTTTACTAGAAACTTCCTTATATCTTTGGCAAGTATATCTAGTTCTTCATTAGTCATATTTTTAATGTCTTCAGGACAGTTTACTTTATCTAAATATTTATACATTTACCTTCACCTTTTATTTGATTAAATTTATAAAACATTTACTCTATATTGATAATTAACATATTTTCTATAATTAAAAAAGCCTTCCATAGAAGACCTAAAAAATCATATAGTTTCTATGCAGTTAGAAAAATGAATATACCTTAGTATTGCCTTAGATATATCCATTTTATAACCATTTAATAAAACCTAAGAAATTATATCATATAAATTTATTTTTTTCAATTTATACCATAACTAATGCTACAACTATACCGAGTATGGCACCCATCCATACTTCAACAGGTGTATGTCCTATTAATTCCTTTAATTTATCTTGTTTTATATGTTTACCATGATGAACATCATCTACTATTTGATTTAATATAGCTGCCTGTTTTCCTACCGCTCTTCTTACTCCTGAGGCATCATACATTATAATCAGTGCGAATACAACAACAATAGCAAAATCTGTAGAATTAAATCCTTTTTCTAAACCGACTAAAGTTGCTAAACTTGTCACAAAAGAACTATGAGAACTTGGCATACCTCCAGATGTAAATATTCTAGCTAAATCTATACGTTTATCTTTTCCAGTAAATATTTTTATAAATTGAGCTAAAAAACAAGCAAATACACTTATTCCTAATACCTTGTTGCTAAAAATTTCTGAAAAAAAGTTCATTTTTCCTCCTTAATATTCTCTATCTATTATATAATTCGCTAATCCTTCTAAGAAACTACTATCGCTTTGTAAATCCTTGATATTATATTTTGCTTCTTCAATTAGGTCATTTGCAATCTCTTTTGATTTTTCTAAACCAAGTAAAGATGGATATGTAGATTTATGATTTTCTATATCACTACCTACTTTTTTTCCTAATTTAGTTTCATCTCCAACTATATCTAATATATCATCTACTATCTGGAATGATAATCCAATGTTTTTACCATACTTAGTTATTTTTTCTAGATCCTCTTCGCAAGCATCTCCTATTATTGCTCCAGCTCTCATACAACCAATAATGATTGCAGCAGTTTTATTTAAGTGAATAAAGTCTAGTTTATCCTTTGAAATAACTTTATTTTCACTTTGAACATCTACGACTTGTCCTCCAATCATTCCATATATACCAGCACTTTTAGCAATTTCATTTATAGCCCTTAAATATTTCTGAGGATTTTCTTTATTTATAGAATTAGATAGCATAATCTCAAAAGCATAATTTAAAAGGGCATCTCCTGCTAGTATCGCCATAGACTCTCCAAATACCATATGATTCGTCGGCTTCCCTCTTCTTAAATCATCATTATCTAAGGCCGGAAGATCATCATGTATTAGTGAGTATGTATGTATCATCTCAATTGCTATAGCAAATGGTATAGCATCTGTTTCATTCCCACCTACTATCTTACACGCTTCTAAAGTTAATACTGGTCTTAATCTTTTTCCTCCAGCTTTTAAACTGTAATTCATAGCTTCCATAATAGTTGCTTGATATCCATCTTCTTTAGGCATATATTCACTTAATAATCTTTCTATATAATTAGATTTTTCTTTTAGAGATTGCTTAAATTCCAATTTTATTCCTCCCTCATATCTAAATCTTCTTCTATTCCTAGTGAGTTAAATTTACTTATCTTTAACTGTGCATCTTCAAGTAATTTATTACAGTACTTATAAAGACTTATTCCTTCTTCATATAAACTTAATGATTCATCTAAACTCGCACCTTTAGATTCTAGCTTTTCTAAAATATTTTCTAGTTTTTTATAAGCTTGTTCATATGTTAAATCCATATTTATACCTCTTTATTAATTATTTTTTCTACAACACACTCTATACTTCCATCTTTTAAAACTATATCTATATCATCTTTAAATTCTATTTCTTTTATACTATTGATTACTTTTCCTTCTTTTTGTACTATACTGTACCCTCTATCTATCGTTGCCAAAGGACTTAAATTATGAAGTATTGCTCCCATATTCATAAGTCTTTCTTTTTCAATATTAAGGTTATTTTCTACTTCAAAAGTTATTTTATCATATATTTTGTCTAATTGTATAATATTATCTTTGATTGTGTATGATTTTAGATAATTATTTATCCTCTCAAGAACAGATTTTAACCTATGTTCATCAATCTGAACTTGATTTATTAAACTTCTATTCATTCTATTCCTTATATTGTTAAGCTTGTATTCTAAGTCTAATAAAGATGGCGTTGCTATCTCTGCTGCTGCAGAAGGCGTTGGGGCTCTCATATCTGATACAAAATCACAGATAGTAAAATCTGTTTCATGTCCTACTGCTGATATTATAGGAATTTCAGATTTAAAGACTTCTCTAGCTACGATTTCTTCATTAAATGACCAAAGTTCTTCTATAGATCCCCCACCTCTACCAACTATTATTGTATCTACATTTTTCATATCATTAAAAAATCTAATACCTTCGCATATATTATCTGCTGATTTATCGCCTTGTACTGTCACTGGATAAAGCTTTACAGCGACCTTTGGGTATCTTCTTTTGATTACATTAATTATATCTCTTATAACTGCTCCTGTTGGTGAAGTAATAACTCCTATAGACTTTGGTATAGTAGGTATGGCTTTTTTGTACTTAGGATCAAATAAACCCTCTTTGCTTAATTTTTCCTTTAATTTATTAAATTCAATATATAAATTTCCTATTCCCTCTATCTCTATTGAATTAATGTATAATTGATAAGATCCGTCTCTTTCATAAACAGAAATATAACCACTCGCAATTACTTTTATCCCATTCTTTAATTCTAAATTTTTATCATAATTACTTTTAAAAATAACACAGTTTAACTTTGAATTTTCATCTTTTAATGATAGATATACATTTCCACTACTATGTACTTTAAAATTGGATATTTCACCTTTTACTTTAAGATTATATAATATAGGATCATTTACCAAAATCCTTTTTATATATGAATTTGCTTCACTTATATCTAAAGCTCTCAGTTTCATATTTTCTCTCCTATATAAAAGTTATTAATTTATATACTTATTCACTTATAAAATTCTTTAATCCTATTACAGCGCATCCTAAACCATTATCAGTTGAATATTCTTGCTCTGTAAAATATGCTATTATATTATTCTTTTTTAATTCTCTTTTTAATTTCATTGATATATATTTACTTGCAGATACTCCACCTGCAAACACAACTTCTTCTATATTATATTTTTCACTAATATAAAGTAGAGATTTTATTAGATTTCTTGATATTGTATCTAGTAGCAATTTACATATATATTCTTTACTGTGATTATTTATTATTTTATTTACTTGGTTTTCTATTCCAGATAAATTCATATATCCTTCCTTCACAGAAGTTTTTAGTCCGATTTCTATTTTTTCATTACATTCAAGGGCTTTTTCATCTATATATTTCCCACAAGGAAACTTATAACCCATATTAATTCCGATTCTATCTATAAGCTGTCCAAAACTTATATCATTACTTCCGCCGACTATATCTATTTTATATCCTAAACTTTCTTTGTTGACTAAAAGTATTTCAGTTGTACCACCTGACATATGTACTGATAAAAATTGTTTTTCATTTTTAATTTTATTAGTTAAAAGACTCGCTTCAATATGATTTTCCTGATGACTAGTTTCATAAAAAGGACATTTATTTAATGAACTAAATAATTTACCAAAATTACTGCCTACAGTAAATACTGGCATATAAGACTCTTCTAACGGTCTCGGTTTAACAGATGCGCATACTCCACATACATTGTAATTGTTTAATATAGATCTTATATCACTGCTCATTTCTCCTAAGTTATTAACATGCTGAAAAACAGCTTCACTTTGCCTTAACCCCTTTGTGTTATCTTTTACTTTAAGCATTATTTTTTTATTAAATATTACTTTCTTATCTAAAGATATAGCTGCTATAGAGGTTGTATAGCAGCTAGTATCGATTCCGATTATTATGTTATTTTGATTCAATCTCACTTATAACACTTCCTAAAATTCCATTTATAAACTTAGGAGACTTATCATCACAGTATATTTTTGCAAGTTCTATAGCTTCATTCACAGAAACTTTTTGTGGTATATCATCTATTGCAATAATTTCAGCTATTGCTAATTTTAATATAGCTAAATCTACCTTAGCTATTCTATCTACCGACCAGTTCTTTGCATTTGAATTTATTAATGAATTTATCATTTCATTGTTCTCTTCTATAGTTAAACATATGTTTTTTATGTAATCTTTATCTATAGCTTCATCTATATCTACACCTTCTAGTGATAATTCTGGGTTATTAGAGTGTTGTAATCTTAATTCTTCATATCTATTTAATATATATTCAGCATTATTATCTACGAACTCATCTACTAATAAGTCTAAATTATCTACGTCCTCTTTTGTTATACTAGTTTGGTATATTAATTTCATAGTATATTCTCTACTAGTTATCTTTTTTGCTATATTTTCCTTTTTCATCAGTCAAATCCTCCTTTAGTCTTTATTATGTGCGTTTTGCAGTAAAAAACCCTCTGATTTTTCAGAGGGTTTTTATTAATTTTTCTTAGATTCTTCTTTCTTAGCTTCTTTCTTTGCTTGCTTTGCTTCTTTCTTTGCTTCTTCTAGCTCAGTCTTCTCTTTCTTGAAGCTAATTCCTTGAATATGTATATTTACTTGAGAAACTTTTAATCCTGTCATTGTCTCAACAGTATTTTTTACATTTTCTTGTATCTTTAAAGCTATATCTGGTATAGATATTCCGAAATCTATCATAACCATTATATCTAAGTTAACGTCCTCTTCTTCTATTTGTATCTTTACACCATTATTATTTTTTAATAGTTTATCTGTAAAAGTTGTTATAGTTTCAACGCCTTCAACCTCTAGAGCTGCAAGACCTGCTATCGTAGCTATTACATCATTAGATATTTTGACTTGTCCAAAATTATTATTTTCCATGATAAATACTTACCCCCTATTAAGGAACTATTTTATATTATAATACCAAATACTATGAAACTTTGCAAGAAAATAACCCCAGTTAATTCTGAGGATTATTTCAAATTCTAATATATATTCTATATTAAACATATTTATTATTTTTTATTCACTATAGTTTTTTATTTAATTACTCTTGTTTATTGTTCATAAGCTTTATATTATCATATTCAACTCCAGCTTGCTCTGCTACTAAATCAAAAATCTTAGCTGCATCTTCTTTTCCGAAACTATCTTCATTTACAACTACATTTACTTTGCCATCACTTATATAGACTAATGCATCTTCAAACCCTTTTGTACTTAGTAAATTTTCTATTTTAAGTTCCGTATCTTGATCCTTAACCAATTTTAATTTCATTTCAGATGCTTCTTTTCTAGTTTCTTCTGATGTTGATGGATTATTTATCATTTCATTTAATTCTTCTGCTAAATCATTTCTTTGCTTCTCTCTAGTCATTTTCATATCTAATATATATGAAGATTTTTGCATATTTGCCTCAGATGTTAATTGTTCTTCAATTTCTTTACTTGTTTCAGTCACTTTTTCTTCTACATCACTTTCACTTGATTTACTATCAACGATGTTAACTTCTTGATCATCCTCTTCCTTTTCATTACTCTCAGAGTTTTTACTTAACTGAGCTTGTTCATAAGCTTTAAATTCCTCTGATACACCTAGTGCTGACTTCTTACTTAATTGATAGTTTGCCACTCCTACAACTACTAACATAGCAGATAATGTTATTACTACAAATCCTCTATTTTTATAATTAAATTTCATTTTTATCCCCCCGGTTATATGTATTTATTTGGAATTTATTATTTGTACTTGATGTCCTTGTACTTGTAATGCAGTTTGTACAGCACTATAAAGCGTTTCTTTTACTTTAGAATCACCAGCTCCACTTGCTACTACTAATACACCTTTTATTTTAGCTTCTGTAGTTTTTAGTATTACTGGAGAATTTGAATTAGATGTTATCATTGTTTTATTTTCACTAGAAGTTGTTACAGTTCTTTCTCCTCCTTGAGCATCTTTTTCCTCCGTTGTTTCAGTCGTAGAGTTACTATTAAAGGCAGGTTGTATCTCTTCACTAGATTCAAATGTAATCATTACATTAACATCACCAGCTCCATCAATTTTAGCTAATATTTTCTGTAATTTTTTTTCTAGATCTTGTTGTTCACTTTCACTTACTTGTTCAGATTCCTCTTGCTGGTTAACTTGAGCAGCATCTTTATCTGTATTTGTTTTTTTATCTGAAGGAATACAGGATATTATTATTAGTGCTAAGACACATACAATTCCTAAAGATAATAGCGAGTATATCTTTTTCTTATCTTTTTCGTTTAAGTTTTTAAACATTTACCCAACCCCTATTAATCAATTTCTATAGTTTCGATTGATACATCAAGTATTTTGACTAAATTATCTTTTAGTTCATCCTTACTTAAATTTAATTCATGTTCTTTTCCTTCTTCCTTAAATACTTGCTCAATTTTTTCGTTTTCACTAGATTGTATGTCCTCTTTTTCATTTTTAGTACTATTATTTTTTTCTTTCAATTTTATATTACTAATTTCAGATCCATTAAACTCTATATCTTCAAGATCATAACCATATTCATCTAATTTTAATTCTAGTACTTGCTTTAGACCTTCTTCATATCCATTAATCAAACTATTTTTTCCTGTTTCACTAGCTAACCGATTACTACTTTCTATATATTCTTTATTATAACTATTCATCAACTGCAGGAGTTTATCTTCTAGACTCATATTACCTGATAGTAAACTTATTATTGGTGTTATTACTATAAATACGAATATAAAATTTACTACTAAGTTTATATACGGTTTTATTTTAGATTTAGGTAAGATCATGTCTACAATACTGACTATGAATGCTCCAATTAATATAGTTATAATCCATGATTTTAAACTCTCTAGCATATAGCACACCTCCTAATGAGTCACTACACTTATGGATGTTAAAATTGCTATTGTTACGAAGAACATAATCATTATTGCAATTACACATGCAAGCATAATTACCATTAAATTTGCTACGTCATTTAAAAAACTAGACATTCCTTCTTCTCCCACAGGCTCTACTACTATCGCTGCTACCTTATATACAGTTACTACAGATAGAACCTTTATTATAGGAATTAAACAAATTCCTATAAGTAGTACTAACCCAATTCCTCCAAATACGTTTTTTATAAGTTGAGATGAAGATAATAAAATATCCATTGAATCAGATACAAATCCCCCTACCACAGGTATGAAATTTCCGATTGCAAACTTAGCTGTTTTTACGCTAAACTTATCAAAGCTAGTTACATACATTCCCTGAATAGATACTAGTCCTAAATATATAGTAAATATTGCTCCTATGGTTACTATATTTACATTTTTAATGAAAGAAGATAACTTCTTAAGTTTTATACTTTGTGATAAATTATTTATTATTAGAATTGCAAAAGCTATAGTGATTGAAAAGAACATGAACTTTTTAAAAACAATATTAATTAAAGTTACACCACCTAAAAATATTGGATTTAATGCTGTTGATGTTATTGGAAATCCTATTAACACTAATAAGGTTATTAGTATAGGCATTACGACCTGCATCAGACCAATAGTACTATTAATAGTATTATAACAGATATTCAAGACATCTTTAAATCCTATCAATGTAAGTGATACCATGGTTATAAAAATTATGTAAGTGGTTATTTTACTTATATCTCCTGATGAAAATGAATTCTCTAGACTCTTTAATATTGATGATAATAATGCTAGTACTAAAATTATCGCCACTACTCTTAAACTAGTTTTCAATTCTCTAAACACAGCAGACTGAATTTTTTCTTTATCAAATAGATCTAATATATTACTTTTTCCACCTATTAAATTTTTTACAAAATCTTTTAAATCAATACTCTTAACTGCTACATCATCCCTTATATATTTTTCTATATCTTCTACATTGATCTTACTAAGTTGACTATCAATATAAAAATCTATATTATTCTTAGTTTCATCGTAACTTTCTGTTGATTCATTTTCCGCAAACCCTATTGTTGAAAGATTAAGTATTGTAAGTAACGTTATTAAAACACCTAAAAATTTTTTTTTCATAAGTAATCATTCTCCTATGGGATTATATTTAATATCATCTCTACAATAGATAAAAGTATAGGGAATGACATTGTCATAACTATAATTTTCCCACCAAATTCTAACTTTGAAGCTATATTTTTTTCTCCACAATCATTGCACAGCTGTATAGCAAACTCCATTATATAAGCTATCCCTATCAACTTAATTATTAAAGATATATACATATTTGGTATATTTGCTTTATTAGCTAAGTTTTGTATCCCCTCTATAATAAAATTCAATTTAAATATGACTGATAACAGTATAGTTACACCTGTTATTATTGCTATAAAATTTGCCATCTCCGGTCTATCTTTTTTTATTACTAAACAGAGTGTTGTAGCAATTATGGCAACACCTACTAATTGCATTACTTCCAAGATATCTCCTCCTCTTTAGTAAAGTTGAAACATTGTTCTAACTGCATTAAATAAATCACTTATTTCAGTTAATACTATCCCTAAAACTATTATTACACCTGCTAAAGTAGTAAATGTGGCCCAATCCTTTCTATCAGCCTTGTCCAAGATTATATTTAATACTGATATTAACAACCCTACTCCAGCAACTTTTAATATCAATGTTATATCCATGCTCTTCCCCCTATATTAAAATTATACCTATACCTATACCTATAAATGTAATAAGCTGCTTGTACAGATTTCCTTTTTTACTTATGTCTTCCTTACTATCACAAGTAAGTTTTTTCAAATTCTCAACGCTAAGACTTATCATCCTTTCCTGAGATTCAATATCACTTTTACCTAACGTAAGTATAAGTGTTTTTAATTCGTCCACCTCCTTATTTTGTAGATAAGTTTCGTTAATTAAAATTTTTATATTATCTTCTAAAATTTCTTCTAATACTTTTTCTCGACTATCGCTTAAGTCATTTGCCATGGACCTAAAAAACTTAAAAAAACAGTACTCCTCTTTTTCCCCTACTCTTTTAAAAATTTCTTCCAATGTATATAAACCAAAGGATAAATCCATCCTCATTATCTCTAATATTCTTATGAGATCATTAAGTTCTTTATGCCTTTTTGTATAAGACTTATATATAAAATCTCCTATTAAATAGCTACATCCTATTAAGATCCCTATAATAATAATTTTAATTTGCAAAATACCATCTCTTTTCCTCTAAATCATATATTTTTTCTACAGTTCCTGGTCCCTTTCTCGCAGACAAAATTATTACTTTCTTAAATAATTCTTTATCTAACAAACGACTTAATTCTTTTCTTCCCTGAATATCTTCAATAGAGTCACCATGAACCGTAGTAATAAGACTTACTCCTCCATTTAATGCTGTATATAAAGCCTTTACTTCTCTTTCATTACCTATCTCATCCGTTACAATAATATTTGGAGACATAGACCTTAAAAGCATCATTATGCCTATATCTTTTGGGCAGGTTTCAATTATATCGGTCCTAATACCTACATCCATTTGAGGGACTCCTAAGTATGAACCGCCTATTTCATTACGTTCATCTATTAATGCCACCTTCATACCCCTAAAACCATATTTTTTATTACCATTACTTAAATTTCTTACTATATCTCTTACTAAGGTTGTCTTGCCGCATTGTGGTGGCGAAATTATCAATGTATTATTTACTTGATTATTACTACTTATAATATGATCTAATATTTTATCAGAACATCCAATTATTTCTCTTGAAATCCTTATGTTTAAAGATGATATATGCTTTATATTTTTTACTTGTCCACTTTCTACAATTGCTTTTCCTACTATCCCTACTCTATGCCCTCCTCTTAGTGTTATAAATCCTTTTGTAATATCATCCATAAAAGTATGAATAGAATATTTGCATATGATTTGAAATGTTTGTTCAATATCCTCTCTAGTTACTATATAAGGATTGTCCATATTCAAAGCTAAATCATTTTCTTTTTCATTATAAAAATAATCTTTATTGTTCGCATTTAAAATAAGTGGCTTTTGAGACCTTAATCTAATCTCTTCTATATTCAGATTACTTTTAGGTAGTTTTTTTATTTTTTCTCTTAAGTTTAATGAAAGAGAGTTTACAATTTCATCAGAGATATTTTTCATATCTTGTCCTCCTTCCTCGTTTATATATATATATTTTGTTGTCCTAAAAATTATTACAAATCAATAAATATTATTTTTGATCTGATATAAAAATAGAGCCGCCTAAATAAATTTAGGTGGCTCTATTTTTATATCTTATTCTTCATTATCTTCTTTAGAAGATTGTACAAATTCTTCTATATCTCTTAATACATTACCTTGAGCAAATTTTATTCCTTGATTAATTGCATTCTTTATTGCTTTTGAATTAGAACTTCCGTGAGCTTTTATAACTCCTCCATTAACTCCTAAAAGGGGTGCTCCTCCATATTCTGCATAATCCATAAAACTTTTTAATTTTCTTAAGTCATCCTTTAATAACATAGCTCCGATTTTACCTTTAGTACTAGATAAGAAAGTTTCTTTTAAAAGCCCCATTACCGACATCGCTACACCTTCTGCAGATTTTAATAATATATTCCCTGTAAAACCATCGCAAACTATTACATCAGTTTTTGCATTAATAACATCTCTTGCCTCTAAATTTCCTATGAAATTTATGTCCATGTTTTTAAGTTCTTCATAAGATTTTTTCATTAGGTCATTACCCTTACCTTCTTCTGCTCCAACATTAGCTAAGGATATCCTAGGATTTTCTATTCCTAAAACCTTCTTTGAGTATATATTAGTCATAGCTGCAAATTCAACTAAGTTTCGTGGCTTACAATCTGCATTAGCCCCTCCGTCAGCAATTATTGTCATACCTCTTTTCACATTTGGAATGGCAGGACATAAACAAGGTCTATCTATTCCTTTTATTCTACCAACTACAAATAAACCTCCCGCAAGTAATGCACCTGTATTTCCTGCAGAAACTACAGCATCAGCCTTACCTTCTTTTACTAGTCTTAAAGCAACAACCATAGAAGAGTCTTTTTGCTTCTAATTGCTTTTACAGGTTTATCTTCATTTTCTATGATTTCTGTTGTATGTACTATTTCTAATTTACTTCTATCAAACTCGTAATTTTCAAATTCCTTTTCTAAGGCATCTTTATCCCCTGTTATTATTATATCTATATTATACTCCTTAATCGCACTTACAACACCTTCTACGTTTGATTTAGGCGCATTATCTCCACCCATTCCATCTATTGCTATCTTCATAATAAACTTCCCTCCTAATTCAATTATTGCGCTTAAAACTACTTATCCATATTATAGGCCATTTACATATTTTTAAGACTATATAGTATTAGTATATACTAAACTAAAAACCTATAATTAAAAAAAAACATGTAGAGTAATCTACATGTTCTTTAGAAGTTACTATTTAGAAACAACTTCTTTACCTTTATAATATCCGCAATCTGGACACACTCTATGTGGTAATTTTGGCTCATGACATTGAGGACAACTTACAAATCCAGTTGCAGTCATTTGTGAGTTAGCCGCTCTTCTCATTTTAGTTTTTGATTTAGACGTTTTACGCTTTGGTACTGCCATTTACGCCACCTCCTTAGTCATTTTTAAACAAATCTTTTAATTTAGCAAAACGGGGATCTATAATCTCCTCGTCGTTCGCAATTTCATCACAAGAGCATTCTTCTTTGTTTAAGTTAGCTCCACATCCTTGACATAGACCTTCACAGTCTTCATCACAAAGAACTTGTGCAGTTAAATTAAAATCTATAGTCTGCTCTATTACATCAAGAAGATTTACTTCTTGTCCATCACATATGAAAGCATCATAATCCTCAAAACTATCTTCATCATAGTCTTCTCTTACTAAGAATCCTTGTATGTCATAGTTAACAGGAACTTCTACTTCATCTAAACATCTTGAACAATTATCTAGAATTGTAAAATCAACATTAATATCAAGGTATAAACCTTTATTATTTTTTGTAATCTTACCTTCTACATTAATAGGTGAAGTTAGCTTATATGTGCTATCACAGTAATTAATAGTATCAATTTTTTGAGAAAAATTCAAGTCTATTTTATCAGATTCTCTTCTATTTAATTTATCTAGACTAATAATCATCTTTTCACCTCAATAATATTGCCAAATTTATTATACAAATCTCATGATTGTTTGTCAAGTATTTTTACTTGATAGATATATTTGTAAATAATACAGGCATAAGTTAAGGTAGGTTAATAACCTACCTTAATTTTATTATATCCAATTAAAGTTTTTTAATTATTTAACTAAAGCTACAGTATCTCTAGCTATCATTAGTTCTTCGTTAGTAGGTATTAATAATATCTTAACTTTAGAATCTTCAGTAGATATCACTCTTTCTTTTCCTCTAACTTTGTTAGCTTCTTTGTCTAACTTCATTCCTAAGAATTCCATGTTAGAAGCTATAGCTTCTCTCATATCTATTCCGTTTTCACCAACACCTGCAGTGAATACAACAGCATCTACACCGTTCATTTCTGCAGCGTAAGATCCTATATATTTCTTAACTCTTTGAGCATAAGCATCTAAAGCAACTTGAGCTTTTTCGTCACCCTTAGCAGCTGCATCTTCTATATCTCTGAAGTCACTTGATATACCAGTCATTCCGTATACTCCTGACTTCTTGTTCATTAAATCACTTAATCCTTTTGCGTCTAAGTTTTCTTTTTCCATTAAGAATGGTAATATAGCAGCATCTATATCTCCACATCTAGTTCCCATTATTAAACCTTCTAATGGAGTGAATCCCATAGATGTATCAACACATACTCCACCATCTATAGCAGCTATAGAAGCTCCATTTCCTAAGTGACAAGTTATTATTTTAACATCTTCTATGTTCTTTCCTAACATAGCTGCAGCTCTTTGAGATACATACTTGTGAGAAGTTCCGTGGAATCCGTATCTTCTTACACCGTACTTAGAGTATAACTCATGAGGTAATCCATATAAGTAAGATTTTTTAGGCATTGTTTGATGGAAAGCAGTATCGAATACTCCTACCATTGGTACTCCTGGAAGTATAGCCTTACAAGCATCTATTCCCATTATATTAGCTGGGTTATGAAGAGGTGCTAATTCTATACATTCTTTCATAGCATTTTCAACTTCTTCAGTTATAACTACAGATGAAGCGAATTTTTCACCACCGTGAACAACTCTATGTCCTACAGCTTCTATTTCGCTCATTTCTTTTACTCCACCGTAAGTTGGATCAAGAACAGCATCTAATACTAATTTTATAGCATCTTCATGATCTTTCATTGGTTGCTCAACTATGTACTTACCTTCTACACCATCTTTTTCTTGCTTAAGTATAGAACCTTCTATACCTATTCTTTCAACTAAACCTACACATAATACTGCTTCATTTGACATATCTATTAATTGATATTTTAATGAAGAACTACCACAGTTTAATACTAATACTTTCATTAGTATACCTCCTTAAATTTTATCAATACTATTTAATAAGTCTATTGCTAGACCATTTCTTAACTACATTATTCGATTTCTAAAAGAAATTTTGTATACATTAAACATTTACCATAAATAATATATCACTTTTCACTACAAAAGTACATAGTATTTACAGAATATTTTAACGCATAATTACAAAATATATGCTACACATATTATTTTTCTCTATTTGTTACAATATTATTATATAATTATTAATTATTTACATATATAATCAAATATATTACTAATATTATTATATACAACATATCATATACTTCTAGAAATATTGTAACTTTCCTTCATTTTTGTATTTATATAATATGATGTATATAATTTTATTTTTACACTTACTTTTATGGTTAACAAAAGGAGAAATTTTATGAATATACTTGGATTAGTAGTTGAATATAATCCATTTCATAATGGACATTTATATCATTTATTAAAATCAAAAGAAATAACTAAAGCTACTCATACTGTTGCGATTATGAGTGGTAACTTCCTACAAAGAGGAGAGCCTGCTTTATTTGATAAATACACTCGAGCTAGAGCTGCTGTTGAAAATGGTGTAGATTTAGTTATTGAACTTCCTACATTATTTGCATGCCAAAGTGCAGAAATTTTTTCTCACGGCGCTATTGCTACATTAAACTCTTTAAATTGTATAAATTCTATTTGCTTTGGAAGTGAAGTTGGTAATATTGACATACTTTATACAATTTCTAAAATATTAGTTAATGAACCTAACGAGTTTAAAATTTCATTAAAAAAATATTTAAATGATGGTATGCTCTTCCCTACAGCTAGAAGCAACGCATTATTTGACTATATTAATGAAAATAATTTAGTAGACATTTCTAAAGATGAACTTTTAAGTATACTAAATTCATCTAATAATATTTTAGGCATAGAGTACATAAAAAGTCTACTAAAATTAAAAAGTAATATTAAACCTTATACTATTACTCGAATAAATTCTGAATATAATTCAGAATCAATAGATAGTTCTATTTGCTCTGCTACCGCTATAAGAAAAGCTTTAAAAAATACTGATGATATCTCTTTCGCATCAAAAGTAGTTCCACTACCTACATATAATATTTTAAAAACTAATATAGAAAAAAGCTTCAATCCTATTTTTGATGAAATGTTTTTTGATATTCTATCTTCTATAATACTTCGAGATAGTAATGAATTAGATAAATATTTTGATGTAAATGAAGGAATAGAAAATAAAATTTACCAAAGTATTTTTACATCTTCAAATTTAGAAGAACTACATTCTTTAGTAAAATCTAAAAGATATACTTTAACTAAAATAAAACGAACTCTTAATAATGTTTTACTAGGTATAACTAAAGATGATATGGCGCTTGTAAAGGATATGAACTATATACCATATATAAGAGTACTAGCTTTTAATGATAAAGGGAGAGAAATATTAAAGGCTATAAAAAATAACTCTGAAATTAATATTATAAACAAATTTTCTAAAATATCATTTGCTATGGATGATGCTAAGTTTAAAACTTTAATAGATTACGATATAAAAGCTAGTAATATGTATAATATGATTTACTATAAGAACAATAGACAACTTCTTAAAGGTCCTATGGATTTTTATATGTCTCCAACTTATGTAAAGTAATTTGTTTTACACTAAAAGCTACCTTCAAAAGAAATACGATTTGAAGGTAGCTTTAATTATTGATTTTATCACCTTGAATTTAAAATCAGCTTAACACTGTATATATAATCCTAGTTAATTTTAATAAATCTTACCAGGATTTAGTAAGTTTTTAGGGTCAAAAGCAGTTTTTATACTTTTAATTATATCCATATATACTTCACTTTGAGATTCATGTAAATATCCTTTTTTAGCGTATCCTATACCATGCTCACCTGATACTTGACCTCTAAGTTCTCTTGCTCTACCATACATATGGTCAAAAGACTCTTTTAATTTTATACTCCACTGCTCTTCATCCATATCATCTCTTAATACATATACATGTAAATTTCCATCTCCTGCATGACCAAAGCTTTTTATTCTAACATTTAATTCACTTTGTAAATCGTGAATATATTTTATGAACTCTGCAACTTTATCTCTAGGCACAACAACATCACATTCATCCATTTCAGTTGTAGATGCTTTTATAGCTTCTAAGAATGCCCCTCTAGCAGACCATATAGAGTCATTTCTTTCTTGTGTATCAGATATAAATACATCATATGCTCCACACTCTAAGCAAAGTTGAGCAACTTTTTCATATTCTTTTTCTATATCTTCTCTTGTATTTCCGTCAAATGTAAGTAATAGATATGCATCTGATGTGTTATCAGGGAATTTCTTTCCTAAGAAGTCTTCTGCTGCAAGTATAACATCTCTTTCCATAAATTCTACAGCAGTTGGTATTGATTTTGATTTTATTATTTTAGGTACTGTATTTATCGCCATTTCTAGGTCCGGGAATGGTATTAATAAACTTATTGCTTTTTTAGGAAGTGGAAGTAATTTTAATGTAGCCTTAGTTACTATTCCTAAAGTACCTTCTGAACCTACTATTAAATCTTTTATTGAATATCCTGAACTATTTTTTACTACCTTACCTCCAACATTTATTATATTTCCATTTGGAAGTACCACTTCTAATCCTCTTACATAATCTCTTGTTACACCGTATTTAACAGCTCTCATTCCACCCGCATTAGTATTTATATTACCTGCTATAGTAGCACTTTTTTCACCTGGATCTGGTGGATAAAATAAATCTCTCTCTTGTACATATTGACCTATTGTCATAAGTAAAACACCCGGTTCGACAGTTAGAGTTAGATTTTCCTCATCTAATTCTAAGATTCTATCCATTTTACTTAAGTTAATCATTATTCCACCATGTACAGCAACCGAAGCTCCAACTAATCCTGTTCCTTGCCCTCTTGGAGTTACAGGTATATTATTTTCATAAGCATACTTCATTATTTTAGAAACCTGTTCTGTACTTCGTGCAGTTATTAAAACTTCTGGATATTTTTCAACTCCACCCAATTCATCATGAGAGAAGTCTTCACTTATTTCTTCTCCAACTATTACATCATCTTTTTCACATACACTAAGTAAAAAATCTATATCATTTTTATCAATAGTCTTATACATACATATACCCCCTTACTCTTCTTCAGCCGCTATAGCTATTTTTAAACTTTTTTCATCTATTTGCTCTATCAACTTAGGAATTATCTCATAAATATCTCCTATTAAAGCCATATGTGCTACATCAAATATAGGCGCTTTTTCATCTTGATTTATAGCTATTATGTAGTCAGATCCACTCATACCTGCTACAAACTGAACAGCTCCTGAAACACCACAAGTTATTATCAACTTAGGTTTTACAGTTCTACCACTTAATCCAATTTGCTTTCTTGGATCTAGCCATCCAGCTTCTACCATAGGTCTTGTTCCACCTACTTGGGCTCCTAATTTATCTGCCAACTTATAGATCATTTTCATATCTTCTTGTTTCTTTATAGCTCTGCTGGCTACTATTATAACTTCTGCATCTTCAAGACCTACTTCTTTAGTTTTAGGTTTCACATCTAACACTTCTATCTTAGAAGATAATTTTTCCTTGTTTATATTACACAATGTTATTTTCCCGGTTGGTATTTCTATTTTTTCTGGAGCTGAGAATATTTTATATCTAACTGTCGCAAATTGAGGTCTGTGATTAGGAGTGTGTATATGCGCCATTATATTACCACCAAAAGCTGGTCTTATTTGATCTAAGTCAGTATTTTCTTGTATATCAAGTATTGTACAGTCTGCTGTAAGACCTGTTTTAAATCTAGCAGCAAGCCTTGGTGCTAAAGATCTACCTAATGTAGTTCCTCCAACTAACATTATTGTTGGTTTTACATTTTTTATATAATCCTCTACAGCTGCTGTATATGGTTCTATTCTAAATTCTTTGAACTCTTCATCATCATATACAAATACTTCATCTACTCCATATGATAACAATGTATCACACTTATCTTTTATATTATGACCAACAAATACACAATAAACTGGATGATTTATTTTAGCAGCCATTTCACGAGCTTTACCTATAAGTTCATAAGTTACAGGGTGTATTTCACCTTCATGATGATCAACGTATACTGTTATACCTTTCCATTCATCCTTATTTATACTTACCTTCTTTTCTTCAATAAATTCAAATGCTCCTTTTGGTCCATTCTTAACACATAACTTACACATTTTACATCCTGCGCCTATTTCTACTTTCCCATTAACTTCTTCTATTGCACCAAAAGGACAAATCTCTAATACACTTTTTATATCTTCAATTTTTTCTATATTTACGACTATTTTTGCCACTTATAATCCCCCCTTATATTAACTTTAAATCTTTTAACTTATTTGATAGAGCCTCACTTAACTCATCTGAACTTCCTCTTAATATATCCTTATCTGTATTTGGAGTTGGAGGGAATATTTTTAACACTTGAGTTGGGGACCCATTTAATCCATAATTCATCTCATCTTTATCCTCAAAATCATTCAAAGTAAATATTGGTATTTCTCTATCTTTTGTTTGAATTTTTAATTTGAATGATGGCAGTCTTGGTTGGAATATATCCTTTTCTACCGTTATTAAACATGGATATTTAACCTCACAAACTTCTAATGTATTTGGCATATCTACTTCAACTACTATACTCTCTTCTTTTATATCTAATATTTTAGTGACATTTGTTACATGAGGTATATTTAAAAATTCAGCTATTTCAGGACCTACTTGAGCTGTATCTCCATCAGTTGTTTGCTTTCCGCATATTATAATTTGAGGATTACCTATCTTTTTAATTCCTTGTGATATCGTATATGATGTTGCTAATACATCTGCGCCAGCAAACTTCCTATCACTTATTATAGCTCCTTCGTCTGCACCCATCATAAAGCTCTCTTCTATAACTTGCTTTGCTTGAGATGGTCCCATTGTAATCACCTTCAATGTTGCATTCGTTTCCTGTTTTATTCTAAGTGCAGTTTCTAATGCAAATAAGTCATATGGATTCATTTTAGAATCTACTCCATCTCTTTTTAATACACCAGTAGTTTCATCAACTTCTACTTCAGTTGTACCTGGAACTTGTTTTATACATGTTAAAATTTCCATTATATTTCCCCCAATCCTATTTATTCAGCTGTTACAGAAACTATTGAATTAGAATCTGTACTTGTATTTTCTTTTACTATTACTGATACACCATCTGGAATAACTGCAATTTTAGCATCTTTGCCTTTTATATCAAAAGCCAGATTTAAAGCTTCTTCAAAGGTCTTCGCATGCTTCATATGCATATTTATTATCATCTCAGAACTACATTGATCAGTCACCATTATTACTGTAAATCTCTCTAATATTCTTGCTAATATTTGGAACTCCCATTGATCTGGAACTGTTTCACCTTTTTCAACAGATCTTACATTTTCTAGTATCTCACTTGGTGAAGAAGCTTTCGCAACGTTATCATAGAAAGATTGACCTCCATGACCATCATTACAAGCTGATATCATTATTATTACACCACCATCTTTACATGTGGCTTCAGCTGCTGTCATACCTTTCACTGATTGATATATATTTTGATCTAAAGGATATCCTCCATTAGTACTTATTACTATATCTGCCATCTGAGCATCTATTTTAGATAATTCTGTTACAAATTTACATCCTGTTTTATGGGCCTTATCTACATCTCCAGCAAAAGATGCAATTACATTTTTATCTTTATCTATTACAACATTTACTATAAATGCTAACTTAGCTGCCTTTGCTGCATAAACCATATCCTCATGTATTGGATTATTGTCTAAAATCCCTGTTCTAGCATTTTTGCTATCTATAAATTCACTACAGTGGTTATACATTATAGTTTTAGCTGATGCTATACCAGGAAGTATACTTTTTCTCCCTCCAGAAAATCCAGCAAAGAAATGTGGTTCTATAAATCCTTCTGCTATTAGTAAATCTGCTTCAAAAGCTACTTTATTTAAGTAAAAATCTCCCCCTGATGGTAATACCCCTGCTTTTACCATAGCAGCATCATCTGTAGATATATGCATTATGATTTTTTCATTATTTACTATTTCTTCACCCATTTTATAAATTAATTCTGCTCTTGTACTTGCCCTATGAAATCCTGTTGCAACTATTATCTTTATATCAATATCTGGATTACCTTCTCTCAACCTTCTTAAAATTATAGGCATTGTAACTCTACTTGGAACTGGTCTAGTATGATCACTAGTTATTATAACTACACTTTTTTTATTTTTAGCTAACTCTTCAAGTTTAACTGAGCCAATTGGATTATCCATAGACTCTTCAACTATTTGTTCTTGACTCTTATTAACAATATAGTTATGGGCTTTCGATTCTAAAATTGCTAATAAGTTTTCATCTGGAATGTTTAACTCCATTCCCATCTTTGAGTAAGGTACTCTTAAAATTGACATATTCTCCCCCTTTTTAATTTATCTTATACAAGCGGTATAAGGCTTCCTATATAAACTAAAATACCTAATATTATTACATAACCTAAACAAAACTTAAGTGTTGATCCAAATATCTTACCTTCACTACCAATCAAGCCTGTAGCAGATGTAGCTATAGCTATACTTTGTGGTGAAATCATCTTACCAGCTGTAGCACCTGCAGTATTCGCAGCTGCTATCCAGTAAGGATCTATAGAAAGAGATTTAGCAGCTTCTACTTGTAAGCCACCAAATAATATATTAGCCGATGTATCACTACCTGTTACAAATGTTCCGATAGCACCTAATAGTGGTGATATTATAGGATACATTTTTCCTGTTATTGCACATAATCCAAAAGATATCGAACTTGTCATTCCGCTATAAGACATTACCTTAGATATAGCGACTATAGATGTTATTGTTATAAACGATTTTGAAAGTTGTTTTACTGTTCTTATAAATACATCTACCATTTGACTTACTTCTATCTTTTGTATCAAACCTGCTATAAAAGTAGATATTATAATTACCATACCTGGCGTATTTATCCATGCAAAGGATGTAAGAGATGCGCCTTCTCCATTATAAATTTGTATCGTGCTACTAAATTTAGCTAAAAAACTATTTATTGGTGGACATATAGGACTTGCAACTAAAATTAAAACACATAAAAGTATGTATGGTAGCCATGCTAAAACTCCATCTTTTGTAGATATCTTAACTACTATTCCTGATCCTGCCACTATATCAGAAGATTTCATCTTACCTTCAAAACTATTTTTAGATTTTTTATTCATAGCTTTTGCCATAAGTATTGTAGATAGCATACTGCATAAACTACCTATTAATGCTGGAAGTTCAGCCCCTAGATATTTTGCTATAAATACTTGAGGTATAGCAAACGTTATCCCAGATACTAAGGTTATCCCAAACACACCTTTTATAGCCTTGAAACTTTTTTCCGTTAATATTACTAATGCAAAAGGAATTATTACAATGAATAATGCTAATTGAACTGACGTTACGTAACTTAATTGAAGTACATCTAAACCTGTTACTGATGCTAGTGTAGACACTGGTATTCCTATAGCTCCAAAAGCTGTAGGAACTGTATTTGCGATAAGACATATTATTGCTGCAAAGATTGGGTTAAAACCAAGAGATGCTAATATACTGGCAGGAATTGCAACTGCTGTTCCATATCCAGCAACTGCTTCTAAAAATCCTCCAAATCCCCATGCTAATATAAGCACTTGTATTCTGTTATCTGTTGTTATGTTAGATAACATATTTTTCATAGTATCCATAGTCTTGGTTTCAACAGCTAAGTTATAAGTAAATAATGCTGCTACTATAACTAGTAGTATTGGCCACAAAGCAACAGCTACCCCTTCTAATGTTGCTGTTGCTACATTTAAAATAGGCATTTTCCAAAATACAAGTGATATAACTATTGTAAGAATTACTGTAAAGAAACATGTTTTGTGAGCTGGTAACTTCATCACCCCTAAAGATACTATTAGCCATATAATTGGTATTATAGCTAAAATAAATAACACATAATCGTTCATCAAGTACCCCCTTAATATTTTCTTATCTGTCGGTAACTTGGATGATGGTCAGTGGTAATACCACTTCATATCTAAAATGGTATTACCTTTTTTATATATTTTCAACATTTATCTTAATATTAACAATCTTAATTCTTACTATAATGTTCTTTTATCAACTGCATATGCTCTTCCATTTTTTTATAAGATAGTTTCGAATCTTTACTAGTAATAGCCCTATATATGTCTTTATGCTGATTTAGCAATACACTCTCATCTGAATATCTATTAATTATTTTTTTTCTAGCATCATTAATAAACTCTTCAAATAAATTTGATGAAGTTAAAAAAAGACATTCAATTAAATAATTTTTACTTATAGATGCTATTTTATTGTGAAATTTTTGATCTAAATTTACTAATATTTCATTTCTATTTTGATTATTAATTTCTTCTTCCATTTCGTTAATTATATTTTCTAGCTCAATTTCTTCTTTTTTTGTTATTCTTTCACTCGCAAATCTTACTGCTTCTAATTCTAATGCTTGTCTTAACTCTATAACATCCATCCATGTTCCATTATTCAACTTAAATATTAATGATAATGGTTCTATTAAAGATTTATTTATATTTGAGCATACAAAGTTTCCTTCTCCCTGTTTACTCTCTACGACACCTAAAGTTTCTAATACTCTAAGAGCTTCTCTTATAGATGTTCTACTTACACGCATTTGTTCTGATAATTCTCTTTCTGATGGAAGTTTATCTCCTTTTTTTAATTCCCCATTAAATATGCTTTCTTGTATTTGTTCTATAACTTGCTCATAAACCTTTTTGCTTGATATATTACTAAACATGATTCCCCCTATAAATTTCCATAACTCCACTTTTTATAAATAAAATATTAAGTATATTATAATCTATTGTTAAGTAAAAACGAAAATACTTTTTAATTCATAAAAATCCAAATATTTTAATATAATAAAATATATTATTTTGGTTTTGTTAATTAGATATGATGAGAATTATTCTCGAATTGATAAATAAACCGATAGGTTAAATTAAGTTTCATATTTTTAAAAATTTGCATGGCAAACAAGCCTAACGAAATTATAAAATTTTTAGG
>CABIVQ010000041.1 GCA_902362365.1 Clostridiaceae bacterium | reverse complement strand
CCTTTCATGTAAAGTAGTTTTGTGATTATTATTACTGTAACATGAACATAAACTTGTGAACTATTTTTTTACATATTTTTAGATGTTGCACTTAATATGATAATTTATCATATTTTTAAATTCAATTGCCACTGCCATATAATGCTCATCCCCCTTTACTTTAAAAGACCTATTTCCATTAAGTATTCATGTGCAACAGTTTCAGCATCTTTACCTTCTGTTTCCACCATATAATTAAGCTTTGCCATCTCATCGTCATTTAGTATTCCTTCCATTTCACTGAATACATCCTCTAGTTGTGGATACTTATTAAGAATCTCATCTCTTATAACCATAACTCCCATTGCTGTAGAAAAGAATTGTTTATCATCTTTTAGTACAACAACATCAGATGCCGATAATTGCCCGTCTGTAGTAAATATATCCATAACATCTACTTTACCTTCATCAATAGCTTTATATTTTAGACCTATGTCTAAATCCATAGTCTTTTTAAATTTAAAATTATATTTTTTGCAAAGTGCATCATATCCATCTGGACGCTCAAAGAAATCATACTCTCCACCAAATACAAGATTTTCTGATACTTTTGCTAAATCAGAATATGTTTTTAAATTATATTTATCTGCAATTTCCTTTCTTACAACTAATCCATATGAATCATTAAATCCTAATAAACCAGTCCATGTAAAATCAAAGTTTTCCTTATATTCTTTTACTAAATCTGGATACATTTCTTCATTATAAGTACCATCATGTTTTAATACCATATTCCATCCTGTCGAAGTATATTCTGGATACATATCAAATTCACCACTTACCATTCCTGGATGAATATTGGAAGTACCACCTCCAACACCTTGTGTAACTTCTACCTTAATATTTGTTCTTTCCTCTATTATTTCCTTAATCATTGCACCAATAATATATTGCTCTGTCATTGGCTTCGTTGCTAAATGTATAACTTTATTATCAACTCTGTTTTTATAAAATTCTGCCCCACTAACAATTAAAGCTATACATAAAATAACTGATATCAAAGCTTTAAAGTCTCTTTGTAATTTCATTTTTTTACCTAAAATTCTTTTTTCTATTATTCCAAGTATGCTATCAATAATTAGTGCAAGGATTGCTATTAATAAACTTCCTACCATTGTCATTGCCGTATTATTAGTTGTAATTCCACGATATATGGCAACTCCTAATCCTCCTGCACCAATGAAAGATGCTATACCTGCTAATGCAATTGTCATTGTCACCATACTTCTAATACCAGACATAATAACTGGAAGCGCTAAAGGCAATTTAATTTTATATATTATTTGTAGCCTAGTACTCCCCATTCCGGTAGATGCTTCAATTATTGCATCATCAATATTTTCAATACCTGTATATGTATTTCTCACTATTGGTAACAATGCATAAATAGTTAAGGCAATAATAGCTGTTTTATCTCCTATTCCAGAAAAAGGTATCAAAAAACCTAATAGTGATATTGAAGGAATAGTATATAAAAAATTAATCACTCCTAGTACATATTTAGAACTTTTCTTAAATTCACTAATAACAATTCCTATAACTACTCCAAGAACACAGGCTATTATAACTGCAATAAATGAAATTTCTAGATGTTGCCACAATAAATTTATAAAAAACGAGCTTCTTTCTTGAAATAATATTATAATTTCATTAAACATTTCTATTCACCTACCTTAGTAATCGCTTTAACTGGACAATCCTCATAACATAGACCACAATGTAAGCAATTCTTTTGATTAATGAAATATGGCTTACATTTAGTAATACATTGTTGTGGGCAATTTTTTTTACATTTTCCACACCCTATACACGCATCACTTATATAGAATCCTTTTTCTGTTAACTTAGTATTGTTTAAAGAAAATGACTCTCTATAAATAGGACTTTTACTTAAATCAAAATATTCAATTTCACCTTCTTCAATAGCAAAAACATCTAATATATATCTACTATCTTTTGGATAGACGCTATTCATAACTGGATTTTCTTCAAATACACGGTCTAAATATTCCTTCTGTTCTTCAACCAGATAAGCCTTCCCCATTATACGAATAGATTCATATTTTTTAGTTAATCCAGTAATTGCAACTTTACCTGATTCTAGTAGCTGACTATGAAAGTTTTTCCCTCTTGCTGTTACAAAGTATAATGTTTCATTTTCTACAATCATTACATCAATAATCCTTACTTGAGGATTTCCATTTTTATCAACTGTCGCAAAAGCAACATCTTTAATCTCACGTAAAAGTTTAAGACAGTTTTTAGCATTCATAATATATACCTCTATTCTTCTTTATTTCTTTTAAATTTTTATCATTAACTTACTTAAAATATTAATCCAAGTTAAATTCTTTGTTAAGTACGCACATTTAAGTGCTATAGTTTCCTCTCAGTAACTATATTAGATAACCTAACGTTTCGTTCTATCATCTTATATATGCATAATCTCCTATCATATATTCTGACAGCATAAAAACATAAAGTATTATTCTTTAGTTAAGGCATAATCCTAAATAATTTAAATGGAGGTAGATACTATGGCAACAGAAATAAAAAATGGTTCATCACTAAAACTACAATTTAACAGAGGACTTGGAACAAATGGAAAAGTAATAATCAAAAGTAAAACATTTTCTAACTTAAAAGAAGACGCATCAGCAGATGATGTACTAGCAGTAGCAACTGCTATAAGCAACCTATAAAAACATGACTTGTACGACACAATAAAAATAGACTCAACATCAATATCATAAGAGTATATAAACTAATTAGTAAAATCGCCTATAACTTAGGCTAACCACTAAAAAATATAAGGGAGGTATTTAATTATGGAAACTGCATTAAAATTAATAATGACTTTTAAATCTCAAGGAGATAAAGCTGTAAACTTAACTATAGATGATCCAAATGATAATTTAACAGAGCAAGAGGTAATTGACACTATGAACTTAATCATAGAAAAGAATATATTCTCTCCAGATAATGTTGATTTAAAAGAAGTTGTTAAAGCTAAAGTCGTTCAAACTGAAACTACAGAATATGACCTTCAAGCATAGGAGGTAACTTTATGGATAATGAATTTCTATCTAACATAGCTAATGTTGGTTTTCCCATTGCCTTATCAATGTATCTTTTGGTTAGGATTGAAGGAAAACTTCAGATGTTATCTGATAGTATAAGTGAATTATCAAAAGCTTTACTAAATTTTAAGTAATTTTACAAATAAAATAGATATTAACAATACAATAAGGGTAAGCAATCATCAGTTAAATGATAATTGCTTACCCTTATTTAGTTCATATTTAATTATTTATATCTCTATTTTTAAATGCTCTATAACAATCTAAAAACTTTCTACTATTAAATACATATTTTCCACCTAACTGAGTGTAATATTCTCCTGTAGTATCATACATTTCTTTAACCCTTTGAGTTAAATTCTTGTGATAATATCTAAGCTCTTTAAATTCCTTTTTCAGCTTATCAGCAGTCATCCAAACCTTATTTGAAGTTATATCTGCTAATTTTATATTCTCAAACTTGATATTATTTTGCTCACCATATACATACAGCTCGGCTAATATTTCTTGTAAGTTTTCATTAGTTAAATCATGTCCAAGCTTTTTATATACTATTGCACCAATTGAATCTATCCCTTTTTCTTCTAAACGCTCTTGTTTTATAAGGGCCTTCAATGGCTGTCTTTTTATATATACATAATGTGTATCTTCTAACACATATTGCCCTTTGTTATACTTAGCAGGTCTATGTATAACTAATATTGGACTATATCTACCATTTATTTCTTCTTCATTAAAATCATTTATATTTGATTGGCTTATTACATTAAATTCACTTGATATAGTTCCGTATCTTGACTTATCTCTTAAAGAGTACATGCTATGATTATTAATATGATCTATAATAGAATTTACATATTCTTTATCTATAATTCCTTCTAAAGTAGCTTCATTTACATGTTCTTTAATTATGCCTTCTTTGAAATCTTCTATATCCTTTGAGTTAATAAGAAAACATGCACATAGTGATTTAAACTTTGCTTCTAAAGTATCTATATCTGTACCTATGTATGGAAGTACTTTATCTAAGTTTTCTTCATTTTTCAGTTCTAATATAGCATTACTTACAGTTCCTATACTTATTTTACTATCTTTATTAAATATATAGTCAGCTATAAATTCCTTTAAATTCTCTAGTGAAGTATATATTTTTATATAGTCTTTTAGTAATTGCTTATCTTGTTCTAGAATTTCTATTGGTACCTCTATGTAAGAGTTATTTTCTTTTATGCTTATTCTTAAATTATTATCTTTTATTATATCTGTCATCTTATTTGTCATATTCTTCCCACCATATTACTTCTATTTTGATTTCCTTGTCTATTATATCATGTATGATATATTGTAGTAAAAAACTTTCATAGAAACTTCCCATTATTAAAGAAATTACAAATAATAATAGCCTTGAAGACGTCTTCAAGGCCTAAATAACATTGTATTAATTCTATTTTTATTTTCTATTTGAATTTTATTCTTTCAAATTTTATAGTATCTCCATTTTTTATTACTTGGTCATTCGCCCCTACCTGAGCATCTTCTCCATTTACAGTTATATGCCAATACTCAGAAGTACTACCACTTAAATCTATACCTTTAACTGTAGTTACCATTCCATCTGATATTTTATAACCTTCTTCATTTAATAAAGCAGGTCCTAATTTTTCTTCCTCTGTCTTTATATCTACCTTTTCATTTAAATTATCTACTTTAGATACAATCTCTATGCTTATAGTTTTACTTCCTTGCTGTACATCTTTATTAGTTATAGCTTTTATTCCAAAGAATCCTACTAAAAGTACTAAAAGTGCAACAATTGTTAGCGTTACTTTTTTATTCATATTCTACCTCATCTCCTATAGTTTATTATCTACAATATTTTTGCCATAAACCATTTTCATAGATCTATCAAATCCATTTAATACCGGATTAAATGCCCAAAGGCCTATAATAAAATTAGACACTGTGTGTATAATGTCGAATGTCAGACCATTTATCCAATAAGTAAGTACATAAGGATATCCCATAGGTAAGTATATAAGTGCAAATAAAGCTCCAAATATAAGCCCAAAGAAACCTAAAAATATGGCTACATTTATATCTTTATTTAAAAATCTCTTACAAATACTACAAACTACACTATATCCACTCCATACAAAAAAATACCCAATAGTAGCAGGACTAAGTCCCCAAATCATGATATTTAATGTTGAGAATAATACTGTTATGTAGATTGTCCTTTTAGCACCTAGTCTTATTGAAAATATAAGTATTAATAAACTTACTATCTCTATGTTTGGCAAGAAACTTAGTACGGCTTGAGAAGACTTCAAAAGTGCTGCAAGTAATCCTATAAGTACTATATCTTTTGTATTCATTTATATCTCCTCTAAATGTTATATTATAGTTTAATATTAGCAAATGAGTATAATAATGTAAACATAAAAAAGTGGAGTAAGATAACTCCACTTTTTTGATATACTGATAATGTTTATATAATTATATCTTTTACTCATTTAATTCAACTATAATCTCATCTAAATATCATAGAACAAATATATAAAATAGCAATATGTAATGGATAAAATATATAAAATAAGTATTTTAAACCTCTACCCTTTTTACCGTTATACATGAATATAAAAGGTAATGAAAATATCATCATCCACTGTGGATTTCCAAACAATATATCTACAGTAACAGCCATAGGATGTATACCTAATATCATATAAGAAATTAAATTAAATAATAAATAAAATAATGAATAGTTTACTAATACGCTTTCTAATTTTAGAATTAGTGGTGAATTAAATAAAATTACATATATACCAGTTAAAATAATAAAATAAATAGAAAACTTCAACTTATTATCTTTAAAAATAAACATTAAAACTCCCATTAAAACAAATAGTATTCCACCATCTAAAAACATAATATTTGCTGTAAGACTCGTTATTAAAAATATTGCTTCATCTGTTACTCCACCCATATAAAGTAAATAATAAATTCCTACAGTAGTTATGATTTGCCACCCTATAAATACATATAAGTAGAGTTTAGCATTTTTATTTTTCTCTCTAAATTTATCAATTATAAATATAATTACAGTTACTAAAAATATAGTTCGTATAAAATTCATCCTTAAATCGTCAATTTTTAAAATTAAATTCATAAACTCTACAATTATACTCAAAGAGTAAATTCTGATAAAAAATCTCTTTTTATTTGAAGTGTGAACATAACCTAATACGCAACAAAATAAAAATATTGGTGCTGATATCCTACCTATCCAATGAAAGAAATAAGGTGAATTTGGAAAGAACCTCCACAGATGATCAAAAATCATAGCAACCATAGCTATGATCTTTAGCATAGTATTTGACATTTTGTCCCCCTTTTTTAGACAATTAATTATTTTTAAGATATACCTAATCTCTTATGAGAATAAATCATAATACTATAAAAATCAATATTTATCTAACAGGTGTATAATCTATTTTAGCTTCTTCATCAGTTCTCTCGATTTTAAAAATAACAGGACGAATACCATCATTACATGAGCATATAGCTACTCCTTCTTTATCTATCCAATCGCCATAATAAAACTTCTCACTACCATGGGCTAAAGCAAACACATACTGATACATTACTTTCCATGCTTCATCACATAATCCTTCAGGCTTAGCATAATCTCCCAAAAATACATCTCCCACTTTATGCATAGGACACTCTCCTATACCTTCACATCCGTACTCATCTGCTAAGTCTTTGTGGAGTGTCGTCTTCAATACTTCTATTTTACATTTTCTCATAAAATCATCTCCCAATAATTTTTAACTTTTATTTACATAAGTATATGTGCTATTTTATACTTACACAAGTATTTACTTTTACTTTAGAGAAAATGTGTAAATGATGTGAAAATAATAGACTTGATTTATAATTTAATTACCGATTACAACTATGAAAAATGCTTATCCCTTGGAATAAGCATTTTTTAATATATTAAGTTATTTTATGTATCTGTACTTTTTGTAATAAAATATGAACGAATATATACTTGGTATTGCGACCCAAGTTAAGCCACAAGTAATTGCCACTTTATCACTATTAAAGAAGAATGATAAAGTAAACATTATTAATGCAATAGGAAAAGATAAATAACCTACAATTTTATGTGCTATCCTCCATGTTTGCTCGTCTCTTATAGTCCAAGGAAGTCTTAATCCAAAATATCTATTAAAAGGTATCTTAGGTGAAAGATTGCCAAAAACCATCATAAATATTGAAACTAATCCAATAGTTAATATTTCATTATTTCTAGAAACAAATAGTGTTTCAATTGGTAATAATAAAGTAAAAATAGAGCAAATAAGAATAATAAATAGAGTAAGTCTATTCAAAAACCTCAAAGTCTTAATTTTAGGGTTATCTTCTGATAACTTTAATATCTTAGGTGCTTGTATATCTAATATAACCAATGAAATAATAGCTGAAGCTCCAACAATAGAAGTTTTTATATTTCCGTCAGGTATTACAAAACCTGCAATCAATATTAAAAATGATGTAATTAAAAATATAATTCTTGTAAAATCAAATTTTTTCATAATATCCCCTTTTTTATTTTTTGAATATTTCCAAGAACCCCCCTAGAACCTCTTTGATTACAGAAGTGTTAATAGAATAAATTACAAATTGCCCCTTTTTTTCAGAACTTATAAGTTCTGCTTCTCTTAAAATATCTAAATGCTTTGATATTGATGGCTTAGACATATTGAAATGTTCAGCTATCTCACCTGCATTCATATCTTTCTCATTAAGCATTTTTAATATTTCTCTTCTAGTTTTATCACTTAAAGCTTTAAATGCTTTACTCATACAATAACTCCTTTCAATCTCGATATATATATTTAGCTAATTAGTTAAATATCTATATTAAAATTATATCTAATCAAATAAAAAAATACAATTATTTTTTATGTACCTAGAATATTAAAAGCCAGCAAAGTATTTGCTGGCTTAATTCATCTATTAAACTATCTTTTTCTATATCTATCAATAATTTCTGGAGTTACAAGCTCTAGCCTACCTTCTTCAATTAAATAAACACTATCGCAAAGCTGCTCTATATCCTCAAAATTATGGCTTGTTAATAATATAGTTCTTCCTTCATCTTTCAAAGATTTTATTATATTTTTTATATCTTCATAAGTTTTATAATCTAGTGCATTAAATGGCTCGTCCAAAACTAATATATCTTGATCTTCCATTATAGCTTGAGCTATCCCTAGCTTTTGCTTCATACCAAGAGAGTAATCTTGAACCTTTGCTTTATTATTTGGATTTAAACCTACTTTTTCCATAGTCTGTTTTATTTTTTTATCATCTATTTTATTATTTATATCAGCTAAAAACTTTAAATTTTGAAAACCATTAAATATGCTTATATATCCTGGCTCATTAATAAAAACACCTACATTTTCAGGAAAGTCTATTTTTTCCCCTAGCTTTAGACCTCTTATAAATGTAGCTCCTTTATCTGGTGAAACAAATCCACATATTGTTTTAAATAAAACTGATTTTCCACTACCATTAGAACCTATAATTCCCACACATTTTCCTTTATTTATTTCTAGATTTATATTATTTAAAATAGTTGTACCATTGTATGACTTACTTACATTCTCTAATTTTATTGCAACATTCATGTTAATTCTCTCCTTTAAATTTACTTAATTATTAACTTTTTATGCTTTGAATTTAGATTAATTAGCATTATAGTAATTAGTATTAATAATTCTAAAATAACAAATTTAAAATTTAGTCCATAATTCATTCCATACTCATTTAATACAAATTTATACCTAAGCAAGCTTGAAATACCAAATGGTATATAATAAATAAATTTAGATAAAATCATACTTACTAGATTAAATAATATTAAACTAAAAAATGAAACCGTTATATTCTTAGTAAAGGTATAAACTAAAAATAAAATAAAAAATTCAAATACTATACTTAATAATTTTGTAATAAATATTGTAAAAATCAAATTATAAATACCAGGTTCAAAATTTGTTCCAAGTAATATACCTATAAAAATAGGTATTAATACATTTAGCACTGTATATAGCAATATAAATTTTAATGACACAGTTATAATAGATTTAAACCATGGTAAGGTACTTCCTAATCTTATATTTAAAGATACAGTTCTATCATTACATTCACGCTCAATAAATATGCCTAATAAATATATAGGTGCTAAGTTAAGTACCAGCATTTCTAACAAAGTAAATGGATTAAACTCTCCAAAGAAAGACCCCGAAAAAATATTTATTAAGTAATTATTTACAGATAAATCATTATCTAAGGGTGTTAGCTTCCACACACTCATTATTATTAATACAAATGTCATAGCCATTATATTTGATTTAGTAAATAAAGACTTACTATGATATTTATAAATACCTCTATTCTTTGATGTCTTTTTTATAGAAATATCTTTATTCCAATAATCCTTATTTATTTTGCAAATAAATAAGATAAATAAAATTTCTATTATTAAATTTGGTGTAATCCCAAAACCAAAGATAAAACTATGATGAAAAATTATATAAGTATTAATAAATAAAAATGATATAAATTTTGGTACAGTTATTTTAATGCTAAGAGCAGAAAGTAAATAAACAAATATAATTATTTTTATAGATGTTTTTTTACTAAAATAATGACTTATAGTACATATAAGTAAGCTAGTCATAAAAAGCCCTAAAATCATATAAATAGTCATATACAAAATAATTTCACTAGGACTATTAAATTTATTAGAATAAAAATATAAAACATCATACATCATAGAGTTTATATTATTAAAACTATCATCATTTCTTAATCCAATTGACATAATTGCTATTATTAAACATTGAGATAAAACAAACAATGTTGAAAATATCCCATAAGCATATATTTTCGATTTAAAGTAATTCCAATATGTTTTACTTCTAATTAATGCGTATTGATAATCATCATCTAAACCTGAAATAATCATTAATAAGAACATTGGAATCATAAAATATATTGTATAGTAGTGATTAGATAGTGCTTCTACTATAAATTGTTGTGACGATAAATTTCCATTTATTCTTGTATCTAGATTAAAAATAATTAAAACTAACCATAGAAATATTAATTTGTTAGACAAAAGTTTATTCATTTCTAATTTGTATAAAGAATTCATAATATCACCTATAAGTTATATACTTTTGCTTTTTTTAATTTAAAGATTATCAAAAGTATGATTATAAATAAAATAGATATAGCCGGTCCTACTAATAAGTTAAATGTATTAGTAGGGCTCATAGTATTAACATAAAATGAAGCAATAAATCTTTGTTTGTGAAATCCTAAAGTAGCCATTATAAAATTATCTAAAGTAACATAAATGAAAGGACCTGTAAGAATAACAAATATATTATCTAAGTAAATAGAAAATATAAATCCCATAGTAGCCACAATCATTGCTAAAATCCCATCCCATAAACAATGTATAAACACATATAAATAAGTATGATTTATTAAAAACTCAGGCATGAATAAATTCAAATAAAAAGGTGATTCATAAGACGCTGGTGTATGTACATTATTTAAAAAAGATAATGAGTACATTCCAGATATAAACATTGGTATAAATATAATTAAGAATGCACTTACTACACAAACAATCCATTTTGAAAGTATATAATCTTTTTTAGAAACCCTCGTAACTGTGTAAAGTAAAAATTTGTTCTTTCTTTCATAATACATAACCCAACAAGTAGGGCATACAGCTAAAACTGGAAATATTATCGCTATATAATCAATTGACACAGTCCAAAACTCAAAGCTATGTTGTAAATAATACTCATTTCCCATTTTAATCACAATAGCCAAAAACACCAAGGTTGTAATTATTAGTGTTGTAATGACTGGTTTAAATACTTTTTTTGTTTCTAATCTAATTAAATTAACCATATTAATCTTACTCCTTAAATCAATTTTCTTATAACTCTAGTATAAGTATAAAAAATTCTTATTCAATAATTTAGGAATAAAAGGAGGTTTTAAAGGTACAAAACTCTTTCATACCTCTAAAACCTCCTTTTGTTCTCGAATTATTTACTTTTTAATAATAATATGGTAATGATACCCCTATTGTAATATAGTTGTTATTATTTATTGTAGAATTACTAAATAATATATTTCCCTTATTGTTTTGGACTATATTTTTTACATTGTACAATCCATATCCTCTAGATTTTTTTGATTTTGTAGAATAACCTAATTCAAACATCTTACTGAATTCTAAATTAGAAGTGTATTTGTAAGGATTTCTTAACAAAACTTCTAAACTATCATTATTTTTATTTATATCTAAATATATAACATCATTAAAAACACTAGCTTCAATAGCATTATCTATTAGTATTCCTAAGATTTCAATCAGCTCATACTCCTCAATAGGAAGTTTATCTAACTTAGTACCTATATTCACATCTAATGTTATATTTCTTAATTTAGCTAATTTAAGCTTAGAATAAATAAATCCCGCTATAACCTTATTATCAATAACCATAATCTTCTTAATTCCATAATCTATTTTTATACTATCACTATACGAACCAATTTTATTCTTAGCTTCATCTAAATTTTGTGATGTTTCAAGAACACTGTAAATAGCTAGTATTTTATTATCAAATTCATGTTGCTTAGACCTTACTTCATCAATTAAGTCATCTATTACTGGAACATAATTTTCAATAGTATCAAGTCTTCTTTTTTGAATTAACTTCTCTCTTTGAATTATTAATGTAATAAAATTAATAAGCAAAATAATTCGTAAAAATATTAAAACGAAAATAATATTTTCTAATAAAACAGATATATTAAAGTTATAAAATGATACTAATGATATCAAAAATATAAAAGAATTAATAACTACAATTTTAAATATATATTGGCTACTTATTAAATACTCCCTAAATTTGTAAATAGGTAATTTAAGAAAAATTAATGTGAAGTATAAGATAAAGAGCATCAAAATCCTATATCCATATTCATAAGCACTTGTGTTAGTTAAACCAATATAGCTAAATATAGATATTATGATTAACCTAACAGAAATAAAAATCACAATAGAAACTAATGTAAGATAAAAGGTTTCGCTATTACTAGATTTAAATAAATAGCTATTTAAAATCATAAATCCAAGTACTAAAAATAATACACCTAAAATAGAATTTACAGGGAACAGATCATAATTTGCATATGTAAAGAAAATCTTACTTTGACTTATACCATCAACAGGTGTACTGTCAATTCTAGCTATTGTATATATAACTGTAGTAAGTAAAATCCAAAGCAAGTTTTTGTTGTTCTTATTTATATTTTTGTTAATTAGATAGTTATATATAAGAAATGTAGATAAACTATCAAGTAATGCTTGAAATATTACTCTATAAAACATTACACTCAAACTTCTTTCCTACAGGTATATTATCAGAAGTACTAAGATGAATTATCTTATTTACCTTATCAATCTTTTCTATATAATTTTTATTAACTATATAACTTTTATGACACTGAATAAAATGCGAGTCATCTATAAGTTCAAGTATTGATTTTAATGAATATCCAGATATTACTTCATTACCTTTATTTAAATGGATTTCTAATTTTTTCCCAAATGATTCTATATATACAATGTCCTTTAACTCATATTCAAATACAAATAGCTTTTGTGTAATTTTTAATTTCTTATTTTGAGGATTTAAATGTTTTTTATATTCTATAACATCCTTAAGTGTTTTTAGTAGCTCATCTTTTGTAAAAGGCTTTGTTAAAAAACTATAACTTTTTATTTCTCTATATGCATAAAGTTCTTCATTTGCTAGAGCTATTATGAATACTATAGGTGTATATTTATATGTATCTATTGACCTTATTTGTTTAGCTAATAAGGTTCCCTTATAATCATTTAATTGTATATCTAATAAAAATATATCTATATGATTAGCATTTGCATAATCAAGAGCATCTTTTGCATTTTCAAATATACTAACTTTTGCATTAGGATAAATATCATTAATAGTTTTATAAATTAAGTCACTTATGTTGCTTTCATCTTCTACTATAACTATATTCAAATAATATCCCTCCTTCAAATTTTTCACTTTTTTAATACATAACAATTATACACTACGTATTTATATTTACAAATTTTTTATCTATCAAGATTTCTGTATTCTTTAGCTTAATTATTTTTATATATCTAAATTTTTTTAAATTGCCATGGCAAACGTTTATCACTTTTTATTTTACAGAAAATTCAAAATGATTGTGGCATTTATCTATTTTCGGTGCTATCATTATTAAAACACACACTATCATTTCGATAATCACATCAATAAAAAGGGGGAATATTATGGTAAATAAAATTAATGAACTCTGTGAAAAGTATTATTCTAATATCGTTGATATTAGACATGAGCTACATAGAAATCCTGAAGTTGGATATGCAGAATTTAAAACATCTAAGTTAGTAGCTGATACGCTTAACAATTTAGGCATAGAAGTTCAAACTAATGTTGCCAAAACAGGTGTTATTGGCTTAATAAAAGGTAAATACCCTGGAAAGACGATTTTGCTTAGAGCTGATATGGACGCTCTTAGAGTAAATGAAGAAACTGACGTTGAATTTAAATCACAAGTTCCTGGTGTCATGCATGCTTGTGGTCATGATGGTCACACTGCTTCACTGCTTAGAGCTGCTATGATTTTAAATGAACTTAAAGATGAATTACATGGTAATGTAAAATTAATGTTCCAACCAGATGAAGAAATCACAGGTGGAGCTCTTCCTATGATTGAAGAAAGAATCTTAGAAAATCCTAAGGTAGATGCTGCTATTGGTGGACATTTATGGGGAGGACTAAAAACAGGAACTGTTGGTGTAAAACATGGTCCTATGATGGCATCACCTGATATTTTCAATATAAAAGTAATTGGTAAAGGTGGCCATGGTGGAGTTCCTCAAAATTCTATAGACCCTATCCCTATTTTATGTCAAATAGTAAATACGCTTCAAACTATTGTAAGTAGAAAAAACAATCCAGTAATCCCACTTGTTATATCTTGTTGTCATTTAAAAGCTGGAAATCTTGATTGTCACAATGCTATACCTACTGAGGCAATAGTTGGTGGTACTGTTAGAACTTTCGACGAAGAAACTAGACTTTTTGCTGAAAAAACTATAGAAGATATAGTAAAAGGAATCACTACTTGTCAAGGTGCAACGTACGAATATGAATACATTAGACAATTCCCACCATTAATAAACGACAATGATATGACTGATTTAGCAACTTCATCTATAGCTAAAGTTATTGGTGATAAAAATGTATTTGAATTAAAAGAACCATCAATGGGAGGTGAAGATTTCGCTTATCTTGCAAAAAATGTTCCTGCTACATTTGTATTTGTAGGAATTGCGGAAGATGAAAAAAATCCTATTCTTCATCATAACTCAAAATTTGCTTGGGATGATGAGAATATGAAAGTATTATGTAAAAGTTTATGTCAAATAGCTTTAGACTATTTGAATTAGGTTTTAATTAGGGGGATTTTAAATTTAATAAGGGGTGATTCGCTTGGGTAATGCAAAAACTAAAAAGAATGAAAAACAAGGCTTATTAATGCGTTTCTTAAATGTTGTAGAGCGTATTGGTAATAAGCTTCCTGACCCAGTTACAATTTTTGTAATCTTATGGTTTGTAGTTTTGGTTTTATCTTACATCGTTTCAAAATCAGGTGTTACAGCTGTTCATCCTGGGCAAATTGATGAGGCAACTGGTAAAAACTTAGTTGTTACAGGTGTAAATTTATTAAGTAAGGAACAATTGCAATTATTCTTAGGAAATGTAGTTACAAACTTTACGAGCTTTGCTCCACTTGGTCTAGTACTTGTTACTATGCTTGGTGCTGGTTTAGCTGAAAGATCTGGCCTTATGGAAACTGTAATGAAAACTACAGTTACTAAAGTTCCAAAAAAATTATTAACTGCAACTATAATATTCGTCGGTATATTAGCAAATGCAGTTGCTGATGCTGGTTTCGTTGTACTTCCACCACTTGCTGCTTTAGTATTTTTAGGTGTTGGTAGACATCCACTTGTTGGATTATTTGCCGGATACGCTGGTGTTGCAGCAGGGTTCTCTGCTAACTTAATGATAAATATGCTAGACGTACTTGTAGCAGGGTTCACTATTCCAGCAGCACAAATAGTTGATCCAAACTATGTAGGAACACCTGCTATGAACTGGTACTTCTTAATAGTATCTACTTTTTTATTAACAGCTCTTGGTACATTTGTTACAGAAAAATATTTAGCTCCTCGTTTTGAAGGAACTGATTATACAATTATAGATAATGGAGAAACATCAGAAGCTGCTCCATTAGAGAAAAAAGCTATGAAATATGCTGGCTTAGGATTTTTAATATGTGTAATCGTACTTGTTGCTTTATCTATAGGACCTAACGCCTTTATGAAAGACAAAGAAACTGGTTCTTTATTAGCTGCTAGTGCTCCACTTATGACAGGCATGGTTCCAATAATCACGATCTTATTCTTTGTACCTGGATTAACTTACGGTATTATGACTAAAAAAATAAAAAATGATAAAGATGTAGCTTCTCTTTTATATGATTCAATGGCTGGCATGGGTTCTTATATAGTATTAGCATTTGCTGCTGGTCAATTCTTAGCTTTATTCAATTCATCTAATATGAGTTCTCTTTTATCAATAAAAGGTGCTGAATGGTTAAGTGATATAGGACTTACAGGACCTGGATTATTAGTAGCATTCGTTTTATTTGCTGCATTCATAAATTTATTTGTTGGAAGTTGTTCAGCAAAATGGGCGGTTATGGCTCCAATATTCGTTCCTATGTTCTTATTATTAGGATATGACCCAGCTTTAACTCAAATGGCTTATCGTATAGGTGACTCTATAACAAATCCGTTAAGCCCAATATTTACTTACTTCCCTGTTCTATTAGCCTTTGCTAAAAAATATGATAAGAATATGGGCATAGGTACTATAATGGCTAGTATGATGCCTTACTCATTAATATTTGGCTTAGCATGGATAATATTATTAATTATATTCATGGTATTTAATATTCCACTAGGGCCAGGTGGCGGAATTTATTACCATATGTAATTAAATTATTACGCTAAGTTTTAATAATTAATTTTGCTTAAAGAACTATATCTGACTGGTATAGTTCTTTAAAATATATAAACATATTGGGGGAGAAAAAATGATAGTAAATGAATTAGTAAAAAAAATATAGATGATGTGAAAGACTATGTTATAGATTTAAGAAGAGAATTCCACTCTAAACCTGAATCTAGTCTTAAGGAATTTAATACATCAAGAAGAATTAAAGAAGAACTAGAAAAAATTGGTGTTGAGTACAGAGAATGTGCAACAACTGGTGTCATAGCTACTATAAAAGGAAATCATCCTGGAAAAACAGTTGCTCTAAGAGGAGATATGGATGCCCTATCTGTTCAAGAATTAAATACAGTGGAATATAAATCTCAAGTTAGTGGAATGATGCATGCTTGTGGACATGATGGACACACTGCTATGTTGATTGGAGCAGCAAAAGTTTTAAATGAATTAAGAGATGAAATACATGGTACTGTAAAATTATTCTTCCAACCTGCTGAAGAAACAGCTCAAGGTGCTCATGCTATGATAAATGATGGCGCAATGGAAGGTGTAGATTCTATATTTGGCATACATTTATGGGCAGATATAGAAACAGGAAAAGTTTCTGTAGAAGAAGGACCTAGAATGGCTGGTGCTGACTGGTTCAAAATAGAAGTTAAAGGTAAAGGTGGACATGGATCTGCTCCACAACAATGCGTAGATGCTGTCTTAGTAAGTTCAGCTATAGTAATGAATTTACAAAGTATTGTAAGTAGAGAAATACATCCTAATGACTCATTGGTTGTAACAGTAGGTATGTTAAACTCAGGCAGTAGATTTAATGTAATCGCAGAAAACGGATATATAGAAGGTACTACAAGAAGTTTTAATCCAGAACTTAGAAAACAACTTCCAGAAATAATTGGTAGAGTCGTAGAAAATACTGCAAAAACTTATAGAGCTCAAGCTTCACTTGACTTTCAATTTGTAACTGCCCCAGTAATAAATGATCCTAAATGTTCAGCTATTTCTGAGAAAGTCGTAGAAGATTTCCTAGGAAAAGAAGGGATACTTAAATTTGAAAAAGTAACTGGTGGCGAAGACTTCTCACACTTTATGGAACTAGCTCCAGGAGCTCTAGCATTTGTTGGATGCAGAAATGAGGAAAAAAATGCATGCTATCCTCACCATAACGGACACTTCGACATAGATGAAGATGCATTAGAAATAGGAACAAGACTTTATACTCAATATGCTATTGAATACTTACAAAATAGCTAGGTTAAGTATATTAAGTGATAACAAAAAAATTCTAATTCAAGTTTGTGAATTAGAATTTTTTGATTTATGTTCCTACTCTCTAAATAACTACTTCAAATCAATTTCCACAATACCATCTTCATATGTAGTTGGTTTATCATCATAACTATAAGATACAGGTACTACAGTAATTTTACTTTCATTACCCTTTAGCCACCATTCATTTACTATGTACCATCTTTTATTTACTAATTCTCCACCCTCTCCAGGTCCGAATTCTAATTCATTCCCTTTTTGATCTTTTACTCTTATTGATGGCTCTCTTCTATCTTTTACAGGGATTTTTTCATATAAATCATAGTTATACTTAACCTTAATAGAAAATGGTGATATTCTAACTTCTTCTATTACAAGCTCTCCTTTGTACTCTTTTCTATCTATTTTAATTTTCTTATCTACTTTATAAACCTTAGTATTATCAATAATATTAGATGCATTAAACTTTGCATTAAACTCCCATTTTCCCTCATCCCCAGATTTTAATTTATCAAATCTAATATTTAAGTCATATTCTTCATTCTTATTAATATTATCTAATAATTCAAAGTTTGTATCACTACAACCATCACCATCTGTATCAATAGAAGTTAAACTCATTTTATATATTATATTAATCTTCTTTTCTCCTGCTACTTTTTCTGTATCATAATAACAAGCTTGACCTGCAAATACAAAGTCACCAATAGTAACCGTTGGATACTCTGGAACTACCTCTTTAAAAAACCATTTAGGTTTTGAATACTCTGCACTCATACTAATTATTAATTGTCTATCATCTAACATTAGCTCACCTATGCTAAATTTTAGTCCATTATATTCAGAAACTAAGTCTCCTTCAAATTTATATTTCTCAAATTCATTATTATTTTTTCCAAAATGCTCTTCTATTTTTCTTGATATACCATCTATATAAGCCCAAGTAGTCTCGCTAGTGAAAATTAGACCACCTAAAATAAATAACCCTGATATTCCTGCTACAAGCCTTTTTCTTTTATGTAAATTAATTTTCTTTTTATCATTCAATGCTTTATCAATAGACATATTAATAGCCTTATCTAAGCTCTCTGGAATTTTTATATTATCTAATTTACTCAATTAATTTCCCTCCTTTAATATCTTATATAATCTTTCTTTGCCCCTTCTTATGTAGGTCTTTATGGTATTTTCATTACTTTCAAGTATTTCAGCTATCTCTTTTATAGTCATATCATGAAAATACTGAAGTATTATTGGAGTTTTAAATTTTTCATCTAATATATCTATTGCATTGTATAAATCTATCTTTTCTTCTAAATTTTCATAAGTTATATCTTCAATTAGTTCAATTTGCTCAAAATTATCTACAAATTTACTTTTACTTCTATTCATGTCATTAATATTATTTATAAGTATTCTCGTAATCCATGTTTTAAAATATTTTACTTCTCTTAATTTATGTATATTTATAATCGCCTTATATACTGTTTCTTGGCAAATTTCTATTGCTTCATGTTCATTTTTTACATATAAAAAAGCTGTTTTGTATAGGTATTCTTTGTATTCATCAATTAGAGTTGAAATAGCATCCTTATCACATTTTACAGCTTTCTTTATTATATTTTTATTACTAGAAGCAACAGTTGACCGATCTTTTTTTAATGAAATTAACTGTCCCATTTCTTCCTCCCTCAATTTATGATTCACTTATTAGACGTATTAAGTATATACTAAGTTTCACTTAATATAAAAAATTTACTTATTTATAAAAATTCTATAAAAACAAATTGATAAAAATATACCTCTGAAGGGTCTTGATTTCTAAACACCCCCAGAGATTTTTAATTAATCATAAACATATAGTTTTACACTTAAATTTATACTTTATTAATATCACTCGTTGTGCTAGTTAATTTTTACAATAATACTTTAATTCTATAAACAATAAAAAAACTATATCCTATTGTTTGTATTAAAACTTTAAGATACAGTTATAAATTTAACACCATTATATTAATTATTTTTATATTAATTGTTTAGTCATTTTTAAGTATAAATCGTGAGTTCATTAATTATTTAAATCTATCTATTCCCCACCAATCAGGCACTAACTCCTTTAACTTTTTAATTTCCATAGTTTCATAATTCATTAAAACTTCTATTTCTCCAGAATCCTTATGTAATTGCATCATCAATTCTCTACAAGCACCACAAGGAGCACCTACTCTGTTATCTGATGTAATTGCCACCATTTTATCTATTTTACTTTCACCATTTGTAATCATATTAAAAATAGCATTTCTTTCTGCACATACTGCCAATCCACAAGTGGCATCTACACAAATACCAAAATAAATATTTCCCTTATCAGTAATAATAGCAGCAGAAACTTGACCGCCATATATAAAAGGTGAAATTTCTCTACCATTTTGGACTTCTTTAGCCTTATTATATAATTTATCCCAGTTATTCATTTTATATCCCCCTCTTTAACGAATCTAAATTATATACTTTCAATTTCTAAAGAACTAATTGTATGAACTTATTTTTCTTTTTCTTAAACTTCTCTGGTTGTGAAACCCTCATTGCTATTATATAACCACAGTCTGTACATACACTAGCTATTACAGATTGTGGTATAGGAAGCACACTCTTTGAACTTATTAATCCTCCGTAACCTTCAAAGCATCCTTCTCCTATCTCTTCGCATCCACATAATGGACATTTATCTATATTCATCTATAAACCCTCCCTAAAAATTATTTAAACTAATCTGTATATTTCATAAGTATTCCTTGCAGTAAATCCTGTTACTATCCCTAAATATCCTACAAGATATACTCCTATTATAATTCTTGCTACGATATCAATAATATTTTATCTCCATGCCCTCCTAAAAATCAAAATTAATTCCTCTGTTTCATTTCTTAACATATCTTTTAATATCTTTAATTATAAAGTAAATAGATATATATTCATAGTCTATAGCTAATATTAAGAAAAAATCAAACTAATACTAATCTTTTATAATTATCTTAACTTGTCAAATTTTACATTAAATAATCTCATATCAACCATTATAAAAATACACATTGTAATTGAATAGACTTCACCTTATAAGTATAAACTATATTTAAATTTTCAAATTAGAAAGGAATTCAAAAATAAAAAAGAAATGTATGCTAATAGCACTATTATTAATTTTATTTATCATGACAAGCAATTCTACAAGTTTTTCTCAGCAATACGAATTATTAATATCTCCAATGCTTCAAAACATAAAGGTAAAAGATGAGTTAGTAGGATATCTTGATAAAATAGGATCAGTAAGATCAAATATAAATACTATTAATATAAGCCCAACTACAGCAAAAGAAAATCCAGATGAAATAAAAAACAAATAAACTTTTATTTAACTGAAATATCTTCACTAGAAAATTCCATATCAAATTTTGAAAAAATATAGTGACTCTCAGCCAGATTTATTATTTGCAGAACAAATTAGGATTATATTAAATTCTTATCAAATGAGTTTAAATCAGCAATTATCATTATTAAATGCACTTATAAATAACGAATTTGAAGCATCTAAGCTTTTCGATTCTGAATACTTAACATACATATATTACTATTTAAACCTAGGAGATGAAATGATTTCATACATTAATACATTTTATAATTTATAGTCTTTTATATAAATCTCCTTAAAATAAAAAGCTCACAGTATAAACTGTGAGCTCTTTGCTATAGATTTTCTCCATTTGATTTGATAACCTCTTGGTACCAATAGTAACTATCCTTTTTTATTCTTCTCAAATCTTTGAAGTCATGATCTTCCCTATTTATATATACGAATCCATAACGTTTCTTAAATCCTTGATGTGAGCTTAGTAAATCTATAACTGACCATGGACAGTACCCAATAAGCTCTACTCCATCTTCTATCCCTTTTCTACATGCATCTATATGATCTCTTAGATAATTTATTCTATAATCATCATGCACCTTTTCATCTTCTGTTAAAATATCAGCCGTACCTAATCCATTTTCTGTAATTATAAGAGGAAGATGATATCTATTGTAATATTCATTTAATGCTATCCTCATACCTACTGGATCAATTTGTGCCCCATATTCTGTAGCTTTTAAATTAGGATTTTTTTCTATCTTAAAATATCCATATAAATCATAATCAATCTCACTTACACGAGTACCTACAGGATTTTCATCATTTGCTTCAAGATGCCTAGCGCATAACGTACGATAATAATTAAATGCTATAAAATCCATCTTTGCATTTTTTAATATTAACTTGTCTTCCTCTGGCATACTAGGTACTATATTAAGTTTCTCTAGATATTTCATGTAATATGCTGGATATTCACCATTATAGTGCATATCTAATAGATAATTAGTTTTAAAATTGTCATTTAACTTTGCAGCCCATACATCCTCTGGTTTGTTAGAGTAAGGATAAGTAACTGTGGCTGATATTGACGGTCCTATCTTCCCATCTTCTACAATATCATGGCAAGCATTAACTGCAAGTGCATGAGCTAATGACATATGATAATCCATTTGAGCACGTATTTTTTCCACTACGTAAGTATCTGTCTCATATATATTCATACGTTCCTTTACACGCATCATTAGATTTTGCTCATTGTGTGGCTGCCAATACTTTACTCTATCTCCAAAGTTCTCAAAGCAAATTTTTGCATATCTTTCAAATGCAAAAGCACAAGCTCTACTTTCCCATCCATTATACTTTTCAACTAATGCATAAGGTAAATCAAAATGATATAAAGTAACAAATGGTGTTATACCACACTCTATTAAATAATCTATAACTTTATTATAAAAATCTATTCCTAATTGATTTACTTCTCCATCTCCAGTAGGTATGATTCTTGCCCAAGATAAAGAAAATCTATATGTTTTTAACCCTAGTTCTTTCATAAGGTCTATATCTTCTTTCCAGTTGTGATAAAAATCACTTGCTACCTTACTGTCTGCTTGTATATCAGATTTTTTAAATGAATTAAAATCTGCAACAGTCATTCCTTTTCCATCTTCATCCCATCCACCTTCAATTTGAAATGCTGACGATGATGCCCCCCATAAAAACTCTTTTGGGAATATATCTTTCATAATTTGCTCCTCCTAATTTATGTATTATTATATAGCTTCCTCCAAAGTCTGTATAGGTTCATTTTGTTCTTCTTCAATATCATTAAACCCTACTATATAAGTAAGTATAGCTGATCCGAAAAATGCTACTAAACAACCTATTAAATATGCTAAGAATCCTTTTATACCGGCTTGAGCATAAACTGGAATAGTAAGTACTCCTTGGTTTGCAAATGCTATACCAAAAGCTCCTCCATATCCCATTATACCTCCACCTATTGCACCACATATAACAGCACATATCATAGGTTTCTTAAGACGTAAGTTTGCACCATATATAGCTGGTTCTGTTATACCAAATAACGCAGTTATACTTCCTGATAATGCAACAGTTTTTAAAGATTTATTCTTTGATTTTAGAAATACTCCCATAGCAGCTCCTGCTTGTGAGAAATTTGCAGCTCCTGCAAATGCTAATAAATTTTGACGTCCATTTTGAGCTATATCATTTATTGCTATTGGTAATATTGGTCTGTGTGCACCAAATATAACTAATACACACCACATACCTCCAATAAATGCACCACAAAGTATAGGACTAAAATTCATAAGTAATTGGTATAACGAATTTACACCATTACCTAGATATATTCCAACAGGCCCGAACACTAAAAGTGTTGCTGGTACCATTATTAATATTGAAAGTGTTGGTACCATTATCATTTCAATAACATCTGGTATTACTTTTTTAAGGAACTTTTCTAAGTATGACAACATCCATACTGCAATTATTATAGGTATTACTGATGATGTGTAACTTGCCTTTGTAATTCCTATGTTAAATAATGATACAGCTCTTTCTTCTGCCATTAATGATACTATCCCTGGATAACATAATGTTGCTCCAAGAACCATAGATATAATTTCATGTGTTTTGAATACCTTAGCTGATGTATAGCCTAGTATAATTGGGAAGAAATAAAATACTGCATCTGATGCTGCACTTAATATAACATATGTATCATTTTGCTTAATATCTATATTATGTTTGTTCAAATAGTACATAGATACTACAGCTAATATCCCCTTTATCATACCTGATCCTGCAAGTGCATATATAGTAGGTGTAAAAATCTGTGCCATAGTTGTAAGTGCTTTATTGAACTTACTTCCTTTTTCTATAGTATTATTTGCAGTAGATTTGTTAGTTTTATTTATCATAGTTTCTAACTCTTTGTACACTTTATCTACCTTGCTACCTATTACCACTTGTAACTGGTCCATACTTTCTACTACTGTTATAACTCCTTCTATTTTTGAAAGATTATCTTTATTTACTTTTTCAAAATTTATTAATGAAAATCTTAATCTAGTATGGCAATGTATTACATCTTTTATGTTTTCTTCATTACCTACATTTACTAATATTTCCTTAGCAATGCTTTTAAAATCCATAGATGTCCTCCTAATTTATAAATTTTATACACAAAATTATTATTGTGTTACGTATTTAAGTATTTATCCAAAAACTTTTATTGTAATCAAATATTTTATCTAACCAAAATTATGAATAGATTTACCATAGATTAAATAATATTAAAATTATTATGAATTCAATATAAAAAACCGTATCATTTACTTATGATACGGTTCTATGCAATTTAATATATTTATACTCCATCTATATTACTATTTAATCCTAAAACTCTTTTGCAAGTAAACTGGCTTTTCTTATTCCTTCTTCTACTTTTTCTTGAATATAAGCTCCTCCTGCAACATCTATATTCTCTATTGCTATAGTACTTATATCACTAATGCAAAAAAATCCTACTATATTTCTTAAATATCTATCTCCCATTTCATATGGTGCATTTTCATATTCTCCGCCTCTAGATACTATATGAACAGCTTTTTTATCACTTAGAATTCCTACTGATCCATTTGAAGTATATTTAAATATTATTTAACTAACACTTATATAATCTATATAAGCCTTTAATATTGCTGGTATACTTAAATTCCACATAGGTGCTGCAATTATATACAAAAGAAAAAATAGAAGATTTTGAATATATTTATGAAGTTATTGAAGAAGGATATCCTTATTTAGAAGTGAACAAAAGACTTAATAACATTGATTGGCTATCTAAAAAAGAACAATATATGAAGAGAGTTACAGATACTAAAAATGATGAACAATTTATTAGAGCTCTCTCATCTATCATTTATGAATTAAACAACAAACATACTCATTTAATTAAAAACAAATCTAGTTACGATTACTTTAAAGATGTTTATAACTCAAGTAATTTCTTTGATTTTTTTTGATAAAAATGTAGTTGCTGATATATATGAAAAATTAGACACTACTTCATCAAATGAAGTTCAGTCTCTTAATTCTTCACCTGTTGATAACTTAATACTTCAAGACATTATTGATAGTGAAATTGGATATATACATATACCAGCAATGCTAAAGGATTAAGATTATTTAAGTGCTATTGAAAGTTACATAGATACTTTAGAAAATCATAAAGCTTTAATTATAGATATTAGAGGAAATGATGGTGGTTCTGATACCTGTTGGAGTACTATAGTTTCTAAGTTAGCAAAAAATGATATAACTTCTACTGGATACATGCTTTTTAGAAATAATAGCCCTATTATAAAAAATTATTTAAATAAAAGGGAGTTTAGTTTAGAACCAGCAACTAAGCTTCCAAATGAGGCTAGAGAAAATATGCCTTTAGAAACATTAGATTTATTTACTGATTTCACAAAAATAGATAAAACCATACCCAGAAATAATGATTGTAAATTTGATAAAAATATTTATTTACTTGTAGATAATAGCGTTTATTCATCCTCAGAATCCTTTTCTATATTCTGTAAGGATACTGGTTTTGCAACTTTAATTGGAGAAACTACTAGTGGAGATGGTGGTGGTATTGACCCTGTTTTATTTTATTTAAAAAATAGTGGTTTAATAGTTAGAATGTCTAGTGATATGTATATTACTTCTGATGGTACTTGTAATGAAGAATTTAAAACTATACCAGATTATGAAATTAAAGATTGTACTAGAACAAGTAATTTTGCTGTAGGATTAAATTATCCTGTTTCAATAGAACTAATCATCTGACGTGATACTCCTACCATACACCTTGTGAAATATTTTTCTCAGAATTATACATATTAGATATTTTATTTGCATGTTATTTTGACACTGATTATGATAATAATCTTAAAAATAAATTATCATACTACAAAAAAATTTGTGAGTATTAATATCTAGTAAAAGAGCTGCTTTGATACAGCTCTTTTTACCTTAAACATAAACAATCTCTGGCATATGTTTATTCAAATATACTGCAATACCATCTTCATCATTAGATAATGTTACTTCATAGGCTATAGCTTTTAAATCCTCTACTGCATTAGCAATAGCTACTCCAACACCTGCATATTTAATCATAGAAGAATCATTGTGTCCATCTCCAAAAGCAATTATTTCTTCTCTTTTATATCCTTTTGCTATTAATACACTATCTAAAGCTTTAGCCTTATCAATTCCATTTGCTGTAAATTCAAAATAAAAATCTCCTGTAAACATACAACTTAAAGTATCTTTAAATGGATCCATCATTTCTTTATAATACTCTTATAAATACTCTGGACCACCTGCAGTTAAAATTTTATTTAATGGATAGTCATCAAATTCTGCTAAATCATCCTTTTCACATAACTTAAACCTCCCGCCACGAGATTCATATTGAATTACGTTAAAAGTTCTCCCCTTATACTGTATCTCATTGTCAAAAACATCATTCATATATATATAATCTCCTTTATCAATCATAGGCTTAACCTTAAATTTCTTCATATGTTCAAGAACTACTTTGCATTCTTATATACTCATAGTTTCATTAAATAATACTTCATTAGTTTCACAATTAATCACCTTAGATCCATTAAAAGAAACTAAAAGCCCATTATTTTCATCCATTTTTAATCCTTTAGCTAAATCCATTAATCCTGATGTTGGTCTTCCTGATGCTAAAACTAATAAGATTCCATCTTCTTGAACTTTTGTTAAATCCTACTTAGTTTTATCTGTTATTATCTTTTTACTATTTGTTAATGTACCATCAACATCCATTACTATTAATTTTATGCTCATAATATTCCTCTCTTCTTTCTAATATTTCTTATAAACAATATTTCTATTAAATTATAAATTTTCTTAAATAAAAATAAATGCTTTATGATATTAAAGAAATATTTTTTCACTTTTCCTTGCTATATTTATAAGTATTTTTAAAATTATTTATCATTTTAATCTTATTTTTTAATTTTAAATAAAAAAGATACTTATTTTATATTAATAAGTACCTTTAAAACTCACTTTCATAATCTTCTTCATTTTCTTTACGTCTTTTTTTTATAAATCTAGAGATGAAAACATTTAATTCAATTAATATAGCTGTAACTATAGCTATTCCATAATAACCTAGTCTAATAGATATACCTATTGCTGCTAAACAAAAAACTATTGATGCGCTAGTTAGTCCTCTAACTGATTTTTCATTATCATTTCTTTGAGTAAAAATAACTCCACCACCTATGAAACCTATAGAACTTATTATTGTAGATATAAGTCTTGAAGGATCTGCATCTGTTCCAATTGCATAAGCTGATATTATTGTTAAAAGCGTACATCCAAGAGTTAAAGTTGATAATGTCCCAAATCCAATAACCCCACCCCTATTTCCACGTTCAATTCCGATGATTCCTCCTATTAATGCTGCAAGTAATAATTTAGGTATATGCTCCTGCAATAACATTAATTCTTCCATTAGTTCTCCTTTCTAATTTAATAACAATTGATGTTTTATACATAATACACTATCTTACTTATTTTAATCAAATATATAGAAGTAAAAATCCTACTACTTACATTTTTTAATGTATATAACAAATATTTAATTCTTTACTTAGTATATTTTCCTTAAAAATCATAATTATTTCTTAAATTACCTAATTATATATTTTTCTTAATTCTATGACAATGTCTTAAACTCATAACCTTGTTCTTTAAAATATCTAATTATATCAGGAAGAGCCTTAGCAGTTTCATCTTTTCCATATGTATCATGCATTAATAAGACTACTATATCTTTTCCATCAGATGTTTCTATAGCTCTCTGTACTAACTCTTGAGAATTTTTCTTTTTACCTTCAGCATCTGAATTTAAAGCATTCCAGTCTATTTCAACCATATTATTTTCATCTAAATATTCATCTAATTTCTCCATATTATTCCAAGACATATAGCCCCCTGGACATCTTATGACTCTAGTTGAAAAACTTTTCCCTAGTATATCTTTTAAGATATCATCAGTTTTTTGAAAGTCTTTTTTAAAAGCTGCAATATCTAAATTTCTACCAGGATATAAGGTATGATAATCATGACTATATGAGTGATTACCTATTGCATTTCCATAATCAAAGGACTTCTTAACTAGTTCTTTTACTTCTTCGCCACCATCTTCCATCGTTTTTCCACATACAAAAAAAGTTGCTCTTACATCTTCTTCTTTTAAAATTTCTAATATCTTAGGAGTAACAGAGGTTGATGATCCATCATCAAAAGTTAAAAATACAATTTTATTGCCGTTATTTGAGTAATCGTAAGCTTTTAATTTGTTTTGTATTTCTTTAGCATCATAAGTGTACTCTTTACCTTCTTTATTTACTCCAACCATTTTTAACTGTTCTTCAAGTTCTTTCTCTCTTTTTTCTTTAGCTACTTTTTCTTTCTGCTTTTGCAATTCTATTCTTTCTTGCTTAACTTCATTAACATATTGGGTCACTTCTATTGCTGTATAATTCATTATTGTAATAAGCAAACTAAACCATACATAAAACAAAATCTGATTTTTATTCCTTTTTATACCCATAATCTTCACCCACATATACTTATTAATCATATTTTTATATATATATGAGTTGATAACTTGTTCAATAATTTTTTTCTAGGATTGTAATAATTTTTAACTTTTTTAAATAGATATTTTTAAATATATAAACCTTATACTAAATTAAAAAACAAACTATTGCATAATCCCTAAATTAAGATTCTGTAATAGTTTGTTTCTTAAATAATATGCTCACACTAAACCACTTGATATATTGATATTTTATTTTTACAATTACTACAAACATACTCTTCAATAGACCCATGATCACAATTTACATGACAGACATTTTCTAAATTGCCTTTTTCACAATTACAATGTACAGTTCCCTTGTCTATAGTATACCTTTTTGAATCAATAACAAATAAACTACATCCACAACTACACTTTCTCAATTCATCGAAATCTGTATCTATAATCTTTTTACAATTTATACATTGAATAGACTCTTCTTTTGAATCAATAAATCCTAAATTACCAAGCCATTTTAATAATAAATCTCCAAATTTTTCTTTCATTTTATACGTCATAATACTGTTCTCCACACTCTAGTCAACTACTATTTCATACAATTACATGCATGTTTACCGCAAAAGCTATTTAAATCAACAACCTTAGAACTAGCTACTTGTATAAACTTGCAGCTATGAGAATTATGATAATAACTATTACCACTAACAGTATATACAGTTTTGCTACTAGAAGTTCCGTTGCTAGAATAACTACTTGAGCTTTGCGATATCTTTTATATAATTGCTTAATATACTATATCATATTATACCAGTTGATTTTGTTATTTATTGTCGAATATCATTTTTGTAATAAATTTAATCATAAAAAAGCCTGAGTATAAACTCGGGCTAATATCATTACTATTAAATTTTCCATACTTTATGCTAATTCTTTTAAAATTACTATATCATCTTCTTCTAATACATCAAGCTTTTTCGCTACTAATTTAGTTGTGCTAGCTTGTACTATTAATGTTACAAGTATTGTCATAAATACAACTGAAGATATTATTTCATATCCAGGAAGTTTCATAGAAACTATAATACCTGATAATGCAGCTGGTATGACTCCGGTTTCTCTTACCCACATCATAAATAATTTCTCTTTAAAAGTCCAATGTGCATTTTTATCAAATGCAGTTGAAATCAATACTACAAGCGGTCTTGCTACAAACATTAACACTAATACTATTAATAATGATGGTAACCAGTATTTACTAAGTGCTTCTAAATTAACTTGTGTACCAAGTACAACGAAAATTGCCATACGAGCTAGTGAACTAATACTTTCAGAAAAACAGTGTTCTGAATGGAAATCTACTTCTGGTATCCAAAGTCCAAATAATTTCTTATTTCCAGCTATAAGCCCTGCTATAAACACTGCCATATATCCACTTCCATGGAATAAAATTGCTAATTCATAGGCTAACGCAACTTTTAATATAGACATTACTGGGGCATAAGAATGGAATATTCCTATTCTTTTCTCTGATACAAGAACAGTTAAAACATATCCAATTAAAGCTCCTGATCCTACCCCTACTAATGTGGATATTAATAATTCCTCTAAGCTTTTCATTGTAGAAAACTCGCCTTTACTTATGATTCCAAGTAAAGTAGAAACTAAGATAGCACCAACCGCATCGTTAAATGCAGATTCACTGACTACTGTTTGTTTTATTTTATCTTTTATAGCTACTTGTTTGAAAACTGGTATAAGGGCTGCAGGATCAGTTGATGCTATTACTGAACCTAAAAGTAAAGCTGTCATTAAAGGTAGTCCAAATACCTTACTCGAAACTAGTCCTACAACAAATGCTGATACTACAACACCTATAGTTGATAACATTCCTACACTTATTTTAACTTTATTAAGTACTCTTAAATTTATTTCTTTACCACCTTCGTATAATATAAATGCTGATCCAAAAGTAAGTATAAGGTTATTTTCAATTGGATAAGCTTGAACACTTATTATTTTTAGCATAGACGGTCCTATTATAATCCCCGCTATTAAATATAGTATAACATCTGGTATTTTTAATACTTCACTTAACTTACCTAAAACAATACCAGTTGTAGCTATAATTGCGAATATGAAGATTAAATTATTAGTTGCTATTGCCTCTATTGTATTTTCCATATCATTCATCTCCTTCTGTACTACAATATGACTTCTTGATTTAATAAAAACAATTATAGTCTCATAAGTTGACCTAGTCAACTTTTTATTTTTATATTTTTTATTGTTATTTTCTATATTTACTATAATATTTTTTAATAGTAGCCTCTCATCCTTTGTAGAAAACAATTTCTCACTCTACTTCTTTTATTGTTTATTTCTACTCAAATTATAAATTTTTTTAATAAGATAAATTATCATATTAAGTGCAACATCTAAAAATATGTAAAAAAATAGTTCATAAGTTTATGTTCATGTTACAGTAATAATAACCACAAAACT
>CABIVQ010000040.1 GCA_902362365.1 Clostridiaceae bacterium | reverse complement strand
CCTTTCATGTAAAGTAGTTTTGTGATTATTATTACTGTAACATGAACATAAACTTGTGAACTATTTTTTTACATATTTTTAGATGTTGCACTTAATATGATAATTTATCATAAAAAAATAATTAAAGGTTTACCAAAAAATAGGGTATAACTATAATATAAATATAAGAAAATATATCTACAAACAAAAATAGGAGGTAAAAATGGAATATAAAATAGGTCAAATATATAATGGTTTTATTTTAAAAGATGAAGAATATATAAAAGAAGTTAATTCTAATGCTAGAATTTTTGAACATGAAAAAACAGGAGCAAGACTTTTACATATGGAAAATGACGACAATAATAAAGTATTTTCTATAGGATTTAAAACACCACCAAGTGATAGTACTGGTGTAATGCACATATTAGAACATAGTGTTTTATGTGGTTCTAGAAAGTTCCCTACTAAAGAACCTTTTGTTGAGTTGGTAAAAGGATCTTTAAATACATTTTTAAATGCTATGACATATCCAGATAAAACTATTTATCCAGTAGCAAGTCAAAATGAGAAGGATTTCTTTAACTTAATGGATGTATACTTAGATGCAGTATTTTATCCAAACATATACAATACTAAAGAGATTCTTATGCAAGAAGGTTGGCATTATGATCTTGAAGATAAAAATGAAGATTTAACATATAAGGGTGTAGTATATAATGAAATGAAGGGTGCGTTTTCTTCTCCAGAAGGTATACTTTTAAGAAGAATACAGCAGACTCTTTTCCCTGATAATACTTATTATAATGAATCTGGTGGAGATCCTCATGATATACCAGATTTAACATATGAACAATTTATAGATACTCATAAGAAATATTATCATCCATCAAATAGTTATATATTCTTATATGGAGATGGAGATTTAGATAAAGAGCTTGCGTTTATAAATGATAACTATTTATCTAATTTTGATAAAATTGAAATAGATTCAGATATTAAAGAACAAGAGCCTTATAGTGAAATGAAAGAGGTAAACTACTCATACTCTATTTCAAAAGAAGATGAAGAAAGAGAAAAAACTTTCTTAGCTTTAAACTTTGTAACAGGTAGATCTACTGAGGATGAAGTTTATACTGACTTAAATATTCTTGAGTATTTATTATTAGAAACAGAAGGAGCGCCTCTTAAAAAGGCATTAATAGATGCTGAAGTAGGAAAAGACGTATTCGGTAGTTTTGATAATGGTATACTTCAACCAGTATTCAGTGTAATAGTTAAAAACAGTGAAGTAGATAAAAAAGAAGAGTTTAAGAAAATAGTATTTGATACTCTAAATGACCTTGTAAAAAATGGAATAGATAAGAAGTTAATAGAAGGTTGTATAAATACATTTGAGTTCAAGTTAAGAGAAGGGGATACAGGAAGTTATCCGAAAGGACTTATTTATTATATGAATGCTATGGATAGCTGGTTATATGGCGGAGATCCACTTATGCATATTAGATATGAAAAAGCTATAGAAAATGTTAAAAAGGCTCTTACAAGCAATTATTTTGAAAGACTTATAGAAAAATATCTTTTAAATAACACACATTCATCATTACTTGTGTTAAAACCAGAGAAAGGTTTAGCTGAAAAAGAAGAAGTAGAATTAAAAGAAAAGCTTAAATCTTATAAAGAAAGCTTAAGTAATGAAGAATTAGATGAGATTGTAGAAGAAACTAAGAGTTTAATATTACGTCAAAGTACTCCTGATTCACCAGACGTATTAGAGACTATACCTATGTTATCGATAGATGATATAGGAAAAGATGTAGAAGATTTAAAAATTGAAGAAATTAAGTATGATGATATAGAAATACTTCATTATAATGTATTTACAAGCAATATTTCTTATTTAAACTTTATGTTTTACGGAAGATGTATAAAAGAAGAAGATATACCTTACTTTAGCTTAATAGGAAACTTATTAGGAAAAGTAGATACAAAAAATTATGACTACAAAGAATTATCTAATGAGATACTTATAAATACTGGAGACTTATTCTTTAAGAATCAAGTTTACTCAAATGATAAGGATACAACTAAATTTTATCCATTTATAGAATCTCATATAAAAGTTATGAATGACAAGATTGGAAAATCGCTAGATTTACTTTCAGAAATAATAAAAAACTCATTATTCGAAGATAGTAAGAGAATAAGAGAGATAATAAGAGAGTTAATTTCGAGAATTGAAATGAACTTAATGCAAGCTGGACATCAAGTTGCAAATAGTAGACTTACTTCTTATTTCTCACCAGTTGCTTCTTACTTACAAAAAATATCTGGATATGATTATTATGAGTTCTTAAAAAATATAGAGAAAAATTATGATTCAGAGTTTGAAAATATAAAATCAAAATTATATGAAATTCAAAAAACAGTATTTAATAAGAATAATTTAACTATAGCTATTACTGGTGAAGTAAAAGAATTAGAATTATTAAAAGAGAATATGAACAAAGTAACGAATGTATTATGTAATGATAAATTAGATAGCTATGAATATAAATTTACTAAAGAACAAAAAAATGAAGGGCTAATGACTTCAGCAAATGTCCAATATGTAGCTAAGGGTTATAACTATAAAGAATTAGGTTATGACTATAGTGGTAGCATGCTGGTATTAAAAACAATACTAGGATATGATTATTTATGGAACAATGTAAGAGTAAAAGGTGGAGCTTATGGTGCAATGAGTAATATAAGTAGAGAAGGTAGCTTTATATTTGTATCATATAGAGATCCAAATTTAGTAAATACTCTTAATGCTTATGATGGAGCTTGTGATTACTTAGAAAAATTTGATATTTCAGATAGAGAAATGACTAAATATATAATAGGAACTATAAGTAATTTAGAAAGTCCACTTATGCCTTATTATAAAGGTATAAAGGCTGTTTCTATGTATATAAGAAATATAACTAAGGAAGATAGAGAAAAAGAAAGAGTTGAGGTATTAAATACTAAGGTAGAAGATATTAAAGGATATGCAGAAGTAGTAAGAAATACCATGAGTCAAGATTACTTAGCAGTAGTTGGAAATGAAAAAGAGATTAAAGAAAATAAAGATATATTTAAAAATTTAATTAATGTATTAAAATAATGATAAACTAATAATAAAAATACCTCAAAATAAAGAGTATTATAATATTTTGAGGTATTTTTATTTGTAAATAAAAGAGAGGATATGATAGATGATCGATAAGTTCTTAGACAAAGAATATTTAAAGTATGGAAATAACAAACAAAGAAAGAGTCATGAAATCTTAAATGATTATAAAGTATTTAACACATTAGAAAAATATAATCCAATATTAGCAGGAACAATACCTATAGATATTGATATAAACAAAAGTGATCTTGACATCGTATGTGAGGTAAATGATTTTGTGAAGTTTATGGAAATATTGGAGAATAACTTTTCTAAATATGAAAATTTTAAAATTAGATATATGGAAGAAGAATGTATTGCAGTTTGTAATTTTGAAATAGAAAATATAGAAATATACGCATCAAAAATAAAGTCTTATAGATCAAATGCATATAGGCACATGCTTATAGAATATAGGATATTAAATTTACTTGGGTTAGATTTTAAAAATAAGATTATTCAACTAAAAAGAAGTAGACTAAAAACAGAGCAAGCATTTGCAGAACTTTTAAATATAAAAGGTAACCCATATGATAAGTGATTAGAATTAGAGGCTTACTCTGATGAAGAGATACTTATCTTATATAAATAACTATAAATAAGTAAAAAAAGTTTTTTTATAATATTTTTAAAATAATTGTCTACTTTTGGAGCAAAATTTCATAATTATATAGTAATAAATATATTATTATGGAGGTTTGGATATGGGAAGAAAGAAAAAGTCAACTTCAGCAAAAGGCTCAAATAAAAAAGGTAATAATAATACAAAAACTAATTCAAATAAAGATTTGATTCAAGATATGAAAAAGAAATTAATAGATAAATTAATATCTAAATTATAGAATTATAAAATAAAACTAGCTTTAGTGATTTAAATCATCATTAAAGCTAGTTTTATTTTTATAAAGTTTTTATAGATGTAGATATTTTATATTAGAAAAATACATTTTTAGTATGTAAATATATTAAAATAATATAAAAATTTATGAGTAGAAAAATAGTGAATGGATAAAATTTAAACTAAAATTATTAAATTAATTGATTTTTTCAATAAAATGTTTTAATATACCCTTATAGGGTATATAGATATCATAAGAAAATGAAAGGAGAATAAATATGGATGCCAATAAAATAAATGAAATATATAAGATAACTGGAATGACATGTGCGGCTTGTGCAAAGGCTGTAGAGAGAGTAGTTAAAAAGTTAGATGGTGTAGAAGAACAAAATGTAAATATAGCTACAGAAAAATTAAATATAGTTTATGATAGATCAAAAGTAAATTTTGATGACATAAAATGTGTAATTGAAAAAGCTGGATATGGAGTTGAAGTTGAAGAAGAAAATAAAGTCATTGAACTTAAAATAGAGGGGATGACATGTGCAGCTTGTGCAAAAGCTGTGGAAAGAGTAGGAAAAAAACTTGAAGGGGTAGAATCTATAAGTGTTAATATAGCAACTGATAAAGCTAATGTAATATATAACCCAGCTAAAGTTAAATTATCTCAGATAAAGGCTGCAATTGAAAAAGCAGGTTATAAACCAATAGGAGAAGAAAAAAAGATAAGTGTAGATGAAGATAAATTAAAAAAAGAAAAAGAAATGAAAACTTTATTTACAAAATTTATTATAGCAACAATATTTGCTATCCCTCTATTCTATATCGCAATGGGGCCTATGATACCAAAACCTTTTGGACCATGGCCATTACCAGAAATAATAAATCCAATGAATAATACATTAAACTATGCACTTATACAATTGTTATTAGTAATACCTGTAATGGGAGCAGGATATAAGTTTTATATACATGGCTTTAAGTCATTATTTTCTAAAAGTCCAAATATGGATACTTTAGTAGCAATAGGAACTAGTGCAGCATTTTTATATAGTGTATATACAACCATTCAAATAGCAAATGGTAAAATTACAGGAATGCATCATCATCAATTGTATTATGAAAGTGCGGGTATAATAATAGCACTTATATTACTAGGAAAATACTTTGAATCAAGATCAAAAGGAAAGACTTCAGAAGCAATCAAAAAGCTTATGGGACTTCAACCCAAAACAGCAATTTTGATAATCAATGGAACTGAAGTAGAAACACCAATAGATGAAGTTATGGTTGGAGATATAATCTTAGTTAAACCAGGAGAAAAAATACCTGTAGATGGTACAGTAATAGAAGGTAATACATCGGTCGATGAATCAATGCTTACAGGAGAAAGTATACCTGTTGAAAAAAATGTAGGATCAAAAGTCACTGGAGCTAGTATAAATAAAAATGGTAGTATTAAGTTTAGAGCAGAAAAAGTAGGTAGTGATACAGCACTTGCTCAAATAGTTAAGTTAGTAGAAGATGCTCAAGGAACAAAGGCACCTATTGCAAAGCTTGCTGATACTGTATCTGGATATTTTGTACCTATAGTAATGACTATAGCAGTAGTTTCGGCTTTATTATGGTGGATATTTGGAGGAAAGGATATTGTTTTTGTACTTACTATATTTATATCAATTTTAGTAATTGCTTGTCCCTGTGCACTTGGTCTTGCAACCCCTACAGCCATAATGGTAGGAACAGGTAAGGGTGCTGAAAATGGAATACTTATAAAAGGTGGAGAAGCATTAGAACTATCACATAAAATAAACACAATAATATTTGATAAGACTGGAACAATAACAGAAGGTAAACCTAAAGTTACAGATATAATAACAAGTGAAGGTATTGAAGAAGGATATTTATTAGAAATAGCTACAAGTGCAGAAAAAAATTCTGAACATCCTCTTGGAGAAGCTATAGTAAGATACGGTATGGAAAAAGATATTAACTTTAAAAATTTAGAAAACTTTAAAGCTATACCTGGTCATGGTATAGAAGTTATAATTGATAATAAAAAAATATTATTAGGTAATAGAAAACTTATGAATGAAAGAAATATAAGTTTACTAAACTTAGAAAATAAATCTGATGAATTAGCAAGAGAAGGAAAAACACCTATGTATATTTCGATAGATAATAATATAGGTGGTATAATAGCAGTAGCAGATGTTGTAAAGGAAAGTAGTAAAAAGGCTATAGAAACATTACATGAAATGGGTATAAAGGTAGCTATGGTTACTGGTGATAATAAAAAAACTGCAAGTGCAATTGCATCACAAGTAGGGATAGATATAGTTCTTGCAGAAGTATTGCCAGAAGATAAATCTCAAGAAGTAAAAAAACTACAAGAAAAAGGTAATTTTGTTGCAATGGTAGGAGATGGAATTAACGATGCCCCGGCATTAGCAAAGGCAGATATAGGTATTGCTATAGGTAGTGGTACTGATGTAGCTATGGAATCTGCAGATATAGTCTTAATGAGAAGTGATTTAATGGATGTACCTAATGCTATAAAATTAAGTAATGCAACAATTAAGAATATTAAACAAAACTTATTCTGGGCATTTGGATATAATACAATAGGAATACCAGTAGCAGCCGGACTTTTATATATATTTGGAGGACCTCTTTTAAATCCAATGATAGCAGCTGCAGCGATGAGTCTAAGCTCTGTATCAGTAGTTACAAATGCACTAAGACTTAAGAAATTTAAATTAGACTAATATAACTTAGGAAAACACGTTATGATAAGTATGCTATTATTTATCACAACGTGTTTTATCTTATTATAGAATAAAATTTCATGTAAAATTCATATATGTAATGTAGAATATATATATAATTAAACTAGGAGGTGCAAAGATGAGTAAATCCATATTAGTTGTTGAAGATGATGCAAATATACAAGAGCTTATCGTCGAGTTTTTAAGAGCTGAGGATTATAATGTAGACTATGCAAGTGATGGTCTAGAGGGAATAAAGCTTTTTAAGAAGAATAATTATGATTTAATAATTTTAGATATAATGATGCCTAATTTAGATGGATACTCTGCATGTAAGATGATAAGAAAGACGTCCAGTGTACCTATAATATTTTTAACAGCATTAAATCAAGAAAATGACGAAGTTAAAGGGTTTGAATTAGAATGTGATGACTACATAACAAAGCCTTTTTCTTTTAATTTATTAATAAAAAGAGTTGAAGCGGTACTAAGGAGAAGTAATACTACAGCAGAAAGCAATGATTATTTAGGTTTTGGGAAATTAAGATTAGATTTAAATACATATACTGTAAATGTAGATGGAAATATTGTTGAATTAACATTAAAAGAATTCAATATATTAAAAAATTTGATTGAAAAATATCCTCAAGTTATAACAAGAGAAAGCCTTTTGGATAGTATATGGGGCTATGATTATTATGGAGATACTAGAATAGTAGATGCGCACATCAAAAATATAAGAAAAAAAATAGAATTACCATATATAAAAACTGTTAAAGGGATAGGTTATACACTTGAAAAAGATATTGGATAAATGGGAAAATTTAAGTATAAAATATAAGTTATTTGGCATAACTAGCGGATTACTTATAGCCTTAGCTTTAATAATATATCTAATACTATATTATTTACTGCCATCATACTATCATAAATATAAAATAGAATCTCTACATGAAGAAATAAGTATATTAATAGAAAAGGCAGCTTATCATGATACTAAAGAATTGGAGAATAATCTTTATGATATAGCGAAAAAACAAAATTTAGCAATTTTATTAAGTGACACTAGTGGAAGGATTGTGTATGGAAATAATGAGATTCTTTTATTTAAATTTGATAAGTATCAATCAAAAAATATATTGAAACTTGGAAAAATAGCTAAGGAGTATACTATGTCTACACATATATCAACCACTGATAAGAGTACTCCATATAGACTTGATATAATGATGCCACTTCAACCTATAGATGAAGCTAGCCAGGTTATTAGAAAGATTATGCCGTATATATTACTAGTAGCAGTTTTTGTAGGTATGATCGGAGCATTTATATATTCATCAACTATTACAAGGCCATTAATTAAAATAATTGAAAGTGAAAGAGAACAAGAGCAGAAAAGAAGAGATTTTATAGCTACAATATCTCATGAATTAAAAACGCCAATAACTATAATAAGTGGTCAAATAGAAGGGATGATTTATAATATAGGAAAATACAAGGATAGAGATACTTATCTTAAAAAGTCATATGAAAGCACTCAAGAGTTAAAAGAATTAGTAAATGAGATGATTGAGGTTTCTAAGAGTGAGACATTAAAGCAAGATTTATACTTAACAAATATAAATTTAAGTCATCTTATAGAGAATCTGGTTAAAAGACAAATCTTTTTAATTGAAGAGAAAAATTTAAAAATAGTTTTAAAAATAGATGAGAATATAAGTATAATTGCTGATGAAGAAAAAATAACAAGAGCAATTAATAATATCATCAACAATGCAATAAAGTACTCTCCAGAGGGAGAAACTGTAACGATAAGACTTTATAAAAGAAAAAATGGAAGAAGTATAAAAACTTATTTAGAAATCGAAAATACAGGTGTAATAATAGAGAAAAAATATCTAGAAGAGATATTTAATCCATTTTTTAGAGTAGAAAAATCACGATCAAGAAAAACTGGAGGGAGTGGCCTTGGATTATATATCGTAAGTACAATTTTAAAAAGTCACGGCTTCGAATATAGTATAAAAAATAGGAATAATTCCGTTGTATTTACTATAAAAATTTAGATAATAGAAGTGAATACTTTATAAAAATATTAATAAATTTTTATAAAGTATTAAATTCAAGCAGTTTTCATAATAATTACACATTAAATTCACATAGGAATTGTATCATAATAAATGAAAAGACTAGCTTAAGACCATAATACTAGACTATGACTATAATCCTCCCTCACATCCTCCAGTAGGGTATAGTTATAGTGAAAAAATCCTGTAAGTTAAAACTTACAGGATTTTTTTTTAGGTGCTTTATTAACTATATAATCAACTAAATATCCCATGGCAATAACACCAATAAAATCTATTATTAATCTATATAAAGTAAACTTATATCCTAAAGAGCTAATTTCAAATAATAAAGTAGAAATTTTAATTACACACCAAGAATTCATAAAAATTATTATATTGGAAAACTTAACACCTTTATTTATTAGAACAGCAGTAAAAGGAAAGGCTGCATACATTGGTCCAGCAGCAAATGCAGCTAGTAAAATTGATAAAATTATCCCTAGAATACTTGAATCTTCTCCCATATACTTCATCATTGATTTTCTAGAAACCCATTCATCCATAAGGCCTAGTAGAAGCATGATAGGAGGAAGTACAGCTAACATTTGTAAAAAACTACCCTTTGCATTATTAAATATATTAACACCTAAGTTTCTATTAAAAATAAATAGTAAGATTAAAATAATAGAAAATATTAGGAAAAGTTTATATCTATTTAATATAAATTTTAATTTAATCATCCTAAAAACACCCCCATGAAAAAAGCAACTATAAATGAAAATAAAAAAGCTATGAAATTTCTATAAAATGCAGCTTTTTTACCAATATATTGAGACTCAAGTGTAAAAGTCATAACACCAACTAATGTAAGAGTTGATACTAATGCTCCAACTTGAGAATATCCAGCACCACTTTTAAGCAAAGTATCTGCTGTAGAAAAGGCAACAAATGTAGGCATCAGAACAATAGAGCCTACGGTAGAAGATAAAAAAACTCCTAAAAATCCTGATTCAGAACCGATAAGTTTTGAGATTGTATCTGTATCGAGAATAGATAAAACTATTCCTACTATAATAATAATAGATAAAAATTGAGGCATTATATTTTCGAAGGACTTAAAGGCTTTTTTTAGAGCAATTTTTGTTTTTGACTTGTCTTTTATATATGAAATTATAAATAAAGCTATAGCAAGACCATAAAGAATATAAGATGTCATAAAAAATAACCCCCTAATTAATCTAATACTTTAATGTATGAAAATTTAAATACATTAGTGAAGCAAATAATTTTATACTTTTTGGAAAAAATAATAAAAACAATATTAGAGGAGGCTTTTATATGGATAAGCTACAAAAAGAAATGAATAATATGAAAAATGATATGAAAGAAGGCGCACAAAAAGTAGGGCATGTAATGAAACATACAGCTGAAGATTTAAAAGATGACTTTAAGGGTGCTATGGCATCTATGGAAATGAAAAAAGATGAAATGATGGAAAAATATGAAGAAAAGAAATTTTCAAGAGAATTAAAAAAACAAATGGAAAAAGAATCTAAAAATAATATGAAACATTAAATAAGTAGGTCTATCTTGTATGATAGGCCTTTTATATTGAATATAATGAATTTTTAATTATTCCTTTATATTTAATTAAATAAGAGTTATTATAAAAGTTGAAAGATTTTACTATAAATATATTTATATAAAATAGTTAGCACAAAATATGATATAATACTATATAAAATATTACCAAATAGGAGAGATATATAGAATATAAGTTTTGTATAATTTTATTTGGGTAAATTAATAAAATCGAACCTAATTACGTAAAAAGAAAAATTAATATATAAAGGAGATAAAATGAGAAAGGTAGAATTATTAGCACCTGCAGGTGATTTAGAGAGATTAAAGATAGCATTTACTTATGGAGCGGATGCAGTATATATAGGTGGAGAAATATTTGGAATGAGATCTGCCGCAAAAAACTTTAGCAAAGAAGATATGATAGAAGGTGTAAACTTTGCTCATGAAAGAGGAAAACAAGTTTTTGTTACTATAAATATAATTCCAAGAAATGATGATTTATTACAATTAAAAGACTACTTATTAGAGCTACAAGAGATCGGCGTTGATGCAGTTATAGTAAGTGATCCAGGTGTATTTACTTATGTAAAAGAAACAATACCTAACATGGAAATACACATAAGTACTCAAGCTAGTACTACAAATGCAGCTTCAGCAGCTTTTTGGTATAAACAAGGAGCTAAAAGAGTTGTTACTGCTAGAGAATTATCATTTGAGGAAATTAAAGAATTAAGAGAAAATACGCCAGCTGATATGGATATAGAAACTTTTGTTCATGGAGCTATGTGTATGTCATACTCAGGAAAATGTGTAATAAGTAATCATACTACAGGAAGAGATGCTAATAAAGGTTCTTGTGCACAATCTTGTAGATGGAAGTATACATTAATGGAAGAAGTAGGTCCAGGTGAATATAAGCAAGTATTAGATGATATAGATCCGGAGTTCTTCTTTAACTCTAAAGATTTATGTATGATAGAATATATACCCGAAATATTTGATAGTGGTATAACAAGCTTAAAAATAGAAGGGAGAATGAAAACAGCTTACTATGTAGCTACAACTGTTAGAGCATATAGAATGGCGCTTGATGAATATTATAAAGATCCAGAAAACTGGAAGTTTAATCCTATGTGGCTAGAAGAACTTAAAAAAGGTAGTCATAGAGATTACAGTACGGGGTTCTTCTTTGATAGACCAGATTCAAATTCTCATAATTATAAATCTGCGTCTTATATAAGAAACTATGATTTTATTGGTTTAGTTAAAGGTCATGAAGAAGAGACTGGACTTGTAGTAGTAGAACAAAGAAATAAGATGTATGTAGGAGATAAAATTGAAGTTATAGGGCCATTTAAAGAAACTATGCATGCAATAATATTAGAAATGTACAATGAAGATGGTGAGCCAATAGAATCAGCTCCTCATGCAAGACAAACTGTAAAAATGAAGTTAGACCTTGATGTAGAAAAAGACTATATATTAAGAAAGCCAATTACAGTTTTAAATATATAATAATAGATTAAATCAAGAAGTCTTAGGAAATCTAAGGCTTCTTTGACATGTAATATATATAGGTATATTATTATATTATATCTATAATGAGAAAGGAGTTTAATAATGAGTTTAGGAAGAAACGATGAGTGCTGGTGTGGTAGCAATCAAAAATATAAAAAATGTCATATGAAATTTGATGAAAAATTAGATGAGCTAAAGAGAAAAGGTCATAAAGTACCTTCTAGAGATTTAATAAAAAATAAAGAACAGATAGAAAAAATAAAAGAAAGTGCGAAAATAAATAATGCAATACTAGATTTAGTTGCAGAAAATATAAAAGAAGGTATGACTACTGAGGATATAGATAAAATAGTTCATGAATATACTATATCTCAAGGTGCAGTACCAGCTCCTTTAGGATTCTCAGGATTCCCTAAAAGTGTTTGTACTTCTATAAATGATGAAGTATGCCATGGTATACCAAGTGAAGATAGAGTATTACAAAATGGAGATATAATAAATGTAGATGTATCTACAATTTATAATGGATATTATTCTGATGCATCTAGAATGTTTATGATAGGTGATGTTAGTGATAGAGCTAAAAGACTAGTAGAAGTGACTAAAGAGTGTATGATAAAAGGTATAGAATCTGTAAAACCTTGGGGGCACTTAGGTGATATAGGTGCAGCTATACAAAAACATGCAAAAGAAAATGGTTATAGCGTAGTAAGAGAATTTGGTGGTCATGGTATCGGACTTGACTTCCATGAAGAACCATTTGTATTCCACTATGGAAGAGAGGGCGAAGGAATGGTTTTAGCACCAGGCATGATGTTTACTATTGAGCCTATGATCAATGAAGGTAAGAGTGACATATATATAGATGCTGATAATGGATGGACTGCTTGTACAGAAGATGGTTCTTTATCTGCACAATGGGAAAATATGATCCTAGTAACAGAAGATGGAATAGAAATATTAGCTTATTAGTATTGGAGGGGCTTAAAGGGGGTGGCTTAATATACAGCGAGAAAGTGTGAAAATTAATTTACCTACCATGCAGATTGTATCTGCGAATATTCGGTAAATTAATTTTCACACTTTCTCTGGGTACTTGACACTCCTTTTAAATATACCACTATTTACTAATATCTAGTATTAGGGTGTTAAATAAAAATAACAGAAAATAATAAGCATAAAAATATAATGATATGAAGTCTATATTAGAATTCCAAATCTAGACTTTGAAGTCTTTTTTTAAGTTCGTTTATTGTTTGTATTTCTTCTTCTATTGAATTTGCTTCGAAGGTTACTGAAAATCTTAAAAAGCCTCCACATTCGTCCCATGGGACTGTTGAGATATATGCATTTTTTAGTATATAATAGCTTGCTTCTTCAGCATTTTCAAAAGTTAGTTTGCTTTTTACTCCTTTTGGAATTGCAGTATAGCAGTAGAACCCTCCTTTTGGTTTTTTTGCATCAAAACCAACTTCATTTAGTGCATCTACTAGTAGTTTAAATCTTCTATCATATCTTTTTATATTTTCATCTATCAATTCTTTATGATTTAGTGCATATATGCCTGCTTTTTGTATAGCTCTAAATTGTCCAGAATCACCATAGCTTTTAACTGTAGAAAATAATTTTATAGATTTTTCAGAGCCAAGTAAAAATGCTAGTCTCCAACCTGTCATATTAAAAGCTTTAGATAAAGAATGTAGTTCTATAGAATATTCCATGTTTTTATCAACGGTAAATATACTTAATGGTTTATTTCCATCAAAAACTAAAGGTCCATAAGCAACATCAGACACAATTAGAACATTGTTTTTCTTAGCAAATTCAATTACTTTTTCATAAAACTCTATTGTAGCTACTTGTCCAGTAGGATTGTTTGGATAGTTAAGATATAATAGCTTAGCCCTTTTTAGAATGTCTTCAGGTATGGAGTCTAACTCTGGATAAAAGTTATTATACTCGCATAATTTTAAGTTATATACTTCACCACCAAGGAACTTAGTATGATTAGCTATTATTGGATAACCAGGAACTGTCATTAAAGTGACATCGCCAGGGTTAATAAAGCAAGTTGGAATCATAGCTAATATAGATTTAGATCCAATACCATGAACAATATTAGCTGGATTTATATTATCTAAGTTATATAAATCCTTTAAATAAGAGCAAGCTGCGATTTTAAAATCTAATATTCCGTTATCAGCATAAAATCGATTTTCTTCTTTATTAGCTTCGATGCTAAGTACATTTACTATGGATTTATCAGCCATTTTGTTAGGTTCTCCAACACCCATATCTATTATCTTTATATCAGGATTTTTAGCCTTTAAATCATCTCTTATCATTTTTAGTTTTTCAAATTTAAATACTCTACTTTCGTTAAAAAAATTGTTACCCCCAAGTCGATTTGATACTATATTGTCAATGAAATCCATCTCTTACCTCCAAAACTTATTGAAATACTATATAATATTTCAAAAGAATGTAAATTGGAACTAAAAAAGTAAATATAATTAAATGTATTTGATAATAAAAATTATTAACTATATCAATCTTAGGTAAGTTTATAATATATAAGTATGAAAAAGGGTATGATTGAAACATACCCTTTTTCATATTATATTTAATAATTTAATTATTTACTTCTACTATCGAAGAACTTACCGTATTTAATTACCTTAGGCTTTATATCAATATTAAATTCTCTTTTATATCGTTTTATATCAGCAAGTTCACCTTTAGTAACTATAGAAATAGCATTACCATTTCTATTTCCTCTTGCAGTTCTACCAGCTCTATGTATATATTCGTTTTTACTTCCGGGGAAGTCTAGGTTAAATACGTGGCTAGTATCAACGACATCTAATCCTCTTGCAGATAAATCTGAAGATACTAAGACTTTAGCTTTTCCCAACCTAAAAGCATTGATAGCATTCTTTCTATCTTCCTTTGACATATCTCCAAATATACCAACAGCTTTATATCCATGATAATTTAATTTAGAAGTTATAACTTCAATACTTTTTTCGTTATTAACGAAAACTATTGCTCTTTTGGGAGTAGTAGCAGCTAAAGCTTTTCTAAGTAAATCAAATTTTTCTCTTCTTTCTCCTAATAAGTACATGTGTTTTATTTTAGGATTGATAGTAACTTCTTTAGTAGCATTTATTACTAAAGGTTTCTTCATCATTTCTTTGCATAAATCAATAGTTTCATCAGTTAATGAAGCGGAGAATCCTAATAATTGTCTATCTCTTAAAGTTGATTTTACTATATCTTTAACATATGATACATTGTTTCCGCTTAGTAAGCTGTCAACCTCATCTAATATAATAGTCTTAATAGTATGAGCTTTTAACTTTTTTTGATTTATTAAATCTAAAACTCTACCACAAGACCCTACTGCTATATGAGGTTTTACATTTTTTATATTTTTTATTTGTTTTTGAATATTAACTTCACCGAATATTGGAAGAGAAGTAACTTCTATTCCTGAATTCTTAGCTAATAATTCAATTTGATTATGTATCTGAACAACTAGCTCATGAGTAGGTGCTAGAACTAATACTTGAGTTTCTCTTTTTGTAGTATCTACTTTTTCAAACATAGGAAGTAAATAAGATAATGTTTTACCACTTCCAGTTTGAGAATTTGCAAGAATATCTTTGTTATTAATTATATTTTCAAAAACAAGAGATTGTACCTCAGTAGGAGATGTAATTTCTTGCTTTTTAAGTCCATTTATTAAATTACCATTTAATTTTAATTCTTCAAATGTCTTCATATATAACTCCTTTTATTTTTAATATCTAGATTAGTACATTTTATTATACACTTAATATAAAAAAAATTATAGCTAATAATATAAAATTTTAATGTATTATATTTAGAAAAATGACAAAAATTAGTCGAAGTTATTGTAATGATAGGTAAAATGTAGTAAAACTAATATATGCTTAGTATCAAAAAATAAATAAGACACATAATAATAGTGATTATAGTTTTAATATGGATTATTTTGGGAATAAAATAATCGAAGAGTATTGGAGGTTGATTTTATGAAGAAAAATAAAGTTGTTATAGTAGGAACGGGTATGGTAGGTATGAGCTATGCATACTCTATGGTAAATCAAGGTGCATGTGAGGAATTAGTTTTAATAGATATAAATAAAGAACGTGCTAGAGGTGAAGCAATAGATTTAAATCATGGTCTTAGCTTTGCACCAAGAAAAATGAATATATATGCAGGTGACTATAGTGATTGTAAGGATGCATATATAATTTGTATAACAGCAGGTGCTATACAAACAGAAGGAGAAACTAGATTAGACTTACTTCACAAGAATAGTAAAATTATGAAATCAATTATTGATGAAATAAAAAAATCAGGATTTGATGGGATATTATTAATAGCTACTAATCCAGTTGATATTATGACTTATGTAGCACAAAAGTTATCAGGATTTGATAAATCTAAGGTAATAGGCTCAGGGACAACGTTAGACTCTGCAAGACTTAGATATACCTTAGGTGAAAAATTAGATGTTAATCCTAAAGATATAAATGCATATGTTATGGGAGAACATGGTGACTCTCAATTTGTTGCATGGAGTTATGCATTATGTGGAGTTCAACCAATTTACCAAATTGCATCAAGAAAAGATAGTAAGTTAAAATTTGATGAGTTAGAAGAAATTGAGGATAAAGTTAGAAATATAGCTTATGAAATAATAAAGTGTAAAAATTCAACATATTATGGTATAGGTATGGCACTGACTAGAATAACGAAAGCAATACTTGAAAATGAAAATAGTATACTAACAGTCTCTTCATACTTAAATGGTGAGTATGGGCATGAAGATGTTTATATTGCTATTCCAAGTATAGTAAATCAAGATGGTGTTAGAGAAGTTATTCATTTAGCGTTAGATACAACAGAGAAAAATAAACTAGATGATTCGATAAAAATAATGAAAGAAAACATAGAAAAATTAGATTTAAATTAAGAGACTTATAGATAGTTTTGAATAATGGGCTTGATAAATAATTCTATTATATGCAGCTGTAAAAATGGTGTAAGTGTAATATAATTATTTTATCAAGCTCTTTGATTTTGATTCAAAAACCATTTTAAAAAGTCCCTTATTTAATATTTAAATTTTGAAGAGAGAAAATAATAGAATATAAATGAAATTAATAATATACAATTTCGTAATTTATTATTTTCAAAAATATATTGAACTTATTGCCTGATTGTTATATATTATATATAACAAATATAAAATATATAATACTGGAGGGTAATATGTTAAGTATAAAAAATCTTTCAAAGTCTTATAAAAATAGTGGCAAGGCAATTGATAATATAAGTTTTGAAATTAAAAAAGGAGATATATTTGGATTTATTGGTCACAATGGTGCTGGTAAAACTACGACTATAAAGTGTATAGTAGGAATCCATGATTTTGAAGAAGGTGAGATTTTAGTTAATTCTAAAAGTATTAAGAGAAATCCTATAGAGTGTAAAAAAGAGATGGCTTATATTCCTGACAATCCAGATTTATATGATTCTTTAACTGCGATACAGTATCTTAATTTTATAGCAAATATTTTTAATGTTGATAAAAAAGAAAGAGAAGATTTAATACATTACTATGCAGATAGATTTGAAATAAAGGATAGCTTAGGAGATATGATAAGTTCTTATTCTCATGGAATGAAGCAAAAATTAGCTATAATATCTGCACTAATTCATAGTCCTAAAATTTTAATTTTAGATGAACCATTTGTAGGTCTTGATCCAAAGGCTGCATTTACCTTAAAGGAAATTATGAATGAGTTTTGTTCAAAAGGTGGAGCTATATTCTTTTCAACTCATGTACTTGATGTAGCAGAAAAAATTTGTAATAAGGTAGCAATAATAAAAGATGGAAAACTTATAACTACAGGAAATACTGATGATGTAAAAGGTAATAAAAGTCTTGAAAGTCTATTTATGGAGTTGATTGAAAATGATTAATTTAGGATTATTAATAAATACTAATATAATAAACGAATTTGGTTTAAATAAAATAAAAAATTTAAACTCGAAAGAAAGAAATAAGATACTAGCAATTATAGTTGGTTCTATAGTTCTTATAGGGTACTTGATATATGCTATTTTTAAATTATGCTTAGATGTAAGTGATTTATTAATTCTATATAATCAAATGGATTTATTACTTCTAATAGGTTTTGTAGGAACTGTATTATTTAGCTTATTTACTACATTATATAAATCCTCGTCATATCTATTTGAAGCTAAGGATTTTGAAATGTTAATAAGTCTTCCGTTAAAGGAATCAACAATATTAATAAGTAAAATATTTATGTTGTTAATATCTAATTACTTATTTACAGCACCAATTATATTAATCCCAGCAATAGTGTACTCAATGAAAGTTAATGTAAGTATATTTTTCTATGTCAATTTAATATTAATGTTCTTATGTACACCATTAATTCCTATGATAATATCATCAATTATTTCATTCTTTTTAGGAAATATATCATCAAAGATTAAATATAAGAATGCAATATTAATTATAGGAAGTATAATATTACTTGTAGCGTATATGTTACTTGTTACTCAAATGGAGGAGATAGGAAAATCAATATTGGTAAATAGTACTTCAATAAATGAAGCTGTAAAGAAAGTATACTTTTTATCTTATTACTATATAGATGGTTTAACAAATAATAGTTTTTTATCAGTTATTAAATTTATTGGATTATCATTAGGGTTATTTCTAATATTTGTAAATTTATTTTCAAAACAATTTAAACTTATAAATTCTAGAATGAATGAAAGTTATAAGATTAAAAAATACGAAGCTACAGAATTAAAAACTTATAATATAATTGAAGCTTTACTACAAAAAGAGATTAAGAGATATTTTTCTTCTTATATATACGTACTAAATTCATCTATGGGAATGGTTTTACTAAGTATATTTTCTATAAGTTTAGTGATACTTGGAGCAGATAAGGTATCAGATTTACTTCAATTGAATCTAGATTTTACTTTTATAAAAATTCAATTGTTAGGTATTATATTATTCTGTATAGTAACAAGTTGCACTACTTATTGTTCGATATCTATAGAAGGGAAAAATTTATGGATAATAAAATCATTGCCTATAAAAGAAATAGATATATTTAAAGGTAAAATAGGTTTAAATTTACTTATCACAATACCTATAAGTATAATTTGCTTTATTTTAATAAGTTTAAGAATGAAATTTGACTTTAATTTTATACTTATAGGAAGTTTAGTAATAATCTCAGTGGAATTATTAGTGGCAATATTAGGACTATTTTTAAATCTATTATACCCTAATTTTGATTGGAAGAATGAAGTAGCAGTAGTAAAAAGAAGCTTTTCTATGATTGCAGTAATGCTAATTTCTGCTTTATATATTGCTGCTTATGCATTTATATATTTTAAATTTAGTATACTAAATTTAAACATATTCTTAAGTATAGCAGTTATTATAACATTAGTAATTACTTTAATATTATGGAATTTAATAAAAACTAAGGGTATAGAAATCTTTAGAAAACTTTAAATTAAAATAAAACAAGGTAAATAATATATTATTTACCTTGTTTTATTTTTTATACAAAATTATATTTTTATGATTAAAAAAATTAAAAATATATAACAATAAATAATAGGATTATTAAAAATAATTTATAAAAAATAGAAAAAACTTATAGTTGTAAAAGAAAATAATATGGACAATTTATAGTTATAAGCAAATATTATGAAAGGAAGATATTAATGTACAACAAAAAAGATAATCAAAGAGAAGAATTAGATAACAATGAAGTGATAAAAAAGCTTCTAAAAGAAAATGATACTAAAATGGAAATAGCAAAGGAAGTCTCAACTAATAAAAAGGTTGCAGAAGTTTTAGGAGATAGGTTAGCAAGAAAAAGACGCTTTCCTCCTTGTTAGATAAAAATTATGTAGAGGAGTGATACACATGAGTAATGATAACAGATTTAGTAATGGACATTATAGTAATGCACTTGAGTATACCAAAGATGTACTTCGTGCTAGTTCCTCTATCAATGATATTGTAATAAATGCAAATATCCAAGAAGAAACAAAAGAAGAAATGGAAGAAAGAATAAAAGCCGATAGACATTAAGTGGTTAAAAATATAGGTGTATCTAATGAGGCACCTATATTTTATACTTATATTGAACTAAACAAACATAAAGTGATTTAAGATATGAATAAATACGAATTATTTTTATGAAAAAATGAAAAAAATACGGAAAAATATAGAAAAAGATTTTCTGATATGTTAATATAAAAATGTAAAAAATGTAAATTTAAAAATATTAATGTAAATTAGGAAATATGTAGGGGGACGTAAAATGAAGCAAGGATCAGTTTATGAATTAGAAGGAAGAGTTGCATTAAATAAAGCAATTCCTCTTGGAATACAACATGTATTAGCCATGTTTTTAGGTAATATATCACCATTAATAATAATTAGTGGAATGCTACAAATGCCTATAGAAACCAAAACAATGTTAATACAAAATTCTATGTTTATAGCAGGTGTAGCAACATTAATTCAATTATATCCAGTATTTAAAGTTGGGGCAGGACTACCTATAGTAATGGGTACAAGTTCAGGTTTTATTGGAACAGCAAAGGCAATAGGTACTCAATATGGTTATGGTGCAATACTTGGTGCTGCATTAGTAGGTTCAATAATAGAAATATTTTTAGGATTTTTTATAAAGCCGCTTAAGAAATTATTTCCACCAATTGTTACAAGTTTAGTAGTTGTATCTATAGGGTTATCACTTTTACCAGTAGGTATTAAATATTTCGGAGGTGGAGCTGGAGTAAGTGATTTTGGTAGTTGGCAACATTTATTAGTAGGAACAACAGTAATAATATCTATATTAATATTTAAACAATTTAAAGGATTTTTAGGTGAATCATCAGTTTTATTAGGAATTATAATAGGATACATATTATCTATAACATTAGGAATGGTTGACTTTACTCAAGTTAAGGATGCAGCATGGGTAAGCTTACCAAAACCTTTCGCTGTAAGTTTAGAGTTTAATATAGAAGCAATAATAGCAATGACAATTATGTTTATAGCGACAACAGTTGAAACAATAGGAGATATTTCAGCAATAGCAAATGGAGGTCTTGATAGAGAGGCGACAGATAGTGAGTTATCAGGTGGAGTAGTTGCAGATGGAGTAGCTAGCATTATAGGTTCTGTATTTGGTATATTACCAAATACTTCTTTTAGTCAAAATGTAGGACTAGTTGCTGTTACTAAAGTTGTAAATAAGTTTGTTATAATGACTGGTGCAGTATTCTTAATATTATGTGGATTCTGTCCCAAATTAAGTGCAATATTCTCTGTTATGCCACAGTCTGTATTAGGTGGGGCAGCAGTAATAATGTTTGCTATGATTTTAGTTAGTGGATTACAATCACTTACTAGAGAAAAGATAGATGGAAGAAATGGACTTATAATAGCACTAGCTATAGGTTTAGGTGTTGGCATAGGTAATGTACCTGAAGTTTTAGACCAAATGCCAACTTGGGTTTCTAATATATTCGCACAAAATGGAATAATAATGACTTTTGTTATAGCGACAATTTTAAACTTAATATTACCAAAAGATAAAGAGGAAAATGTAATTGAAAATACTGTAAAAGCAAGTTAATTACATAATAATATAAGACTGAGTTTAAATATGAGAATAAAAAATTCTTGTATATAAATTCAGTTTTTTTATTTGCAAATTATTAGATATGTTAAATTTGAGTTAAAGAAGATATCAAAAATAAAACTATTTAATATAATAATTAGAAAATATATTTAAAGGAGATGCTATTATGGAATCGTCAATACATGCTATAGCTTGTAACAACTTATTAATTATTTTTGCAGTAGTTGCTATGACTGGTATTATTTGTAGCAAAATAAGTGAAATGATAAGAGTACCAGATGTAGTATTATTTTTACTTGCAGGAATATTCATTGGGCCATCAGTTTTTAAATTTATTGATATAAGTCAGTATCAAGTTGAAAATCAGCTAATACTTACATTTGGATCAGCCTTTATTTTATATTTAGGTGGAAAAGAAATAAGTTTAAAAGTTTTAAAGAATGTAAGAATATCAGTATTTTTATTGTCTAGTTTAGGTGTTTTGATTTCTGCTTTTGTTATGCAAAAAATTATAGGATTAACATTTAATACTAGTGCAATGACAGCCTTACTTATTGGTTCTATTATAGCATCGACAGATCCAGCAACTTTAGTTCCTATTTTTAATAGCATAAAAATAGATAAAAAGGTAAAACAAACTGTAATAAGTGAATCTGCATTCAATGATGCGACAGGAGCCATTTTAACATCTGCTGTTTTAGCTATTATTTTATCAGGTGAATTTTCATTACAAGCAAATATATATGAATTAATGGTTATGGTAGTCGTAGGTGTTTTAGTTGGTGTAATTACAGGCCTTTTATTGTTGGCTTTAGTAAACGATAAGCCTTATGGAATATTTAAGGATTATACTCCTATAGTATCTATTTTATCAGTAATAATAGCATATGAACTATCTACTAAGCTTGGTGGTAGTGGTTATATGTCTTGTTTTATTGGTGGAATAATTACTGGTAATAAAAAGAACTTTAAACTATGGTTAAATCAAAAGTGTTATGATGCAGATTGTCATGTTGTAGAAACTTTAGGTACTATTTGTAGAATGTCTATATTTATTATTCTTGGAACACAAGTAGATTTAAGTATATTAGGGAAATACTTAGTACCATCTATAATATGTGTTCTAGGATTAGTATTTATAGCTAGACCAATAGCTGTTTTTGTATGCACTATATTTGATAGAAAAGCAAAATGGAATAAAAGAGAAATACTTTTTATGATGTGGGTAAGAGAGACCGGTGTAATACCAGCAGCTTTATGTGGTATTATTACTGCAATGAAGGTTCCTGGGCATGAAATTATCTCTTCAGTAGTATTTATGACAATATTATTAACTTTAATAGTTCAAGGTAGTAGCACAAAGTTTGTAGCTAAAAAATTGGGTCTACTAGAGCCAGAAGATCTTAAAGAAAAAGAAGAAGTATAAAAATATTAAGGGTATATCTTGTGTTAATACAAGATATACCCTTAATATTTAAAAATACAAACACGTACATATACAAATAATAAATAAAAAATATAATGATTAATACGAATTTTACTGTAAAATAAAAAATAAATATGGTATAATTAGGGAGATTAAAAAGATATATCATATAATTAGGGAGGAAAAGTATGTTTACAGTTATGGATATAGTTCAACCAGCGACAGTTGAAGAAGCATACTCGATATTAACAAAAAGAAAAAATAATCAAGTTATAGGTGGAAGTGCTTGGTTAAGAATGGGAAGTAAAAGAATAGGTACAGCTGTTGAATTATCGCAGCTAGACTTAGACTATATAAAAGAAGAGGAAGAATATATAGAAATAGGTGCTATGACTACATTCAGAAGCTTAGAAACTAGTGAAGTTATAGAAAATAATTTTGGTAGAATAATAAAAGATTCTGTGAAAGACATAATAGGAGTTCAATTTAGAAATGTAGTAACTGTTGGAGGAACTATCTATTCTAAATTTGGTTTTTCTGATTTAATAGTAGCTTTGCTTGCATTAGATACAGAAGTAGAGCTAGTAAATTCAGGAAGAATAAAACTTTATGATTTCCTAAATAAAGAATATGAAAAAGATTTACTAACTAAAATTTATATAAAGAAAAATGATGTAAAAGCTACATACAAAAGCTTAAGAAATGCTCAAAGTGATTATGCATTACTTAATGTATCTGTATCAAAAAATGATAATAAAGTAAAAATTTACGTGGGAGCAAGACCACAAATAGCTACTCTTGCAGTAAAAGCTAGTGAATTTTTATCAAATAATGAACTAAGTGATGAAAACATAGAAAAAGCATCTCAAATAGTTAGTGAAGAATTAGCATTTGGAACTAATATGAGAGCATCTAAGGAATATAGAACCTTAATGAGTAAGGTACTTGTTAAGAGAGCATTAATGGAGGTTAAGTAATGTTAGTAGAATTAAAGGTTAATGGGAGAAAACATAAAATTGACATAGAGCCAGATGAATTTTTAGTAGATACACTTAGAAAAGTTGGAAACTTAAGTGTAAAAAGAGGCTGTGATACAGGTTGTTGTGGACTTTGTTCAATATGGATAGATAAAAAGCCAACTTTATCATGTGCTACATTGACAGTTAGAGCTTTAAATAAAGAAATAACTACAATAGAAGGATTAGAAAAAGAAGCTGATGAATTTGCTAGAATATTAATAGCAGAAGGAGCTGAGCAGTGTGGATTCTGTTCACCAGGATTTATAATGACTGTACTTGCTATGAAAAATGAGCTGGAAAACCCGAGCGAAGAAGAAATAAAACATTACTTAACAGGTAACCTATGTAGATGTACAGGATATATGGGGCAATTAAGAGCAATAAAGACTTATATGGGGGTAAAATAATATGAGTTTCGTAGGAAGAAGTATACCGAAAACTGACGGTATGGCAATAGCAACAGGTAAGCCTGTATATACTGATGACTTATCTTCAAAGGATGCATTAATAGTTAAAATATTAAGAAGTCCACATGCAAATGCAATAATAAAAAATATAGATACTTCGAAAGCTATGTTAGTACCTGGAGTAGAGTGTGTACTTACATATAAAGATGTTCCTAATAAAAGATTTACACTAGCTGGACAATCTTATCCAGAACCATCTCCTTATGACAGATTAATATTAGAAGATAGAGTAAGATACGTAGGAGATGAAGTTGCTATAGTTGCAGCAGTCGATGAAAAAACAGCAATTAAAGCAATAAAAATGATAAAGGTTGAATATGAAGTATTAGATGCAGTTATAGATTTTGAATCTGCAATAGATAATAAAGTAATAGTTCATGAAGAAGAGGTACATACTAACTTTGATATAGGTATGCAAAGAGAAAGAAATATAGTTTCTGCTCATAACTATACAAAGGGAGATATAGAAAAGACATTAAGTGAATGTGATGTTATTATTGAAGAAACTTACTATACTCAGGCACAAGCACAAGCTATGATGGAAACATATAGAGCTTATAACTATTTAGATCATATGGGAAGATTAGTAGTAATATCTTCTACACAAATACCTTTCCATGTAAGAAGACATTTAAGTAGAGCGTTAAATATACCATCAAGCAAAATAAGAGTTATAAAGCCTAGAATAGGTGGAGGTTTTGGTGGTAAGCAAACTGCTTGCGTTGAAATATTCTCAGCTCTTGTAACATTAAAAACTGGAAAGCCAGCAAAATTAATATACAGTAGAAAAGAAACATTTAATTGTTCTAATAGTAGACATGCTATGAAGATGAAAGTTAAAATGGGTGCTACTAAGGATGGGGTAATAAAAGTTATAGATATAAATGCACTATCTGATACAGGAGCATACGGGGAACATGCATCAACTACATTTGGATTAGTTGGAGAAAAGAGTATGCCAATATACAATAAATTAGAAGCGGTAAGATTTACAGGTAATGTAGTTTATACTAATAAAATGCCAGCAGGTGCATTTAGAGGTTATGGAGCTACTCAAGGGTGTTTTGCTGTTGAATCTACTATAAATAAGTTGGCAGCTAAGTTAAACATAGACCCTGTAGAATTAAGACTTAAAAATATTGTAAAAGAAGGAGAAACTACTTTTGCATATGATAAATCAATAAATAGTGCTAACTTAGAAGAATGTATAAGAAAAGGTAAAGAAATGATAAAATGGGATGAAAAATATCCATCAAAAGACCTTGGAAATGGAAAAGTAAGAAGTGTTGGTATGGCTCTTACTATGCAAGGATCTGGAATTGCTAATATAGATACATCTTCAGTTGAAGTAAGATTAAATGATGATGGAAACTATACATTATTCGTTGGATCTACAGATATGGGAACTGGTAGTGATACAATACTTGCTCAAATGGCATGCGATATACTTGAAACTACTATGGATAAGATAACTGTAGTGTCTGCAGATACTGATATAGTGCCTTATGATCCAGGATCTTATGCTTCAAGTACAACTTATGTAACTGGAATGGCTGTAGTTAAGGCTTGTCAACAATTAAGAGAAAAAATTATAGAAGTTGGGGCAAATAGACTTCACGTAGCTAAAGAGCTTGCTGAGTTTGATGGTGAGAAAGTGTTCTGTGATGATAAATCTATTACTATATTTGATTTGGTAGTAGATTTTACTGTTGGAATAGATAAAGTTCAATTAAATGGATTTGCATCTCATGGTAGTCCAGTTTCTCCACCTCCTTATATAGCTGGTTTTGTTGAAACTGAAATAGATAAGGAAACTGGTAAAGTTGAAATTATAGATTATGTTGCAGTAGTTGACTGCGGGACTGTAATAAATAGAGGTCTTGCTACTATACAAACCGAAGGTGGTATAGTTCAAGGTATAGGACTTGCTTTATTTGAGGAAGTTAGGTATCTAGAAAATGGTCAAATGGATAGTAATTCATTTATGCAGTATAAGATACCTGCTAGGAGTGACGTTGGTACTGTAAGAGTTGATTTTGTTGAGACTTACGAACCAACTGGCCCATTTGGTGCAAAGAGTATAGGTGAGGTTGTTATTAATACCCCTGCTCCTGCAATACAAGATGCTATATATAATGGTGTAGGTGTAAGAGTGAATAGTTTACCTATGAATCCTGAGAAAATATTTATGGAGATGAATAAATAGATATCTTTAATAGTGATTTTTACAAATTATATTTAGCAACTTAAAAAGGTATTTAGCTTAAATCTAAATACCTTTTTATATTATTAATCTAAATATTTACCAGTAAATGCTAGTGGTAAAAGTTAATCTAATGTATATTTTAAATATTCTCCAGTACTTTTTGCTATAATTACTTTGAAAGTTTCTAAGTTCCAGAACTCAGCCATAACTTGTCTATATACGGAACAAGGTGCACAGCAATCTACTTATTAAGCAATTTACATAAAGTAAAATGATCATATCACATTAATTGTGATAGGTAAGCTTTCGAATTAAAGTTAAGGACAAATGACCTAAAGTATAAATATAGTTAATGGTACAGTTTTAATAGTGAACACTTTATATATAATACCTGATAATGCATTGATGATTGCAAAAATCGTATCAATTATAATAGATAATAGTATATAATATACTTAATTATAATCAAGGGGGAATTTTATGCTAGAGGATATCAATAAACACATAAATGATATAAAAGAGGAGATAGCTCAAAAACAAGTATTAGAAAATAAGCTTAAGGATTTAAATAAAGAGCTTTGTAAAGGGAAAGAGGAACTTAAAGAGTTAGAATATAAACTTAATAAAGAATTTGATGATGTAGAAAAATTAAAAAAACTATCCTTATCAAATATCATATCTACAATAATGAAAAATAAAGATGAAAAAATGGAAAAAGAAGAAAAGGAATATTTAATGGCAAAGCTTGAATACGATCAATGTGAGTCAAAAATTAAATCATTAAAAGTAAATATAAATACTACAACATCTAGATTAGAAGATTTATCAGAATGTGAAAATGAATATTCTAATCTATTGAATAGAAAGATTGCATTATTTAATATATATGGAGATGAATATAATAAAAATGAGCTTATAAATATGGAAGCAGAAATAGACAGCTACTTAAAAGAAATTAAAGAATTAGATGAGTCAATTTCAGTTGGAAACAGTTTAGTTAGTGAAATAGAAAATACAAAAAAATTACTAGAATCTGCAAAAGCCTGGGGAACCCTTGATTTATTTGGTGGAGATTTTATTTCATCACTTGCTAAACATCAAAAAGTTGATGAAGCACAAAGACATTTTAGTAGAACATCTAATTTATTAGATAGATTTAATAAAGAATTAAGGGATATAAATATTAATGGCTTACGTTTTTCTACTACAAGTAAAACTTTTGACATATTTTTTGATAATATATTTACTGATATTGCAGTGAATAATCAAATAAATAAGTCATATAATGATATATGTAGTTTACAAAGAAATGTAGAGACTGTATTAAAAAATATAAAAGAAAATAAAAGGCAATTATTAAATATAGTCAATATAAAAAGAAAAGAATATGAAGAATTTATAAATAATTTATAAAATATATAAAGAAAAAGAGAGATAATATTAGCTCTCTTTTTCTTATATTATAAGCTATGTGAAGAATAAAACATAGCTTTATCAGTTTTACTTAGTATTTAGATATTAAAATTCTTTTTATACCTAGAAGGGGTTATTCCCATATATCTTTTAAAAAGTCTTGCAAAATAGCTAGTATCGTTTAAGCCAACATTTTCAGCAATGCTTTGAATTTGCATGTCGGTCTCTCTCATTAGCTTAGAAGCTTCATTAATTCTAGTTTTATTAATAAATTCAATAGCAGAAACTCCCATCTCTTTTTTAAATAGACAATATAAATAATTTGATGTTATACCGAAATGATCAGATATACCGGAAACAGTTAACTCATTAGAGTAATTATAATTAATATAAGCAATTATTTTTCTTAGTAAAGGATTAATATAATTTGAGCTATATTTTGTAACTAGGTTACAATAATCCTTGATCATCTTTAAGGCCATATTTTTATTTAGATTTTTATTAGAGGATATAATTAAATTATATCTTCTAAAAACTGAATCTAAATATATGGGATGAACTCCACTTGATTCTACTGATTTTTTTAGCATAGCATTAAGCATAAAAAAACCACTGCTATTATAAAAATAACTATCTAATTTATAATTAGCTTCTGCATCTAAAATTAAGTTTTTAAAGGCGATACATGCGCTAGAAAAATTACCCTCAGAAACATAATTTAAAAATTCATTCTCTATTTTATACTGATTTTCTATAGAATTAAAGGATCCATTATCTAAATTTATATTAAAATCAAAGGTATTTTCTGATAAGTCATTTTTTTGTATCAAGATAAATGGAAATGGTCCATTAGTATTAAAATATTTTTCTAAAAATAAATTAATTAAAGATATTAGCTTAAGATTTTCAACAATAGGAATTGTATTATAGTACTTATTTATGTCTTCTATTAAATATGAATCAAAATCCAACAAAGATGTTACTTCTAAAATCTCATCTTTTGATAAAATTTTATTAATAAATGGCCCTATTACTAGATTCTTATTAAAATTTTCATTTAAACAAATTATTATAAAATATGTACTAAAAGGTCCTTCGACAAAATAAGACACCTTGTTAACACAAACATTTGTATATTTATTTGCTAATTCAGCTAAATCAATTTTTGAAATCAATTTAAAGAAAGGATTGTTTTTAAGTACTTCAACAATCTCTTCTTCACTTGAAGTTATATATATTGATGTACCTAAAGATATTGATACACTTTGCGCCCAAAAACTTATATCGTTATCTGTCATATAATATCACATCCTTAAAAAATATTCATTATTTGTATGATTATATCATTATTTGTTATACATGTAAATGTTTTCAATTTGTTATAATTAGTTCAAGAAAGTTAAAAAAATAACTTTCTAAAAAAGAAATATTTAGGGAGAGTAAAAATGACTAAATACAAAGTTGATTTAAAAGCAAAGCCATATAATCTTGATGATGAATCAGTACAATGGGTAAAAGATACTATAGCAAATATGACTATAGAAGAAAAAATAGGTCAATTATTCGTAAACATGGGAGCAAGCCGTGAAGAAGAATACCTAAAAAGTATATTAGACAATTATCATATAGGAGCTGTTCGTTATAATCCAGGTAAAGCTTCAGAAGTATATGATCAAAATAAAATATTACAAGAAAATAGTAAGATACCTCTATTAATAGCTGCAAATACAGAAGCAGGAGGTAATGGAGCTTGTACAGATGGTACACTTGTAGGAGCACAAGTTAAAATAGGAGCTACAAATGATCCTAAGTACGCTTACGAAATGGGTCGTGTATCAGGAGTTGAAGCAGCAGCAATAGGATGTAACTGGAGTTTTGCACCAGTTGTTGATATAAACAGAAACTGGAGAAATCCAATAATATCAACTCGTTGCTATTCATCAGATCCAGATAAAGTATTAGAATTTTCATTAGAATACATGAGAGGGATAATGGAAAGTGGTATAATGCCAGCTGCTAAACATTTCCCTGGAGATGGTGTTGATGAAAGAGACCAACATTTATCATATGCTCCTAACTGGTATTCAGTAGAAGAGTGGGATAATACATTTGGTAAAGTATACAGTGGATTAATAGATGCAGGTCTACCATCATTAATGGCAGGACATATAGCATTACCAGAATACGTACGTCACTTTAATCCAGATGCAACTTTAGAAGAATTAACTATGCCAGCTACATTAAGTAAATATATATTAACTGACTTATTAAGAGATAAAATGAACTTCAATGGCGTAGTAGTAACTGATGCTTCTCACATGGTAGCTATGACATCTGCTATGAAACGTAGTGAAATGTTACCTACAGCTATAGCAGCAGGTAGTGATTTATTCTTATTCTTTAACGATCCAGACGAAGATTTCAACTGGATGATGGAAGGATACAAAAATGGAATAATAACAGATGAAAGACTAGAAGAAGCTTTAACTAGAATATTAGGATTAAAAGCTAAAATAGGTCTTCATAAAAAAGCTAAAACTGAAATATTACCTCCAAAAGAAGAGGCTATGGCTAAAATAGGAATGGAAGAAAATAAAGTTCCAGCTTTAGAAATAGCAGATAAAGGTATAACTTTAGTTAAAAATAAAGAAGATATATTCCCTATAACTGTAGAAAAACATAAGAGAGTATTACTTGTACAACCTAAAGGTCATGAAGGTGGATTCGGTAAGCTAATGGCTTTAATGGGTGGTAACCAAAAGAGTATGCTTGAAGTAGTTAAGGAATTATTAGAAGCTGAAGGATTTGAAGTTGAAATATATGAATCTCCTATGGATAAGGCTATGAAGCTGCCACCAGAAGAGATGATGAAAGCTATGATGAATGTATACGCAGGTAAGCGTCCTATATCAACATTAACTGATAATTATGACTTAATTATAAATATAGCTAAGGTTGGACCTGGAACTGATCAACGTGTACAATGGCCATTAAGCAAAGGTACTCCAGATATACCATTCTATGTACATGAAGTACCAACTATATTTGTATCAGTAGAATGTCCGTTCCATTTAGCTGATGTACCTCAAGTAAAGACTTATATAAATGCTTATGATGATAAAGAGTTTACTATGAAAGCTTTAGTTGATAAAATGATAGGAAAATCAGAATTTAAAGGTATAGATCCAGTAGATGCATTCTGTGGATTAGCTGATACTAGACGTTAATTATAATATAGAAAATTAAATAAAAGAGTATTAAGGATGAATTAAAGGAAGATGCCTCAAAATAATTTTTATTGTTGAGATGAGCATCTTCTTTTTTATATACTAAGGTATTATAAAAAATGGTCTTGTGGATAAGTTTTGATGTATAATAATGATGTGAGAACAAATGCAG
>CABIVQ010000039.1 GCA_902362365.1 Clostridiaceae bacterium | reverse complement strand
TTATAGGAATAATATCATTGTATATATCATCAACTATTGTAAAAATTATAGTAAATAAGTCAGTTAAATTTTTTACTTCTTGGATATAATAATTATTAAGCTCCAACATATAGTAACCCTCCTTTAGATTGGTGATGCAATCTTAGAATACTATATTTGTTGGAGTTTTATTATTGTAAAAATTAACTAGCACAACGAGTTAATTAAGTAATTTATATAAAGTAAAAAGCATGTTTTGGTATTAAATTTATCAATACATGCTTTTTATTTTAGCATTATATATTACATAAAATAAGCCATCTTAAATTAATATTAAGTGGCTTATTTTTATCTTAGAATTTATTATTGTATATGTGTATATCTTTATATGAAGGTGCTTTTACATCACCTTCTTTATTAACTTTTTTTCTTACTTCCTCATTCTCATCTTCTATTATATTTCTTATTTCGGTATAAGTTTGACCATGATTAACTAAATCTGTTAATTGAGGATTTTCATCTAATGTTCTTTTACTTTGTTTATCTTTTCTCACATTAACCTCCTTCTTTTATCTTAGGTTTCCACAAGAAATAAATTTTACTACTATTAATTACTAGAAAAATTTATATTACTTCATAACTTTTCACTAAAATTGTAAAAATATATTTTTTATGAAATTAATATCAATTATTAAACTACCTATTATTTTTAATTCAATAAAAAAGCTAGTCTCAAAATAAATTAACTATTTTAAGATTAGCTCTTTAACTTATATAAATGGATTATAGAATCTTCCACCATTCACTTTAACTAATATTATAGATAATAATACTATTAATACGAATAATATTATCGTAATATAATCATTCTTTGTGAAATCTTTTCTTTTATACCATGTGCGCTTATTGCTATTTCCAAACGCTCTTAGCTCCATCGCTATACTTATTTTATCAATTCTTTCTAGACTAGAAAAAATAAGTGGCATAAGTATAGATGCTGAATTCTTTATTCTTTTAAATAGTTTCTCTTTATTAGATAAATCAATTCCTCTTGATTGTTGGGCAAATGCTATATCCTTATAGTCTCTTTGTATATCCGGTATATATCGTAATGCAATTGATACTGAATATGATGCCTTATAACTAACACCTAGTTTATTTAAAGATGCTGCAAACTCACTAGGATCAGTTGTTAAGATAAATAGTAATGCCATAGGAATTGTTGCAAAGTACTTTAATACAACATTAAGTTCATAAAATAATTGCTCTACCGTCACTGTATACGACCCAACTAAATGAAACAATACCGTTCTACTACCATATATTTGTACCCCTTCTTCAGGAGAAAATACAAATATCATTATAGCATTTAAAAGTAAAAAGATTAATATAAAGTAAAGTACAAATGAAATTTCTTTAAATTCTATCTTAGAAATTTTAAATGATAAGAGTCCTATAATAAGCATACCTACTAAAAGTCTAGTATCGTAAGTTACCATAGCTGCCACTGCCCATAGTAAAAAAACTATAAGCTTTGTGGCACCTGTTAACTTATGTATAGGAGAATCTTTCTTTATATATGATAACATTTCTGAATTCATATTTATCTCACCCTCCTATCATAATCTATAAATCTTTTTATAAAAGATTTCTCATCATCTATTTCACATTTTTGAGCTAATTCATATAACGAAGTCTCCTTCAAATTAGCTTTCTCTATGACTTTATTGTTTGTTAATATATTTATAGCAGTATCGTCTGCTATTTTTTCACCTTCTGATAATACAATTACTTTATTAGTATATTCTAACATTAAATGCATATCATGAGTAATCATTATTATAGTAACACCTTGTCTATTTAGCTCTACTAAAAACTCCATTATTTCCGAATAATGTTTGAAATCTTGCCCCGCAGTAGGCTCATCTAGAATTATTACTTCTGGATTTAAAACAAGTATTGATGCTATTGTAACTCTTTTCTTTTGACCAAAGCTAAGTGCTGATATAGGCCAGTTTCTAAACTTATACAGTCCACATATCTCAAGGACCTTATAAACTCGTTCTTTAACTTCTTCCTCAGAGTATCCTCTTATTCTAAGACCAAAAGCAACTTCGTCAAATATCATTGACTTAGATATCATTTGATTTGGATTTTGCATTACAAATCCTATTTTTTCAGAACGCTCTTTAATAGTTTTATTTACAATATCTTTTCCATCAAATAATACCTTCCCTGATGTAGGCTTATAAAAACCACATATTAATTTTGATATAGTAGATTTTCCAGCTCCATTTTTACCTACGATACTAGCCATATCACCTTTATTTATCTTAAATGAAACATTTTTAAGTATTTTCTTTTCTTCACTATATGAGAAACTTAAATCCTCAACTTCAAGTATCGGAGAATTATCTTCTTTTATATTAGACTCCCCTATATTTGAATACCAAGCTTTTAGCTTATCCTTACAATTATCTAAATTTATTTTTTCTATACTCTCCGGATTAATTTCTGGAGTTATTTTACAATTTGCGTATTTTAATGCTGATATATATAAAGGTTCACGAACTCCGATTTCTTTTAATATATCAGTCGATAATATTTCATTTGGTGTCGTGTCTGCAATAATTTCTCCACCATCCATAACTATTATTCTATCTATATCTTTGTATAAAACATCTTCTAGTCTATGTTCAACTATTATCATAGTCTTATTATTCTTATTCTTTATATTATCTATTAATTCTATAGCACTTTTACCTGTAAGTGGATCTAAACTTGCTAAAGGCTCATCAAATAAAAGTATTTTCACATCATCTACAGTTACTCCTGCAAGTGTAACTCTTTGCTTTTGCCCTCCAGATAATCTATAAGGAGATGATTCCAACTCCTTATCTATATCTACTAACTTTGCAGATTCCTTTACCATAGATTTCATCTCTTCCTGCTCTACACAGTAATTTTCAAGCTTAAATGCTATATCTTCTCCTACTGTTAAACCTATAAATTGACTATCTGGATCTTGTAGGACTGTTCCTATTATCTTAGATAGATCAAATATATTTTTCTTGTCTACATTTTCACCATCTACTAATAGTTCTCCAGATACCTTTCCACTGTAATAAAATGGAACTAATCCGTTAAGACAATGAGCTAAAGTACTTTTACCAGAGCCAGAAGGTCCTACTATAAGTACTTTTTCTCCTTCATATATAGTTAAATTTATATTTTTAAGAGTAGGCTCTGATTGTACCCTGTATTGAAAACTATAGTCCTTAAACTCTATTATCTTTCTTTTCATTCCTATCTCCTTCTACAACTTACTCTTCTATTCTTAAACTTCCGCTCTTCATCTTAACTTTAGAATAAGTAGATAAAATTAATGTACCTAGTACTGCTACAGTGATCATATTAGATACTCCGCCTACAATACCTTGTATAAATACTTTATTTGCAGGTTCTGCATATATAATTATATCTAGTCCTGGCGCTACTACAAACCAGGCTATTGCATTTGCTATAATTTGAGTTATGTTAAATATTATTATTTGTTTTTTTCCAAATCCACCCTCTATATTCAGTTTCTTTGATGAAAGACCTATTACTAGACCAACTATTCCTGATGCTATTACCCAACTAAACCAAGGCATACCATAGAATACTAGATCTTTTAATCCATGTCCTATAAGTCCTATTAAAAGACCTGCTACTGGACCATATACAACTGACATTAATGCTAAGTATGCATATGAAGTTTCTATATTAGTATTTGGTATACCTGTAGGTATTGAACCAAACCTTCCTAATATCATGAAAACTGCAGCTCCTATACCTATAGCAACTATAGTTTGTATTGAAGATTTTTTACCCATATTCTCTTTCCTCTCTATTTTTAATTTTTATTTATAAACATTTAAAATTCACGCAAATTTTAGTATAAATGTAATTAAAATAAATGTCAATATTGGTCGATTTTTTCTATAAATATCCTATTAATTCTTCTATCTCATATTTACTTTTTTTATAAACATTTATTAGTTTTTATTATTTAATAAACCTTAAATTATCATTTTATAATTAAATAAAGGATATGACATACTCTCATATCCTTTATTATTATCTTCTTGTATTTTTATTATTATCTTTTTTTCTTTCTATTAGTAGAGTTTTTGCTATTTCTACTATCTTGTGATTTGTTATTTCTTGAATTTTTATTTCTAGAGTTTTTGCTATTTTTATCATTTCTATCATTTTTACTATTTCTTGAATTTCTTGATGAGTTGCCTCTTTGGTTATTATTACCTTTAGCGTTTTTATTATTAGAGTTAGATCTATATCCGTATCCTCTTCCTTCTCTAGGCTTGATTAAACATTTAGGCCCATATCCAATTAAGTCTTCTCTATCAGCTTCTTCAAGTGCTGCATGAACTAAATCATAGTTTCTTGGAGCTCTGTATTGTAATAAAGCTCTTTGCATTGCTTTTTCTTGCTTTGTTTTAGGTACATATACTTCTTGCATAGTAAGTGGATCTAATCCTGTATAGAACATTGTTGTTGATAATGTACCTGGTGTTGGATAGAAATCTTGCACTTGCTCTGGTTGATAGTTTGTATCTCTTAAGTATTCTGCTAGTTCTATAGCTGAATTTAATGTAGAGCCTGGATGACTTGACATTAAGTATGGTATTAAATATTGTTTCATACCTAATTGTTCATTTATAGCAAAGAACTTTTGTCTAAACCTATCATAAGTGTTACCAGCTGGCTTTTGCATATGCTCTAATACTTCTGATGCAACATGTTCAGGAGCAACCTTTAATTGTCCACTTACATGGTGCTTAATTAATTCTCTTAAGAACTTATTATCCTGATCAGCCATAACATAATCATATCTTATTCCAGAACGTACAAATACCTTTTTAATTCCAGGTAAACTTCTTACCTTCCTTAATAAATCTATAAAATCAGTATGGTCTACTTTTAAATTCTTACATGGGTCTGGATGTAAACATTGTCTATGCTTACAAGCACCTTTTGTAATTTGTTTTTTACAAGCTTCTTGTCTAAAGTTCGCTGTTGGTCCACCAACATCATGTATATAACCTTTAAAGTCTGGTAATGTAGTTATATATTTAGCTTCCTCTACTATAGAGTCATGACTCCTACTTTGTACTGCTCTCCCTTGATGGAATGTTATTGCACAGAATGAACAACTCCCAAAGCATCCCCTTGAACTCACTATACTAAACTTAACTTCCTCTATAGCTGGTATTCCGCCCATCTCTTTGTATATAGGATGGTAAGTTTTTTGGTAAGGTAATGCATATACGGCATCTAATTCTTCTCTATTTAAAGGTTTTTCTGGTTTATTTTGAACTAAAAATTTATCTCCATATGGCTCAACTATTACTTTCCCTCTATATGGATCTTGTTCATCATATTGCATTTTGAAAGACTGTGCATATTTCTTTTTATCTTCACAGATTTCTTTATAAGATGGAAGTAATACATAATCTTCGTATACTTCATCTAAACTATCAACCATATAACATGTACCATTTATATGTCTAATATATTTTGGATCAAATCCATTATTAAGAGCATCTGCAACTTCAACGATTTGCTTTTCACTCATTCCATAAACTAATAAATCAGCTCCACTATCAACAAGTATAGATTTTCTTACTTTATTAGCCCAATAGTCATAATGAGCAAATCTTCTTAAACTAGCTTCTATACCACCTATTATTACAGGAACATCTTTATATGCTTCTCTTATTTTATTACAGTAAACTATTACAGCTCTATCTGGTCTACAACCCATTTTCCCACCTGGAGAATATAGGTCTTTATCTCTTTGTTTCTTACTAACAGAATAATGATTTACCATTGAATCCATGTTTCCAGAGTTAACTAAAAATCCAAGTCTAGGTCTTCCTAATTTCATAAAATCACCTGTAGACTTCCAGTTTGGTTGAGCTATTATACCTACCTTGTATCCTGCATTTTCTAATACTCTAGAAATTATTGCTGTACCAAAGCTATGATGATCAACATAAGAATCACCCGTAACTAATACAAAATCCAGCTGGTCCCAACCTCTATCTATCATATCTTGCTTGCATATTGGTAAAAATTTATTTTCCATATAATCACCTGCTTAATCTATCTTAAAATTTATTCTATCCTTTTTAATACATCTATAAACTTATTTTTAACTCTAATGTATAATTATATCATAAATTAAAATTTATTTCTAAGAATAATATGGTTATATAGGCAATTTATAGGTTTACATCAAAATATTTTATTACTATTTCAGTTTTATACCATAATTATATACAAAAAAATCGAGATATGTACCTCGATTTTTTATGCCGCTTTTTGTATTCTATTTTCTCTTATTTTATATTTACTCCATTCAAATTCAACAAACATAGCTAACGCACCTATATTTAATGATGTAGAAATAAATAGTAGTATATTTAATAAGTTAAATAAAATCTCAAATTTATATACAGATAAAACTCCTGCAACTAATAAAAGACTTAGATATATAACCTTTTTATTTCTGAATATGCCTTTACTTGTCTGACTTAAAAGATAATAAGATCCTAATAAGGTAGTCATTCCCGATAAAATTATAAATATAAATAACACAATTAGACCAAATCCACCTGTTACACTTATTACAGTTTCAAAGTAAGATACTAATCTTTGTAAACTACCTTCTTCAAAGGATATAATATCTTGATTTAATCCATATGAAGCTATATATGACGTTACTAATACTGACACAACTACTAAAAAAGTAGTCATTATTGCTGATATTAATGCCGAAACTCTAGGATTTAAATCAGTTTTTGTAGCAGCAAGGGCTAATGTTCCAAGACCCGGTTCTGCAATTTGTATAACTCTTTGCATTCCAAATATAAGACCTAATGGTATTCCAAATAACATGCTAACTGGATTTGTAAATCCTATAACCATTTTATTAATGAACATTGGAAGGTAATCATAAGTTTTGCTTAAAAATATTCCAAAGAATACAAAATAAGTTATAGAAGCAATTAATATCATACTTATCATAGATCTTATAAATACATCTTGTCTATTTCTTAATGTAACAAGAGCTAGAACGCCTATAATCGGAATAATTATAAATAAATATCTTTGTAATTCATTAATTTGTATTCCTGCTACCTTATCTAATGTAGTTATTATTATAGCATCCATTCCACTAAACTGAACTCCACCTATAGCAAATACATACAAAAGAGTTAATGATACTACATAAAGTTTTGATGCATTCTTAGAAATAAATTTTGCTATATACTCTCTAGGAGTCATATTAACAATCTTTGCTATTAACGTTTCACAATACGATATCGGTATTAAAACTGAAGATCCTAGCAATGCCCATAAAGCAACACCTTCTACATATACTTGTCCTCCCATATATAAAGTGCTTAATGCTCCTAAAAATCCAATTATAATTCCAGTTCCCATCATAGCACCTAGCGATACCGATGCTTGAGGTATAATATGTAAAATATTTAATTTACATTTTTCAGTTGTAAGAGATCTTATATTTAATAAAACTTGACTACATATATAAATCCCTACTAGTAATAAAAACGGAATAAATAAAGGCCAAATTACATTAGATAATATAACTGTAATATTACTTAACTGTGATAAAAAGTTTTCCATACTCTCCCCCTATCTTACAATATTCAATATTATATTTTATAAGAGTTTTACTAATCAAACAATTATTAGTATACTATCAAATTACACCTTCGTACACCTTAATTTTAATATAATTCAAAATAAAAATTCTAATTGTTAATATTACATATATCATACAAATTCTGCTAATCAGTCGGATAATATTCTTACACTAAAAAAGGATATTTCAAAGACTCTTTAAAATTAAAGATATTGTTGAAACACCCTATCTATTTATATATAGAGAATGCAACTTGCATATCTTCGTTTACTCTTCTTTCTAATTCACCAATACCTCTAATACCTCCAACAAAATCTATTCTCTTATCATTTCTAGGATCATCAATTCCAAGAATAGGTCTTATTATATAATCATGAAGTATACTAACATCTAAACTTTTTACTATATCTGTCTCTTCTGCTAATTTTTTATTAACCTTTAGTTCATACCATTTAGAATTTAAATCCATTCCAAATGTCCCTTTTTTATGAAGTTTATATGATACTTCATCCAATTCTGTAACTTTAAAATTTTCTTTTATCTTACTTATAAACTCAGCAACGTTTAAATTGTTTAAGTCTTTTACTACCCTATTGTGATCTAATACCAGTAAATCTTTATCTGAAGATATCATTGCTAAATAATGGTTAAACTCTTCTTCTGCTGTATAACTATTAATTTTTTTCTAATTTCTTTAGCTATATTCTCTGCAGCAGCTGCTCTAATCTGCTATATATAAAATATTATTAGTATTCTATATAATCAACTTTATCTTTATCATTTACTTCAATCCATTCATCATCTATAAAATCCCCCTCAACTATTTTATCTACTGGAAGCTTCATATACTTAGCCGTTGCTGTTACTGCAACATCTCCGTTTGGTAATATAATTTCCCCACTCCCTTCAAACATTCTTCTATTTTCTTTAGTTATCCTACCAATCACTTTTATCTCACAGTCTGTTGGTACAGGTTTTCTATATTTTAATTCTAAAGATACCGTAACCCCCCATACAGTCTCATCATTTATACTTACAGCACGCCCTATTGTTTCATCCAATAATGCTGCTGACATTCCTCCGTGAACTCTCCCTGGATAACTCTGATGCCAGTCTTTGGTGTTACAAATTGCTACTAGTTCATTATTTTCTAATTCATAAAAAGATGCTTTTAATCCTAGTTCATTGTCTACTCCGCATACAATACACCTCTTACTACCATTTTGTTTTTTTACAACTTTGTATTTCATATTTATCACCCCTAAATTAATATTTTATTTTCTTCTTATGTTTAAATAAATTTTAGTCTAGATTTTATAATTTAATACATTTAAAACTACCCCCTCAAATATATTTTAGTATGAGGGGTGGTATTATGAATAATTATTTTGGATTTAAAGAAGTAAAACTATTTAATGCATTCATACTCTTTGTTCTAGTTTCAATAATAATACCTTCTTTAATAGTTGATTTTAACTTAACTTATTCTGATAATTATAATTTTTTATCCTTATGTAGCAATATTACTATGTTTATATTTTTATTATTTATGTTCAGAACTTCCAAAGATAAAGTTAATGAATTATTTAAAGATTTTCTACGTAAAGTAAAATTTGCTGAAGTACTTAACGTTGTTATAACACAAGTATCTATCAGTCTAGGCTCTGTACTTCTTTTAGTAGGAATACTCTACTTTATTAATCCAGATAATTTAAATTTTATGCTTAATAGTGGCAGTGACAACGTTACGACTTTTTCTAAGTTTATCTTATATTTTTTATTAGTAGCAATTAGCGCTCCTTTAGTTGAAGAACTTCTATTTCGGGCTATCTTTTTTAAGAGAATGTCTAGATATTTTAGTACGGTAATTTCTATGATTGTTTCTTCACTTATCTTTGGTTTTCTTCATATAGAGCTTGCTGTTATAGGTGCTATTATGTTTGCTACATCAAACTGCATTTTATACATCAAATATAAAAACATTCTAATTCCAATTTTAACTCATTTTACTAATAATCTAATCAGTGTTCTTCCTCAAATGAACTTTTCATCTAATTCTCCTATACTTATGACAAAAGATATTGCAATTTCTGCTTTATCTATCGGTTTTATCTTATTTTTATTCGGAATGTTTCTATTTATAAAGTTTGTACTCCTAAATAAAAATTATTTAAAATATAATTTTTAACCTAAAATAGAAGAGTATGTATCAAAATAAATTGTCTATTTTGAACATTCCCTTCTATATTTTTGTGACTATATTTTATTACTTAGATATAACTTTTTCAAAATCCATATTAAAAAAATCAACTATTTCATTTTCATGATAATTTATAACTAATTCTATTGGAAATTCCACTTCTTCTAATAGTTTTTCACAGTTTCCAAATTTCCCTATATCATAACATATATGAGAGTCTGTTCCCATTACTACTCTAACTCTATTCTCCTTACAAATCTTAAGCATTTTGGTTAAATTTTCAGCTGCTCCTTCTCTAAAAGAGTTTGGACTTAATGAGGAATTATTAATCTCTAATAATATATTTTTTTCTTTTGCTTTTAAAACAATTTTTTCATAATTAAGGGCATATCTATTATCATCTGGATGACCTATTATTTTTACTTTATCGATATCCATAGCATTTAAAATTGCATTTGTATTTTCTTCCTCTGAACCTGGATCTATGCAAGGAGTATGTAAACTAGCTATTATATAATCCATACCTTGAGATATATCTTCACTTATATCTAAGTTCCCATCAAAGTCAATTATATTACCCTCAATACCTTTAAGAACCCTAATACCGTCTACTTCTTTAGGTATAACTTTTAAATTTTGAAAGAAAAATGGGTGTGGTCCACCAGGCATAGTACAAGCATGATCCGATACACCTAAGTATTTTATACCATGCTTTTTAGCAAACTCTATATTCTCTTTTATAGTGCTATATGCATGTCCACTAGCTAATGTATGTGTGTGTAAATCTAATATCGCTTTCATAATAATCTCCTATCTGTATTTATATCGTGATATAAAAATTGGCTACTTCAAAATAAACATTATTTAACTTAGCTTTTACTGAAAACTCAAATAAACTAACTCTTACAACATTTTTCAGCTGCAAGAAAGTGAATTTATATTTTCAGCTATACGCAGCTGTTAAAAATATATTTTGAAATAGCCAAACTTTATTACTTATCTAATCCTTTGAATTTATCTTTGAATAAATCTCCAAGAGTTCCTAAAGATTCTTCAACTTCTAAATATTCAGTATAATCTTCTTCTGGTTCTCTTTCTGCTTCTTTTTTAGAAACTAACATTCTTCTGTTTTCTGGATTAAAGTTAAGAACCTTTACCTTAACTTCATCATCAACATTTACTACATTAGTTACCTTCATAACTCTATCTTCACTTAATTCTGATATTGGTAAGAAAGCTTCTACACCTTCTCTTATTTCAAGGAAAGCTCCTCTTTCTATTATTCTAACAACTTTACCAGTTATTACATCATCAACATATACATCTTCAGCTATTAATTGCCATGGGTCGTTATTTATGTCTTTTAATGCTAATGCTATTCTTCTAGTCTCTGCATCTACATCTAATACATAAACATCTACTTCTTGTCCTTCTTGTAACATATCTTCAACAGACTCTACTCTCTTCCAAGATAAGTTATTTATATGAACTAACCCTTCTAATCCACCAAGGTCAACAAATGCACCATAAGACATTATTTTTGTAACTTTACCATGTCTTTTTTGACCTACCTCTAAAGAGTTGAATAAATCTTCTTTTTCTTGTTTTATTCTAGCCTTTTCAGCATCTCTCTCAGCTTTAACTCTAGCTCTTTCCGCTTCCTTTTCTGCTTGTATTCTTGCTCTTCTTTCTTCTCTTTCTTTGTTTATACGCTCTTGTAGTACTTCTCTATGGCTTACTACAAATCTATTTTTCTTAACATCTAACTCTATTATATAAACTTCTAAGTTTGCTCCAACATATTCTTTAGCTTCTTTTACAAACTTAGTATCTATTTGAGATATTGGCATAAATAATTCTATAGATTTATATTTTGCAAATACTCCTCTTTCTATAGCTTTTTCAACTTTTACTGTTATTATTCTATGTTCTTCATGAGCTTTAGTTACCTCTGCTAGATCATTTTTTCTATCAGCTTGTAATTTAGATAATCTTATTGTTCCATCTTTTTCATGAACTCTTTGTATAACTGCAGTTATTTCATCTCCTACATTGTATACTTCTTCTATGCTCTTGTTACCTTCTATATTTAATTCTTCTGCTGGTACTATTCCATCAAAGCCATATTCTAAATCTAATACAACTTCATCATGTGTAACTTTGATTATTTTAGCAGTTATTGTTTTTCCTACTTTTACTTCGCTAAAAGCTTGTTCTTGTTGCTCTAATAAGTCTTTCATCGATAATTCGTTTGTCATAATTATGCATCCTTTCGTATCTTTATCTTTTAAATATAATCTCTCAATAAATATTATACCATTAATATTTTTAAATACTTACATATTTCTTACAATATTTTGAATAAAAACCTTAGAAAAAAATAAGAAGGGGGCTTTAGCCTTCCTTCTTAACAAATAAATTTATATTTAATAAATTTACACTATATGTACACTTAAATAGTATCTAATTACTTATTCAGATGCAACATAATTTTAAAGAACAACTTTTATCTTTTCATTTATATTTATAGAACCTATCTTAACTATGCTGTCATAAGCTAAGATTTCAACACCGTTATTTTTAGCTTTTATTAATGCATCACCTAATTCCTTGTGCATCTCTTTATTTGGGGTAAAATAAAGAACATTATCCATTTGAATTAAAAATAATATATAACAATAATATCCATCTTTACTAGCTTCGATAAGTTCATTTATATGCTTTACTCCTCTTTCTGTCTTTGCATCAGGAAATTTAACTATATTATCTTCTTCTAAAGTAACTCCCTTTACCTCTATAAACGCTTTCTTATTTCCTGCTTCTAAATAAATATCGAATCTAGAATTTCCATATGTTTTTTCTGGTTTTATTAAGGTTATTTCTTCATTTATTCCTGGAAGTTTGATTTTATTATTTTTCAACCCTTCATAAACTACTTTATTAGGAACTTGAGAATCCATATTTATTATCCTTTTTCCCTTTTCAACTGAAATTAATGAGTATTTTGTCTTTCTATTTGGATTATCACTTTCTTCTAAATACACTGTACACTCTGGTATTAGAAGCTCTCTACATCTTCCTGTATTCTTCACATGAACCTTTTCTATATTCCCATCAACTTCACAATATGCTATGAATCGATTTGGTCTTTCTATAAACTTTGCTTTAACTATTTTTTTATAATTCATTTTCTACTCCTTAAAATCCACTTATCTTACTTTATCATAATTATAATTATAATTATACCCATTTATAATCTGACTTCTCAGCTTTTTTATTATTCTACTCAAAGCAAATTATTTATCAATTTAAAATCTTTAACCAGCTTTATAATTCAAATCGGAGTAAACCTGCATCCATCACTTTGAAAAAGGCTAGAATATAAACTAATAAAATTTAAATTAGTTTATATTCCAGCCCCATTCCTATATTACTATAATATTATTTTTATATAACTTTAATTATTTAATTTACATACATCTCTTCACAAGATTCTTTTAAGTTAAAACTCTTCGCTTTTTTATAATAACAAACTATAAGTAATACAGCCGCTGCAATCCAAGCTGCTGGACCTGCTAAACAAATTGCTGTATATCCTAAATATTTCGATAAAAAGAAACCTACAATTAATCTTCCCACTAATTCACTTATACCTGCATACATAGTAATCATACCTTCCCCCAGGCCTTGTAGTACATGTCTATATACAAATAGTAACCCTAAAGGTATAAAGAATAATGCAACTGTATTTAAATATTGTTTGGCCGATTTCATAACTTCAGGTGCTTCTACTGATATAAATAATTTTGCAATATCTGTGCCAAACATTACTATTATTATTCCTGCTATTATACTAAATATTATTGATATTCTAACACTTCTCTTTATACCATCTTCGATTCTATCATATCGCTCTGCACCTAAGTTTTGCCCTGTATATGTGGCCATTGTTGTTCCAAGTGTAATCGCTGGTTGCATTAAAATTTGTTCTACCTTTGATGCTGCTACTATAGTTGATCCAAATGAATTTATTGCACCTTGAAGTATCATCGATCCTGACGCAGTTATTGAAAATTGTAATGCCATAGGCATCCCTATTTTCAAAAGAGTCATCGATGTTTTTAAGTCAAAACCTAAATCTTTTTTCTTAAATCTTAATACTTTAAATTTCTTAGACATATAGATTAAACATAAAAGTGCTGACACGGCTTGTGAGGCAACAGTTGCATAAGCAGCTCCAGCTACACCCATTTTAAAATTAACAATCAATACTATATCTAAAATTACATTTAATATTGATCCTATAATTAGAAAATATAACGGTGTATTGCTATCTCCTAAAGATCTTAATATACTTGAAAGCATATTATACGCTATAGTCGCTGTAACTCCACCACAAATAACTTTTATATAACTGTACGCATTCTCAAATATATCACTTGGAGTCTGCATTATTGTTAAAATATTCTTCACTGAGAAAACCATAACTAAAGTTATAACTATAGAAAAAATTATACATAAGTATGATGAAACAACTACATAATGCCTAAGTTTATCTTCCTCTCCTGCACCAAAAGTTTAAGCTATTGGTACTGCAAATCCACTTGTTATGCCAATAATAAATCCTACTACTAAAAAATTTAATGAACCTGTAGCCCCTAATGCCGCTAACGCTTCTACCCCTATAAATCTTCCTACTATCATAGTATCTACCATATTATAAAATTGTTGAAATACATTCCCAATAAGTAGTGGTATTGAGAATGATAAAATTAACTTAGTAGGATTTCCCACTGTCATATCTTTTACCATATACTTCCCCCCTTAATATTTGATAATAATTTATGCATTAAAAATTCTCTAAACTAAACTGTATTTTTATACAAATCTAGCTCAGAGATATTTATCCTAGTACATTATTATCACAATTTAAAGGTGCGTATCAATAAAAATACACACCTTTTTCTTATAAGTGTTCATTATCATCTTTAATTTTAATGAATCTTCCTATAAATTCAACCATATATTCATTAATTTTATCTATTGAAGATTTATATGTTGCACTCTCATCTGTATAAATATAATGAATTAAGATATCAGATAATTCATAAATTAGATTTTCAGAAACTATTTTCTCCTCTTCCTCTTTAAATACCAAGTTATTTGCCTTATAAATACTTTTTATACAATTTACAAGAGTATTAATTGCTTCTTTTATAGGATTTATTAAGCTATTATATAATTCTATTCTGATAGTTACTTCTCCTCCACTTTCAAATAATTCATTTTCCACAAGAAATTGTGTTTTACAAGGATCGTAAACAACCTCCTCTACACTTAATCCTATTCCTCTATAAAGTTGTAGTAAAAAATAGTTTATAACTATCATAGCCTCACTATAAGTAGCATTATCATTTGAATAAACATACTCAATTACCTTATCTTTAATTTGAGTTGTTAGTTCTTTTGATAATTCTATTTTCTCTTCTTCTTCAAATTCGATTCCTTTATATCTATATAATCCTACTATAATGTCCAAAGCTTTATCTTTTGCATTTATTATTTCACTTACAAGTTCATATATTAGATCTAATTTATCACTTTCTATGCCTATTTGTTTTAATCTATTATCTATTTCAAATTCTTCATAATAATTTATATCAAATCATCTCCTTTTATATAAATTATTAATTTATATAAAATATATGATTTACTCAACAAAAAATGCTCTACTATTATTTATTTTATCTATTTTTATACTAAAAATATCTTATTGTATATAAAATAACTATTAGTTATTATTAAAAATAGCCTTCTCAATAAAATTTATCTAGAAGGCTATTTTATGGTAAACAAGATATAATATATTAACTCTGTTTATATTTATTTAACATCGATCAATGTATTGCTATCTATATTTTCTTTATCAATTGTAGATAAAACCTTTTTATAAAATATTACAAAGCAAATTAGAGTTGTAACACATGCTGTTATATCTGCTATAGGCCCTGCTAGTAATACACCAAATAATTTATCTTTTAATATCATCGGGAATATAAATATTAATGGAACTAATAATATTACCTTTCTAAGTAAAGCCAAGAATAATGATATTTTAGCTTGACCTAAGGCTAAGAACGTTTGTTGGCATGAAGTCTGTACGCCTAACATAAATATTCCTGCAAAGTATATCTTTATACTCCAAGTAGTTATTTCCATTAATGCTGGATCATTATTAAATATTCCTACTACGAATTCTGGTGTTAACATAAGTATTATATACATTAATGTTGTATATGCTAAACAACTTATAAGAGTTAATTTAAATGTTTTCTTCACTCTATCAATCTTCTTTGCTCCAAAATTATAACTCATAATAGGTTGAGCACCTTGACCAACTCCCATAGTTGGTAACATTATTATCTGAGAAATACTACTCATTATAGTCATAGCTCCAACTGCTAGATCTCCTCCAAACTTCTGTAATTGGCTATTTAATGATACAAGGACCAAACTTTCTGTACCTTGCATTATAAAAGGTGCAACACCTAAAGCCATTACCGGCAATATAGTTTTTAACTCTGGAATAATATATTTTTTCCTAATCTTTAATATACTTTTTTTACCGAATAAAAAGCATAATACCCATATTGCTGACACTCCCTGAGCTAAAATAGTAGCCAAAGCAGCTCCTTTAACACCCATATTAAACTTGAATATAAAAATTGGGTCTAAAACTATATTTATAACTGCCCCAATCATTACTGTAAGCATACCTGTTTTTGCAAACCCTTGAGTATTAATAAAAGGATTCATCCCCATAGCAATTTGCACAAAAACTGTACCCATAAGATATATCCCTAAATAATCTGTACCATACTTGATAGTTGCATTACTTGCTCCAAAGGCCCATAATATTGGTTCTTTAGTTATTTGGAATACTATTGTTAATATCAAAGATATAATTAACAAAGTAGAAAAGCTATTACTTAATATCTTTTCTGCACCATCATTATTCTTTTCTCCCATTTTTATAGCAACAAGAGGTGATCCCCCCATACCTACAAGAGCACTAAATGCTGTCACTAATAATGTTATAGGAAATGCTATCCCTATCCCTGCCATTGCGATTTGTCCATTTTCCATTCTTCCTATAAATATTCTATCAACAATATTGTATAAGATATTAACTAATTGAGCTATGATAGCTGGCGTAGCTAGTTTAAATAATAATTTACCTACACTTCCATTTTCTAAATCTGTAGCTGATTTATTCAACCTTTATCACCCCTATAATAAATTTTATTACTATACTAGTATATAATATTTTTTTAGATTTTTATATATTATTAAATTATGATTTTTATTTCTTATATTTTACTATAGTAAAAGGTTATCTTGAATAGATATAAAAATTTTCTATTCTAAGATAACCTTTAAAGTTAAATATTTCTTAAGTTTTTCATACTTAAATCCAAAGCCTTAACAGAATGAGTTAACTCTCCAACTGAAATGTAATCAACACCTATTTTTCCTATTTCTCCAATGTTATCTATATTCACATTTCCAGATAACTCTACAATTGCTCTTTTATTTATTATAGCTAAAGCTTCTCTTGCCATATCTAAATCCATATTATCAAGCATTATTATATCTGCCTTAGCTTCTACAGCTTCTTTAACCATTTCTAAATTTTCTACTTCAACCTCAACTTTCCTAACAAATGAAATATTTTTTCTAGCCAATTCAATGGCATTTTTAACTCCACCTGCTGCATCTATATGATTATCTTTTAATAAAATGCCGTCAGATAAATTAAATCTATGATTACAACCTCCTCCAACTTTTACAGCATATTTTTCTAAATTTCGCATGTTAGGAATTGTCTTTCTTGTATCTAACAATTTTGTATTACTTCCTTCAAGTTTTTTTACAAATCTATTAGTCTTCGTTGCAATACCACTCATTCTTTGCAAATAATTTAAAGCTACTCTTTCTCCTGCTAATAAATTTCTAGTATTACCTCTTAATAATGCTATCTTTTCATATCTATTAACTTTATTTCCATCCTCCTTAAATAATTTAACATCAACATCTCCAAGTATATCAAATACTCTTTTAAATATATCTAGTCCTGCTATTACACCTTCTTCCTTGCAGATTAAATCTATTTCAGATTTTGAATCCTTATCTATAATTGAATTTGTTGTTATATCTTCATTAGGAATATCTTCGTTTAGAGCATTTTTTATCATTTTATCAATTAACAAGTAATTCATCTCTTAAATCCTCTCTTATACTTTTTATTTCATTTATTACTATATCTTTATTAGGAGTACTAAGTACATCTATTTTAAATTCATTATGATTTATATTATTAATATCTATATTATCTATATTATCTATATTCTCATTTATATGACTTGCAGCTCTTTTCGAAAATACCAAACCTTCTAATAGTGAGTTACTAGCTAACCTGTTAGCACCATGAACTCCTGTACAGCTCACTTCCCCTACTGCATATAGATTATTCATAGATGTTTTTGATTGTAAGTCAACTTCTATCCCACCCATAAAATAATGTTGAGCTGGAGCTACTTTTATATAATCCTTAGTTATGTCAGTTCCTCTTATTAAACATTGCTCATAAATAAATGAGAATCTACTTTTTAAATACTCACTATCTAAATGCGTTACATCTAAATATACATATTCTCTATTATCCATTTTCATTTGTTTAAAAATAGCTTTACTCACTACATCTCTAGGTAGCAACTCGTCCACAAATCGCTCTTTGTGCTTATTTAAAAGTTTACCACCTTCACCTCTTACTGATTCTGATATTAATAACTTTCTATTCTCATTATTTTCTTCATAAAAAGCTGTCGGATGAATTTGTATGTAATTTATATCTTTAACTTTTACGTTATGTTTAAGAGCTATAGCTAGTCCATCTCCAGTTAGATGCCTTTGATTCGTAGAGTTTTTAAATACCCCTCCTATTCCTCCAGTTGCTAGTACTACAACTTTAGAGCAAATAATAATTTCTTTTTGATTCTTTATAACAACTCCACCTATACACTTATCACAATCGGTAATTATATCTATAAGACATGTATCTTCATACAAAATTATATTTTTCCTTTTCTTGCATTCCTCTATTAATGTTTCAAAAACAGCCTTCCCTGTAGTATCTTTGCTATATACAATTCTATTTATGCTATGAGCGCCTTCTCTTGTGAAAGCAACTTTACCATCCTCTTTGTCTAGGTTAAGTCCATAGTTAATCATAGATTCAATATTATCCATAGATTCATTTGCAAGAATTTCTACAGATTCTAATTTATGCTTGTACTGTCCTGCTCTTAAAGTATCTTCAATAAATAAGTTTATATCATCTTTCCCTCTAGCCGTAGATATTCCTCCTTGAGCAAGATATGTATTATTGTTATCTATGCTATCCTTTGAAATTACCAATATATTTAATTTGGGATTTAAATTTAGTGCACAATATAATCCCGAAACTCCACTTCCTACAATTAATACATCATATTGTAACTTCATTTTTATCACCTGCATATCTATGCATATTTAATAAACAATTTAAGGCTTTTTGTCTTATATCTTCTTCTATAGTTATTTCATTTTTCATATTTAAAAGTGTTTTATATACATCTTCTAAAGTTGTTTTCTTCATATCTTCACAACAAATTCTATTTCCCGGTATATAAAAATTCTTATTTGGATTTTTCTTTATTAGCTCATGTAATATGCCTTCTTCAGTTGCAATTATAAAATCATTTTCTTCACTACTTGTAGCATAGTTAATTATTCCTGAAGTTGAACCTATGTAATCAGCTAAATCTCTAATTTCACGTCTACACTCTGGATGAACTAAAACCTTTGCATCTTTGTATTTTAATTTCAAATCAAATATATCTGATTCTTGTATTTTATTATGATATTTGCAGTAACCATCCCATAATATAAATTCTTTATCTGGGAGTTTCTCCTCTATATAGCCTCCTAAATTTTTATCCGGTATAAATAATATTTGGTCTTTATCTATATTATTTAGTATCTTTAGAGCACTTGATGACGTTACTGCCACATCACAATGAGACTTAACTTCTGCAGTTGAATTTATATAACAAACAACTAATGCATTTGGATACTCTTTTTTTAATTTTACTATACCTTCTTCATTTGCCATATCTGCCATAGGACACCCTGCATCCACTACGGGCATTAAAATTGTCTTATTTGGAGATAGTATTTTCGCACTTTCACCCATAAATTTAACACCACAAAATACTATTATTTCTTCTTTACAATCCCTAGCTATTTCACTTAAATAATATGAATCTCCCACATAATCAGCTAATTCCTGTATTTCTAGTGGCTGATAATAATGTGCTAGTATAATAGCATTTTTTTCATTCTTTAATTTTTCTATCTTCTCTATTAAGTTTATTATCACTATTTACATCCCCCTAACTTTATAACTGTATATACACCTGTAAATTCATTATAACATTGAGTATTTCATTCCTCAATATAAACCAACGAGTTTATAATTACTGAGAATTTATCTATCTCAAATATATTTTTATATACTTGCAATTCTAAATTTATAGGATATTATATATAGTAAGCTGGGTATATAAATAAAAATATTTGCATAATGTGTAGGTGATAAAATGTTAAGAAATAAAAATAGAAAAGAACTTCTGGAATTTTTTAAGGACGTTAAATACAGTATAAATACATATGATAAAGGCGAGATTATAGCTCTTGAAAATTCACCTTGTGATAAAATTGGATTAGTACTAAGCGGGAGTGTTGACATAAAAAGAATACTAACTAGTAATAAAATAGTCCATGTTTCCTCTTTTAATTCTGGACATTTATTCGGTGAAATAATTGCATTCTCCAATGCTTCTCTATACCCTGCAACAGTACTATCTTCAACAAATAGTGAGGTAATGTTTATAGATAAAGATGACTTTATTTATTTTTGTACAAATCATCCTGACTTCTTAAGACTATTACTAAACGACTTAACTAACAAAATATTAACTTTAAATAAATCTATAACAGGTTTATCATTTAGTACAATTAGACAAAAAATATGTAACTTCTTAATTCAAGAATCTAACATACAAGGTACCAATTTTATAAAGCTAAACATGACAAAACAAAAACTTTCAGAATCTCTAGGTGTACCAAGACCTTCATTATCTAGAGAGCTGATAAATATGAAAGATCATGGTCTGATTGACTATACTAAAGACATAATAAAAATAGTAGATAAAAATGCCATAGAAAATATACTTATGGAATAATAAAAATAAATCCCATACAGATAAATAATACTGCATGGGATTTATTTTTTATTTAAAAATCTACATTATAAACTTCCATCCAAGTATTTACTTGAATTAAATATACTATTACTTGAGGGTCTGTCATCAACTGACCAAACCAAGGTTTATTAAAAGTAGCACCTCCAGTTTGTACTAAGTTTTTAACGAATTCTTCACCTATAATCTTATATATAGGAGACTTACTATCTTTCAAAATATTATCTAAAATTCTTGACACTTCTTTCGTATATATAATTATGAGTTTTAGGATACGGACTTTTCTTTCTTTCAACAATAGATTCTGGAAAATTCCCTTTACAGCTTATCTTAATAATCCTTTCTCTCTTCCATAAAGTAATTTTATATTCTCCTAATAAAGTTATTGTTGCATCTTTTAATGCTTTTTCAAGTTTTATATTATCTAATACAACATTATGATGTTTTAAATGTATAAAATAGTGGTTTTACTCCAAGTGGATCTCTTGCTAAAAATAATTCTTGTTTGTACTCATCCCATACTCAAAATAGTAAATACCATTTATATAATCTAAGCAAGAAGGTCCATATTCTATATGATCAACCAACAAAACCTCTGTGTCAGAATATGAGTTAAATTTATATCATTTTGTATTAAACGTTCTCTTACATCTTCAGTATTATACAGTTCTCCATTATAGCATATTGTATACTCCCTATCTCCTATTACTTTACTCATAGGTTGAAGTACCTCTATTTGGTCTACTATAGCTAATCTTTTATGACCTAAAATAGCATGTGTATATGTTTTTATTCCTTATGAGTTTGGACCTCTAAGTATTAAATTTTCAATCATATCTCCAACTGTACTTGTATAATCTTTTATATTGTTATTAAGATTACACCATTCTGAAATTCCACACATAAGTAATTCCTCCTCTATACTTAAGCTGTATGTAATAAATTATGGATACTATTCTCTTAATTTTATAGAAAATATTTTTTTCTTAAATATTAAAATTCAAATAAAAAAAAGAACCAATTCCGTTCTTGGTTCTAAAGATTTCCTTCACACTTATAAATGAAGGTAACATAAATAATTCCCGTTGCTGAATCTAATTCGATGCACAGAAATACATAATATGTAATAGTAAAATATATTTATATATAAAAAATAACCCTCATATTACATATTCTTTCCCACCGAAAGATTAATGCATATTTTTAGGCAGGTCTCCTGACTTCGAACTCATCCTACAAACTTCTCCTTCCCAGCATACACCAGTGGAGTTAGAGTCTCCAAACTCTTAAGCCTTCGTCATTCTTACAGTAGCGGAGGGCTGTTATGGAATTTCACCATATTCCCTTTTAAGCATCCTACGATACACCTATATTATTAATAAAAAATATATGTTTATATATTATATCTATATACTTTTATTATATTTATTAAATTTTTAAATATCAACAGTTAGGCATTATTTTTATAAAATATTAATTTTATTTTATACTATCTATATATTCAAAAATAGTTATATTAGTAAATTCATACTTACTATCTACCAAGTTTGATAGTGTAACCCCTAATAGTCTTATTTGCTTATCTTCAGAATGTACATTTTTTAATAAATTATAAACATGAGTCCTTATATCTTCTTGAGTGCAAATAGGATGTTCTACGCTAATGCTTCTAGTTATTTGTGTAAAATCTTCATATTTTATTTTTAATGTTATGGTTTTTCCTAGTTTTTCAGAGTGTTTGGTTCTATAAGCTACTTCTTCACAAAGTTCGCTTAGTATTTCAGCAACCTCCTCGTCATCAATATTTAAGTTATAACTTAAGGTCGTTTCCGCTCCTATTGATTTTCTTTCTCTATATGGCTCCACTGGTCTAAAATCAATTCCTCTAGCTAACTGATAAAATGAATACCCTCTATTTTTAAATATTTGTTCTAATTCATGTATACTTAACTGCCTTAAATCATACCCATTGTTTATTCCTAAATTTTTAAGAATCCTTGAAGTAACCTTTCCTATACCAAAAAATTTATGTATTGGAAGCTCACCTAGAAATTCTTGAGCATCTTTAGGTGTTATAACAGTTAGCCCACTAGGCTTATTATAATCAGATGCAAGTTTTGCTAAGAATTTATTATATGATACGCCTGCTGATGCAGTAAGATTTATTTCCCTTAAGATATCATTTTTTATCATTTTAGCTATTGTTGTTGCATATTCTATATTTTTTTTATTATTAGTAACATCTAAGTATGCTTCATCTAGAGATAGTGGCTCTACTAAATCAGTATATCTATAAAATATTTCTCTAATTTTCCTTGAAACTTTTTGGTACTCATCAAACCTAGGTCTTACAAATATGGCGTATGGGCATCTTTTATAAGCTATTTTAGATGGCATAGCTGAATGTATTCCAAATTTTCTGGCTTCATAAGAACACGTAGCTACAACTCCCCTGCTTTCCGGACTTCCTCCAACTACAACAGGTTTCCCTTTTAATGATGGGTTATCTCTTTGTTCTACAGATGCATAAAAAGCATCCATATCTATATGAATTATTTTTCTATTGTCATTCAAGATATCACCTCACTTTAACTCAATAAAAAAACACTTAAGTTACATCTTCTAAAAGTATTTAATATGAGCAATTGCCTTATATACTATTAAATTAAAGTATACACTTATATATCTATTTTATCAAAATAAAATTATTTTCATATTTTTAAAATTTTTCCTTGCAAATTTTCTTAAAAACCTTTAAAATAGTTATTCCAAGGAACTAAGTATTTATTCCTTATTGATAACCGTAAATGTATTTATTTTTGTGTATATTTTTATTCGTATTTTGTATTTTTTATTAAAAAGACCATCCTACTAATGTAGAATGGTCTAAATTTGTATTTATTATTTTATATTAATTTGCGTAGTATAGATTTTGTGATGGATATTCCGGATCACAAGTCACATCTATTCCAAGTTCTCTAAATGTTTGCTCATCAGTTTTACTTAATATAGTAGTTGAATGCGCTTGAGCACCTTTTAACATCGGAAGTTTTTCCATAGCAGCTTGTGCAGTTGGATTAGTTACAGCACTTACGCTTAATGCCATTAATATTTCTTCACAGCTTAATTCTGGAGTTCTACTTGCCAGTGTCTTTGTTTTTAAGTTTACAATTGGCTCTAATATTGCAGGAGATAATAAATGCATGTCATCCGATATATTCGCTAAATGTTTTATTGCATTTAATATTACTGCAGCACTTGAATTCATTAAGTTAGATCCCTTACCAGTTAATATTGTTCCATCTTCTAGTTCTAATGCAACAACTGGGCAAGTATCTGTCTTCTCAGCACTTTCTTTTAACTTAGTACTGTAATCTCTAGCTGGAATAACTACTTTTCTATCTTCAGGTTTTAATCCAACTTGTTCCATTATTAATTTTATAGTATCATAAGCACTCTTATCAAATTGGCCTTTTTTATATTCACAAGCAGTTTTAAAGTATCTTCTTATTATTTCTTGCTTAGAAGCTTCTCTAACTACTTCGTCATCAACTATACCAAATCCAACTCTATTAACACCCATGTCTGTTGGTGATTGGAATATAGACTCTTTTCCAGTTATTTTTTCTATTATTTTCTTAAGAACTGGGAATAATTCTAAGTCTCTGTTATAGTTTACTGATGTTTCACCGTATTTTTCAAGATGGAATGAATCTATCATATTAACATCTTTTAAATCAACAGTTGCTGCTTCGTATGCTATATTTACTGGATGCTTAAGTGGTAAATTCCAAACTGGGAATGTTTCAAACTTAGAGTATCCAACACTATTTCCTCTTTTATTTTCATGGTATAACTGGCTTAAACAAGTTCCTAGTTTACCACTGTTTGGTCCTGGAGCTGTTACAACAACTATTGGCTTAGTTGTTTCTATATAAGGATTTGCACCATATCCTTCATCACTTACTATTGTATCTACATCTGTTGGATATCCTTTTGTTGGAGCATGCTTATATACTTTTATACCCATTCTTTCTAATTTGTTTATGAATACTGTTGTAGCAGGTTGTCCTTCAAATCTTGTTATTACAACACTATTTACATCTAAATCATAAGCTCTTAAATCATCTATTAATCTTAGAACTTCCATATCGTAAGTGATTCCATAATCTCCTCTTACTTTATTTCTTTCTATATCACCAGCATATACACATATAACTACCTCTAATTGATCCTTCATATGTTGTAGAACTTTGATTTTAGCATTCTCATCGAATCCTGGTAATATTCTCTTAGCGTGTAAGTCTCCTATTAACTTTCCACCAAATTCTAAGTATAGCTTGTCAAAATTATTAACTCTTTCTAATATGTATTTTGACTGCTCCTCTAGATACTTCTTATGATCGAATCCTATCTTCATAACGCCACCTCACTAAATATTTAATTTTTTACTTCTTAATTGATAACCGTATTTTTATATATATTTTTATTTGTATTTTGTTAAAAAGATTGTGTTTATATTTTTTCCTTTTCAACTTAAGTTTATATTATACAATTTAAGACAAAATTTTTCAAGATAGTTTTAACTAAATATTCTCTATCTTTTTTCATATAATTTTTACATATTTTTATTATATAAATTAAAGGCCTATATTAAAATAAACAACCTTAAATTAAATAAAATTGTTATGTCTTAATATAAGCTTATATATATTATTTAATTAAATCTACATTTATCTTTACTACTACTTTTCTTATATCTTCATTTTCTCCATTAGTATATGCAGGCCTATGAACATCCTCTGGGAATAAAATTACATAGTCACCTGGCGCTAATAGTAGTTCTGATTCATTCTCTACTTTATCATAAAATATAACATCCTTCTCTAATAATTCCTCTGAAACAATATTTTCATTACAATCTCTTGCAAATCCTATTATTTCGCTTCCCTTGCATAGACACTGAATATCTATATATTTTCTATGTACTTCTGGTCTTATGCATTCTTTTTGTTTAGTTTGTGTATCAATTATATTTGCATATATATCTCTCCCTTGTATTTCATACTCCCCAGCTTCACAATTTAATAAATCCATTTCCTTTAAAAATGAAATTCCTCTTTTTAATGCCTCTGGTAAGAATAACATCAAATCATTATCATTATTTAAATTTCCATAAATCATATTTTACCCTCCTAATAAGCTTTATCTTACACTTATTAAATTATATTATTTCTAAAACATATATTCAATGTTTATATTAATATAAAAAAGTACCGAAATTAATCGGTACTCTTAGACTTATTCATATTAGCAGCCACATCCACCATCAAAAAAGTCGCCTGCTCCACAAACTATTAATAATAATATTAAGAATGGTATCCAAGCACAAATATCAAAGTCTGCCCATACATCTTGGAATGCTAAGAATAAGAAGAATAATACTATAATCCACCATCCCATTCCAAAACATCCATCATTTCCAAAAAATCTGTCTAGCATCAGACTGCCCCCTTATCATTATTTTGGAAGTTCTATTTAACTTCTAACTTATACTATGAAGTAAGTGTAGTTTTTGACATTACTTTTTTTATACTTCCATTATTATAGGGAACACACTAGGTCTTCTTTTTGTTTTATTATACAGATGATATTCTACTGATTTTTTTACACTACTTTTTAAAACTTGCCATTCTAAAACCTTATCATCTAAATATTTTTCTACTGCCATTCTAGAAATATCTTTTATATCTTTTATTAAATCTTCTGATTCCCTGGCATATATAAATCCTCTTGTTATAACATCCGGCCCTGCTACAATTTCATAAGTATTTCTATCAATAGCTAGTACTATCGTTACCATACCATCATTAGCTAGGTATCTTCTATCTCTTAGAACGATATTTCCTACATCCCCAACACCAATTCCGTCTACATATAGTACTCCTGTATGTATCTTTTCACTTGTAACAGCTTTATCTTCTGATATTTCTAAAACTTGACCAGTTTCTAATGTAAAAACATTCTTTTGGTCCATGCCAAGCTTTATAGCTAAATCACTATGATGCTTTAGATGTCTGTATTCTCCATGAACTGGCATAAAATATTTTGGCTTTACTAATGTATGAATTAATTTTAATTCTTCTCTATATGCATGTCCGGATACATGAATCTCTTCTAAATCTTCATAAATTACTTCTACACCTTTTCTAAATAACTGATTTATTACTCTAGAAATAATTTTATCATTCCCCGGTATTGGTGATGCTGATATAATAAATAAATCATCTTTATCTATTTCTATCTTTTTGTGAGAACCATGAGCGATTCTAGATAGACCCGCCATTGGTTCTCCTTGACTTCCAGTTGTTATTATAGTTATATTTTCATTTGGATAATTATTAATATCATCTATATCTATAACTGACTCTTCAGGTATATGAAGATACCCTAGTTCCATAGCAACTTTAGATACATTTTCCATACTTCTGCCACTAAAAGCAATTCTTCTATTTTCTTTTATAGATGCATTTGCAATTTGCTGCATCCTATGTATGTTAGATGCAAAAGTTGCAACAATAATTCTTCCCTTTGCTCCTGAAAAAATTCGGTTAAAAGTTTCTCCTATTACTTTTTCAGATATAGAATGTCCTTCTCTCTCAACATTTGTACTATCTGCTAATAATAAAAGTACACCTTCATTTCCTAAAGTTGAAAATCTATTTAAATCCATAACTAAGCCATCTATAGGTGTATAATCTATTTTAAAATCACCTGTATGAATTATCGTTCCAACTGGCGTAAATATAGCTAGAGAACAAGAGTCTGCTATACTATGAGTTGCCCTAATAAACTCTATTCCTATTTCATCTAATTGAACTATATCCCCTGCATTTACAGGGTTTAGTGTTGATATATCTAAAATATTATGCTCTTTTAATTTACTTTCAACTAATCCCAATGTTAATTTTGTTCCATATATAGGCATATTTAATTGTTTTATTATATATGGTATCGCTCCTATATGATCTTCATGTCCATGAGTTAAGAATAACCCTTTTACCTTATCTTCTCTTTCAAGTAAATAAGTTATATCAGGTATCACTAAGTCTACTCCATACATTTCTTCATCAGGAAAAGATACTCCACAGTCTATAACTATTATTTCATCTTTGTATTCTATTGCTGTAATATTTTTACCTATCTCTCCAAGTCCCCCTAAGGGTATTATCTTTACACTTTTATTGTCCATACTAATGTCTCCTTATTTACTATCTTTAAACTATTTATATTATTTTTTACAATAAATTAAAATCTATGTTCATTAAGGAATAATTAATGAAATTATATGCAAAATAAAATTGGAGGTGTTTTTCATGATTAATTTAAATAATAAAGAAAGAATGTTACTACAAGACGAAAAGGAACATGAGGAACTTTGCGTAAATAAGTACAAGCAGGCAGCAGAAAAAGCTAGTTGTCCTAACTTAAAATCTTTATTTAATCAATTAGAGCAACAAGAACAACAGCATTTAAACAGCATTAATCAATTACTAAGTGGTACAGTTCCTAGCACTGGAGGTCAACAAAATCAACAAAATTCTCAATCTCAACAAAATATGCAAACGCAAGGAAATATATTAAAAAATAATGTTAATGTAAATACTCAAATCCCTTCTTATAATCAAGAGGATAAAATACTTTGTACTGACTTGCTGTCAACTGAAAAATATGTTTCTTCTACATACAATACAGCAATATTTGAATTTAGAGATGAAAATGTAAGAAATGTTTTAAATCATATTCAGAAAGAAGAGCAAGAACACGGCAAAAAAATTTATGATTATATGGCTAGCCATGGAATGTATAATCAACAATAATTATAAGTCTCCAATATAAAAATGTGAGTTGGTTTCAATATTGAAATCAACTCACATTTTTATATTCTAAATATCTTATATTATTTTAATCAAATATATACCTTATTCTTCTTCGTTATTTAATTGATCTCTTTTTAATTTTATATCTTCTATAATTTTCTTAACCTCAGGTGAAGACTCTTGAGGCGTTTGTTTATAATTTTTTAAAAGAATTTCTAATGGTGGAGTTCCATTTTCAGCTTCTTTCTTCCATTCTTGATTATTTTGTTTCTCTAAAATAATACCACATAAACCACCTATATCATAAGATTCTTCATCTGGTAGTCCGAAAAATCTATCTGATGAAAATGTATAATCTTCCCTTACCATATTTTGATATACTTTAAAAGCTTCATCTTCGCTTATATCCATTCCTTTTATTGATCTAATATTTACTGCCATATCAAAATATCTAGCTGTACCTTCTAAAGTATCTACATTTTTAATCATATTATACTCTTTTTCATTATCTGTTTTATATTTGTTAAACCACCATTTTGCAGCTTCTAAGTACTGTGTTTCTTTATCTGGGTCCAATACAGCTTTATTTAAACAATTTAAAATTTCAAGTCTTTCTTGTCTAGCTTCAAAGTTTTCAACACCTTCTTGCAATAATTCTTCTTTGTTTACATCATTAATTTTCCAGGTACCTTGATAATTATGAAATTCCTCATGAACGGTAAATGGAAATAAGTTCGTACCTGTCGGTAATGATTTAAATTCGCTAACACTATATGGTTCCTCAAACATTTTTGGTTTTACCTCTACCTTTATCGTTGGCTTTCCATTCAAGGTCTCTTCTGAACTTGTAAAACTCATTTCTTCACCTGTCGCCTTAAACTTATCCGGTAAATCTTTCCCACTAAATTTGATTATTTCATTGTTTGGATTTATTAACCACGCATTCTCTCCATCTATAGAAACATATAAGACATTATATTTTGAAAAATCTACACCTGGCCATATCTTGTCCATACTTGACCAAGTATTCCATATTTGTTGAGCCGTTCTTAGAATATATTTGTCCATATTCATAACTGACCATTCTTTTTCTAAATCCTGGTAAGGTAATTGCCCTATATTTACCTCCATGTCAATAGGATTTATTTGCATTTTTTCATTTTTACTACAAGATATTAATCCTATTGTACATGTTATAATTACCATTGATATAAAAATCCTTTGTCTAATCATATTTAAACCCTTTCTAACTAAACTTAATTTAGAATATATAAATTTAATAAGATTATTATTTTTCAAAATCAATAGTAATATCCTGATTTAATTAAATATTTTTAATATACGAATTTAAAAATCCTATCATCATAGGCTTTATTTTACCAGCATAGTCCACAACTTGAGTTATTTGATTATTATTTTCAGTTTGACTATTAAAATTACTTATTTTAAAAGTTAATATATTGTTTATTCTTTCAACAATATATCCAGCATCCTTTGTAATAGATATTTCTAAATCTCCCATATCTATATTTACATCTGATATTGTATCTCCATTTGCACAGATTATTTCTGCATTTTCAGAGCTTCCATTTACTGCAAATGGTACATAAAAACTATTATTTTCATTATCTTTTGATTTTACAAATAATCTTGGCGTAAGATTACTTTTTTCCATTGAAATAGGTATAAGGTTGCTATCCATTACTTCATCTAAATTCTTCTTTACTTCATTTAGAAAGTCATTCATTCTAAAATTATCACAGTCTATTTTTAGTATATTTAAATTTTCTAGACTTTCTTGTGGAATGTAATCTACTACATTTTTAAATACATCATAAAAATCTACTATTTTATAACCTTTTTCTATGTAATTATTTTTCATTTCATATTCTTCATCAAATTCTGTTAGTAATTTACTTAACTCTTCTTTAGTATTAGCATCCTTTATACTTTCTACAAAAGGTATAATTTTATTAGGTTTCATTAGAAACATTTCTAATGGCTTCATTGTATCATTTGCAATCTTTATATCTTCATCTTTGAAAGCTGACTCTATACCATCTTCTAAAAATGCTACTTCAACTTCCATCTCATATTCATCTTCATTAATTACATTTGTACCAACTGGATACATTGCAACTAATTTACTTTTATCATATACATACCCAAAAGAATAACTTATTTCAAATTGTCTTTTCATATTTTCCTCCTAATGTAAAAAATCGTTTTGTTAACTTATTTATATTTGAATCTCGACCCCGATAGGGATTACAATAGTTTCACAACAAAACATATTCCCCCTATAGAAAGGAGTCGAGAAAATTGAAACCTACGGTTAAATGCCCTGAATGTCATAACACAAATTTGTATAAGTTTGGTAAGTATAAGAATTCCAATCAAAAGTACTTATGCAAAAAATGTCGTAGACAATTTACCTTACAATCAAGCAAGAAGCATTCGCTTGGATATCCTAAATGTCCTGTATGTGGAAAAGGTATGTACCTTCACCATAAATACAAGT
>CABIVQ010000038.1 GCA_902362365.1 Clostridiaceae bacterium | reverse complement strand
CTCCTTTAGATTGGTGATGCAATCTTAGGATACTATATTTGTTGGAGTTTTATTATTGTAAAAATTAACTAGCACAACGAGTTATATAGTAATTGCTAATTATTATATGAAATAAATATAGTCAAAATAAGATAAACAAACTTATATAAATGATCCAGTTTTGTTCACTTGCTGACTAGTTTTGCATTTTGAATTGATAATATCTAAAAAATTTTATATTATTAAAAAATGATATTAAAATCGACTCGGATTATAAAGTAGGTTTAAATGAAAATGAGTTAATTGTATATTTAGAATTAAATAAAATAGATTTATTATAGATTGTTGAAATAGAATTAATTTATAATTACAATTATTGTGTTGGGGAGGAATATAAAGTACATCATAGACAAATTTCAAGGTAAAACTTAGGGGGGATTATATGGTTTGTCCATATTGCAATAAAAATATGGAATCTGGGTTTATACATGGAGATAGATATTCTATTAAATGGATACCACAAGAAAAAGATAAGGGAATATTTCTATCACCATTTATTAAAGGAATTAAGCTTTCTGATAAGTCTAGTTCTAATAGTGTAGAAGCTTATTTTTGTAATCAATGTAATAAGATAGTAATAAATTTGCAAAAAGATAATATTTTATAATTATTATATAATGACAGGAGATATAATGAGTAATACTAAGAACTTATTTGAAATTATTTATAAGTTTATTTCTAAGATGAATGAGCAAACTTTAGAAAAAATAATTAATGGGGAGTATAAACTCACTTATATAAAATTAGATAAATTGAAAGAAAGTAATGATAATAACGTTAAAGTAAACGTTGTTTATGAGAAAATTAGAACTGCAAAGACTAGAGAAGACGCTAAGTCTATTCTTATAGATTCAAAACTTACAAAGGATAATTTACTGATACTAGGCAAGTATTTAGATATTAAAATTCCTAAAAGTAATACAAAGGCAAAAATTATAGATAAGTTAGTAGAGATTTATGTAGGTGGTAAAATAGATAAAGAGTCTATAGTAAATATTAAATTAAAATAATCAAAACTAATTCATAATCCTATAACATCTTTTTTATACAAATAACGTTAAAGATAAAATGAAATATTCAGAACAAATAATGCCAGGAAAAATGTACACAAAATATATTATAAGTTTATTAAAAGAAGCAACTATAGAATTAAATGAAGAAGAAATATTAGATCCAATAACATTTACGCCGATGCAAATAGAATGATTACTAAGAGCAATTAATTATATGGTCGATAATCTTAGTGACAGCTCATCAGATAACAGCTATAACTATATCAAAACAAATCTAAGATCGTTTTTCAATGCACTATATAATAAAGTAGAAGAAAATTTATAAGAAAGGGTAGATAGTTTAAGAGACTATCTACCTTATATTAATATGTAATCATGAAATATTCCACTTATCCGACTTATGGAATTTATTTTTATTACGCCTTTTTTCGAAGACGCTATTTACATGAATAGCAATACTAGTAGAGCATATTGAAATCACAGCGGATGTAAGTATAGACATCTTAGCAATATTAATTAAAGCAGCATCCCTAATAAAAGCAATTTCAGAAACAAATATAGACATAGTAAAACCAACACCTGCTAATAAAGAAACTAAAAAAACAGAGTTCCAGCGTATATAAGAAGGTTTTTCAGTAATTCCAAATAGACAAGAGATATAGGAAAATAGCATAATCCCTAAAGGCTTACCTATACATAGACCTAAAATAATTCCTAAAGATAATGAAGTAGCATTAGAAAAATCTAAATTATAGTCAAGTGACACACCAGTATTAGCAAAAGCGAATAATGGAATGATAACCAAACTATTTAAGGGAACTAAGAAATGTTGAAGTCTTTCCAATACACTTAAATTATATAACCTAGGTTTAGAAGGAATAGCAAGTGTTAAAAGGATACCACTGATTGTAGAATGTACACCACTTAAATGGATAAAGTACCACAGGCAAACTCCACCGATAATATAATATGTAATGTTTTCAACTTTAAAAACGGTGTTAGCTAAACATAATACTATCAAGAATATCAAAGCTATAGAGAGATAAAATAGATTAATATCTAAAGAATAGATTATGCCAATTGCAGCTATAGATATTAAATCATCGACTACAGCTAATGATAATAAAAATATCTTAAGAGAAGGATTTAATTTATTCCTGAATAATAAAAATAAACCGACAGAAAAAGCTATATCAGTAGATATTGGAATACAAATTCCATTCAAAAAGGGAGTATTTTTATTAAATATAAAAAATATAATCGCAGGGACAACTACTCCTCCAAAAGATGCTATAACAGGAAAGGATGCTTTTTTAAAGCTAGATAGATTCCCATATAGTATTTCATGTTTGATTTCTAGTCCAGCTACCAAGAAAAATATTGCCATTAAAAAATCATTTATAAACATATGTAAAGAAAAATTAGGAGTAACGTATATCTTATTAAAAATATATTTATAAACACTTCTAAAAGGGCTGTTATATGCAACTAAAGCTAATACTGTTGCACATATAAGTAATATACTCGTAAGTACCTCCAAATGAACTGGTTTTCTATAAGTTCTTAATAAACGCAAAAAATCACCTGCTAACTTTTAAAAATATACTTAATGAAATTTATGATTATTAAGGTGTAATTATGAGGAATTTACAAATAATTAAAATATAGAAAAATATTATTTAAAGAGGTGATAGAATGAGAAGTCGTAAAGTGAAAGAGCCATATGTTGCTATAACTAAAGCATTTACAGAAAGTAAATCCTTAGAAAAGGCCTTAGATATGCTTCCAATAGATAAAGTAATCGAAAAAGGTGATACAGTAATTATAACTCCTAACGGGGTTAATGATAAGGGGCCAAAAACAGGCGCAGTAGTAGGACCAAAGACTTTAAAAACTCTTATAGAATATGTGAAATCAAAAGAACCATCTAAAATATACATAGCAACAGGTTCAGGTGGTGGTAAAACTCCAGATATAATGACTAAAGTAGGTTATGATAAAGTTATAAGTGAAGAAAACGTAGAATTTATAGACTTAAATTATGGACCATACGTTAACTTACAGCTAGATCATCATATAATAAAATCAACTCCAATAAATAAAATTATAGATGAAGCAGATGTAATTATCTCCTTTACTCAACTTAAAAATCATGAAGAAGCAACTATAACGGCAAGTATAAAGAATATAGCGATGGGATGGCCACCAGCAGAAGTACATGGATATCCTAAGAAAAATACAGGGATACATGAGGATTTACATGGATTCATAAGAGCTTTTGCAAACAAGGTTCCTATAGATTTAGCAATCGTAAGTTGTGATAAAGCGATGGTAGGCACAGGACCTTCAAGTGGAAAAAGCGTAGATACACCAGGACTTATAATCGCAAGTACAGATCCAGTGGCAGCAGACGCAGTTGGAGCTAGATTATTAGGTTTTTTACCACAGGCTGTAGCTTATTTATATGGATTATATAATGATAAAGTAGGCGAGGCTAGAGTTGAGAAAATGGATATAAAGGGATTAGATATAAAAGAAGCTGAAAAAATATTCAGTAAAGCAGCTTATGATGACAAAAATGCTACACTAGATAATGAAAAATTAAAAGATATACATGGAGAATAAGTAATTATAAATTTACAAAATGACAATATAAAAATACAAAAATTAAATCTACTAGTAATATATTATAAGCAAACTTAAAAATAAGACCAATTCTAGTATAAATACGACTAGAGGTCTTATTTTTTATTTGTTTTTCTTTTTTTTATTCTTTTATGAATTTTTCTATATCTAGATTTCGGTTTTGATTTAGATGCGCTTCTATCAAAGATATCTTCTACAGCTATATTAGTATCTGCCTCAAGGTTATTTTCTTCTTCTTCAAACTGAGATTTACAAAAAATACGAGTTTCTGATGCAAAGGAAACTTGTTCTCCAAGTACTATTAAAAAAGAACCTAATAAACCTAAAACTTCATCATCTTCAATTTCTTGTGAAATTATTGCAGTATAAATAGTTGCTAGAAAATTAAATTGATTAGCAAGGTTATTACAGTAATTACTAGTGTCACACATGTTGTAAGAGGAATTTGTATTATTATTTTTAGTCATACGACCTCCTATGTATATGTATTAACATACTCATTAATTAATATGTTAAAAAAATTATAAAAATAACTATATTGAGTTTATAAAAGATTTATTATATAATGGGATGTAAAACTATAAGACAGTTCGTAAACCTCCTGTCTCTAAATAAAACTACGGTAACCTGCATTTTAATGAATGTTCTAAATTTGTGCACAACCGTAGATTATCTACGGTTTTTTTATTGTATAAAAGAATTAAGCAAATGAGATTCTAATTATATAAGTAAACAATAGGAGGAAACATATGACAAAAAAGACTAGATCAATAGTAACTACTGCAATAGTTGCTGCTTTATATGCGACTTTAACATTAAGTCTAGCATTCGTAAGTTATGGACCGATACAATTTAGATTATCAGAAGTAATGACATTATTACCTTTATTTAGTAAAAAATATATAGTCGGGCTTACAATAGGATGCTTCTTAGCTAATTTACTAGGATTGTACGGAGTGCCTGACATGATATTTGGAACAATAGCAACTTTCATAAGTGTATACTTAGTGTATCTAACAGGAAAGTATATGAAAGATAAGAAAAGTTATGTATATGCTGCATCTTTATGGCCAGTAATTGTAAATGCTATAATAGTAGCAGTACAATTAAAAATATTCTTTGGGATGCCATTATTTATTACAATGTTACAAGTTGGATTTGGACAATTTGTAGTAATAACTATAATAGGTGTACCTTTATTTAAAGCTGTCAATAATAAATATGGAAAATATTTAAAGAATATGTTTTAATTTAATAATAAGGTAATTTTAAAACGAGAACCATAAGGAGAAGTACAATGGAAAACATAAATAAAAATGCAAAGATAATAGGAATAGGTAACGAAGGAATAAGCAACCTAGAATCTATATATAGTGTAGTTAAAGAAAATGTGGATACTGAAAAAATAAACATCAATCAAGATGTAGACAAAGAATATGTTAGACAATTATTAGATGGAGTAGATATATTATTATTAACTTACTCAACAGAAGATAAGAGAGCGGTAGACATAGTAAAAGCAATATCATTTATGGCAGGAGAAAGAAGAGTATTAAGTATAGGTTTAAACTCTTCAGAAAAAGAACATAAAGAAGAGTTAGGATTAAATCAAGAATTCTTAATAAATGAAGAGAACTGTAATGAAATAATGAATATAATAAATCTTATGATAGAAGCTGTATCTGACTTCTGTATGATAAGTATAGACTTAACTGACTTAAAAGAGCTTTTTGCAAGTGAAGGTGGGATAAAATACTCATTCAATAAATTTGACACAAGTAAAAGTGAAGTAGAAATAGCAGAAGAACTTATAAGTAATATAAAAGAAGTAGGAAGTGATTTTATAGAAAAGAAAGGAATACTATTTGTAGAAATGAATAACAGTGAAAATGCAATAGTATTCTTACACAACGTTTTAACGGCAATACAAGAAAAATCTGCTTCTACTTATGAGATAATATTCTCATTATATATGAAAGAAAGCAGTAAAGATGAAGTTAAATTTGGATTAGTATATAACTAAATTTAATTATATAAAATTAATATTAAATATAAAAAAAGATATACAGAGACACTCTAGTATATCTTTTTTTATGTTATTATATAGTTAAGTAGTATGAGGTGATATAATGCTTTTAATGGAAATGTTAGAATCCAATGATAAGATTATAACAGTAGTAGGTGCAGGAGGTAAGACAAGTTTTATAAATTATTTTGCTAAGTATTATAGAGATAAATGTAAGGTGCTTTTAACTACAACAACTAAAATATATTTATTAAATGAAAATACTTATGATAATCTATTTATGACTGAACATGATAAAGAATTACCTACAATTAATTCTTGTGGAGTGACTGTAGTGGGAAAGTATATAAATCATGAAAATAAGATAATTGGATTAGACTTCTATGAAATAAATAAGATAGAAGATAATTTTGAACTTATTCTTATAGAAGGAGATGGTTCAAAGAAAAAGAAGCTAAAAGGATGGAGAGATTATGAACCAGTAGTATATCCTAAAACAAATAAAGTCATAGGTATTGTAGATATAACATCTTATGGTATGGATATTAAGGGTGAGAATATACATAACTTAAAGGAATTTTTAAAAATAACTGATATACATGAAGATAAAGTTAGCCTTCTTCATTTAAAGAATATGATATTACATAAAGATGGACTTTTTAAAAATGCTACTAAGGATAAAGTTCTTTTTATTAATAAAGTAGAAAATGAAAATTACAAAAATATTGCTAAAGAACTAATTAAACTTATAAAATATGAAAACTCTGATATTAGTATATTTTATGGAAGTATAAAGGAGAATTTTTGTGTAAAATGTTGATAAAGGTAGGATGATATATGGTTAATGCAATAATAATGGCATCGGGTTTATCAAAGAGAATGGGTGAGAATAAATTACTATTAAAATATAAAGAAATACCTGTAGTAGAGCATGTGATAAGAGAAGTAAGTAAATGTAAGTTTAATGAAGTAATATTGGTTAGCCAATATGATGAGGTTCTTAAAATAGGTGAAAAATATGAATTTAAACTAATCAAAAATAATAACTCAGAGATAGGACAAAGTGAATCAATAAAATTAGGATTAAAAAGTAGTACAAAATGTGATGGTTTTATGTTTTTTGTAGGTGACCAACCTAAAGTAAGTATAAAGTATATAAATAAGCTAATAGACAGCTTTGAAAAAAATAAAGATAATATAGTAATACCGAAATACGAAAATAGATGCGGTAACCCAGTGATATTTCCTTATGATAAGAAGAATGATCTATTATTATTAAATGGTGATGAAAAGGGGAAAAAGGTAATAAATAATAGTAATCAAGTTATATCTGTAGATGTAGATGAAGAAATGTTATTTGATATAGATACTAAAGAGGATTATGAAAAGATAAAAGGAGAGTAAGAGTATGAAACAAATAAAAACAGTAGATGCAGTAGGTCAGGTATTATGCCATGATATTACTCAAATATTGCCAGGGCAATTTAAAGGAAGAAAGTTTAAAAAAGGGCATGTTGTAAAAGAAGAAGATATACCGGTTTTATTATCTTTAGGGAAAGATAATTTATATGTATGGGAAGCTGTAGAAGGTATGATTCATGAAAATGATGGTGCTATATTTTTAAAGGATATAGCAGCAGGAGAAAATTTAGAGTTTAGTGAAATAAAAGAAGGTAAAATAGATTTTATAGCAGGTATAGATGGTTTATTAAAAATAGATGTAGATACTTTATTAAAGTTAAATTCTATAGATGATATAATGATGGCAACTCTTCATAATAACTTTGAAGTTAAAAAAGGAACTAAGGTAGCAGGAACAAGGGTGATACCTTTGTTAATTGAAGAAGAAAAACTAGAAGAAGCTAAAAAAGTAGTTGGAGAAAATAAGATTGTGAGTGTTCTCCCTTTTAAACCTAAGAAAGTAGGTATAGTAACAACGGGTAATGAAATTTATCATAAAAGAATAGTGGATAAATTTGGACCAGTGATAGAAGGTAAAGTAGGGAAATATAATTGTGAAATAATTGGACAAATTATATGTCCAGATGATAAAGAAGTAATAAAAGAAGCAATACAAAAGTTTGTTAATGAAGGTGCGGAGCTTATATGCTGTACTGGAGGAATGAGTGTTGACCCTGATGATGTTACACCAACAGCAATAAAAGAATGTGGTGCAGAGTTAGTTACTTATGGTTCACCAATTCTTCCAGGGGCGATGTTTTTACTTGCTTATTATAATGAAGTACCTATAATGGGGATCCCAGGATGTGCAATGTATAACAAGACTACAGTATTTGATGTAATATTGCCTAGGTTATTAGTTAATGAAAGATTAACTAAAGCTGATATAGCAGCTTATGGTCATGGTGGACTTTGTATGCAATGTGATACATGTACTTATCCTGCATGTAATTTTGCAAAGATATAAACATAGTAAAAATATATTATTCTAATGAAAATTCTGTATGAATATGTCTATGTACATATAAATCATACAGAATTTTTTATTTTTAATAATTTTTAATAATTTATACATAGCCTATTAATTTTTTATTAATATAATTGATTTTATCAACGGTGAAATATAACAGGGGGTGTAAAATGAAAAAATTATCAGATCAAATATTAAAACATAAGTTTACAGTACTTATAGTTTTTTTCTTACTGACACTATTTAGTATATTTGCAATGCAAATGGTTAAGGTTAATTTTGATATGGTAGAGTATTTACCAGAAGATTCTAAATCTACAATATCAATTAATATTATGGAGGATCAATTTGATAAAAGTCCACCAAATTTAAGGATAATGCTAGAAGGCGTCAGTGTAGCAAAGGCTTTAGAATATAAAAAGCTTATATCACAAGTAGATGGAGTAGAAGAAGTAACTTGGATGGATGATTATGTTAACGTAGAACAACCGTTAGACATGATAGATAAAAGCATTCTAGAAACTTCATATAAAGATAGAAATGCATTAATAGAAGTTGTTGTTAATGATGGGGAAGGGTTAATTGCCACAATTGCTCAGTTAAAGGAGCTTGTAGGAGAAGATGGTATTGTATCTGGAGACGCAGCAACTCTTTCATTTGCTCAGTCTTCAACAAATGAAGAAATTTCTAAGATTATGGCATTCTTAATTCCTATAATAATAGTTATTCTTATGATAAGTACTAGCTAATGGTTTGAGCCATTTTTATTCTTATTTACAGTTGGAATTTCTATTTTAATAAATAGAGGAACTAATGTATTTTTAGGAGAGATTTCTTTTATAACAGAAGCTACAGCTTCTATTTTACAGTTAGCTGTATCTATAGATTATGCAGTATTTTTACTTCACAGATTTGCAGATTTTAGAAATGAAGGTATGGATGTAAAAGAAGCTATGTTAAATGCTATGACCAGATCATTTTCATCTATATTGGCAAGTGGAGCAACGACAGTACTTGGTTTCTTAGCACTTACATTAATGAGATTTAAGATAGGTCCAGACCTTGGAATTGTACTTGCAAAAGGTATAATGTTTAGTCTTTTATCTGTATTATTATTGTTACCTGTTTTAACAATTTATACTTATAAAATAATTGATAAAACTCAGCATAGATCATTTATGACTTCTTTTGAAAACTTAGGAAATTTATCTATGAAGATTGGGCCAATAGTAGTGGCTTTAATAATACTTATTGTAGCTCCTTGCTACATAGCTCAAGGTAAAAGCAATTTTACTTATGGAGCATCATCAATAGCAAGTGGAGAAGAAACTGAAATAGGTAGAGATACAATAAAAACTAATAACATATTTGGAAAATCTAATGCATTAGTCTTTTTACTACCAAGAGATAAGACATCTCTAGAAAAAGAATTTGGTGAGGAAGTTTCTAATATTGATGGTGTATCAAGTATAATGTATTATTCTATGACGGTAGGCAATGAAATACCAAGAGGTTTTGTTCCAGAAGATCAATTATCTGCTTTAGTAAGTGAGGATTATAGCAGAATGATAATAACACTTAATTCAGAAGAGGAAAGTAAAGAGGCATTCAAAGTAGTAGAGGATATAAGAAGCTTAGGTGAAAAATATTTTGGAGAAGACTGCTATTTAGCGGGTGGTAGTGCAAGTGCTTATGATATAAAAGAAACTGTAATCAATGATAATAAGGTAACAACTATAGCTGCAATTATTGCAATAGGTATAGTGATACTTATTACTTACAAATCATTATCAGTACCATTATTACTTTTAATTGCAATTGAATCGGCAATATGGATAAATTTATCAGTTTCATATTTTGCAAATTCAGAGATAGCATATATAGGATATATGGTTATAAGTGCAGTGCAACTAGGTGCAACAGTTGATTATGCAATATTATTTGCTAATGAGTATTTAAATAATAGAAAGCACTATGATAAGCATACTTCAATAAAAGACACTATAAGTCATGCTACAGGAAGTATATTAACATCAGCAAGTATTCTTTCAATATCAGGTTTTGCTTTAGGTAATATATCAACTAATACAGTTATTGTTCAACTTGGAACATTACTTGGTAGAGGAACTGTAATTTCAGCAATTTCAGTATTATTCTTTTTACCAACAATATTAGTTATGTTTGATAAAGTGATTGAAAAGACGACATATAAATCAGAATTTTATAAGGGGGTAAGTTCACTATGAATTCGCACATGAAAAATAGTAAGTATAATAATAAAAAGAAGGCTACAGCATTTGTTATTACAACATCAGTTTTAATGAGTAATATTTTACCAGTATTTGCAGATGGAAATACTCTTAAAGAAGAAGTTGTATATGCTAAATTAAATTAAGATGGTAAGATTAACAATATTTATATAGTTAACGGATTTGATTCAAATAAAGACATAGTAGACTATGGAAACTACTCAAATGTATTAAATCTTTCAACTGATGATAAATTAAACTATATAAATGGAGTATTGAATGCTAAATCTTCAAATGTAGATGGGAAGTTTTACTATCAAGGTGAACTAGAATCTGGTGAACTTCCTTGGAATATAAGCTTAAAGTACTATCTTAATGGGAAACTAATAACTTCAGAGGAATTAGCTGGTAAAAGTGGTGAATTAGAAATAAAATTAGATATTACTCAAAATAAAAATATCAACTCAATATTTTATGATAATTATGCTTTGCAAATAGCTTTAACATTAAATGGAGATAAGTGCAAAAATAAATGGAGATAAGTGCAAAAATGTAGTGTCTGAAGATGCTACTATAGTAAATGTTGGGTCCACTAAATCAATAAATTATATAAAGCTACCAGGTACTGATGCAAATTATACATTAACAGCAGATGTTACAGACTTTGAAATGGATGCAATATCTATAAATGGTATGAATATGGCAATTAGTGTAGATGTAGATGCATCAGAAATGACTGGAGATTTAAACACATTAGTTGAAGCTATAGAAGCTGTAAATGATGGTACTGGAACTTTAAAAGATGGATTAGATAAATATACTCTTGGAGTAAATTCACTTCATAATGGGACTTCTGAATTAAAAAATGGAGTAAGCCAATAAAAAACAGGAGTAAACTTAATCACAAGATATTAAGGAATTAATTGATGAATTTGATGATTATTTAAGTTATAACTTAGAAAGTAGTAACAAAAAGAAAAAATAAGAATTAAAAAACTAGTCAACTTAATTAATGAAGAATATGAAGATGAATTAAATCAACTAAATATAGACTTTTGTATAGAATCTGATTGTGATGAAGATTTTATTGACATAGATTTGTCAAAGATTAGAAGAGTATTTGGTAATATAATAGGTAATAGTATAAAAAATATGGATTCAGTTAAAAAAGAAATTATAGTTAATTTTGAAGATTTAGATGAAAATATTTTAGTTTCTATAAGCGATAGTGGAAAAGGAGTTAATAAAGAAGAAATAGATAAAATTTTTGAAGCTCTCTACACATCAGATAAAAGTAGAAAAGTTGCCGGACTTGGTTTATCAATATGCAAGAGTGCAATTGAAGGCCATGGTGGTAAGATTTGGGCTGAAAATAATAATATTGGTGGTCTTACAATAAAGTTCACATTAATGAAGATATAGTATGCAAATATAAACTTATTATTTTATAAAATCACTTATATAATATTGGGATAAAAATATAAAATAATGTTAAAACATAGGTTCGATTTAGTTGACTAAAACTAATATTTATTATATTATAAATAATGTTGTGTATTATAAAGAAAATATAGACAAGAAAGGAATTAAGCGAATGTTACAAGTTACTAATGTAGGACTTAGATTTGGTGATAAAGAGTTATTCAAAGATGTTAACTTAAAGTTCACTAAAGGAAATTGCTACGGGATAATAGGTGCTAATGGTGCAGGAAAATCAACTTTCCTTAAAATATTAGCTGGAGATATAGAGCCAAACACAGGAAGTGTTTCAATAACTGAAAAAGAAAGAATGTCAGTACTTAGACAGGACCACTTCAAATATGAAGAAGATACAGTTTTAAATGTTGTTATAATGGGACATGAAAGACTGTACTCTATAATGCAAGAAAAAGATGCATTATACATGAAAGAAGACTTCTCTGAAGAAGATGGTATAAAAGCTGCAGAACTTGAAGGAGAGTTTGCTGAACTTGACGGATGGGATGCAGAAACAAATGCGGAAAGATTATTAATGGGTCTAGGAATAGACAAGAGCTTACACTATAAGCAAATGAAGGAATTAACTGGTGGAGAAAAGGTTAAAGTATTACTTGCACAAGCATTATTTGGTAAACCTGAAATACTAGTAATGGACGAACCTACTAACCACTTAGACTTCCAATCAATAAACTGGTTAAATAACTTCATAATGGATTTAGAAGATTCTATCGTTATAGTTGTATCACATGATAGACACTTCCTTAACCAAATATGTACGAATATAGTTGACGTTGACTTTGGTAAGATACAAATGTACGTGGGTAACTATGACTTTTGGTATGAGTCAAGCCAATTAGCATTACAACTTGCTAAAGATCAAAATAAAAAAGCTGAAGAAAAAATAGCTCAATTAAAAGAGTTCATCGCTAGATTTAGCTCAAATGCTTCTAAAGCAAAACAAGCAACAGCTAGAAAGAAACAATTAGATAAAATAGAAATAGAAGAGATACAACCATCAAGAAGAAGATATCCATACGTTGGATTCACTCCTGAAAGAGAAATAGGAAATGAAGTATTAGAAGTTGAAGGATTAACTAAAACTATAGATGGTGTTAAAGTTTTAGATAACGTGTCATTCAGATTAGATAGAGATGATAAAGTTGCCTTCATGGGTGATGAAATAGCTGTAACTACATTATTTAATATAATAATGGGAGAAGATACTGCTGATAGTGGTACTTTCAAATGGGGAGTAACTACATCTCAAGCATATCTTCCTAAAAATCATAACCAATATTTCGATGGAGTAAGCTACTCTTTAGTTGATTGGTTAAGACAATACTCTGAAGAAAAGAGTGAAAGTTTCATAAGAGGATTCTTAGGTAGAATGTTATTCTCTGGAGAAGAAGCTTTAAAAGAAGCTCAAGTTTTATCTGGAGGAGAAAAAGTTAGATGTATGTTATCTAAGTTAATGTTATCTAACTCTAACGTTTTAGTATTAGATGACCCAACTAATCACTTAGACCTTGAATCTATAACTTCTGTAAATAAAGGACTTGAAAAATTCCCTGGAGTTTTAATATTCAACTCTCATGACCATGAGATGATACAAACTCTTGCTAACAGAATAATAGAGATAACTCCTGGTGGAATAATGGATAGAAAGACTACTTTAGAAGAGTATCTTGAAAATAAGGAGATCCAAAGTAAATTAAAAGAAATGTATGCTGTTAACGCATAATTGATAAATTAAAACTTAATAATAAAGGTTTTGAAATACCTTTTATATTCGATAAGATGAAGAACATCTATGTTCTACTTTTTCAAATATAGAAGGTATTTTTTTATTATCATATAAATCTTAAACCATTCATAAATATAATTCGTTAGACTTTCTAGCAAATTTTAAATACGATAATAAGGAGCTGAAAGTCACATTCTATAAATATATCAATAATTAGCAAGAATAAATAAAGAGACATTATCTTAAGTAGTACATAGATATATTACTTAAGATAACATCTTTTTAGATTTAATCTAAAATGCGCATTCTATGAAATTTATATTTCTATATTCTACAGCCATTGGTATAAATCTAATTCTACCAGATTCGCAAGCTATTCTAAATCCTTGAATACTCCTTCTATCAGCTTTATCTACTATCATAAAGAAATTAGAAGGATTAAAACCTCTCCTCATTTCTATCCTAACTATTGCCATCCTTCTACAGTTATTTATAGTAAATTGCCCACCACCAGGTGATATAAAAGGAGTAGGAGATTGCCCACCACCAGGTAATGTAAAAGGAGCAGGAGATTGCCCACCACCAGGTGATGTAAAAGGATTAGGAGATTGCCCACCACTAGGTGACATAGAAGGATTAGAACTATGAGTATGTAGCTATACGAGCATTAGATCAAAATTCTTTACCTGAAAAAATAACAATACAAGTAAATGATTATTGTTATTTGAAATGTGTAGAAGGTAAAGAAATTGATTATGTAAACACAAGTAAAAATATGGATAATAAAAGTAAATGTATAAAGCTATACAGAGTTGAAAATTATAAGGAATTAGTAAAAAATAAAGAATTTATTTTAACTGTATACTCATGGAATAATTATTTTAATACAGATAGAGCTAAGCAACTTACTGATCTTGAAATACAAACTAATAATATAAAACGTAGTCTTGAATTTAATGAAATGGATTATATATAGCTTTTTATAAGAGTAAGACGGTAGAAAGGAAATATTAAAGTGAACAAAACATTAAAAAAATACATCATAATAGCACTATCTTTATTATTTTTCTTTGGAAATTATATTAAAATACATGCTGAAAATAATAATTCAGAAATATTAAATAAAATAAATTCTAAAAGTAAGATTGAGATTATTGGAGAACGGTCAGTTCAGATACCAGTTGTTGGAGAAACTATTGCTAAGTATAAATTAAAATATGAAAATCTTTACTTAGAAAAGTTAAATTCGAAAGTGGATTTTAAAATTATCCCAGAAGTAAGGGGGGTAAAAATTAATAAAGATGGAGTTCTTACAATAGATTCGGATGCAAAGTCAGGCTTAATAAATATAGAGTCAAACGTAGATGATAGATGGTCTAGCAATATAGAAGTACAGTTAGTAGAATCTTGGATTTATGAGTATGAAGCAAAAGAAAGTGTAAAAGTTAGATTAGCAAATTCGACTGATGTAAAAGAGATAATTAGTGATAATGAAGGACAAGTAATAAATACTATAATAATTATTTTAAGAGTATTGGTATTTGTGACTTTTATAGTAATTATTTGGTATATAGCAATATGTAAGAAAAGGTATATAGAAGATATTACTGACAATATAAAAAAAGAAAATGAGGTAGAGTAATGATATTTTCAAGCGTAGCATTTTTATTTTATTTTTTACCAGTCGCATTAATATTATACTATGGATTATTTTTCTCTAATCCTTTAAAGAACGGAATTTTATTAATATTAAGTTTAATATTTTATGCTTGGGGGGAACCGAAATTTGTATTATTGATGATATTATCAATAGTAGTAAACTATTTTCTAGCCTTAATTATAGATATTATTAGAGATAAAAAAAGCTTAGCTAAATTCTTTTTACTTATAAGTTGTATATACAATTTGGGGATGCTTTTTATATTTAAATATTTAACTTTTGTTATTAGAAATATTAATAAGTACCAAAATAATCCTATTACTGTTCCGAATATGGTTCTACCTATTGGGATATCATTCTTTACATTCCAAGCATTATCATATGTTATAGATGTATATAGAAAAAGTGGAGTTGTACAGAAAAATCCTTTCTATGTAGGATTGTATATATCATTTTTCCCACAGCTTGTGGCTGGTCCTATAGTTAAATATAGTACTATAGCAGAGCAAATTAAAAATAGAAAAGAAACATGGGAAAAGTTTTCTGTTGGTACTTGCAGGTTTATAACAGGATTAGGTAAAAAAGTTTTGATATCAAATAGCATGGCAATAGTCGCGGATAGAATATTTGGTATGAGTGAAATATCTCCAATAGCAGCATCTTTAGCTTGGATTGGCTCTATAGCTTATACATTGCAAATATTCTATGATTTTAGTGGATACTCAGACATGGCTATAGGAATGGGGTTAATGTTTGGATTTAAATTCGAAGAAAATTTTAACTATCCATATATATCAAAATCTATATCAGAATTTTGGAGAAGATGGCATATATCTTTAGGGTCGTGGTTTAAAGACTATGTTTATTTCCCTCTTGGTGGTTCTAGAGTTTCAAATAAAGATAAGATGATTCGAAATCTTTTAGTTGTTTGGTTATTAACTGGTATATGGCATGGTGCAGAGTGGACATTTATAGTATGGGGACTGCTAAATTTTGTTTTTATAGCACTGGAAAAAATAATATCTTTTGAGAAAATAGAGAATATAGGTATTTTCAAACATATATACACATTATTTTTAGTTAATCTTGGATGGGTTATATTTAGATCTTTAAATTTGTATGAAGCAGGTAAGTATATTTCATATATGTTTGGATTAAGTTATAATGGCTTCTTTAGTGATTATACATTAATGTTTATAAAAGAATACAGTGTATTCTTTATACTTGGAATTGTGTTCTCAACTCCTATTGCAAAATATGCAAATAAATTAATTGTAGAAAACACTAAGGGTACTAAATTATTAGAATATGTTTATCCATTTGCAATAATGATATTATTTATTATAGTTTTATCCTATCTTGTAAAAGGTAGTTATAATCCATTTATATACTTTAACTTTTAATACGGAAAGAGGTAATTGACATAATAAAAGATTATTTATTAAAAAAGGTATAACTGCTTTTATATTTGTTATATTCTTGATGTTATTCTCGTATCAAAATATAAAAATATCTTACGGTCCATTAGCAGCTGAACTCAATGAATTTGATTATAGTAATATAAATTTTGAAACTATAAAAGAGTTTATTAATAAAATAGATTCTGTAATAAATGAAAATGTCTATAAAAAGGATGAGTATATTAATTTATATGGATTTACACAAAAGCTTATGGATAAGAATGAGGAATCAAATTTTGAAGTAGTTAAAGATACTAATGGATCACTCCACTATACTTATTTTACTGAGGGATCTAATCCGGTAAATGAAATGGTAAATGCAATGAACGTTCTTAAGAAAGATATTAAGAAAAAAGACACTAAATTAATATATTTGATGCCTCCAGATAAATATATAAAAGGCTATACTGAATTTCCTAAAGGTATACCATATAACTTTGCAAATGAAACAGCAGATAATTTTATAAAAGGTATTAAGGATATAGGAATAGATACTATAGATTTTAGAGAAGACTTACTTGATAATGGAATATCAAAAGAAGATCTATTTTTTAAAACAGATCATCACTGGACTATAGAAACAGCTTTTTGGGCATATACAAAATTAGTTGACGAATTAAATTACAAATATAACTTAAATTTAGATAAATATAGATTTTACAGAAATAAAGACAATTATAACTTTATAGAATATAAAAATAGCTATATAGGATCAATGGCTAGAAAAGCTAGTATATATTATGGTGGAGTTGATGATTTTACATTAATATATCCTAAATTTACAACTAATTTTGAATTTATGTCTCAAACAAAAGATAGAGTAGTAAATTTACAAGGTAGGTTTGAAGATTCATTAATTTCAACAATGCCATTTAATAGTGAAAAGGGTCATTATGATTTAGAAAAAGATATGTACTCATCATATCTTACAGGAAATCAAGGTTTTACACATATAAAAAATAAAAATAATTCTAAAGGAATAAAAGTATTATTTATAAAGGATTCATTTTCATTGCCTTTATCTGCATTTTTATCAAATGTATGTTCAGATGTATATTTAGTAGACCCTAGATACTATGATGGTGATATCACTGATCTTACAAATAAATTAAAAACAGATTTTGTATTTGTAACATTTTCACCACCAAATTTGACAATGGAGTTTTTTAATTTTAAGAAATAGAGTAGCATTGAAAGAAAAATTAATATATCAACATCTGAAAATAAAAAAAAATAATATATAATAATTGTCAAAAGTAATTTAATAGTGTATAATAAATACAAGATAGTGTATGATATTTATATTCCAATACTGATTTATGTATAATAATTAATAAATTTGTTATTAATTATTATACATAAATACAAAATTATATGTTTTGTGTGTTGTTTAGAAGATAAGAGACAAAAATAGTGATCTTTATTAGATCACTATTTTTTTTTCGGAAATACGAATTATAATAAGGAAATGAACTTGATAATTTTTGAAGATACGATATAAAACTACAATATCATACAAAATACCACAAAAAATATGAGAAAAATATTGAATTATATCCAGAAACTGATATAATAAGAAAGTAAAATGATAATAGGCACAAAATAATAAAATAAGTTCAGAAGAGAGGTAGATTATGGATAATTTACTTTTAGATTCACTAAAAAAAGAAATGATAAATTTAAGTGAAGAAATATTTAAAAATCCAGAACTTGGATTTAAAGAGTTTGAAACAAATAAATTAATATGCGAGAAACTTGAAAAGTATAAAATTAATTACATAAATGATATAGCAATAACAGGGATAAAGGCCACAATTGATTCTAAAAAAGAAGGTCCTCATATAGCACTTTTATGTGAATTAGATTCTGTACCAAGTACAGAACATAAGTACTTAGGAAAAAGAGATAACTGTGCCCACTCATGTGGACACTATGCACAAGTTGGTATGATGTTAGGAACATTTTTAGCTTTAAAAGAATCGAACATCATAGATGAACTTGGTGGGAAGGTATCATTTATAGCAACTCCAGCAGAGGAATACTGTGATTTTGACTACCGAGAAAATTTAGTAAAAGAAAATAAACTTTCATATATATCTGGAAAGCAAGAAATGATTAAACTTAATACTTTTAAAGATATAGACTTAGTTTTATCAGCTCATGCAATGCCACCAGGGACAGGACATTTTGCAGAAGTTAATTCAAGTTTAAATGGATTCTTAGGTAAAAAAATTACATTTAGAGGAGTGTCTGCACATGCTGGACTTAATCCTTCAGACGGTGTGAATGCTTTAAATGCAGCAAATGTTGCTTTAAATGCAATAGCATACTTAAGAGAAACATTTAAAGAAGAGGATGCAATAAGAGTTCATTACGTTATAAGTGATGGTGGGGCAAGTGTTAATAGTGTCCCAGACAAAGTAACAATAGATATGTATATAAGAGCTAAAACTCTAGATGCAATAATTGATGTTAATAAAAAAGTAGACAGAGCATTTAGAGGTGGAGCATTAGCTATTGGTGCAGAAGTTGAAATTACAAATACAGGTGGTTATTTACCTTTAACACAAGATGAAAGTCTTACACAAGCAGTAAAAGATAACATGCTTAAATTTATGGATAAAGATAAGATAATATCAGATTGTCATTCATTTGCAAGTGGAGATATAGGTGATTTATCTTATTTACTTCCGACAGTTCAAATAGGTGTATCAGGTTTTGCAGGAAGAGTTCATGGAAATGACTTTAGAACAGAAGATACACATATAGCATATGAGTTACCGATTAATTATTTTACAGAAACTGTAAAAGACTTACTAAAAGATAATGGTAAACGTACAAAAGAGATATTATCAAATTATAAGCAAAGACTTACATTTGATCAATATATAAAATTATTAAACGATACAAATAAAACTGATTTGTATAAGGCGGAGGTTTAAGAAATGTTTAAGAAAAAAATATTATCAACACTTTTAGCTGTAGGACTTAGTGCTACTTTCTTAGTTGGATGCGGTTCAGAGGAAAAGGATGTTTCTTCTAATGGAGAAAAAGTAAATGTTAAATTATTAGTAACAGGAGCTTTAGGAGATAAAGGGTTCAATGATTCAGCAAATGCTGGTATGAAGAAAATAGAAAAACAGTTTGGTGATAAAGTTAACGTTGATGTTGTAGAAATGGGATTTGACCAAACTAAATTTGAACCATCATTAGTAGATGCATCAGAGTCAGATGCTGACATAATAATAACTGGTGGTTGGGACATGAAGGAGCATGTTGAAAAGACAGCAGAAATTTATAAGGATAAAAAATACATAGTTTATGATACAGATGTTAACTATGATGAGTATGACTTAGATAATGTTTACTCAATGACATATAAGCAAAATGAAGCAGGATTCTTAGCAGGAGCTTTAGCAGCTGCAGTTACAGCTAGTGATATGGAACTTGCTAATGACGAAAAGGTAATAGGATTCGTTGGAGCTAGAGATACATCAGCTGTTATAAATGACTCTTTAGTTGGATACATTGAAGGTGCTAAGTTTATAGATAAAGATGTTAAAGTTGAAGTGGCATATATAGGTTCATTTACAGATACAGCAAAAGCTAAAGAAATAACATTAGCTCAATACTCAAATGGAGCAGATATAGTATTCACAGCAGCTGGACCAGCTTCAGCAGGATCAGTAGAAGCTGCTAAAGATGCAAAAAGATATGTAATAGGTGTAGATAGTGACCAAGCCTTAGCTTACGAAGGAAAAGAAGAGCAAAAATATATAATATCTTCAGCTCTTAAAAATATAGATAACTCATTAGTTGATGCAATGGACAGTTACTTAAATAATTCATTAGAATTCAACACTCATAGTGTATTAGGAATAAAAGAAAATGCAGTAGGACTTGCTGAAAATGATATATATACTTCAACAGTAAGTGAAGATATACGAACTAAAGTAAGTGAAATTGCAAACCAATTAAAAGATGGAAAAGTAGAAGTTAGTACTGCTTTAGGTATGAAAGAAGCAGATTTAAAAGAAATAATAAAAAACGCTAAGTAATTAAATTAAGGATCGGGGTGTGTTAAATGAATAAAGAAATATTAAAAGTAAGTAATTTAACAAAAGTCTACCCTGGTGGTGTAGTTGCAAACTACAATGTAAATATTGCTATAAATGAAGGAGAAGTTCATGCACTTATAGGTGAAAATGGTGCAGGAAAATCTACTTTAATGAAAATGCTATTTGGAATGATACCACAAACTAGTGGTGATATATTTGTAAATGGAGAGAAAGTACACTTCTCATCTTCAAAACAAGCTTTAGAAAAAGGTATAGGAATGGTGCATCAGCATTTTATGCTGGTGCCTTCTTTGACTGTGGCAGAAAACTTAATATTAGGTCATGAGACAACAAAATCAGGATTTATAAATATTGAAGAAGCTATAGCTCAAACAGAAGAAATTTCTAAAAAATATAATTTAAAAGTTGATGCAAGAGCTAAAGTTAAAGACATTTCAATAGCAATGAAACAAAAACTAGAAATATTAAAAGCTTTATATAGAGGAGCTAAGATATTAATACTAGATGAACCAACAGCAGTACTTACACCACAGGAGATAGAAGAATTATTTAAACAACTAAAATTATTAAAAGAACAAGGATATACAATTATATTTATATCTCATAAGCTTCACGAAATAAAGGAACTTTGCGATAGATTAACAGTTTTAAGAGATGGTCAAACAATGGGTACTTACTCAGTTAGTGAATTATCAGAACAAGAAATATCAAAACTTATGGTTGGTCGTGATGTAGATTTAAATATAGAAAAAACACAAAGAGACTTTAAAGATGTAGTTTTAAGTGTTAATAACCTAACTGTTAAAAACTCATTTAAAAACGTAGTAGTAAATGATGTAAGCTTTACAGTTCGTGAAGGACAAATACTAGGGATAGCTGGTATAGAAGGTAATGGGCAATCAGAGCTTGTAAATGCAATAGTTGGTACTACGCCAATAGTAAATGGTAAAATTGCTTTAGGTAAAACTGATATAACTAAAGAGTCTATATTAAAAAGACAAGAGTTAGGAATATCTCATGTTTCTGAAGATAGACTTCATTTTGGTAGTGCACCAAATCTTTCAATTGAAGATAATGCTATATCTAAGATATATTCATCAAAAGAATTAAATAAAAAAGGATTATTAGATTTAGCAAAAGTTAAAGAATTTACAACTAAATTAGTAAAAGAATTTATAGTAAAGCATGATAACACAAAACAATCTATAAAAGATTTATCTGGCGGTAATATACAAAAGGTAATAGTTGGACGTGAGTTCTTATACGATCCAAATCTTTTAATAGTAAATCAACCAACTCGTGGAATAGACGTTGGAGCTATTGAATTTATAAGACATAAGATACTTGATATGAGAGAGGCTAAAAAAGCAATCTTGCTTATATCATCAGATTTAGGAGAAGTTTTATCTTTAAGTGATAGCATAATAGTTATGCATGAAGGTAAGATAGTAGCTTATATTGATGATGCTAAGAATGTTACTGAAGAAGAGTTAGGTCTTTACATGCTAGGGGTTAAGCGTGATAGTGATGAGGTAATCGGAGGTGCTTATTATGCGTAAAGACAGCAAATTTAATATTATAAAATATTTTGATTTATTAAGATTATTTGTTGCAGTAGGTATTGCACTTTTAATAACAACTGGAATAATTTTCTTATGTAGTGAAAATCCAACTAAAGCTTTATCAACATTACTTACAGGACCAATAAGTTCAAAAAGATACTTATTCAACGTACTTGAGATGATGGTACCGCTTATGTTTACAGGTTTATCATTAAGTTTAGTTTTCAAATCAGGAAACTTTTCAATGATAACAGATGCTTCTTTCTATATGGGAGCTGTAATAGCATCTTTTATAGCTATAATGATACCACTTCCAAGTGGAATTCATCCAATGGTTGCTATAGTTATAGCAGGATTTATTGGAGGAATTATAGGAAGTATACCTGCATGGTGTAAGGTTAAATATAAAGCAAATGAGCTTGTTACATCTTTAATGCTTAACTATGTATTCTTCTATACAGGACTTTATATAGTTAATAAGTTTTTAGCAGATAGACAAGCAAGTAATTTTGCTTCACTTAAGTTCTTAAAAACATCAGCTTTATCAAATATAGTTGATGGTACAAGACTCCATACAGGATTTATCATAGCAATAGTAGTTTGTGTACTACTTTATATATTCTTAACACGTACTAAGTGGGGATATGAAATAAGAATAGTTGGTTCTAACCCAGAGTTTGCTAGATATTCAGGAATAAATACAAAGAAGGTAATATTATATACTTCATTTATATCAGGGTCTGTGGCAGCAATAGGTGGAGCTATAGAAAAGTTAGGTATGTATAGACGTTTCCAATGGTCAGCTGCTCCAACATATGCTTGGGATGGAGTTATAATATCTATACTTTCATCTAACAACCCAATATTTGTACCAATAGCAGCGTTCTTCTTATCTTATTTACGTGTTGGTGCAGATATAATGTCTAGACAAACAGATGTGCAAAATGAAATAGTTGCACTTATACAAGGTGTAATAATACTTTTAGTTACAGCTGAAAGATTCTTATACTTTATAAAACAAAGAAAAGAAAGTCAGTTAGCATTAGCAAACAACGAAAACAAAGGGGGCGATAAGTAATGGAAGCTCTATTTGAAATATTATTAAAAGAAGATTTTTGGTTTGCAGTTATAAGATCTACAACTCCAATACTTTTAACAACATTAGGTGCAATGATAGCAGCTCGTGCTGGAGCTAGAAATATAGCATTAGAAGGTACAATGTTAACAGCAGCCTTCGTTGGAGTTGCAGCAAGTCACTTTACACAAAGTGCTTTTGTAGGTTTATTGTTTGCAGTAATTTCAGGGATAATACTTAGTAATATAATTGCTTATTTTGCACTTAAATTAAAATCGAATATAATTATATCTGGTATATCGCTTAACTTAATGGCATCAGGTATGACAGTATTTGGATTATACTTATTAACAGGAGATAAAGGAGCTTCTACTTCTTTAAACTCTCTAGCATTACCAAATGTTAATATACCAATAATAGAAAATATACCTGTTATTGGAAAAATAATATCAGGACATAATATATTAACTTATGTAGCTTTAATATTAGTATTACTTGTATACATAATGTTTAAATATACACAATTAGGACTTAGAATAAAGGCTGTTGGTGAAAGTCCAGAAGCTGCTGAGTCTGTAGGAATAAGTGTTAACAAAGTAAAATATATAGCACTTACTATGAGTGGAGCTTTAGCTGCACTTGGTGGAGCATTCTTATCAATGGGATATGTTACATTATTCTCTGCTGGTATGACATCAGGAAGAGGGTATATAGCACTTGCTACTCAATCTATGGCAGGAGCTAATCCAGTAGTAGGACTTTTAACTTCAGGTTTATTTGGATTTGCAGAAAGTATGAGTAACTATTTACAAGGAATAAACCTTCCTATAGAGTTTATTCAAATGCTTCCATACTTAGCAATAGTTGTTATATATGTTGTTTATTGTGCTAATAAAACAAAGCAAGAAAATAAGGCATAATAATATAATTAAATTATAATTTATAATGGGCTGTCTCTAAATAGTTTTTAAGAGATAGTCCATTTTTAGTTAGTTCATGTAGTTTGGCTTTTCTTTTTTATCAGCATCTAGATAGTCGTTTAAGCTATAATAATAATCTATGCCATCCTTAAATCTTTCTTCAGGTGCGTTTGAAGATATTATTACATTAGCTTGATATTCATCTAAAAATTTACCTACTCTATTTTTTGTGTTAAATAAACTGTAATTAATATCTATAGCTGTTTACGCTCCATTTCTTAATAAATTATAAAATTATTTATTAGTGTACTCACTAAAATAAATAATATTTATGATGTGAAGCAGAAAAGATATAATAATATGCCAGTATTAGGAATAAAAATAAATGATAAACAGATAATATTTACAGAAACATTATTTAAAGAAGGAGAAATTTTAAATGGCAAATTACAATGGTGTTGTTAAATGGTTTGATAATGAAAAAGGTTATGGATTCATAAAAACTATTGATGGAGAAGATATTTTTGTGCATCATTCTAATATAAAGGAAGTGGGTCATAATAAAGATTTACACGAAGGAGAAGAAGTTAACTTTGATGTAGTTCAAGCTGAAAGAGGACCATCAGCTATAAATGTTCAAAAAATATAAAAATAAGATAATTATTAAAAATACCTTTTACAAAAATGTAAAAGGTATTTTTAATGTAAGAGAAGTATTTGCAATATTATAAATAGCACTCTTTTTAAGCTTAGCATAATATATAATATTGCAAATACTATCTGGAGGGAAGCTATGAAATATTATATTAAAGCTGATAGGAACGTTAGGATTTTCGTTGAAGATATTAACCCTGATTGTAGTAAAACAATATTATTTATTCATGGATGGCCTTTAAACCACAATGCTTATGAATATCAAATTAATAAACTATCTTCCATGGGATACAGATGTATAGCCATAGACTTAAGAGGTTATGGTAAATCAGATAGACCTTCACAAGGATATGATTATAATACAATGGCAAAAGATATTAGATGTGTAATAGAAGTACTTAAATTGAACAATATTACTTTAGTAGGGCACTCAATGGGAGGAGCCATATCCATAAGATATGTATCCAATTATAATGCATATGGTGTTTCTAAACTTTGTTTGATTGGTGCAGAAGCACCTTCTTGGGTTAAAACCAATAATTGGAAATATGGATATGCAGAGGACCAAGTAAATAATTTAATACAAGAAACTTATATAGATAGAGGTAAATTAGTAGATGATGTTAGAGATTCATTTTTCTTTCAATATAAGGGAGAAACATTTAAAAGATGGTTTGAAAATTTATGCTTAGCTGCAGCAGGTTGGTCAACTGCAAATTCTTTAATGGCTCTTAGAGATGAAAGATTGTTTAACGATTTAGAAAATATAAATATATCAACATTAATTTTACATGGAGTTCATGATAAAGTGTGCCCATTTGAATTTGCTAAGTATATGGATAATGCTATTGATAATTCAACATTGATTCCTTTGACTGAAAGTGGTCATGGTGCATTTGCTGAGGAAATAGAAAAAGTAAATAATTCTTTAGTATGTTTTATTAATCAATAATAAAATTAATTATAATATTTAGAGTGTTGTAGCTACTATTTTGGTAGCTACTTTTTTATTTCTTTATTTTATATTAACTTATAGATTATAAACACATTTATTGATATTATGGATAATGAATTTAATTTATAGTATACTTTAAATAAATTAAGATAATTTCTAATACATATAAATTTTTTATTCGAATTTATTTATAAATAGGAGAGGGAATAATGAAAAATATTAAAATATGTATAGGTAGTTCATGTCATCTAAAGGGGGCAGAAGAAGTAATTGAAGCTTTTCAAAAATTAATTAAAGAGTATAATCTAGAAAATGAAATAGAATTGTATGCATCTTTTTGTTTAAATAATTGCACAGATGGTGTATCTGTTATGAGATGGGATGAAAAGATCTTATCTGTGTGCAGTAAAAATGCTAGAGATGTATTTGACAGAGAAATAGTACCCTATATTTAGAGTGATATGATACTGTAACTTTAAATTTATTATTTTAAGGGGGGACAATATGTGGTTTGCAAGTTTTTCAAAGGCTCATTGTAGAAATTGTTATGCTTGTATAAGAGTATGTCCGGTAAATGCGATAGAGGTTAAAAATGAACAAGCGCAAATAATAAAAAGCAGATGTATAGTTTGTGGAGAGTGCTCTAGAGTATGTCCACAAAAAAATAGAATAATCAAATCTGAAATATCTATAGTAAAAAGCTATTTACAAAATAAAGAAAAAGTCGTTGTATCAATTGCGCCAAGTTTTTCATCAATTTTTGGAAAAGAAAGTAAAAAAATTCCTTGTGCATTAAGAAAATTAGGATTTAGTTATATAGAAGAAACAATAGTATCTATTGACCCAATTATAGAAAAGTACAAATTATTTGCAAATAAATCTGAAGATAAAAACTATATAACAAGTTTCTGTCCTGCAATGAATAATATTATTCAAAAACATTATCCATCAATTATTCAAAATTTAATTCCGGTTATATCACCTTTTATATATCATTCAAGACTCCTAAAGGAAAAATATGGCAAATATGTAAAAGTTGTTTTTATAGGACCATGTTTAGCAAAAAAAACTGAAGCATATGGAGAAAATAGCGTTGATGCAGTACTTACCTTTGGAGAATTACAAAAATTATTTAGAGAATACAATATAAATTTAGAGGATGTAAATGAAGAACCTTTTGATGAAACATATGAAGATAAATTACTCGTTTCAATAGTAGGAGAAACTAGTAAATTTATTAAAAATGAAATTACTAAAAAGGATATAATTGCAGTAGACGGTATAGAAGACTGCATAAAAATCTTAGAAGCTATACAAGATAATAGGTTTAAAAATACATTATTTGAAATGAATTTATGTAAACATGGGTGTTTAGGTGGGTCAGGAATGCCTAATGATGGGATGACATATTATGAGAGAAAGTGTAATTTAGTTAATTATGCTGAGAGTGTTAAAAAAAATAAAAAATACAATTCAAATAAACAATCAAATAATGAAATAAACAATAAAATTGATAATAAAGTTTCCTTAAATAAGAACTTTGATAATTTATACTTTCCTTTAAAGCAGCCCAATGAAAATGAAATAAAAGAAATTTTATATTCTATGGGTAAATATAAAAAGAGTGATGAACTTAACTGCGGAGGATGTGGATATACTACATGTAGAGATAAAGCAGTTGCAGTATATAATGGTATAGCAGAAATCAATATGTGCTTGCCTTTTATGAGACAAAGAGCAGAAAACTTAGCAAATGTAATTTTTGATTCAACACCAAATTTAATAGGTACAATTGACGATGATTTAAATATAATTCAATTTAATCCAGCAGCAGAAAGTTTTTTTAAAGTACAAAGAGGTGAAAGTAAAGGTCTTCCCATAGGTATGTTTTTAGATGAAGATAAATTTGAAAATGTAAAAAAAAATAATAAAAATATTATAAGAGAGAAAATTACTTTAGATAATAAATATACATTAATTCAAAATATTATTAGACTAGAAGAAAATAATGTATTAATATGGATAGCTGATGATATCACTAAAGATGAAAATATTGAAAGAAAACTTCAGACGATGAAAGTAGATTCAATTAACATGGCTCAAGAAGTTATTAATAAACAAATGATGGTAGCGCAGGAAATAGCTAGTTTATTAGGAGAAACAACTGCAGAAACTAAAGTTACCTTAACTAAACTTAAAAAGCTTATTCTAGAGAAAGAAGGTAATGAATAATGAAGTTTTTTATAGACTTTGCCACAGGAAGCTTAAATAAATATGGAGAAGAGTTATGCGGAGATAGGGTAGAGTTTTATAATGACAAAGATAAGTTTGTAGCAGTTTTATCTGATGGTTTAGGAAGTGGTGTTAAGGCTAATATATTAGCAACTTTAACTGCCAAAATAGCTCTTACGATGTTAAAAGAAGGTATTGATATTGAAGAAGTTGTAGATACAATTATAAATACATTACCTATATGTGCAGTAAGAAAAGTGGCATACTCAACATTTACAATGGTAAGTGTAGATAAAGATGGTATGGTATATGTTGCAGAATTTGATAATCCGAGTATATTTTTTTTGAGAAATGGTGACACAAGGCCTATTAACTGGAATGAAAAGTTTATAAATGGACGTAAAATAAGAGAAGCCAGCTTTAAATTAAGACAAAATGATATTTTAGTATTAGTCAGTGATGGTGTAGTATATGCAGGGGTAGGTCAGGTACTAAACTTAGGGTGGCAGTGGAAGGATATAGCAAACCACTTGAGAAGATTTACTAATAGTTCCATGAGTGCTAAAAAAATTACTAATAATTTACTAGGTGCATGTAATCAATTGTATATGGAAAGGCCTGGAGACGATACTACCGTTGCAACAATTAGAGTTACACAGCCGAATAAGGCAGTAATATTTACTGGTCCTCCTATTGATAAAAATAAAGATAAAGAAGTAGTAGAGGAAATTATGAGAACTTCTGGGAAAAGAATTATTTGTGGAGGGACAGCAGGTAACATAGTAGCAAGAGAATTAGGAGAAGAATTAAGGACTAGCTTTAAAATTGTAGATAAAGATATACCTCCAATAGGTTATATAAATAAAATAGATCTAGTAACAGAAGGAGTACTAACATTAAGAAAAGCGATAGATAAACTTCATAATATTAAAAGTTCTCATGATTTAAAGTTTATCTATGAAGAAGATGGAGCATCTTTATTAGCTAGAATGTTATATGAAGACTGCACACATATAAAAATGATTATAGGTAGAGCAATTAATCCAGCTCATCAAAATCCAGATTTTCCAAATGAATTGAGTATAAAACTTTATTTAGTTAATGAATTAAAAGATGTTCTTATAGAATTAGGTAAAATTGTTGAAGTAGAGTATTGCTAATTTAATATTTATGGAATATTATAAACTTTGTATAAATAGTAATATAAATTAGAAGGATGGTCATAATTTGAAGGAAAATATTAAAATTTTAGATTTAGATATAAAAAAATGTGAAGAAGCTTTAAAATTAAACAATCTACTAGAAATGGTAATAATTATTGAGGAGATGATTGATAAATATAAAAATCAAATAAATAACTTAAGTTCATTAGAAAAGAATAATGTATGGTCATACAAGAAAAAAGATTTAGAGGATTTGAATGAATATTTAAATGAGTATAAAAATAAGCTAACTAATGAATATAAAATATCTGCTCTTAAAGAAGTTTTTGATGATTCTGTGAGTGAAATAGAATCAAATACTTCTTTATCTATAGATAAAAAGCTTGAAGTTACGGACATAATAAACAGTATAAAAGATATAAGTTTTAATAGTAAATCTGTAGAAGAAAAATGGGAAGAAATTAGATCATATATTAATTATATTAGTCAAGAAGAATTTATTATAGCTAATAATCTTCTTAACTTAGTTAGTTTTGTATTAAAAACTGATTTATAAGTGCATACTTAGGTAAAATATTGAAAAATAAAAGAAAGAGCATACTTTAGTAATAAATTAAATACTGAAGTATACTCTTATTTTTTAATTTGTATTACTACTTAAATTATAAAGTTCTGCTAATTTTTCAAAAGCAGGAAGCGAATTTATAACAGTATCATAAGATACACAATAAGAAATTCTAAAATGACCAGGACATCCAAATGAAGAACCAGGTACTAAAAGTAAATTGAATTTTTTAGCATCTTCGCAGAATTTTTTGTCATTTTCAATGGGAGTTCTAGGGAATAAGTAAAAAGTTCCTTTAGGTTTTACACATGTAAATCCTAAATTAGTTAAATGATTATATAAAACATCAAAATTTCTTTTATAAATATTAATATCAACCTCAGAATCTAAGCATTTAGCAATAACCCTTTGGAAAAGAGAAGGAGCATTAACAAAGCCTAGAATTCTATTTGCTATATTAAGTGAAGATACTATATCATTAAAATCATCCATATTATTATTTATTACCACATATCCAATACGCTCTCCGGGAAGAGATAAGGATTTACTATATGAATAACCTATAAAAGAATTTTTATAGTATTTTAAGATACAAGGAACAATTGCACCGTTATAAACAATTTCTCTATATGGCTCATCAGAGATTAAGTAAATATTAGAATTAAATTCTTTTTGTTTTTTTTCAAGTAAATTTCCTAAGTTTGCTAAGAAAGTAGATGAATATATTACTCCAGTTGGGTTGTTAGGTGTATTTATTATTAAAGCTTTAGTTTTAGGTGTTATAGACTCACTTAAAGCATTTAAATCTGGTTCGAAATTATCTATATCTGTAGGTACAACAACTAATTTACCATCAAAGTTATTTATATAATTACCGTACTCTCCAAAATATGGAGAAAATGTAATAACTTCATCGTCAGGATTCAATAGTGTTTTTAAAATTATATTTAAGCCACCAGCAGCGCCACAAGTCATAACTATATTATTTAAATTTAAGTTAAGATTTTCTTTTTTATTTAAATACGATGCAATAGATTCTCTTACATCTTCATATCCAGAGTTATTCATATATCCATGAACTAAATTTGCAGATTCAGAATTTAATATTTTATTTATAATTTCTTTTACTTTCTCTGGAGGTTCTACACTTGGATTACCTATACTGAAGTCGTAGATATTTTCTGCTCCATGAATTTGAGCTAGTTTTTTACCCTCTTCAAACATCGCTCTTATAACAGAGTTACCTTTAAGAAGAGTTTCCATTTTATTTGATATCATTGTAATAACACCCCTTATAAATTAATTAAGTATATTTTAGCATATTTTAATAAATGATCTGTCAAAAAAGTCAGTATATTTCGGAAGTTTAAAATCGATTAAAATACTAAATTGGATTAAAATATTTGAGATATAAAATATAAATTGTATATTGCCATTATAAAGATATGTTTTATTTTATAAAACTATATCTTAAATTAAATAAAATCAATTATAATAATATAAAGTCGAAAGGGAGGAAATATCATGAATTTAGGACTAATTGGATTTGGAGAAGTGGGGAAATCTTTTGTTAAACTGCTAAAAATTAAAGAAGAGATACTAGATGGAATGAAGGCCCAATAATGCATTATTGCAAATAGTTAAGATCTATAGCAGACAATAATAATATAAGTCTTAAAGTTGGATGTACAACAGGAGGATCATTACCTTCTGTAAATATTGGAAGTAGTTGTTTTAAAGGGGCGAAGATCATAGAAACACAAGGGGTATTCAATGATACAAGTAATTATATGATATAAGAAATGAATAATAGTAAAATTACATACATTGAAGCTTTGAAAAAAGCACAAGGTTTAAAAATAGCAGAAGTAAATCCATATTTAGATGTAAGTGGACACGATACAGCTATAAAAATACAAATTATATGTAATGTAGTTATGGATTTAGACGTAGACATTAAATACATCTATATAGACGGAATAGAAAATATAAGTATTGATGAAATAGATAAAGCAGAAAGAGATAATAAGAAGATAAAACTTATTGGCAAAATATCCTCAGAAAATAAAGACTCTATAATTGAAGTTAAACCGCAATCAATAGATAAAGATTACCCACTATACTTCGTAGATGGGAAGATAAAGGAATTTATTATAAAACTGATATATTGGTAGACGTAACAATTATTGGAGGAGCTTCTTCGCCATTAAACGCAGCAGCATCTATTTTAAGAGATTTAATGAGTATTCGCTGAAATTTTTATATTTACAATAAGATAATTAAAATAAAGTTTTATCATGATAAAAAATAGAAAATGATTGATAAAATTGTAAATTAAAACTAAAATAAAAAAATTATTAAAATACGTTGACAATATACTGCATATTGTATACAATATTCTTGTAAAGAAAAAGAGATAATGGAGATGATTAATAATGAAAATAATAAAAAGAATGATGTCTACTTTAAAAGGTATATCAAAATACATATTAGTAAATGAAAGAATAAATAGTCAAAGATGTGTTGCACAAAATATAAACACAACTAAAACTATAATAGAGCATAACTAGGCTTATAATCCTGATGATTTATATATATATTCCCCAAAAAGGTTGAACTTAATATAGTTCAATCTTTTTTTATTGATAAATTATCATATTAAGTGCAACATCTAAAAATATGTAAAAAAATAGTTCATAAGTTTATGTTCATGTTACAGTAATAAT
>CABIVQ010000037.1 GCA_902362365.1 Clostridiaceae bacterium | reverse complement strand
AAGACCCCAGGAAGACTACCTGGTTGATAGGTCGGAGGTGGAAGTGCAGTAATGTATGTAGCTTACCGATACTAATAGGTCGAGGACTTGACCAAGCTAAAGATTTAAATGATTCCATTAAATGTTATTCAGTTTTTAGAGTACTAATAAAAAATACATAAAATGTATAAACACTTTGCTGGTGTGGCTCAACGGTAGAGCAGCTGACTTGTAATCAGCAGGTTGTAGGTTCGATTCCTATCACCAGCTCCAATCAAAAGACTAAGGATTACTTAGTCTTTTTTTATTTATAAAATAAATATAAAGCAAAGAATAATATATGTTAAAATAGAAAAAGATTAACCGGTGATTGGAGGAAAATTATGATATTTGGAATTATAGGGCCTTCTGATTCGAGCAAAAAAATAGAAGAGTATTTAAAAGATATAGACAAAGAGATAGAAATAAAATTATATATAAGAGAAAAAGCAGCGGAATGTATAGAAGTAATAGCAACTTGTGAAGAAGAATGTGATGCAATTATTTTCACAGGATGTGGTGTAGCAGCAGCAGTAAAATCAAAATACGAAGTGAAAAAACCAAATGGGTTTGTATCTAGGGGTGGAACTAGTATTATGAAAGCTTTTTGGGAAGTAAAAAAAGCTAACATGAGCCTAGACAAGTTTAGTATAGATGTTGTAGAGAATGAAATATTAGAAGATATAGTCAATGAAATTGATGTAAATCCTAAAAAAGTATTTTCACTACCATTTAACAATGGTATAGATGAGATGGAGTATGCAAAATGGCATATGAACTTATTTGAAAAAGGTGAAATTGACGTTATACTTACTGGTTTCGGAAATGTATATAGTGTATTAAAAAATATGGGGTATCCAGTTTTTAGGCTTGAAGCAACTCGACCGCTTATAAAGTCATGTTATGAAGAAGTTAAAGCTAAAGAAGCATTAAATAAAGCTCAATACTCACAAATATCAGTAGAGATATTAAGTTTAATAGACTATAAAGGAAACAAAGAAAGTTATTATTCGAATATGATTAACAAATCAAAGGTAGATAAAATCATAGTGGAGTATGTAAGAAGTATCCAAGGTTCTATATTTAATTTTGGTAGAGATGAATATATAGTATTCTCTCACAAAGGAGCTATAGATAATGAAGAAAATTATAATAAATTATTTAAATTGCAGAAAGAAGTAAAATTAAATGGATTCTCGCTAGGGGTAGGGATAGGTATTGGAACTACGGCATATCAAGCTGAGACTAATGGATATAAAGCTTTAAAACGTTGCATAGATTCAAAGGATTTTGATATTTACTTAGTTGATGATGAAATTATAAAAGGTCCTTTAGGAACAGACAATGAGTTAAGCTATTCACTAATAGCATCTGATGAACGTTTAATTGAGATATCTGAGAAAACGGGATTAAGTTGTGAGTCCGTTGCTAAGATTATGGCAATAAGTGAAAGTCGAAAAAGTTCTGTATATGATACAAAAGAACTAGCTGATTATTTAGATATAAGCGACAGAAGCGCAAGAAGGATACTTAATAAAATAGTTGATTCTGGATTTGGTAGAGTATATGCTAAGGAAAGTAGCGTAGGCGGAGGAAGACCGAAGAATCTTATAGAAGTAACTTTTTAGTACATAAAAACAATATGTTATAATTTGTATTTAACTAAGCATACTTATAAGTTTATAGCTTTTTTGATGAAAACTAATTAAATAATAAGATAATAAGAGGTTTGAAAAGTGTACGTAGGGCATGTATAATAAAAGTACATTTACAAAAGAAATAAATTTAATTTGAAAAAATAAATTTATTTTATAAAAAAGGTTTAGATATCCGAAGTGGTATCTAAACCTTTTTTGTTTTTATTTTTTCAAACTAAGATTATATAGTTTTATCGTATTTATTTAAGAAATCTAAGTATTCTTCTTTAGTCATAACTGGTTTAAAATCAGCTAAGATTTCATTTGCTTCTTTAGCACCATCAAATAATAAGTCTACAACTGTCATAGCCATTGATTTAGCAGGAACTATGTAAGCTAATTCTTCATCTACTATTTCGAAATCTCTTGTATGAAGAGCCCCTTTAACACCACCAACCATAGGATGTAGGGTAGGCATTAGATGAGATATATCACCAAAGTCGAATGAACCTGTAAAGTCTCCACCATCTATTATCTCATTGATTGGTATCCCTAATTCAACAAGGTTATTACTGAATAAGTTATCCATGCTTCTATAACGAAGTATTGGTAAGTATCCTGGTATTTCAGTTATTTTAACTTCAGCGCCAACTGCAGTTCCACCAGCTATTAAAGCTCTATTTATTCTTTCACTAGCATCTATCATTCCGTTTATAGTTCTAGCTCTAACATACGATTCCATTTGTACATCAGCAGGAACAACATTAACTATATCTCCAGCCTTAGTTAAGATAGGATGGAATCTAACTCTCTCAGATTCTTTAAAAGTTTCTCTTAAAGCATTTACATTATTTATTGCAAGCATTGCAGCGTTTAAAGCATTTATACCTTCATGAGGGGCAGAACCAGCATGAGATTCTTTACCTATAAATTGAACTTTCTTTCCTATAAATCCATTACTTTCTGGTCCAACTAAAGCTTTACTATCACCACAGTCTGATGAATGGAACATCATAGACATATCTACATCATCAAAATAACCTCTCTTAACAAGTTCTTGCTTACCACCAAAGTAAGTTATTTCACCTTTTTTCTTAAGTTGTTCTCTGTATTCTAATTCGATAAATTCTTCAGCAGGAGTAGCCATGAAAGATACTTTTCCATCTAAAGAATCTAAAACACCACTTTTAACTAATCCAAGAGCCGCACCTAACATACCAGCTATCTGAATATTGTGTCCACAAGTATGAGACGCACCTATTTCATTTGCATCTTTGTGTTCTTTACAAGATATACCATCTAATTCCCCTAAGATAGATATATGAGGACCTTTTTTATTTTCATTTACAACAGCTTTACATCCAGTAACAGCTATATTCTTTTCAACTTCTAATCCTAATTCTTCCTTCATGAAGTTAGCTACAGCTTCAGTAGTTTTGTACTCTTTGTATCCGTACTCTGGAGTGTGATATATTCCACGACCAATTTCTATTATTTTATCTCTATTTTCATCGATTGATTTTATTATTAAATCTTTTAATTGTTGCTTGTTCATAAGTATTCCTCCCATAGATATAATTGATTTACTAAAAATAAAGCATCTGAGTTAACATTACTTTAATTTACTAAAATATAAAGCCTTTAAATTAATATCAGCATATGTATAATTTTTCTTATTCTATAATCTTATATGATCTTATATAACCCCTTGTATCTTTAATACTATATGAGCTATAGATGCACAAGCGAAGAATATAGTTGTGAAAACTACTAAAGATATAACAACTATCTTCCAAGACATTTTCTTTAAATCTTCTATTTTATTACCTACTGATATACCAGCAAATGCTAGTAGTGGAGTAGTTATTGCCATAAAGTTTATATTGGCTACTTGAGTATTAAAAACATCTGATACTGCATTACCAGGTATACTTAAAAATAAACCTATTATTGTTGCAAATCCAAATGCAGGAAAGATTGATTTTGGAAATAAATCTTTTAGCATCATAGCAAGCATAGCAGCTACTATCATTATTAACATACCTGGAATAGCTGTAGTTATAGCAATTCCACTACTTATATATTGACCAATAAGAATCATAGCACCAACCATTAACATAACTACTAGTTGGTAAGAACTTCTTTTTAAATCTATTTTTCCAAACATTATTTATACACCCCTCTATTAAGCAACATTATTTTTAGATTTATTTTTTCTACCTATCTTTGGTTCTAATATATCATATAACTTGTTACTGAATGGTAAAGTTATAAATACTAAGAATATTAATCCTGTTAAACTAGACATCATGTTACTAGTAGCACCATAAGAAAGTATAGTATCAACCATAGCAGGATCTGCTGCTATTTCAGGAACTTTTGTAAGTGCAGCCGAAGCAGCTGTCATCATACTACCACTACCAACACCAGTTGCCATACCTAGTGCATATGGATGAAGCCCTGTATATATTGAAACTGAACCTAATACAGAGAAGAAAATAGTTCCTATAACTGTACCCATTAAATAAGTACCAAGAACACCACTACCTTCTGGAGAGTTTATACCATATTTTTCAGATATAACACCAAGAGCAGTTTCACGACTTATACTAGTACAAGCACCAACAGCTTCTCTTTTAAATCCTAAGAATAAAGCTAAAGGTAAAGCTACTACTGGTGATAATATATGTCCAAATTCTTGAGCTAAGAAAGCAGGACCTGCTTGTATTATTTTTGCAAGATTTGGACCAACTGTAGATCCGTATTTTATACCTAATAAAACTAGTGCTATACCAACGATATCACCAGCTATATTTATTTCTTTTTCATTTACAACATCTCTTAAAGCTTTGATTTTTTTACCTAATAAATCAGGTGTTATTACAATACCTATTATAACTGCATATAGCATTGGGAATAAAACTAAAGCCACAGGACCTATATTAACTGTGTACTCCCCAACTAATTCAGTAACGATAACTATAGCAAAAGCAGCTAGCATTACTTTGATAAGATTTTTGTTATCTTCCATAACTCCTCCTAATAATATAAATATTTTAGATCTACAGCAATCGTTTTCAAGAAACGAAAAATAAAAATTCGTCAATTTGAAAATTGACATAAATAAAAAGTTTGTGACATGTCCAAAATGTGTCCGTAAATAAAGAATAAGATATAGATAATTTTTTGTCAATATGAAATGTAAAAAAATGTTTTAAAATAATGAAAGTGGGTAATAGATTAGGAAATTAGAATTATTTTATAGGTGATAGATACGTTGGAAAGTGTGTTTAATTATTGATATAATAGGAATTACGGAGGGTGAGTAATTATGATAAAAAAATCAAAAGGAATAATAATTGAAGCTTTAGGATTAATAATAGGGTGTTTATCTATGAGTATAGGAATTAATATGTTCTTAGGTCCACATACAATAGCACCAGGAGGACTTAGTGGTTTATCAGTAGTCATAAGTAAATTAACAGGATTATCTGTATCAACAATAATGCTTATAATGGGGATACCACTTATAATATGCTCTGTAAAAATATTAGGGAAAAAAGATGCTATAAAAACTTTAATAGGGATGGTTACTTTATCTTTTCTTTTAGAGGTGACATCTCCATTAGCTAATATATCAGCAACACAAGATACCTTGTTATCAGCTATATCAGGAGCTATTTTATTAGGTGCAGGTATAGGTATTGTATTTAGTGTAGATGGATCTACAGGAGGTACTGATCTTATAGCTCTTATGGTAAATAGAGTTTTTCCAAGTATACCATTATCAAAGTGTTTGACATTTATTGATGGTATGGTAGTAGTATCTGCAGGTATTGCGAATAAAAATATAGAAACAGGGCTATATTCTGCAATAGCACTTTATATTATAGTAAAAATGATAGATGCGATTATTTCAGGATTTGATTATTCAAAGGCATTTATGATTATAACTGAAGAAGAAGAAGTTTTAAGAGATGCTATAGTTAACGATGTAAAAAGAGGTCTTACAATAATAGATGCAAAAGGTGGATACACTAGTCAGGATAAGAACATTTTATTAGTTGTAGTTCGTAAAAAGCAAGAAGTTCATCTTAAGAAGCTTATAAAAAGGGTTGATCCAAAGGCATTTATAATAGTAAGTGATGTTCATGAAGTATTAGGAGAAGGATTTAGTCCTATAAATGCATAATATATTAGTATGGTAAAAAAACTGAATAGCTAAAATTAATAAAGCATAAAATTTATTATAGTTTAGCCTAAAGAGGTATGAATGATAATTTGAATTCATACCTTTAATTTTTTCATGAGGGATGATAAAGATATGGTTAATTTTACAAATAAGTATCAATCATTAGAACTTATTTCTAATGATAAATCAAAACTAATATACGTATCAACTAATACAGAAACAAATGAAAGAGTAGTGCTGAAGCTTTATAAGAAAACTGACTATAAAGAAACTCAATTTGAAGAATTAAAAAAAATTATTGAATTCTCAAGCCTAAATAAAAATAGCAACTTAATTAAAATACATTATATAGATAATGGAATATATGATGATATTATCTATTACATTGTAGAAATGGAGTACATTGAAGATAAGAGTTTAGAAAGCTTACTAGAAATTAAAAACTTTAATGAGAATGAAGCACTGCGTATTATAAAACAATTAATAGATGGATTAAATGAATTACATAGGCTAAATATAGTCTATAAAAATTTAAGTGCGGATAAAATATTTTTAAATGAAGATGGAACTTTGAAATTAGACCCTACAGGTTATATAGATAAATATAATCAAAATATAAAATATATATCACCAGAGCAAGCAAGTGATAAACCTATAAATAAAACATCAGATATATATTCAATAGGGATAATACTATATGAGATGATAAATAAAGAGCTACCATTTGTCTGGGAAAATGGAAAAGAAGAGTTATATAAAAGTATGACTCAAGAATTTTATATAGGAAAGGATAAATGTAGTGATAATGTAGTTTCTATACTAGAGAATTGTTTATATGTAGACCCTGCTGAGAGATATGAAAATTTAGATGCATTGTTATTAGATGTAATTTCATGTTTAGATTATAATATAAGCGTATTTAGAAATAATCGAGAAAGTGAGCATTTGATAAATAAAGAAAATATTAACCAAAGTAAAGAAATCAAACAAGATAATAAAATTAAAGTAGATGAAGAGAAGGAGCAAAATAAGGAAATTGAACAATATGACAGAGGCAAAAAATATATGAAGGTGATTTCAGCATGTGCTGCAGTAGCAATTCTTTCTGGAGGATTAATACTCAAAGGTACAGATATTATTGATAAACTAAAAAATAAAAATGATTCACCTAATGTAGATATATTAAATAAAGATAGTTTAACAAAAGACAAGGATGAAAGTGATATTAAAGAAAATCAAGAATATAATATTGACAGCATACCTAAAAATGTAACAAATACAGATACAGAAAATAATGAATATAAGAACACAAATAAACAAAAGACTTATACAGAGATAGATAATACAGACTTAGAAGAGAATAAAGCTGAAGATGATACAACAACATCAAACCCTAATCATAATACTGATGATACAGTAAATACAACACCTCAAAAACCACAGACAAAACCAGAACAAACTCCAAGTGAAACACCAGAAGAAAAGCCAGATGATACAGAAGAGAAACCGGAAGACAATCTAGAAGAGAAACCAGAGAAACCAGAGAAACCAGAAGAAAATCCGGACCAATCACCAGATGAAATACCAGAGAAACCAGAAGAAAATCCGGACCAATCACCAGAACAAACACCAGATCAATCACCGGATAATACACCAAGTCAGACTCCAAATAATGTAGAGGAATGAAGAAACTAAATTCTTGACTTTGAATACAGAAGTTACTACGATTTAATTATACAATAAAAATTGTCTTAATATAATTATCCAAAATTTAAAAATATTAGGAGGTTACATTATGGCTACTAAGAAACAAAAAAGAGAGAAAAGAAAATTAAATAAGAAAATGCAAAAAGCGATTGTTGCTAAAAAGAAAGCAGCTCAAGCGCAAGAACAAGAACTTAAAAGCTCAAAATAGAAATAGTTATGAAAAAATTATAAGGGATTGTATCAGAGTACATTTACTTTGATATAATCCCTATTTTAAATTTAAAACATATTAATTTTCAATATATCTACTTACTTGCCATATAATTGAAATACATACTAATAAGGTCGCTTTCTTTTATATTAGTATCGCTATTTTTCAAAATATCTTTAACGATTTCATATTTCTCTATCATACCTGAACTTAAGAATTTATCCTTAAGAGCAGTTAAATCCTCTATACTATAATTTTCACTATTATCAAAATCTATATACTTATCAGTCTTACTAGCCAAATCTTTAAAGTTATCTATAGTATCTAGACTTATCACAGAAACTTTTCTAGTTACTGTATCCAGAGAAACTAAAGCACCTGCATTGTCATATTTTACAGCTAAATCATACTTATTCTCATCTGACAAAATATCTGATATTTCCTGAGAAATATTTGCAGAGTCTGTTTCCATTGTAGAATTATTTGCAACATCAGATGAGTTTTCTTTATTAGATACAGTAGTAAGATCTTTTAGTAAGTTCTCTTGATTACGATAATTTATATACATAATCCCACCAACTAAAACTATAGCTGTAGTTATAAAAAATATAAATATTCTCTTTATAAACTTAAACATATTAATTCCTTTCTAGTAAATTTGCATATTTTTGTTAGTTTGATTATATACATCTTGATAAAAATAAATACATATAACATTATGAAAAGTGATAAAATTTAGATATATATATAATTATAATATATTTGTTTAGAATAAGAGAAAAAAGAATAGAATAACAAAGGGGTATAAAAAGAAAGATAGCTTAAGCTAAATAATACTATGTGAAAAGCTTAGTAAAAAATAAGATTAAATTAATCAATAATATTCAATGAAAAGGAGTAGCAAGATGGACGATTTTTCAAATGGAAAAGACAGATACCTAGAAAATATAAATAAAAAAAATAATAACAATAAAAGAAATAATGCAGATAAAAAGATGATGCTTATAATACTTTTAGCATTGATAATAGGATGGATGGGATTTATATTTTATATGTCACATCAACCAGCATCAGTATCATCTGGTCAATCAGGAAGAACTATAAGTGCAATTATTAATATGCCAATAATAGGTGAAATATCAAAACCTATACTAACATCATCAATAGGTGAGTTTGTAATAAGAAAATCAGCTCATATGTTTTTATACTTTGTACTTTCTATATTAACATTTAAATTTATATCTATAAAAAGCATAAGAGAACATAATTTAACTTCAAAAATAATCTTTAGAAATATGGCAATAGCTTTACTAATAGTATTTTTATATGCATGCACTGATGAATTCCATCAATTATTCGTATCTGGTCGTAGTGGAGAATTTAGAGATGTAATGGTAGATACATGTGGAGGGATAATTGGACTTATATTAATAAGTATTAATTATTTTAGAAAAATATAAGTATACTTATTCAACTCTGGGAAAACTTAAAATAAAGGACTAATGAATACTAATACAGGATGATGGTGATAGCATGAGTAGACTAAGTATAAAAACTATTTTAAGAAAAAGCTTACTATTATTAAGTATAGCTGTACTTTTCGGAGTTATATTTTCCAGAGTTGGATACACAGAAAACTTAGATACAAAAGAAGTACCTAAAGAAGCATCAGGAATAAAAAATATTCTATTAATAGGTGTTGATGGAGAGAACCTAGATAAAGGTAATCGATCAGATGCTATGATCATAATGACCATAGACCAAAATAATAAAAACATAAAGCTAACTTCCTTATGTAGGGATACCTATGTATATATAAAAGGTCATGGAAAAGAAAAACTTACACATGCCTATGCATATAATGGACCGGAGTTACTATTAGATACAATAGAGGAAAACTTTGGAATTAAGATATCAAAATATGCAACAGTGAACTTTTCTTCTTTTATAAATATCATAGACTTGCTTGGAGGAGTAGAGGTCGAAGTTACAGACAATGATGTTGATGTTTTAAATAAACTTATAAAAGTATGTTATAAGATAGATTCAAAAGAAGATAAAGGAAAGATTGAGTTTATAGATAGTGCAGGAAATTATAATCTTAATGGATATCAAGCACTAGCCTTTAGTAGGATTAGATATCAAGATAGTACAGATGCAAGAAATACAAGACAAAGAATGGTTGTAAAATCAGCATTGGAAAAACTAAAAACTAAAGGATTAAGAACTTATATAAGTTCATTAAATGAAATATTATCAGGAGTAAAAACCAATCTAAGTCCGTCAGAGATAATAGTTCTTGGGTACAAGACACTAAGAATAGGTACTGAAAATATGAAAACTTTAGAGTTTCCAGTTTATAAGGAAGAGATAAAGTCAAAAGAAGCTGGATGGATAGTAATTTGGGATGAAGAAGATAATCTAGATCTATTAAATAATTTCATATACGAAAACCTAAGGGTAGAATAAGTTAAAAATATATGTATAAATGGGTGATTAGGTATGGGGGGCAGGGATAAATAAAATAATTCTAGGGCATGCAGCGGAAAAAATGCTGCAAATGTCCTAGAATTTTTTTTATTTATCCCTTTGCCCCAAAGGCTAATTTAAGTATGTATTTATACCAATATTTTTACTTACTATGGGGAAGGAAGTATTGGAAGATTGATTATTCAGAGATTAGCTTTGCGTGGACTATTGTTCTGGCATCTTTGAATTCGTAGCTACATGTGTATAGTGTTATTATTTTATCTTCTTTGCTAACTTGTAAGTTTGATTTATACATTGATCTGTTTGTAATGTAGTTTATGTAGCTTTGGTAGTCTTCGTCATTTTCAAAGTCTACTTTTAGGTAGTCTTCTGTTAAGTCTGCGATATAAGCAGAGAATACTTGGTAAGTGTAAGTCTTTCCTTTGTATTCAACTTTTATTAAATTATTTCCGTTAAAGAAATTCTCATCTTTGTAATTAGCTAGCTCTCCAAACATTGTTTTGTTTCTCATGTGATGTCCATATACTATGGTACTTTTGTCTTCTTGGAAATTATTTCTATAATCCATAAATATACTACCAGATGCTAGGTAATCTTTATTAAAGTCATGTGTTAGGTAGTAGTCGTTGTCCTCACTTTGGACTACTGGATAGTCTATATTTGTGTTGTCTACTTTTAGCCAAAATCTATAGTCTGGGTTTATTCCAGTAAGCTCAGTTGTCTTATCTTTATCCTTAGATTTTTCTCTTATGTAGTTATATACAGTGTCTGCCTTTTTGTATTCTGCTAGTTTAGTGTAAATTTTATAACCAGAGAAGATTAGTATAGAGATTAGTATTATATTTATTAAAATTCTTATTAACTTTTTCAAAAAATCACCTCCTACTATATTTTATCTTAAGTTAGATATATTTTATATAATTTTCTATTATATTGGATAGAATATAAAATCTAATTAAATTTGAAAATTAAATATAATGTGCCGAAAAATGGAAATGAAAAATAAAAAAATCTGTGAAAAATATGGCTAAAAATGTCGAATATATTTTAAAAAAAAACGAAAGATGCTATAATAAAAAATAGTTAAAAGAGGTTTTATGTATTTATTTGAAAAGTTATAGAAGAAATTGTTTTACAATTAAAATTAAAAATCATCATAAGGATTGACATAATAAAAGCTTATCAACCTTATAAGAAAGAGATAAATTAAAGCATTAAATAAGGTTGTGAGATTATTATTTGTGCGAAAAAATGAAACGAACTATAACTGTATTATATGACATAAAATTCGGAAAATGGAGGAGAGGCAATGGAAGAGACGATTGACTTAAGAGAATATTTTGGCATTATAAAGAAAAGATCAAAAATAATAGTGGCTATAACTTTAATAGCAATGGCTGTAAGTGGTATAGTAAGTTTTTTCATGCTAAGTCCAGTATATGAGGCAAATACTACTTTGATAGTTAACAAAAATGAAAGTAGTGAAAGTCAAACAATGACTGGAGATGAATTTAATGTTACTCAAAAATTAGCTGTTACTTACGGAAAGATAATAACTTCTAGAACAGTTCTTAATGAAGTTATAAAAAATTTAAAGCTTGATATGGAGTATGGTGAATTATCTAAGTCAGTGAATGTAAGTGCTGTGAGTGATACTCAAATTATAAGTATTACAGTGCAAGATACTAATCCTAAAAAAGCTATGGATATAGCTAATGCTATACCAAAAATATTTACAGAAGAAGCTAAGAGAATAACTAAAGCAAATGGAGTTGAAGTAATCGATAAAGCAGTATTACCACAGTCTCCTGTTAAGCCTAATAAAGTTATGAATGTTGCAATAGCTACAGTATTAGGACTTATGATAGGACTTTTTGTTGTATTCTTATTAGAATATATGGATACAAAAATCAAGAAACCAGAAGATATAGAAAAACACTTAGGTCTTCCAATACTTGGTGTAGTGCCTAAAGAAAACATATAAGTTAGGAGGTTATATATGAAAATAACTAGTTATACAAACCCAAAGTCTCCTATAGCTGAAGCATATAGAAGTATAAGAACAAATATAGAATTTTCTAATATAGATAAAGATTTAAAAATAATAATGATAACTAGTACTCAACCAAATGAAGGAAAAAGTACAGTAATATCTAATTTAGCAGCGACTTTTGCTAGTTTAGAAAATAAGAGAGTTTTAATACTTGATGGAGACTTAAGAAATCCAAGTATACACAAAATGTTTGGGGTTAGCAATTTAAGTGGAATAACAGACGTTCTTACAGGGCAAAAAGATGTAAGTAAGTGCATAGAATCTACTAAGATAGAAGGATTAGATATATTAAAGGTTGGAAAAGTACCACCAAACCCTTCTGAGATGCTTCAGTCTAATAAGATGAAAAACTTTATAGATGTAGTTAAGGAGTATTATGATTATGTGTTTATAGATGCACCTCCTGTTGGTGTTGTAACTGATGCGAGTATAATATCTCAGTATGCTGATGGGGTTATACTTTTAGTTGGATGTAATGAGACTGATATTGAGGCAGCTAAGCTTTCTAAGGAAAGATTAGAAAAAGTTGGAGCTAATATATTAGGAGTTGTGCTTAATAAGTTTGAAAGTGAAGGGTCTGCTTATGGGTACTATGGATATTATTATGGAGATACCAATAAACCTGAAAAAAAGAGTGGTTTGTTTAAGGTAAAATAGATAAAATGTAGTTTTTTAGGGGGTTATTTATGGATATAGAACTTATAGAGACCCAAAAAGGTAGTGTATTATCAAAAATATTAGATACTTATAGGGTTAGGCAAACTATATTATTAACTTTAGATGTATGTATTATTTTAATTGGATTTTTATTATCATCTAATCTAACAGGTATGGAAGGAACATTAGGAATTAGTAATGTTATGCTTCCAGTATCTTTATACATAATATGTACAGTTACAATGTTTGGGATATTTAAATGTTACAGTAGTTTATGGAGATATGCCGGAACTGAAGAATTGTTATCAATATGTATAGCAGTAGTATTATCTATGCTACCAGTAATTATTTTACATAAGGTTGTAGGGATTAATTACTCTTTACTATTTTACATTGTAAATACTATTTTTATAGCAGCATTTGCAGGAGGCGTGAGAGTAGCTTATAGAACAGGTAGAAGATTTACAAGCTTAAGTCAATCAAAGGATGAAATTTCTAGAGTACTTATAGTTGGAGCTGGACAAGCTGGTGAGATGGTTATTAGAGAAATTAAGAATAATCCTCAGATTAATAAACGTGTAGTTGGAATTATAGATGATGATATTAATAAATTAGGCAGAAGAATACACGGAATTAAGATACTAGGAACTACTGAAGAAATAGATAGAATAGTTGAAGAAGAATTTGTAGATGAAATAATACTAGCAATGGCTAAGGTAAGTAAGAAAAGAAAAAGAGAAATTATAGAGATTTGCAATAATAAATGCAAGCTTAAGACAGTGCCAGGAATTTTTGAAATTATAGATGGCAAGGTTGATATAAAAAATATCAGAGATGTAGAAATAGAGGACTTATTAGGCAGAGAGCCTATAAAAATTAACTTAGAAGAAATAAGTGATTATCTAGAAAAGAAAGTTGTTATGGTTACTGGAGGTGGAGGATCTATAGGATCTGAGCTTTGTAGACAGATAGCAGGATTTAATCCAAAAGAACTTATAATAGTAGACAACTATGAAAATAATGCTTATGCAATACAACAAGAGTTAGTTAGAAAATATGGAAATAAACTAAATTTAAAAACAATAATCGCTTCTATTAGAGAAGAAGTTCGTATGGAAGAAATATTTAGTCAATACAGACCAGAAGTAGTATTCCATGCAGCAGCACATAAGCATGTTCCACTTATGGAAGCTAGTCCAAGTGAAGCTATAAAGAATAATATATTTGGAACTCAAAATGTAGCAAAGCTTGCTGATAAGTATGAAGCTAAAAGGTTTGTACTTATATCAACTGATAAAGCAGTTAACCCAACTAATATTATGGGAGCTACAAAAAGAGCTGCTGAGATGATTATTCAGACTATGAATGAAAAAAGTAAGACTGAGTATGTTGCAGTTAGATTTGGAAATGTACTTGGAAGTAATGGTAGTGTTATTCCTTTATTTAAAAAACAAATAGAAGAAGGTGGACCTATAACTGTTACTCACCCGGATATAATAAGGTACTTTATGACAATACCCGAAGCTGTTGGCCTTGTAATACAAGCTGGTGCTATGGCTAAAGGTGGAGAGCTATTTGTACTTGATATGGGAGATCCAGTAAAGATAGTTGATTTAGCTAAAAATCTTATAAAGTTAAGTGGTCTAGAGCCAGGTATTGATATAAAGATTGAGTTTAGTGGGCTTAGACCTGGTGAGAAGTTATATGAGGAGCTTCTTATGAGTGAGGAAGGTCTTACAAGTACGGAAAATAGCAAGATATTTATAGGTAAGCCTATAGAGTTTGATATAGAAAAAACTAATAGGCATTTGAATGTGTTAAAACAAGTTGTTGATAGAGAAGAAGTTGAACTTATTGATAATATTATGAGAGAACTTGTTACTACATATATTCGACCAGAAGATGCAAATATTAAGGGGGTAGTTTAGAAAATGTACAATTTATTACAAAGACTTATAGCATTAGTTATGTTAATTATATTATCTCCTTTATTTTTAATAGTATCTATACTTATAAAGTTAGAATCTAAAGGACCTGTTTTCTTTAAACAAGAGAGAATTGGTAAGGACAACATAAACTTTATGATTTATAAGTTTAGATCAATGAGAACTGATACACCTGATGTAGCAACTCATTTACTTGATAATCCAGAAGTATTTATAACTAAGGTAGGAAAGTTTTTAAGAAAGACTAGTTTAGATGAATTACCTCAACTTATTAATATTATAAAAGGGGAGATGTTATTTGTTGGTCCTAGACCTGCTCTTTACAACCAGTATGACCTTAGAGATTTAAGAACAGAAAAAGGTGTTCATGTTTTATATCCTGGTGTTACTGGATGGGCTCAGGTTAATGGTAGAGATGAGCTTGAGATACCAGATAAGGTTGAGTTTGATAGACAATATGTTGAAAGAAGAAGTATTTTTATGGATATAAAGATAGTTTTTATGACTGTTGTTAAGGTGTTTAAGAGTGAAGGTGTAGTTGAAGGTAGTAAGGCTAACTAAAGAGAGAGTAAGTTATGAAAAAGAGTTTGTTAATAGTTGGTGCTGGAGGTCATGGTAAGGTAGTGCTAGATATAGCAGAATCAACAAATGAGTATGAAAAGATAAGTTTTTTAGATGATAGTAAGAAAATTGGTGAGAAAGTCCTAGGATATGAAGTTATAGGAAAAATAGCTGATGGTCATGAGTATATAAGTGAGTATACACATGCCATCATAGCTATTGGAAATAACGATGTAAGAGCGGAGTTATCAAAGAAATTTATAAATTTAGGTTATATATTGCCAGTATTAGTACATAAATCAAGTGTGATTAGTAAATATGCTAAAGTCGGACAAGGTACTGTAATAATGCCTAATGTAGTTATAAATGCGGATACTACTATTGGTGATTTTGCTATTATAAATACTAGAAGTATTATAGAACATGATTGTGTAATAGGTGATGGTTCTCATTTATCTTATGGAGTGTTACTTGGAAGTGGAGTTAAACTAGATAAAAAGTGCATGATAGATATGGGAATCATTGTACAAAGAAATATGTATATTTCAAAATAAAAAATAAATAGTCTTAATATACTAAAACGGGAGTATATGAAAAATGAAAAAAAGGATATTGATTCTATCGAATCACTTTATAACATTATATAACTTTAGAAAAGAATTAATTCAAAAATTAATAGATGAAGAACATGAAGTATTTATATCGATGCCTAAATCAGAGGAAAATAAATTCTTTAGCGATATGGGATGTAATATAATTGAAACTAATGTAGACCGTAGAGGTATTAATCCGATTAAAGATACTAAATTAATACTAGATTATATAAAAATAATGAAAAGAATTAAGCCTGATATTATATTTTCTTATACTATTAAGCCTAATATATATGGATGTATAGCATCTAATATTACAAAGCATAAGCAAATTAGTAATATTACTGGAACTGGTGGAACATTTTTAAAGAAAAGTATGTTAAGTGAAATTGCTAAAGTTTTATATAAAATTTCTATAAAAAAATCTTATAAAGTATTTTTCCAAAATAGTGGAGATAAAGACTTCTTTGTAGAAAATAAAATGGTTAAAGGTAATTACGCAATGCTACCTGGGTCAGGGGTTAATTTAGAACAATATAAATTATGTAAACTTCCATCAGATGATGAGATTAACTTTATATTTATAGGTAGAGTTATGAAGATAAAAGGTATAGATGAATATCTAGAAGCAGCTAAGCAAATTAAGGAAAAACATAGTAATGTAAACTTTTATGTTGCAGGCTTTATAGAGGAAGAAAAGTATAAAACCATAATAGAAGAATATAACTCAAAAGGAATTATTAAATATATTGGGTTTCAAAAAGATATCAAGTCATGGATTGAAAAATGTCATTGTACAGTACTTCCATCTCATGGTGGTGAAGGTGTTCCGAATGTATTACTTGAGTCTTCAGCTATGGGAAGAGTATGTATAGCATCTGATATAAATGGATCGAAAGATGTTATAGATAATAATAAAACAGGATATTTATTTGAAGTTAGAAAAAGTGATGAGTTAGCTAATCGTATTGAGTCTATATTGAATAAAAAATATTCTGAAATTATTCAAATGGGATTAAATGCGAGAAATAAAGTTGAAAAAGAATTTAATAGATCTATTATTATAGAAAATTATTTATCAGAAGTCAGAAATATAGAAATGGAGTATGCAAATGAAAAAATATGTTAGAGCTATAATATGCCTAATTTATTCATTAGTAAAGTTTAGTATTATAAAATTGTTTCATATTAATAAATTTGAGTTTACTATGTATAATTTAATTTCTCCATTTACAGAAATAGAAATCAGTAAAAATGGGAAATTAGCACTTGGAAAGTTACTAAAAATGCGAAGTGGGTCAAAAGTAAGAGTTAGAAAAGATGGTGAAATTAAGATAGGTAAAAATACATCTTTGAATCATGGATGTATTTTTACTGCACATGAAAAGATTATTATTGGAGAAAATGTACAGTTTGGACCAAATGTATTGATATATGATCACGATCATGACTTTAGAATTAAAGATGGATTAAAAAGCTTAAAATATAAAACGTCACCTATCATAATTGGGAATAATGTATGGATAGGATCCAATACAATAATTTTAAGAGGTAGTAAAATAGGAAATAACTGTGTTATAGGTGCAGGCTCAGTAATCAAAGGAACATATGAAGATGGATCTATAATAGTTCAAAAGAGAGAAAATTCAGTATCTAAATTAAGCTATCGATTATAAGTATAAATAAAAGTGAGGTGGATTAATGAAAAAAATAGTTATATTTACAGGTACATTATCTCACGGTGGCTCAGAGAGGGTTATATCTACTTTATGTCATGAGTTTATAAATATATTTGATAAAGTAGAGATTATATTATTTTATAATATGCCTATATTTTATAATATGCCTGAGAATATTACTGTAACAACTATAGATGATTATATAGATGGAAAAGTAAATATAGTAAAAAAATTATTATGGCTTAGAAGTTATATAAGAAAAAATAAAGTAGATTTAGTGTTATCATTTTTAGCACCGTTTAATATGTTTGCTATATTAAGTTTACTAGGAAATAAAACTCCATTAATTGTCGCAGAAAGAAATGATCCAAGACATATACCAAATAAAAAGTCTATGAGGTTAATGAGAAATATTTTATATAATTTCTCATCAAGAATTATAGTTCAAACAGAAAATAATAAAGAATATTTTAATAGTTATATAAAGAAAAAAACTGATATTATATATAATCCGATTTCACTTGGAACAAATAAAGGTAAAGCATTAATAACACCTAAAAATAAGAAGATAGTTAGTGTTGGAAGATTAATACAACAAAAAAATCAGAAAATGATGATAGATGCATTTAGTAGTGTAATACAAAAGTATCCAGATTATAAACTAGTTATATATGGAGAAGGAGAACTACGTCCTGAGTTAGAGCAATTAATTAAAGAATATAAACTAGAAAATAGTGTTTACTTACCTGGAGTTAAGAAAGATATACATCAATATATTAAAGATGCAGAGATGTTTTTATTAACATCTAAATTTGAAGGTATGCCAAATGCCCTAATTGAAGCAATGTGTTTAGGATTACCGTGTATATCTACTAAGGTATCAGGCGCTGTTGACTTAATAAAAAATGGTGAAAATGGATTACTAGTAGATTTAGATGATACAGAAGAATTAATTGCTAATATAGAAAAAATTATAGAAGATAATGAATATGCATTTGAACTAGGAAAAAAAGCTTCATTTTTAAATGAAGAATTAAGTGTAGCAAGAATAGCGGATAAATGGTTAAATACTATAACTTGTAAAATTAAAAATAATTAAAATAAGTAAGAGGTGAGTGAGTGGATAATATAGCTATTATAATTACAAAACTTTATGGTGGTGGTGCAGAAAGAGTAGCATCAAATTTATCTATAGAACTATCTAAAACATATAATGTGAAGCTTATTGTATTTGATGATAAAAATATTATATATCCATATTGTGGAGACTTAATAAGCTTGGATATACCAGCTACTAATAATAAATTTATGAGATTTATAAATGTTTTTAAAAGATCAGCAAAATTAAAGAAAATAAAAAAAGAAAATAATATAAAATGTTCGATAAGTTTATTAGATGGTCCTAATATTGTAAATGTTTTATCTAGAGATAAGGATAAAGTTATTACATCTGTAAGAAATTTTTTATCAGATTCTGAAAAAACGAATATTGTAAGAAAAGTATGTGTTAGAATAATATCTAATTGTTCAGATAAGGTAGTAGCAATATCTGAAGTTGTAAAACAGGACTTAATAGAAAATATAAAAGTAAAAGCAAATAAGGTAGTAACTATTTATAATTCATGTGATGGAGAAAGATTAGCAAAACTTTCATTAGGCAAAGAGTTAAGTGAATTTGAAGATAAAAAATATATTTGTACAATGGGTAGATTAACACATCAAAAGGGACAATGGCATTTGATTAGAGCATTTAAAGAAGTAATTAAATCTAATCCAGAATTAAACCTAATTATTTTAGGGGAAGGAGAGCTTAGAGAAAAGTTAAATAATCTTATAAAAGATTTAGGTTTAGAAGAAAAAGTAAAATTAATTGGATATATAGAAAATCCTCATGATGTTATTAGAAATTCAGAGATGTTTATATTTCCGTCTCTGTATGAAGGACTGGGAAATGCATTATTAGAAGCATTATCGTGTGGAGTACCTATTATTTCTACAGATTGCAATGCTGGTCCTAGAGAAATATTAGCACCATCAACGGATATAAAAAATAAAGCTAAAGATAAAGTTGAAATTGAAGAATATGGAATATTGGTTCCTAACTTTAACAATGATTGTTTTTGTAGTGAAATACCTCTAAATGAAGAAGAAAAACTATTAGTAAAAGCTATAAATATGTTAATAAAAGATGATAAATTAAAGAGCACTCTTAAAGAAAAAGCATTAAAGCGAGTGAAAGATTTTTCTCCATTAGAGATAGAAAAACAGTGGATTAAGTTAATTGATGAATAGTTACATGAAATATAGTATTTCACCGATTAAAAAATAAGATAATATAATAGAGGTGAATAATGAGATTAGAATTAATATTTATATTAAGTATTTTATATATGATAGCATTTTTTACATATGCAATAATTGAATTTTTATCAGTAAAAAAATATAAAAGAATGAGAATTATTAACTATGTAAGATGTATGTATTTGTTAATATATGGTTTAATACCATCAATTATGTATATGTATTTTTATATGGGAGGTAGTGAAAATAGATATCTAAATAGAATGGATTTTTCATATAATGGTATATATAGATTATATATATTATTTTTAATATCGATAATAGGATATATAAGCATGAATATAGGATACATTATAATTCCTAAAAAAAGTAAAATAAAAAATCATAGTAATACATTAATTACAATATCCGCGATGTACAAGTCAAGTATAATAATTTTAATAATTGGATTTATATCACTATTATTGTGGACTAAAGCATATGGATCACCATTTGATATAATTCCTTATGCTCAATTTCTAAGAAGTGGGTATTCTCCTATATATAACCCATTTACATTTATGAAAAGATTTTGCCCTTTGTTAATGCTTTCTGCATATATGTTATTTACTATTATAAATGTTAGGCCTAAAAATAAGCAAATAATTCCTATGTATGTTTTATTTATTTTTTCATTTTTATGGTCTATTGTATATTTATTAGCAAATGATGGAAGATTTGGGTTTATACTTTTTTTTGCAACATTAATGCTTATAAAGATGGAAATAAACCAAGATAAGAAGGATCAGTCCCAAACTATAAAAATACTTTTTAAGTATATATTATTTGGAATAATAGCATTCATATTAATGAGTTTAGCTGATGGAATAATGGGATATTTATCAACTGGTGTATATATACCTAGTGAGGTAAATGTAAATATATTTGAATTATTAAGAGATGAACTTGGTTATGTAACTTTAAGTGGTCAAATGTCAATATATGCATTAGAAAATAAATTGGCAGGATATAGAGTTATTGAGGAAATTTTTAGTGCAATTTTCTCTATAGTTCCTGACAGCTTGATTTCTTATCCTGTAACAAGTACATTCGCATATAATACTGAAATAATAGGGAATCTTTCAGGAACAATTCCAACTGATTTAATTTCATACTCTATATATAATTTAGGTGTTATAGGTGTAGTAGCAATTCCATTGTTATTTGGAATAATAGTAAGGAGAATACAAGTTAATATAGGTGATAAAATATCATCTCCATATTATTTAGTTATTTATATTATTGCTGCAATATATAGTATAAAAGCGATAAGTCATTGTGATTCAGCAAATATAATTTTAAATATATTCTTTGTAATGGTAGGTCACATTATTGTTAGAATAAGAAATATTAAGATAAAATATAGGTGAAAGAATGGAAAATAGATTGAATTATAAATTAAGAGATTATAACATAGATATTCTTAGAGCAATTGGATCATTATTAGTTATATTGGCTCATGTACGACCTCCTGAGATAATATTAAATTTTAGAAGTTTTGATGTTATATTATTAGTGTTTATATCAGGTATGACATTATCATACTCAAATGAAGAATCTTTGATTAAATATTTAACAAAAAGAATAAAGCGATTAGTAATTCCAACATATATAACAATAACAGTTATATTTTTAATTGCATATATGGCATGTAATCTATTAAATAGGACGCAACTATTTGATATAAATACAATATTAGAGTCATATATTTTTTTCGAAGGAATAGGATATATATGGATTGTGAAAGTGTACTTGCTAATTGCAATAATGTCTCCTATTATATGTAAAATAGTAAATAATATAGAAAATGACTTTATTTTTATTTTAATAATAATAGGTTTAAGTAGCATATATTATTGGATGTATAATGAGTTAAATAATATTATAGTTAACTATTATATTTTTTATATGATTTCCTATAGTATAGTGGCTATGATTGGATTACGTTGTAGAAAGAAAGCAAACTTTGTAAAAAAAATAGGTATATTTTCTATATTAATATTCAGCATAATACAAATTGTAATTATATTTAATAACGGTGGATTTACCCCAACAGAGTATAAGTATCCGCCTCAAATATATTACCTATCATATGGAATTAGTATATCGTGTATTTTATATATATTATTTACAAACTTAAATTTGAAAGTAAATAAATATATAGTTTGGATTAGTAAGAACTCATTTAATATATATTTAGCTCATATAATTGTTTTATTAGGAATTAATATGATATTAGACGTAATAAATATATATATATTGGAAGTTTGGGTGATAAAATTTGTGTGTGTTAGTATAGGATCAATAACTTTATCTATTATATTAGAAAATATAACTGTGATATTAAAGGAAAAAGTGAAACATTTGATAAGTTTAAATCAAGATAAAAAAATTATTAATAATAATGTAGACCTTATTATAAAGGAGAAAGTAAATGAGTAGAACTAGGTTAGGAATAAAATCATCTTTTATATTAGCAATAGAGGCTATATTAATAGGAGTACTAACCATAGCAAGGACTAAGTCTATAATAGATACATTTGGAACAAATGTAAATGCTATTGTACAGTTAGCTGTGCAGTTTAGTGCATATTTACTATTGTTTGAAAGTGGTATGACTGCTGCTTATCAATATAATATGTATAGACCACTAATAGATAAAAATTATAAAAAGATATCTGCTTTATATAATGGATTAAAATTTAATATGAAAACTATTACAATCAATATGTTCATACTCGGTGTAATTATTTCTATTATTTATCCATATATGCTAACTGAGAAAGGTATTTCCTATATAAATGTAGTTAGTATACTTATTGTAATGTCTTTAAGAATAATCTGTCCTTATATTTTAACATTACCAATGAGAACACTGTTAATAGTAAAAGAAAAAAAATATATAACAGATATTATCGAATGTGTGAAGAATACAGTTACTATTATTACTGAAATAGTACTTATAAAGTATACAAAGTTACCATTAGCATTTATTCTTTTAGTTTACATTTTTTATACAGCGTTAACAAGAGGTATATATATCAAATTAGTAAATATAAATTATAATGGAAAAATAGATAAATTTGAGAATAAAGATATGACTCCAAAGAATATGACTAATGATATTCTAGTTCATAAAATAGCATCTTTAATTACGAGTAATACAGATTCTGTATTGTTATCAATGTTTAGTACATTAAATAATGTAACTATATATACTTCTTATTACACTTTAATAAGTTATCCAATTACATTACTGACTAGAATGATAGATAGTATAAGGGCGAGTATAGCATTAAAGGTAAATGAAGATACTGAAAAATCATTTTCGATATTTAAAGAAATGATTTCATTAGAGTTATTTTGTTTTGGAATAGTAGTACCTGTATTTATTATAATGGTAAATCCATTTGTAGATTTATGGATAGGTAGAGAATTTAGAATGGGATATATTGATATTATTTTAATGTCCTTTATTGCATTACATAGAATGATAATACCTACAATATATGCTACTAGAGATGCAAAAGGTTTGTATAAAGAATCAAAGAACTTTAGTTTAGTACAAGCTATAGTTAATATGATTTTATCTTTATTATTAATAAAGCCCTTTGGAATTACAGGAATTTTAATAGGAACATGTATAGCTGATTTTTGTATACTTCAACCAAAAAACTATAGTCTAATATATTCAAAGATTTTTAATCGAAAGATAGATATTTATTATAATATCATAGTATCTATCGCACTTTGTGTATTATCAACTATAATATCTTTAATTTCCTTAAAATTATTGAGTTTTGATATATCAAATTTATGGTTAAGTTTTGTTTATGAAACCATAATATGTTTATTTATATCTACGATTGTAAACTTTATAGGACTATATATATTAGATAAATACTTTAGATGTCTTATTCAAAGATTTAATATACTAGGAAAAAAAGCTATATTAATAAAGTAATATTATAGATAAAGTAAGTTAAAAATACAGAAGAGAATATGGAGAATATATTAATGAATGAAAAAATATTAATTACAGGAGCTAGTGGATTTATAGGATTCCATTTAGCTAAATTATTATTAAAAAATAATTATGAAGTAGTAGGAATAGATAATATGAATGACTACTACGATATTAGATTAAAAGAAGGTAGACTAGAAATACTTAAAAAGTACGATAACTACACTTTCTATAAAATAGATTTAAAAGATAAAGAATCAATAGATAATTTATTCGAAAAATATAAATTTGACTATGTAATAAACTTAGCTGCACAAGCTGGAGTAAGATACTCAATAGAAAATCCATATGCATATGTAGACTCAAATTTAATAGGATTTATGAACATATTAGAAGCATGCAGACATTATCCAGTAAAACATTTACTATATGCTTCATCTAGTTCAGTATATGGAGGAAATAAAGTAGCTCCATTCTCAACTGAGCATCAAGTAGATCATCCAGTAAGTCTATATGCAGCAACAAAAAAATCAAATGAATTGATGGCTCATACATATAGTCATTTATACAAAATACCAACAACAGGACTTAGATTCTTTACAGTGTACGGACCATGGGGAAGACCTGATATGGCATACTTCTCATTTACAGATGCAATAATGAATGACAAGCCAATAAAGGTATTCAACCATGGAAAAATGGAAAGAGACTTTACATATATAGATGATATAGTAGAAGCTATATATAAATTATTACCATTAGCACCAAAAGCTAATCCAGAATGGGATGAATTAAAAGATAAACAAAGCGAAAGTTTTGCACCATATAAAGTATACAATATAGGAAATAATCAACCAGTACAATTAGAGAAATTTATATCAGTATTAGAAGATAAAATAGGAAAAACAGCAGTGAAGAACTACATGGAAATGCAACCTGGAGATGTAGTTAGAACATATGCAGATACATCTGATTTAGAAAAAGCAATAAACTTTAGGCCAAGTACTTCAATCGAAGAAGGATTAGAAAAATTTGCAAACTGGTATAAAGAATTCTATAACATAGAAATAAAAGAAAAAGAATCAGATGAAGTAACAATCTAAATATATAATCAACTAAAGTAGGGGGAGTATAATAATGAAAATAGCCATAGCAGGAACAGGTTATGTTGGACTATCTAATGCAATATTATTAGCACAACATAATGAAGTTATAGCAGTAGATGTAATACAAGAAAAAGTAGACATGATAAATAATAAAATATCTCCAATAGTAGATAGAGAGATAGAAGAATATTTAGCAACTAAAGAATTAAATCTAGTTGCTACTACTGATGCCTTTAAAGGATATAAAGATGCAGAGTACGTAATAATATCTACACCAACAGATTATGATCCAGAAAGAAATTACTTTAATACAAGAACTGTAGAAGCAGTAATAGCTAATGTACTAGCTATAAATCCAGATGCAACAATGGTAATAAAATCAACAGTACCAGTTGGATATACAGAAAAAGTAAGAGAAATGTTTGATACAGATAATATAATATTCTCACCAGAATTCTTAAGAGAAGGAAAGGCACTATATGATAATCTATATCCTTCAAGAATAATAGTTGGAGAACAATCAGAAAGAGCTGAGAAGTTTGCAAATCTTTTAGTACAGGGTGCTATAAAAGAAGATATCGATGTTTTATTTACAGATTCAACAGAAGCTGAAGCTGTAAAATTATTCTCCAATACATACTTAGCACTAAGAGTGGCATACTTCAATGAGCTAGATACATATGCAGAAGTAAGGGGATTAGATACAAAACAAATAATAGAAGGAGTAGGACTTGATCCAAGAATAGGAAGTCACTACAACAATCCTTCATTTGGATATGGTGGATACTGTCTTCCAAAAGATACAAAACAATTAAGAGCAAATTATGATGATGTTCCTAATAATATAATAGGAGCAATAGTTGATGCTAATAGGACTAGAAAAGATCATATAGCAGATCAAATAATAAAAAGAAATCCTAAAGTAGTAGGAATATATAGATTAACAATGAAGACTGACTCAGATAACTTTAGAGCTTCTTCTATCCAAGGTATAATGAAAAGAATAAAAGCTAAGGGTATAGAAGTAGTAGTATATGAGCCTGTTTTAAAAGAGGACAACTTCTTTAACTCTAAAGTTATAAGAGATTTAGAAGGATTTAAATCTATGAGTGATGTTATAGTTTCAAATAGATTATGTAAAGATTTATCAGATGTAGAAGATAAAGTTTATACAAGAGATTTATTTAATAGAGACTAAGTTTATAAAATCCAAAGATAAAGTGTTAATTTATCTTTGGATTTTTTTATGAAAATATTTAAAAATAATAGAAAATATAAAAAAACGGTAAAAATTCGCGAAAAATGGGAATTATTCACCTAATATATAAGGTATAATATCAACAGAGAAACAAACAAAGGGGGAGAATATTATGAAAAAAATGAAGAGATTTCAAGAAGACGTAGCAGAATTTTATAGTTATTTAAACCTTATAGAAAATAACTTATCACTATCATCAACAGAAATAATAAAAAAGATACTAAAGACACATAACCTATCTAGAACAACACTAGATCGTAAATTCAAAAAACTATACTCATCTAATAATGGATATCCACAAACTCTGTCTACATACATAAAAAGAAGACAAAACAAAGAAAATATCTTAAGGGGTGGGAGAATATTTGGATTTGAAGAAAGATATGATATAAAAAATATTCTAGATCAAGTTAAAAATTTGAATATGATTAATAATTATAGGCTTTATGATATAGAAAATTCATATACAGATAATACTTGTAAAAGTAAACTATATACTACTTGCAAGGAATATCATTATAAAAACTTAGCTGCAGATGAGTATGTAGTAGTTATAAAGAGGTCAGCATTATGCAAATAGAGGAATTTATATTATTATATTTGACTAAAAATATAGGTGAGGAAAACGATATACTAATATATAAGTTATCAAAAGAATATCTAAAGTTTTTACATTTTCACGATACGTCAACGAGGGGTGGACAAAATGAATAATAAAAATGAAGAATTAAAATAAAAATAAAAAAGAAATAGTCACAGGGGGAATTTAAGTACTATATGAATAAATATAATAATATACCTACAGATGTCAAAAATTCCTTAATAAAATTAAAAAAATTAATAGAAATAATAGAAAATAATTTACACAGATCAAAGGATAGTATACTAAGGGAAATTACTATAGAGTTAAACATAACAATAGAAGCAGCTAGAAAGTTATTTAGTTTGTATTATCCATTAGAAGGAAGCTTATCTACTTACATAGTAGGTAGAAAAAGAACTGAAACTATAAAAGCAATAATGTATATAGATGATGATAAATTGATAAAAAGAAAAATAGAAGAAATATCAAATTGTAGTAAATCATATTTTGATAGGATGTTGTATAGGGATTATAAAGTAAAGATAAAGAATTTAAAAAAGAATAAAAATATAGACAATTATTTTGTAAAAGCATTTGATGTAGATGAATTAGAAGAGAATATAAATGATATATATGATTGTTTATACAGTCTTCGTGATAAGGGATATATAGATATAAAAAGAACTAAAATACGAATTAAAACTTCTTAGTAGAATATGAAACTAGCAGCTATGGAAAATCCATGGCTTATTTTTTTACCCAAAATGAGCGAAGCGAATTTTAACTTTTACCAGATATGAATTTTTATAAACCTATAATTTAGATATAAGTTAGAGAACTTAGATAAAAATAAAAAAAGGGGAGGGGATCTTGTGAAATACTATAAAAATAATTTAGAAGGATTAGATAAGCTTAGAGAAGTTTTAGAGCTAAGTCTAAGAATGATATGTGAAAATATAGAAAGTAGCAGTGATGAAGAAAACTTAAAAGAATTAGAAATTGTTAAGGAAGATGATGTATTAAGTATAGGTGAATTTGCTAATTTGTTAAGGTTAAAAGGGGTACCATTTGGTCGAAATAAAGTACATAGTTGGCTAAGTAACAGAAATTATACACAACGAAAAAATAATAAGAACTATGCTATACCAAAATACATAGATGAAGGTATGTTTAAGGTAAAAACATATATTGTAAATACTGTAGATGGTCCTATAGAGACGGAGACTATTTATCTTACATCTAAGGGGATTAAATATTTTATGAAAAAAATACTATCAGAGTTTAATATAAAGGAGAGTTAAAATGATGAGATTATTGGGAAAGAGTAAAGAAGAAAAGATAAATGCACCAGTAGGAAGTGCTGAGTATGGGAGATTAGTCAAAGAAGCTTATATAGATAATACTATAAATGAAGCTAAGTTTTTATCTGATGATTTATACGATAGTATATCTAGGCATGATGAGATTATAGATGCAATTTCTAAGTTAAAGGTAGAAAAGGATATTATAGAACATACTATAATGGGTCTAATGAAGGAAAATGAGATAGCTTATATAAAAGAGCGTAAAATAACTTGGAAGAAAACTAGTAGGGTTAGTTTTGATACTAAGCTATTTAAATTAGAAGAGCCAGAGCTTTATGAAAAATATTGTCGTGTAAGTAATAATAGATTATTTAAGATTAAGTAGGAGGAATAATATGGCACGTTTTCGTTATGTGTATTCTTCATTTTATAAGGATGATAAGGTGTTAGATTATTATAGTGCTTTGGAGAAGTTTTTATATCTTTTTTTTTAACAAATCCTAATACTACTCAAATTGGTATATACAAGATACATACTAAAGAAATTTCTTTTCTAACAGGTATTGAGGAAAATGAAATAATAGAGATTATGGATAAGTTTGAAAATGAGTATAAGACTATTAAGTATAATAAGAAAACTAGGGAAATAGGCATTCTCAAGTGGGGGAAGTATAATTTAGACAAGGTAGGTGGAAAGCCTATTATGGATTGTATTAAATCAGAGCTTAAAAATGTTGAGGATGTTTCTTTAATTGAAGAGGTTTTAAAAAATATAAATAAAGAGGAAATTAGAAAGTTATTTATAGAAGCTATAAAAGAAAAAGGGGATGGAAGTTGTGATTATAGAAGACCTACAAGAGCTAAAGTTACCAATCAATATAAAGAAGAGGATGCTGCACTTTATGCAAAACCAAGTGAAGAGCAACTTAGAAGAACAAGAGAGTTATACAGTTAAGTATGATTGTAATAAGTGTAGGGATACTACTTATATATTAGTAGGTGATGAGGCTTTTCCTTGTAGTTGTAAGGAAGTAAGAAGAGCTAAGAAGATACTTGAGAAAAGTGGTATTAGTGAGGAGTTTTCTAAGAAGACTTTTGATAATTTTGATTATAGTAGGAATGTACAGACCATAGATTCTTATACTGTTGCTAGAAGTTATGTGAGAGATTTTGATAAGATTAAAAATGATCGTAAAAATAGTGTTATTTTTATGGGGAGTGTAGGTGGGGGAAAGACTCACCTTTCTCTTGCTATTGCTAATGAGCTTATGAAAAAGGGAGTAGGTGTTGTTTATATGGGATATAGGGACTGTATTATTAGATTTAAGCAAAATATTATGGATGCTAGTGTTTATGAGAGTATGATGAGTAGGTATAAGAGTTGTAAGGTTTTACTTATTGACGATCTTTTTAAGGGGAGTATTACTAGTAGTGATTTGAATGTGATATTTGAGATTGTTAATCATAGGTATTTTAATAATTTACCCATGATTATTAGTAGTGAGAAAAGAAGGGATGAGTTGATTAAGATTGATGAAGCTATTGGTAGTAGGATTTTAGAAATGTGTGGTGATTATAGTGTTGAGCTGAAGGGAAGTAAGTTAAATTATAGGATTTATGGATAGGTTGTTTTTATTATGAGTTAGGGGGCAGAGGTATGATAAATAAGGTTAGGATGGAGGATATACCAGAGGGTAATAGGGAGTTGGTTGAGGTTATTGGATTGGATGCCTTTAAGAAGTTGGTTAAGTACATGGGTGGATGTATACTTTATATTCCCTTAGAGTCAAGTATTACTAGAGTTATTAGGAATAGGTTAATTAGAAGTGCTTTTAGTGGGGATTATAAAGGATTGGCTAAGAGTTTTCGTATAAGTGAGAGTCATATTAGGAAGATTATAAATGAAAAAGATTAAATTATAACATATTATATTCAAGATAGAATAAAAATAATTAGTTAAAATATGAAAATAGATGTATAAAACTTTTAATTATTGTTAAAGATTAAAATATAACTTATTCATCTTTAAACTCCATCTTCATATTTCAATTTCTTATATCCACTTATTATATATAATTTTTTATTGTAAAGTTAAGGCTAGCATAGATCGGAAATGTTAGTCTTTCTTTATGTTTTTTATCCTATAAACCATAAAAAGAATAACAACGATAAAAAATATGGTACACAAAAATAAAGTAATCAAAGCAGTAAAATAAACAAACACATTAACAATATAAACAAATAACTTAAAACATATAAATAAAAGTATAATATTAAAAAGGAAAAATATATTATTAATTGTCGATATTTGATGAATGATTATCAATGAAAATAGTCGATATATATCGTATAATATAAGTATAATATTTATTATATTTCTATTATTTATTTACTTATTAATTTACTCTATAAGAATTTCTGGCGCGATTTTTATAGAGTATGAAAATGGTATTATAGGAATTATATTTTCTAGAAATAAGTAAGGAAAAATGTGCTATCTTAACGTATACATAAGGTAGCACTTTTGTATTTTAACGGATGTAATTCATATAAGTTTAATAATTAATATAAAAATAACTTTAAAATTGAGGGAGAAGTAATATGAAACAAAGAGTAAGAAAAGCAATAATACCAGCAGCAGGATTAGGAACAAGATTCCTACCAGCAACAAAATCACAACCAAAGGAAATGTTACCAATAGTAGACAAGCCTACTTTACAATACATAATAGAAGAAGCAATAGAATCAGGTATAGAAGAAATACTAATAGTAACTGGACGTAGTAAAAAATCTATAGAAGACCACTTCGATAGATCAGTAGAGTTAGAACTTGAACTTGAGCAAAAAGGTAAAAAAGAAATGCTAAAAATGGTTCAAGATATATCAAACATGGTAAATATACACTACATAAGACAAAAAGAACCAAAAGGACTTGGACATGCAATACATTGTGCTAAGAGCTTTATAGGAAATGAGCCATTTGCAGTTTTACTTGGAGATGATATAGTAGATGCAAAAGTACCATGCTTAAAGCAACTTATAAATACATATGATGAGTACAAAACTACTGTACTTGGCGTACAAGAAGTAGCAAAAGAAGATACTGATAAGTATGGAATACTTGATGTTAAGCATATAGAAGATAGAGTATACAAAGTAAAAGACATGGTAGAAAAGCCAAGTGTTGAAGAGGCTCCATCTAATATTGCAATACTTGGAAGATATATAATAACTCCAGAGATATTCAATATACTTGAAAATCAAGAGCCAGGAAAAGGTGGAGAAATACAACTTACTGATGCTCTTCAAACTTTAGCTACTAAGGAAGCTATATATGCTTATAATTTTGAAGGTAGAAGATATGATGTAGGTGATAAGTTAGGATTTTTAGAAGCTACTGTTGATTTTGCTCTTAAAAGACCGGAGCTTAGAGATGAGTTTATGGAATTCTTAAAGTCAAAATGTGATTCTAAAGAGTTTTCTAATAAAAATCAGAATATAGAAGAAGCAGCTATTACAATAGAATAAACATTTATAAAAGGCTTATTATGCATATAAGCCTTTTATAAATTATTTCAATACTTGAAAGTTGTTAAACTAATCCAATTAACATATAATGTATAATGGATAAAATTGATAATTTTAATAGGAGGGGATCTTATATACATCTTAAACTTTATTAGAGGATTTTGCATGGCACTAGCAGATAGTGTACCAGGCGTATCAGGAGGAACAGTAGCATTTATATTAGGATTTTATGATAATTTTGTAAATGCATTAAATAACTTAATATCTTCAGACAAAATAGGAAGAATAAATGCACTAAAATTTTTAACTAAAATAGGAGTAGGATGGGTAGTAGGTTTTGTATTATCCGTATTATTTATAACATCTATATTTGAAAAAAATATATATGAAATAAATTCTTTGTTTTTAGGATTTATAATAGCTTCTATTCCAATAATAGTTAAATCAGAGAAGAAAACTTTAGAAAGTAATTATAAAAATATAATATTTTTAATAATAGGGATAATCGTAGTTTGTGGGCTAACATACTTTAATCCAATTACGAGTAAAGGTCATAGTTTTTCTGTTAGAGCAGATAATTTAGGCTTGGCATTTGGAGCGTATATATTTATATCTGGAATGATAGCAATATCAGCTATGGTTTTACCAGGTATATCAGGGTCTACTATACTTTTAATATTTGGGCTTTATACACCAATACTTAATGCTATAAAACAAGTACTTAAATTTAATTTTGAATACTTGCCTTCTATAATAATATTTGGATTTGGTATTATAGCTGGTATTTTACTAACAGTAAGAGTTGTAAGGAGCTTACTTAGAAAGTTTAGGGCTCAGACTATATACTGTATAATAGGTCTTATGATAGGTTCTATATATGCAGTTATTATGGGACCTACATCTCTTGAAATACCTAGACCACCAATGAGTCTAGCTACATTTAGTATAGTATTCTTTGCTATAGGCTGTACATTAGTACCAGCACTTGAAAAGCTTAAAGTTATACTAGAAAAGAAAAATATAGAATCAATGACAACTCAGAGTTAGTGAATATGCATTTGCTTAAAGTGAAATAGAAAAAGGAGTAGTTTTAGCTTTCTAGTGTTGCATCTAGTTAATATTTGCAACTTGATTTTTACAAAATTTATATAATGAAAAAAATAACCTTCTTTGGTTAAATGGAAGTAACGACAAATCCATCCAA
>CABIVQ010000036.1 GCA_902362365.1 Clostridiaceae bacterium | reverse complement strand
GGTAAGTGCGTCTAAAAATAAAATGGAAAAAATTTCAACCCTCATAATAATTGAGCGTTAGCTCTAAAATCATGAGGGTCATTTTGTAAAGTATTAAATTTTACATTAATGCAACACTAGAACAATAACAGGTCATTTTTTATTTGATTTCATTATTACTTATTCATAAGTTGAATTTGAGTTTATTTATAATTTACTTTAATTTGCTCTTCAATGTTATTTTTACAACTTCAGGCCTACAGTTTATTCTAATTAAAACCTTAGATCCTCCTAAACCTTTAGACAATACCATAACAGAGCTATTTTTTTCGTATTTACCTAAATCATATTCAGGAAAGAATTCTCTATTTGGAGATAAAAGACCACCTAAAAATGGAAGCCTTATAATTCCCCCATGTACATGACCAGCTAATACTAAGTCTACTCCCCAATCTGCATATTTATCAAAATAAAAAGGAGTATGTGAAAGAAGTATGTTATACTCATCTTTGCAAACATTACCTAATTTATCTTTAATAAAATCTTCTTCTAAATCACTTTTTTCATTTTTATTAAACAAATATTTATAATACCTTAAAGGTATAACAATTCCATATAAGTTTATACTTGATTTACCTTTTTTAATTTTTATAGATTCATCATCCAAATTTATGATTTTCTTACTATACAATTGACTAAAATAATTTTCATATTTTTCTTTATACTTTTTAAGTAATGCTTTTTCCTCATGATTTCCAATTATATGATATATTTTATATTTTTTTGATAACTCATCAATTAATTTCAAAGCAACCTCAAAATTACTTTTTTCACCATCTACTAAGTCACCCGTAATCACAACAATATCAGGATTTAAATCATCTACCATCTTTAATAATTTATAATTATCCTTCCCAAATTCAGCATTATGTAAATCACTAATTTGCACTATACTAAAATCATCAAATTCCTTTGGTATTTTATGATTTTCAATTATATATTCCACTTTTTCTAAAGATTTCATTTGAGATTTATAAAAAGTATATCCTCCTAATAGAATAGTACTTCCTATTAGTAAATTTCCTATCATTTAATTTAACCTCTTTCTTTAACGGAATGGCCTTAAGCTCTCATTAGAATATTATTCTATACTATCCTTAAATTTAATTTTTCATGCAATCTAGCTAAAGAAAGTGCTGATTTCCTCTATTGTTTTTATATCTTTTATATCTATTTTATTCACTATTTCTATAGTCTCATCTATAATTTTTTTTATATTATCTGAATCTATATTAAGTAATAATAATCTAGTTGTAATAACACTTTTTATTATTTCTTCTAAAGTTAGATCTACGCTTTTTTCATAATATCTATTCAATAATTCACTTTCACCAGCACATCCTATAGTTACACTTAGATATATATCCCTTTCACTAAAATCATATTCACTTTCTTTCACCTTTTCATCAAATAAATCAATTAATATATTTACATACTCTTTTCTTATAATATCTACTTTTGATGCTTCTATATATATTCTAAATAAAGCATCTGAATTTACTATTATATTTGTATATAAATACTGGCTAACTGCATAACTTACTAAAGTACTACTACCTAAGGTATGGTTATCGATTATATATTTATAGATTTTTTCTAGAAAGCTTTTATATATCTGGAGAAGTATATTTTCTTTCTTTTTAAAATAATAATATAAATGCCCTCTACCTAATCCTGACTCTTCTGCAATTTTTCTTATTGTTGTCTTATTGTACCCTTGTGTTATAAATAATTTTGACGATTTAGTTATTATCCTCTTTTTTATATCCCCAATATCTTCTATATCCGCTAAACTTCTTAAGTCCATAATATCATCCCTTTGATTAAAATTTTATTAATTAATACTTTTATAATACTATAAATTTTTGATATATGTATTATTTTTTTAATATAATTACATATATCAAAAAAATAAGAAGTATCTTTAATAAGATACTTCTTATTTTTTGATTAAATTAATCATCTTTTTTTACTTTGTGATATAGTTTTTCCTTTTTGGTTTTATTAGTGCCGCTATTTCTTGCCCCTATTTTCTCGCCATCTTTAACGCCAATTTCTGAACCATGTTCAAAGTACATTTTTCTTAGTTCTGCGTTAGACTTTGTTCTATCCTTCATTCTATTTTTATTATTGTCCATAAATCCCTCCTGAAACTTTTGAATGATCCTGACAAGTTTAATTTATCCATTTAAGGTACTTTATATTCTTATATTCTTTTCTTTGCTCATGGATAATATCTAAATATACTTATATAAAATATACTAAAATCTATTGCTAGAACTATACTTACTATTGAACACTATAATGAATCAATTTTTTATTTATGAAGCTTACTATAAACTCCACCTTTATTTATTAATTCATCGTGAGTACCTCTTTCAGCTATTCCACTATCAGTTAGTACTACTATTTCATCTGCATTTTTTATAGTAGATAACCTATGAGCCACTACTAAGTTTGTTCTGTCTTTACTTAATTCTTCTAAAGATGTCTGAATTTCTCTTTCAGTAACATTATCAAGGGCTGAAGTGGCTTCATCAAGTATAATTATTGGGGGATTCTTTAAGAATATTCTAGATATAGAAATTCTTTGCTTTTGCCCTCCAGATAATTTAACTCCTCTTTCTCCTATATAAGTATCATATCCTTCTGGTAAACTTTCAATAAATTCGTGTATTCTAGCTTTCTTAGCTGCTTCAATAATTTCCTTATCACTAGCATCAGGCTTTGCACAAATAATATTGTCTTTTATAGTTCCTGTAAATAAAAATACATCTTGCTGAACTACTCCAATATTCTTTCTTAAAGATTTCAAACTTACATTTTTGACGCTTACTCCATCTATTTTTATATCACCTTGTTCAAACTCATAAAATCTCGGTATTAAACTACATAATGTAGTCTTTCCTCCACCTGATGGCCCAACTAAAGCTACAGTTTTTCCAGCTTCTATATTTAAATTTAAGCCTTTTAATACTTCTTTTTTATCTTCATAAGTAAAAGATATATTTTCAATATTTATATTTCCCTTTACATCTTTTAATTCTATAGGATTTTCAACTTCTTTTTCTGTATCTTCATTAACTATTTCCATAAATCTTTCAAATCCTGTCATACCACTTTGATATTGTTCAGTAAAATTAATAAGTTTTTTAATAGGTTCAATGAACATTTTTACATATAATAAGTATGCTGTAAAATCTCCAAGACTTATCTTGCCTATATAAGCAAAGTATCCTCCAGCTATCAAGGCTACAAGCTCAAGGATGTCCATAAATAAGTTCATTCCAGAGAAATAATCAGCCATAACTTTATATGCTGATTCTCTAGCAACTTTGAACACACCATTACTTCTATTAAACTTCTTTAATTCTTCATGTTCATTGCAAAAAGACTTAGTAACTTTCATACCTGCTATACTATTTTCTAAAGTTGCATTAACATCCCCAGTCTTTACTCTTGTTTCCATAAATGCTTTATTCATTCTTTTTCTTTGTGCAACTGCGAACCATATTAACAATGGTAGTATTGCAAATATAATAAGTGTTAAAAAAACATTTATATTTAAAAGTATAAAGAAAGAACCTATAAGCATCACTCCAGATATAAATAAGTCCTCTGGTCCATGATGAGCAAGTTCTGATACTTCCATTAAATCATTAATTATTCTAGACATTGTGACACCAGTCTTATTATTGTCAAAATAAGAATTAGGTAACTTTTGTAAATGGGTAAACACATAACTTCTCATATCTCCCTGCATTCTAACTCCAACGACATGCCCCCAATACTGCATAAAATGATTTAGTATTGCCTTGAAAATAAATATAATAGCAAGTGTTATACCAAATATAATTAACATCCTTAAATCCTTATTAGGTATAACATCATTCATAATATCCCTAGTTATCATAGGATATACTAGGTTACACGCTGAAAATAAAAAAGCTGCTAAAAGATCTAAGAAAAAAAGTTTCTTATACGGTGCATAGTATTTTATAAAATCTTTTATCATACTAACTCCTCCTATCTATGATTATATTTTTTGTTATAAAATTAGTATATCATATACTTGATACCCAACTAAAAGAAAACTACACAATATAAAAGAGATGACTCATAATAAAATCATCTCTCTTATATTACATATTTATATTCTTAACATAATACATATTAGTTTTTACATCTATTATGTATTATGTTTTTTAGCTTTTATTTACTTTATTATTTTATTGCATTAGCTATATCATCTATCATTATATTTATAGAGTTAAGTCCACCATCATTTATATACCAAGTATAAGCATCTAAGTATATTATATTTCCATTTTTGTAAGCGTCCATAGACTTAACTATATCATTATCTAATACAGACTCAGCAGTAGATTCTCCACCTGTAGCAGCTCCTCTATCTAATACTATTAAATATTCTGGATCTTGTTCAGCTAAGTACTCAAATGTAACTGTTTGTCCATGAGTTGAATCATCTATTGTTTTATCTACATTTACAAATCCAAGACCTTGATTTAATAATGCAAATCTTGATTTATCGCTATAAACACTTAGGTTACCTTCATTGACCATAACTGTTAAAGCTTCTTTACCATCAACTAATTTTTTTACTTCATTTAATCTAGCTTCTACTTTTTTTAATTCTTCTGAAGCTTTTTCTTCTACTTCAAATAATTCAGCTATAGTATTTACATTCTCTTTTACACTTCCTACATAATCAGCATTATCTTTTGATACTGATATTGTTGGTGCTATTTCACTTAATTGATCATAGTAATCAGCTTGTCTTCCACCTATTATTATTAAATCTGGATCTGCTGATTTTATAGCTTCTAAATCTACTTCTTTAACTGTACCAACTTTTGTGTATTCATCTGATTCATACTTTGATAAATTTTCTGGATATGTAGATGTTGGAACCCCAACTACATTATCTATTCCTAAAACCTCCATTGTATCTAATGTTGGTATATCAAATACTACAACTCTATCAGGATTTTTCTCTACTTTTGTTTCTCCTAAATCATGCGCTATTGTCATTGTACTTTCAGCTGCTACATTATTATCTGGTGTAATACCTTTTTTATTACTTAATGCAAATGCTCCTACTAATCCTACTATTGCAATTCCTGCAATTATTGCTGCTTTTTTATTCATAATATCTCCCTCTCTTTTTATAAGATTTAATTTTATATTTTTATATCGATTTTACTTCTAATTCAACATTTAAAATCATTCTCATTTAGTTCTCTTTCTATAGGACAATCTATTTGAGATTGTCCTATTTTATTAGAAGTAAACACATATTTTATTTCCATTTATTTCTTTTATATCAAAGTTCATTTCATATATTTCTTCAAGAACCTCTTTTTGAACTATTTCATTAGTTGTTCCTACTTTTTCTATTTTACCATTTTTTAGCGCAACTATATTATCAGAATAACAAGATGCAAAGTTTATATCATGCATAACCAATACAATTGTCTTACCTAAATCATCACAAAGATTTCTAAGAACCTTCATCATTTGAACAGAATGAGACATATCTAAGTTATTTAAAGGTTCATCAAGTAATATGTATTCTGTATTTTGAGCTATAACCATAGCTATATAAGCCCTTTGTCTTTGACCTCCACTTAATTCATCTAGATACTTATGTTGAATATCAGTTAATTTCATATATTCTATAGCTTCATCAATATATTTTTCATCTTCTGAGTTTAAGTTACCTTCACTATGTGGGAATCTCCCAAATCCAACTAGTTCTCTGATTGTAAGCTTTAAGCTTATATTATTTGACTGCTTAAGTATTGCTATTTTTTTTGCTAAGTCCTTAGTGTGATACTCACTTAACTTCTTTCCTTCAATAACTACATCTCCACCATCACCAGCTATAAGCCTAGTAACTATTCCTAAAACTGTACTTTTACCAGCTCCATTAGGACCTATAAATGAAGTTATTTTACCTTTTTCTATATTAAAAGAAACATTGTCTACAACATTCCTGTCTTTATATTTTTTTAAAATATTCTTTATTTCTATCATCTATTTACTCTCCTTTAATAAAAGCTGTATAAAGTAAATACCACCTATAAAGTTTATTATTACACTTAAAGTTGTATTAAAACTAAATATATGTTGTACAAAGAATTGACCACCTACAAGAGTTATCATACTTATTAAAGTTGCTCCCGCAATTAAATACTTATGTTTGTATGTCTTAAGACCTTCTCTTGCAACGTTAGCTACTATTAATCCCAAGAATGTCATTGGTCCTATAAGCGCTGTAGATATTGATACTAGTACTGAGATCACTATTATCATCTTTTTAACTAGTGCATCATAGTCAACACCTAAGTTTATTGCTTGCTCTCTACCTAGAGATAATACATCTAGATACTTAATATCATCATATATAAAAGGTATTATAGCAATAATCATTATCATAGATATCATAAGTACATCTGTATTAATATTATTTAAACTAGCTATCATACTACTTTGTAAAGCTAAAAATTCATTTGGATCAATTACCATTTGCATAAATGATGATCCACTTTTGAACAATGTCCCAAATATCATTCCTACTAGTAGTAAGAAGAATATATCATTTTTCCCTTTTTCAAATAATACTTTGTATAAAAGTATCGATGCACCAACCATTATACCTACATTTATTATAAAGTTGTAACTTGCATTAACTATAAATACACTTGTTGACCCAAATACAAATACTATAACAGTTTGTATTAGTACATATAGTGAATCTAAACCTAATACACTAGGTGTTAGTATTTGATTATTAGTTATAGTTTGGAATACTACAGTTGTAAATGCTATACAGCCTCCACCTAAAATCATCGCTAAAATTTTAGGTATTCTTTGAGATATAGCGAAGTCAAAATGCTTCATATCTATTCCATAGAATAAAAACATTGTTGTAAATATTAATACTAATACTCCCATTATGTATAAGTTTTTATTTAAATTCATATCAATTCTATTAATTTTATTTTTATTTACGTTTTTATTTATACTATTAAGCTGCACTTACATTCCTCCTTAATAAAAGATAAAGGAATATTATACTTCCTATAACACCTACTGTTAATCCTATTGTTATCTCATATGGATATATAACTAATCTTCCAAATATATCACATACTAAAACAAAAACTGCACCAAATAATCCTGTATGCCATATGTTTTCTTTTATATTATCTCCCCTATATAAGGAAACTATATTAGGCACTATAAGACCTATATAAGGAATACTTCCTGCTGTAACAACTACGCATACAGTTACTAATGCAACTATTACTAGTCCTAAGTTTACTACTTTTTTATAGTTAAGACCTAGATTTGTAGCAAAATCTTCTCCCATACCAGCAATAGTAAATCGATTAGCATAAATATAAGCTATTATTATCATTGGTATTGTTATATAAAGTATTTCATAGTTACCTTTTAATATCATTGAGAAATCACCTTGCATCCATGCTCCTACATTTTGTGTAAGGTTATATTTATAAGCTATAAAATCTGTCATAGATCCTATTATATTTCCAAACATAATACCTACTAATGGAACAAAAATTACATTTTTAAATTGAATCTTTCCAAGTATTTTCATAAACATAAATGTTCCTATTAGCGAGAATATAAATGCCACTATTGTCTTAGAGAACATTGATGCCTTTGGCATAAATAACATACATACTACTATCCCAAATTGTGCTGCATCTATTGTAGCTCCTGTTGTTGGAGATACAAATTTATTTTTACTTATCTGTTGCATAATAAGACCTGCTATGCTCATTCCCATACCTGCAACTAATATACTTATTAATCTAGGAACTCTACTTATCATAAATACCATAAGTTTATCCTGGTCTTTAGTAAATATATCTATTAATGTTATATCTTTAGCCCCTAAGAATAAGGATATATAAGATAAAACAATTAAAGCTAAAATTAAATATCTTTTTTTCATTGTTTTCTCCCCAATTAATAATTGATTATTGAATATCACACTTATCTCGTATTGATAATTATTATCACTATACTCATGCAATAATGTTATCAATAATAATTCTCATTGTCAATACTTTTTAAACTTTTTAACTATATTTTTATTTTTATAATATATTTAGATTTTTATCATTAAATTTATCTCTTTTTTATATACCAAATTTGTTAATAATTAATCATCTTTTTCAAATAAAAATAGTATTCAGCGTAAAATATATTTATTAATTATATATTTACATTAAATACTATCTTCGCTATTACTTTTATTTAATTATATTATCTAGTACATCTTCATTTATATTTAAGATATCATTTTTTATACATTTCTCTATAAAGTTTGATATATTTATATAATCATCTAAATTAAATTTGACTACATCTACTTGATGATCCAAGTCACTTACAATGCCTATTAAATCTTCTTTATCTGATATTATATCATTATATTTATCTGATCGAATTATTTCTAACTTTTTAAATTTATATTTTTTATATCCTTCAATTATAATTAAGTCCATATCACTATATAACTTAACAATATCTTTTAAATTTTTTTCTTCACTTCTTTCTTCAATAAAACTAACTCTATTTTTAGAAACTACACAAACTTTACTTGAACCTGCTTTTCTATGTTTATAGCTATCCTTACCTTCGCAATCTACATCAAAATCATGACAGGTATGTTTTATAGTTCCAACCTTATACCCTCTACTTGTTAATAACTTTACTATATTTTCAATTAATGTAGTCTTACCTACACCAGAGTATGAGGTTACAGATAATATATTATACATTAATAATCCTCTCTTAAATTAATTTTTATTATATAATAATAACTTCAACTAATTGTTCATCTTCTAAGATGTTCCCTCCTTTTACTTTAATCAAACAATTACTATTTAAGGTTGACCATAACCTTGCCTTTACATCGTTTTTATCTGTCATTGCTACATATAATTTCGCATCTTCTGTATATAATCTTCCATTTAAATATCTATCTATTTTTGCCTTCTTATTAAATGTACCCCTAAATATCGCTTTTATTGAATTGTCATTCTCCTTATGACTCATATATTCAATTACTGGTATAAGTATATTTGCATATACCATTCCAGACGCATGAGGACTGCCAGAAAGTCCAAATAGTAGCTTTTCATCTACTACCGAAGCACAACAGGCTCCTCCTGGCTTAGCCTTTACTTTCCAAAATAATTCTTTTCCACCTACATTTTTAAAAGCCTGTGGAACTAGGTCTTTATCACCTACAGACACTCCTCCTGTAGTTATTAATATATCTACATCTTTTAAAATATTTTTTATTTTACTTTCTAATTCTTCTATTTCATCTTCAACCTTATCAATTATGGAAGGCTCTATATTTCTTTTTAAAAGTTTTGAATGAAGTATATATCTATTGCTATCATAAATTTTACCATCTTTTAATATTTCTTCTAAATCTTGTATCTCTGTACCTGTATTTAAAATTCCAATTTTTAAATTATCATATACATTTATTTCTTTAATACCCAAGCTAGCTAAAATCCCTATACATTCATAAGATATAACATCGCCCTTTCTAATTACTAACTGATCTTTAGGTATATCTTCGCCTTTAAAAATATAGTTATCATACACTTTTAATTCTTTATTAACTATTATTTTATCTTCACTAATTATGCTAACATCCTCTTTTTTTATTACACAGTTTGCTCCATTAGGAATCTTAGCTCCTGTCATTATTTTTACAGATTCATTTTTATGTAAAACTCCTTCATATACATCTCCTGCATAAACTTCTCCCACTACAACAAGCTCATTGCCATTAATATTGGCATCATACGCATAACCATCATAAGGAGATCTATCAAATGGTGGGCTATCAATAGGTGAGTATATATCTTGTGCACTTACTCTATTTATAGAATTAATTATATTTATTGTTTTTATGTCATCTTTAGGCTTTAGATTAGACTTAATAATTTTAATGGCCTCTTTTACTTCAATCATAATCTCATCGTCCCCTATGTAATCATATTTTTATCAATATAAAAAAGATTATAGCTAATCTCTTTTATGATTGCCATAATCTTTTGCTAATTTAATAAATATACTTTAGCTGTATCTAAAAGTGTGCTGCCATTCATAACCTTTATATCACTGATTTTATTATCATTTATAAACACAGTTAGTACACTATTGCTATTTTCTTTATTATTTTTACTATCTTTAAGCATATAAACTTCTATTGATTTAGACTTACTAGACATGTCATATGCAGCTATATTAGGATTAATAAAGTTTAATTTATTATATATTTCATCTACTAATTTACCTTTATATGTATCTAACTTCATACTTTCTACATCTTGTAAATCTAGGTTTGCATCATCACTATACTTTTCAATTATTAATGCTACATTTTCATCTTCTAACTCTTCTTCATCATAACTACTGAATTCATAAGTTTGAACTTCAATTACTTTATTCTTATCTAATTCTATATATAAGGCACTACCTTCTAATTCATTATCCGCAGTATACTTAGGATATACTAATCCTACATTTACAGTGTGATTAAGTTCATCTATTGTTTTTGTATTATTTATTTGATCTTTTTCTATCCAATAAGTTGTGCTATAAGGAGTTCCCATATTTTTCAAAACATATTCATAGTCTTTACTCATTATCTCATTAACATCATTTTGAACTTTAGTCATAGTTTGTTGTTGCTTTGCTTTGTCTGATACTACTTCTTTTTTATTTATAGTACTGCATCCAGTAATAAATATACTTAAAGTAATAAAACTTACTAATAACTTTTTTAATTTCATATAATAGCCCTCCTTCTTAACTTTTTATATAAAATTTATATCTTACTTATCAATTATATAACATTTATCTTAATTTAATAATATTTATTGGCAATCTGTAATTTTTTTGTAATAAGATGCATTTTTATATTATTTTTAGTAGATTATTTATTTTTACCTTATGTTATAATATATTTATATATAAACCAAGGAGGTTTTTACATGGATTTTAAGCAACTTGAGGTGTTTGTATCAGTTGTTAAACACGAAAGTTTCTCAAAAGCTGCTAGAGAATTATTTTTAACTCAGCCTACAGTCAGCTCCCACATTCAAAATTTAGAAAAAGAATTAGACACAGTTCTATTAAATAGAAATAATAAAACTATTAAACTTACACCTTCTGGAGAAATTCTTTATAAACATGCTATTTACATACTTAATAACTGTAAAAAAGCTATTTTCGATATAAAAGAGTATTCTGGAAAAATAGAAGGTATTATTGACATAGCCTGCAGTTCTATACCTGAAACCTATATACTTCCTGGATTTTTAAAATCCTTTTGTACTGATTTTCCTGATGTAAAGTTTAGTATCAATCACTATGATTCTCAATTTGCTATATCTGAAATACTAAATGAAAGGGTTAGCTTTGGATTTGTAGGTGTTAAACCTAATAACAATCAAATTAAGCACATAAAAATAGCTACTGATGAACTTGTATTAATTACATCTAATGATATTAATATAGAAAATGAAAATGGATATATCGATATAAACAAGCTATCTAACCTTAATCTTATTATGAGAAAAGAAGGTTCTGGAACTAGAAGATTAATTTTGGATACATTAAATAAAAATAATTTTTCTACCAATGACTTAAATATAGTTGCCCATGTAGAATCTAATGAATCTATTAAGGAAATGGTTAGGTTCGGTTTAGGCGCATCATTTATATCTTACATGTCTGCAATTGATTATATTAATGATAAAAAAATCAAATTCTATAGAGTAAAAGATATAGATTTTAATAGAAACTTTTACTTTATATACTCTAAACAAAAGGTTCTTACACCTCTCGAGGATAAATTTATAATTGAATTACGTGATTATTTCAGCTTACAAAAATAGAAGCTATTAAAAGATTTATTATACTTAACTTAAATCTTTTAATAGCTTTTTTATTATAGTTTTATTTTATTAAAAAAGGCTCTATAACCTTTATACATTTCATATAAATCAACTTTTGAAATTACCTCATATGGTGCATGCATACTAAGAACTCCTACGCCACAGTCTACTACCTCTGCTCCATAGTTTGCTAACATATAAGCAATTGTTCCTCCTCCGCCTTGGTCAACCTTACCAAGTTCACCTGTTTGCCATACTACATTTTCATTATTAAATACATTTCTTACTTCCGCTAAAAATTCTGCATTAGCATCATTACATCCATTTTTACCTCTCGCGCCAGTGTATTTAATTAATACTACACCATTGCCCATGTATGCAGAGTTTCTTTTATCATACGCACTAGAAAAATTAGGATCATATCCAGCAGAAACATCTGCTGATAATACCTTAGACTTAGAAAAAGCTCTTTTTATTTTTAAATCTGAATAACTTCCTTCTAGTTCTATAAGTTCTGCAACTATATTTTCAAAGAATCTAGACTGCATACCTGTATTTCCATTTGAACCTACTTCTTCCTTATCTGCACATAAAGTAACTAATGTATAGTCTGACTCTTCTATATCAAAAATAGATGTTATTGCTGCATATGTACAAACCTTATCATCATGTCCATAAGCAAGTACCATAGATTTATCAAGTCCTAAATCTCTAGGCTTACCTGCAGGAACAACTTGAAGTTCAGCACTTAAAAAATCTTCTTCTACCATGTTATATTTTTCATTTAATATATTTAATATATTGTAAACTATACCATCTTTTTCTTCAGTTGGGATACTTCCTATTAATAAATTTAAATCTTCACCTTTTATAGCCTCAGAAATTTTCTTTTGATTTTGATCTGACGCTAAGTGTGGAAGAATATCAGTTATACAAAATACAGGATCAGTTTCATCTTCTCCTATACAAATATCTATCTTTCTGCCATCTTTTAAGATTACTACACCACTTAAAGCTAGAGGCAGTGATAACCATTGGTATTTTTTTATTCCACCATAGTAATGAGTTTTAAATAAACCTAAATTTGCTTCTTCATATAAAGGGTTTGCTTTTAAATCAAGTCTCGGTGAATCTATATGACTACCTATTATTCTCATACCATTTTCAATAGTATTTTTCCCTATTAAAAATAGGCATACACCTTTATCTTTATTGTTAGCATATATTTTGTCCCCAGCTTTTATACTTCCCTTAAATATGGCTTCCTCTAAAGATATATATCCATTTTCTTTTGCTTGTTTGATAATTTCTTTTGCACAGCTTCTTTCTGTTTTTGACTTAAATAAAAAGTCCATGTAACCTTTTGAATAATTCATAACTTCTTTTAATGAGTTATTATCCATATGAATTTTCCATGCATTTTTTGCTTCGTATTTTATCTCCATTTTACCCCTCCTGAGTTATTATATTTTTAATTATATAAATTAATTCTTTTTATTTTTCATATGCTCTTCATATTCTTCTGGTGATACTACTTTTACACTTTCTAATCTTGATCTGAAGTGAGCTCTAAAGTTTGCTAAATATTCTTGTCTTAATATTTCTCTTTCTTTTTTTTCTTCTTCTGTTAATCCTTCATTTTTATTTTTTTTAGCTAATTCATTTATTCTATCTATTTTCTTTTGATCAAACATGTTTGCCTCCTAAATTACCTTGTTTTAATAAAATACTTTATTACTTCTTAACTCTATTTTGTTTTTATACTCATCAAAAAATTCTTCTAAATTTTCACTTATTATAGATATTCCCTTTTCTAAGTCTGCTATACTTGCATTTGCTATGTTTATCCTAAAAAATCTATCATCTACTAAATTATCAAAAAAATATGTTCCTGGAGTTATAGATACACCTTTTCCTAAAATAAAATCTGAAAAATCTTGAGATAAATAACCTCTTGGAAGCTCTAAAAAGAAATTTAACCCCCCATCAGAATTCCTAATCTTTAATTTATCACTTAAATTATCATAAATCAACTCTTTAGCCAATCTATACTTATCACTATATATCTTATCTATTGATTTTAAATAATCATTCCAATTAAAGTATTGCATATAATAATACATTGATTTTTGAATAAGTCCTGGTGTTGATATATCTGATGAGTATTTTGCCCAAAGTATTTGCCTTTGTAATTCATTTGGTATTTCAACCATACCAATCCTAAGACCAGGCATAAGTATTTTTGAGAAACTTTTTATATATATAACTCTATTTTTATCATCATAACTTCTAAGAGTTCTATTATCATATGAATCAAATTTAAAATCACTTATAAAATCATCTTCTAATATATAAAAATCATACTCTTCAGCTAATTCTATCAACTTTTTCTTTTTATAAGTTGAATAAGATATTCCAGTTGGGTTTTGAAAATTCGGCATTGTATAAATTAACTTTGGTTTTATTTTGTCTAACTTTAATTTTAGTATTCCAATATCAATACCATCATCTAACATCGGAATTGATATTATTTTGGCTCCTCTACTTTTAAAAACTTCTATAGCACCATTATACGTAGGTTCTTCAACAAAAACTACATCAGAGTAATTTATTAGTCCTTTACAAACTATATCTATTCCCTGTTGAGCACCAGATATTATTTGTATATTATCCTTATTAGTTTCTATAAACCTATCACTTAGGTATTTAACAATATTTTCTCTTAAATCTTCTGATCCTAATCCTTCATCATACTCAAATATTGATGAACCTTCATTTGCTAAAGCCATATTTATTGCTTCTTTGAAATCATCTATAGGAAACATATCTGTTGATGGATTACCACTATCAAAGTGTATAATATCTTTTTCTTTTTTATGATTTTTCTTTACCTTTAAATTAGATGCAAAAGTTCCACTTCCAACTACCTTATATATATATCCTTCATTTTCTAGAAGTTCATATACTTTAACTATAGTTGCATTATTCACTCCTATAGCTTCAGATAATTTCCTTATTGGCGGTAGTTTTTCATATTCTTTTATATTCTTATTTATTATAAGCTTTTTTATGTGATTATAAATTTGCAGGTATTTGCTAGAAGTTTTATTTATATCTAAAATGTATTTTTCCATATCTTCACCACTTACTTTACTTAAATTAAAGGTATAATTTCATTTTCAATTATGTAGTATGTATATATAATACCAAAGTTTATTGAAAAATGGTAAAAGTAAATTTTATAAATATTAATTATTTTTTAATTCTTTCGTGAATATATTTAAATATAAGGGAGGTGATTTATTGAGAATGCCTAACCTTTTGTTATCGACAATTATTTTATTTATATCAAATTTTATAGTAAGGGTTCTTGGTTTTTTATATAAAATATTTTTGTCTAAGGTAATAGGTGAGACTGGATTAGGTATATATCATATAATTTTTAACTTTTTAATGATATGCCTAGCTCTGACTACTACAGGAATACCTACAGCCCTTAGCTGCCTTGTAGCAAAAAGAAAAGCTTTGAATGATAAATATACTACTAATACTCTTTTTATATCTACCTTATATGTAGCATTTTTCATATCTTTTGCTATATCTTTGGGTATATCTTTTAGTAGTAATTTTTTATCCTTAAAACTTTTAAAAAACGAAAATTTAAATTTATTTGTACTCTCAATTTGTCCTGCTATCGTAATTATAACTATTTCAAATATAATTAGAAGCTATTTTTATGGAATAAAAAAAGTAACAATACCTGCCTTAGGCCAAATTTTAGAGCAGGTAAGTAAGATATTATTTGTATTTTTATTATGCATGTATATCAAAGATAGATCCTTAACTTGCTATATTGCTTTATTAGGAATTTCTATAGGTGAGGCAACTAATGTACTATTTATGACTATATACTTATACAAAGATAATGATTTAAGTAATAAGTACACAATCAATATTAAAGACTTCTATAATTCATCTATCGAAACTTTAAAGATGTCCATACCTATAACTTGTAATCGTATGTCAAATGTTTTATTACAATCTATTAGTTCAATGATGGTTCCTTCTAGGTTAGTTTTATCTGGAGTAGCATATACAAAAGCATTAAGTATGTACGGTATTATGAGTGGTATGGTAATGCCATTTGTATTTCTTCCATTTACAGTCGGTTCTGCTTTAGTAGTAAACTTAATACCTAGTATCTCACAAGAGATGGCATTGAATAAATATAATAATGTGTTAAAAAAAATAAATTACTCTTTACTACTTACTACTGGCGTTGGCATTTTATCCTCATTACTTTTTTATTTCTTTGGTAAAGAGATTTGTGTAATAGTTTTTAAAAATGAATTAGCCGGAGATTATTTGAAAGCTATGTTTTTAACACCTCTGTTCTTATCATTAAATCAGACACTATCAGGTATCCTACATGCTATTAGAAAAGAATTTGAATCTAGTGTAAATACTATTGCAGGTATGATTATACAATTAATCGCTCTATACTTTTTACTTCCAATTCCTGAACTAAACATCTATGCATATATATACACAATGACTATTGTATCTATATTAACTTGTTTATTACATATTATAGTTTTAATCAAAGCTATAAAAAATCTTAAAGTTAGGAGGATAAGATGAATAAAAATAGTTCGGACATAAAACCTTTTTATATATATACAAATAAAGATAAACTCTATATAAAAAACATTAATGAACATACAGAAAAGTTAGCAAATAATATATTCGCTTACTGCGCTAATATTGATAATAATAAAAGAATCCATATTTGTTCTATAGATTCAGCTGGTAAGTTAATTCATTTTTCTAATAATAAAGGTTATTGGAAAAAAAATATAGTCTGTAAGGCATTTAATAATATAAAAAATATTAAAGATATGAGATTATGTATAATTAATAATTATTTGAACATTTTTATAGTTGAAGATAGCTCTATAGATGAAAATATCTATAAGGTTACACACTTTAATTTCACACCTGGATCTCCTAAAGTTTATAAACATGATATTAACAATATTACAAAAGACAAAGAGCATATTTATAAGTTGAATATAGATGAATTATCTAATATAGTATTTGAGTATAAGACATCATATAGATGTAACCGTGGTGAATCTAAGAATAATACAATTGTATTTAATAGTAAGTCTAGAATGTGGTTAAAACCAAATACATTACTCAGAAATGTCAATTACAGTGACTCTAGTGAAATTAAGAGTAATATACATGATGATATATTTGAATACTGTTATAGTATAGTCTATAAAATATAAAAAAAGGCTACTAATATAAAAATTTATATTAGTAGTCTTCTTTACTAATTATCTATAAGTTAAATTTATTTAAATGCTATCTCTTGCAAGTATTGCAATTATCTCTGTCTCTATCTCTGTCTCTGTCTTCTCCGCATTGATTAAAATCACAAACGTTAGCGAAAGTATCCACTACTCTTGGTTGAACAGCTGTTGGTGAAGCTAATACTACTATTTGTTCACTTCTTAATATGCTAACTACTTCTTGTAAGCAAAGGATTACATCTATTCCATTTGGTATATCTAAGTTAAAGAAGCATTCACAATCTGAATGATCTACTACGCATAATAATGCTTTTCCTATACAATCTACGCTTAAATTCACATCATATTCTTGTCTTAAAGTAACAGTTCTTCCACTTGCTGGTAAGCAAAGTGCTGCTGCTAAAGTATTGAATGGGAATTGAACTTCATCAATTCTCTTCAAGCATCCACCAGATGTTCTAACTGCAGGAAATGCTAATGCAACTATTTCTGTACATCCACATCTACCTCTTAATTCTAATACTAAATCTCTTACTGTTACTACTAATCCTTTTTGTTTATACGCTACAGACTGACCTCTTCTTTGTTCACAACAAATTGCACTTCTATCTCCGCATACTAAAAATTCAAAAGTAGTTTCACATACACCATCATCTTTGGGGTTTATTCCTACAACATTAAAATCTTCTAACATTGGATCATCTGATTCTATTTCTATTTCATTGAAGTTCATACAAACTTTATCAATTGTTACATTTACTGGACCTGTTCTTGGAACTGGACCACATACTTCAACTACTTCAATATCAAATACTAATGATCTACCATCTGTACATGTTGTTTGTGGAGCTCTCGCATCTGTAAATGTTTGGAATACTACACTATCAAATACTCTATTAGTTTCTATCGCAACAGGAACACTGTTATTTGTTGAAAATCTTGGTGGAGTAATAGGAGTACAGCATGTGTCACGACAAGGATTGTCTACACATATATCTGACTGTACTTCACATGGTTCACATTTATCATGGTCATGGTGATGATCACATTTACAATCATCATGATGGTTATCACATTTACAATCATCATGGTGATGATCACAATCGTTATTGCAAGTATTGTTACAACAATCATTTGTATTGTTGTGTTTTGGTCTATAAACTCTTTCTAATTCTTCACTCATTTCTTCTGTTATATGGCTATTTGTTACATTCATAAGTTTATTTGTCATTTTTCTTTTATTCTTTCTAAGATCTTGCATTTCTCATTGTCCTCCCCTTAAATGAATTCTATGCCTCGGCTTTACTAGCCTAATTAATATTATGCAGTTTAACTATCTTTTGTGACTTGATCTGCCTTAAGTTAATGATTAAGTAGAATAAAATTTTTTTTTGTAAATATATATGTAATGTGGATATTTTCATATTAATGTATAGGAGGTATATATGAGTTTTATTAATAAGTGCTCTACAATAATTAGACGTTCTTCTAAAGATATGTTTTACATTCATTTAGATAAAGGCATTTCTTACAACTACTATGATAAAAATAATGAACTAGTATTTTCTAAAAGATTAATAAAAGATAATTCTATTGATTTTACAAATTGCTTTTTTACCTTAAATAATCTTGATAATATATACGGTATTTACAATGATGGCTCTTTAAAAATGCTCACTGCCTTAAGTAATTCATCAACATTTACTCAAACAGAGATACTAAAATACAATTCTAAAAAATTTGGTATTTGCTTTCCATATATAAATGTTATTAATAACGATATACATATTCTATACTATGTTTATAATAATAACTCCACTAATACATGCTCTCTCTTCCATCATATTAAACATAACAATGTATGGACTGAAAACAAAATAGATTTTATTAATCACATTGTTTTAGATAATTTCACAGTTATTTGGAGTCAGGATTCTCCTATTGTATTTTATTTTAATTTAGTTGATGGTATTGAAGAAATATTTTTATCTAGATTCAATATAAGCACTTTGACATGGTCAAATCCTGTTCAAATTACTAATTCTAGAGAAAATAAGATTTATTTAAATATCTTAAAAGATAGTATGAATTTTTATCATATAACTTTCTGTGAAAGTTTAGAAACTGGCTATGCCGTTAAGTATTTGAATGGTTATTTAAATGATACTACCTTTGAAATTGATATATCTAGTTATATAACAGGACCTTCAACTTGTATGTATCCTACTTTTTTAAAGAAAGATTCAACTCTATATTTAATGTGGATAAATTACGGAAAGCTATATACTACTTATTCTACTAACTTGGGTAGAAACTGGAGTACACACAAAATTGACGATTTTAGTGTTGAGGATGACTTTATAAGAGCTTATTTCTATTCAAACTTTAAAAATGATATTCCTTATAATGTAAACACTGTTTTTACAAGTGTAGATGATATTGGAATATTAGGTTTCTAAATTTAAATTCTATAAAATAAAAAAGTGTTGCCATAATAGCAACACTTTTTTAATACCCCAAAACACCGGTGGCCCCATAAATTCAGACCCGAGATACTCCCAGGTGGGTGACCTGCTAGGTGCATCTAATTTCCCTAAAATTTTAGGGCATATTATCAGTACCTAGACTCAGTCTCCCGTTTAACATTTGTCGGTTGAATTTAAGAAAGCCTTATCGTATGTCTCAGGATTTATATACTTATTATATAATAAAAGTTAATATTTTAAAAGTGGTTTTGTATAGTAATTTTTATAAAATTGTGAATTAATTACAATTTTTAACTTTTATCCTTTGATTATGTAATTCTAAACTTATTTTTATGTCATTTACTTACTATCGTCATCATCTTCCTCATCAACATCTATATATTCATATTCTTCTGTTTCAACATATTCATATTCCTCATTATTGCTTTCATACTCTCCAAATTCTTCATAATTATCATACTCATCATCATATTCTTCGTCTTCATAATCATCATCTTTATATGATAAATCTGAATCATCACCTCTTAATAAGCTTCCTAATAGCTTTAGATTATTTATGCTGCCCAAATTATTTATATCTGCTAAAGAACTTAAACTAAATCCGCCCTCTCCAAAATCATCTGGTAAAAATAACTCCGCAAACAAGTCAATTTTTTTCTTTATATCAATTGCTTTTTCAACTGATTCTTTTCTTTTTTCAGGAAATACATCAATAATTTCTTTTATCATCATATTTTTCTTATCCTCTTCATCCATACTTCTAAAAAAGTTACTTTCTTCCATATCATCAGAAATATCCATAGTACTTAATTTTTTTATACCTTTTACTAAATCTAATAAACTTTCTATTTTTATTAAAACTTTTTTTTCATCTCTTGACATATACTTTTTGGTTCTTGTAATAATCTCCATACCCCTATCTAAATCTTCATCACTTAATTCCATTAACTTTAACCCCTTACTTATATCATTCATATTAAATTTAAATAAATCGTCATTATTGCTGGTGGAGTTGCTGCCATTTGATTTTCTTCTTTTAACTTTAGCATCAGAATTTTTACTAGTCTTCTTTTTAACCTTAGGCGCTCTATTACCCGATGTACTCTCCATTGATTTTTTTGATTTATTTTTACTATCAAATAATGATACGTTACCATTACTTAATGCTAATATTCCAAGTATTAATAGTAGATTATTCAATACAAGTCACCCCTTAAACTATACTACTCCCTCATATATAAACTATGTTTTATTTGATCTTATTGTTACTTTTTTTTATCTAGCTTGCATATATATTATCTATAAGAGATTTTATTTATTATAGATTAAAATATTACTCACCACTTGATGATTATTTCTATATATAAATAATATGAGTACTAGACAATATATATTATTGAAAGGAGTATTTTTATGAAAAAAGTAGATCCTAAAGCATTAGAACAAATGGCTAAAGAAAAAAATATTGATAAAGATAAGATTGAAAAAATAGCTAGTAACTATAAAGGTAAATCTGAAAGCGAACTTATGGATGAACTTATTAAAATTGGAAAAACATTAGAAGGAAAAGAAGAAGTTGTATCTAAATTTAAAACTTTTTTAGATGAAAATCAACGTAAGAAATTAGATTCTATTATGAATAAAATCTCAGAAGCTGAACTTCAAGACAAAATAGAAAGTAAGAAATCAAAATCTAAAAAAACTAATGTATCTAAACACGCACCAACTAAATCTTCTCCAAAAGAATCATCTAATAAAGGAGAGGCAAAAAATAAAACTACAAAAAAAGTAAAAAAAGTAGTTAAAAAAACAAAAAAATCACCTTCTAAATAATTTTCTTCAAAAAGCTGGCGTACTCTAAAATAAATTTTAAAATACGCCAGCTTATTTTTTTATCTTTAATTATCTAATGTATAATGTATCCCTTTGATTATTTTTTATCTCTTCTGCCTCTATTAATATTTTTTCACTTCTTTAGTATAAATAGATTTTAATTTTTCATTATTTAATCCCTTTAAATTCACTTTTACATTTAATATTACATCCTCAATGGCAAGTTTCCTCTCTTTTATCTGTTCTTCAGTTTCTTTATGCATTTTTATAGCTTTCATAAATTATTTAAATGATTCTATATCTCTATCATTTCATTTATTTCTTTCCTCAAATCTCCCAACTTATTAAATTTATCTATAAATTCATATACAGTCATATCTATACGTTTCATTTTTATCCACCTTAATTACTCATAGTAAATTTAAAATTATTTTCATACTGTATATACTTATTTTTGACTAGTAACTTCCCCTCTTTATAAAATCTGTCTACATGATTTATTCCAAAATAATACATTAGATACTCTATATTTGGTACATCAAATATTGCAAAATCTGCTTTCTTGCCTACTTCTATAGAACCAATATCATTTTTCTCGCATTTGCATCCCATTTTCTTAGCAATTTTCAATATGTATTCACTTTCCTCTATGCTGAATACCCCCATCTTCACAAAATACATCACAAAATTCGGCTAAACCCATATACTTTACTCTTGGCATTATACCAGTTACCATTTTTTCTATATAACCCATTTTATTATTCTTATATTCTTTTGGTATTGCATGAGCACCTAAAAATGTATGTACTAAATCTATAGGATGATTATTATTTAATTATCTACCTACTTATAGCATAATATCCCTTATTACATCTATTCTAAAAAGGATCTCAAACTCCACAAGAGTAGCTAATTATTAAATTTCTTTGTATATTTGCAGAATCATCTTTAGATATTACAGCATCTGAGAATTTACCAAACCCAGTAGTTATTCCTTAAGAAACTCTCTCTTTTTCAATAAACTTATAAGCTAAGTCTCTCGCTCTGTTTATTCTTCTAACTGCATCCTAACTTAACTCAACCTTATAATTATTCCTAGCTACATTAATTACATCTTCTATAGTTAAATTACTCCCACTAACAACTATATTATTCATAAAAAAACTCCTCCTTATCCTGATACAATGTAAATCAACAATAAGTGAATATACTGATACAATTCTACGCACTTATATACATCCTTTTACAAAATTATTGCAGATAAGTTCTATAACATATATTCCTCATTATTCTATTTCAAAAAATAAAAAAAGGTATGTCTCAAACAAATATATATAACCTAAGGGGCGTTTTATATTTAGCCCCCAAGTCCATGTATATTTACAAAGACATCCTTTTATTATCTTTTTTCTATAACACTTTCTCTTTCTTCTATTCTATATGGTAATTCTATTTTCTTATCTTCTAAAATTTCTTTATTTATCATTTTTATTACCATTCTTATAGCAACTGCTCCCATATCATATAACGGTTGGTGAACAGTTGTTAACTTAGGTCTATACATTTTAGCTATTTTAACATCATTAAAACCTGCTACTGATATATCTTCTGGAACTCTATATCCAGAGTCACAAATAGCATTTATTGCTCCTATAGCAGCCTCATCACCTGTTACAAATGCAGCATGAGGTACAACACCTTCTTCTAACATTTCTTTCATGCTATTATATCCACCTTCATAAGTAGTTGTTCCATGCTTTATTAGGCTTTCATCTAAACTTATGTTTCTTTCAGCTAATGCTTTCTCATACCCTGTTAATCTTTCTCTTTCAAGTACAGTATCATCTTGACTAGTCATTACAAATGCAATTTTTTCATGACCTTTGTCTAAAAGATATTTAGTCATATCATAAGTAGCATCAACATTACTTGTACTTACAGTGTATATATCGTAATCTCTAGCTGTTTTACTTATATAAGATGCAGGTATTCCACATTTTTGCATGTATTCTACATGATCTTCTTCTACTCTCCAAGATATCATAACTATACCTTCAACTTGTTTAGCTCTTAATAAGTTTATACTTTTTAATTCTTGCTCTTTATCTGAATATGTATTAGCTAAAAGAATTTCGTAATCATACATCTTTGCGATTTCTTCCACACCATTTAATATTTCATTTACAAAAGAGTCCGAAACCTCTGGAACTATAACCCCTATTAATTGACTTTTTTTAGTTACTAAACTTCTTGCTAATGGATTTGGTATATACCCAGTTTCCTTTATTACATCTAAAACTTTTTGCTTAACTTCATCTGTAACTGGCTTTGAATCATTTATAACTCTTGATACAGTTGATATTGACACGCCAGCCTTTTTCGCTACATCTTTAATTGTTATATTACTTTTCATATAAAGCCTCCTGCCTCGATTTTATTTAAATTTATTTAAATTTAGATATATAAATTCAAAATTAAAAATTCACTAGTTAACTATTAATTCTACCATAAAGTTTTTTTTTAATAAATATATTTCCATCTATATTTTTTCATATAATAAATTTAATTATGTAATATTTATTATAATAAGATCACAAAATAAAAGTGTTGGTATATTATACCAACACCCCTGTATTAATTAGTTCTTACTAGCAGCATCCTCCATCATCAAAGAATCCGCCACATGAACAAGTTATTAATAATAATATTAAGAATGGAATCCAAGCTATTATATCTATATCTTCCCAGCAATCACCAAAAGCTAAGAATAAGAAGAATAATACTATTATCCACCAAGCTCCTGAAAAACATCCGCCTTCCCCAAAGAATCTATCTAGCATAATAAAGCCCTCCTAAATGAAATTTTTTTATTAAACTATAAGTTTAATTTGCTGGCTAGTAGTGTATTTACTTAACCATCTATACTACATAATATGAAGTTATAATGATTTTGTTACTATAATATACCACCACAACTACAAAGTATTAATAGAACTATTAAGAAAGGTATCCAAGCCATTATATCAAAGTCTACCCAACTATCACCAAAAGCTAAGAATAAGAAGAATAATATTATTATCCACCAAGCTCCTGCTCCAAAGAATCCATCGTCTCCAAAAAATCTATCTAACATTGTTAAGTTACCTCCTGTTGATATTATTGAGCTTTCGCTCTTAAGATATAATATGCAGGTTGTATTATTTGTGATAATATTTAATATTATTTTCTTAAATACTTATTCATAAATTTTTTGGAACATTTTTCAATATAAAAAGAGATCTCTAAAATGCTACTAATAATAAGATAAATTTGGGCCATTGGCCCCTGAATATCTATAATTAAAGCTTAATCTTAGACATCTCCTTAAAGTTATTAACAGTTACAATCAAAGTTGCTATTATCGAAGCATCCACAGTCGTCATCAAAACCCATTGAACATGAACAAACAATTAGTAGTAAAATTAAAAATGGAATCCAGTCAGTTATACAAATATCAACCCAACAATCTTGGAATGCTAAGAATAGGAAGAATAATATTATTATCCACCATCCTCCACCTCCAAATGTTTCAAATACTCTACTTAGTTTATTTGTCATACAACCTCCCCCTTACTTATAAATTATTACTCTGTAAGTCCCTAGTTGTCGTTACAATACCGCTTCTTTTATATACTATGCTTTAATCAAAAAAGTGTTATTATTTTTTATGCATTTAAAATTCTATCATAATATTTTCTAAGATTACTATTAACTTATGTATTAAATACGCATGAAAAAGAGGCCTTATACAAGGACCCCCTTACTAAACCTAACAGTATACATCATTAAAAGTCTAAGTTAGTTAATACTAAAATTATTAATATTATCCAAATCAATGCATTATCTTCACAGAATATGAACTCTAATAAATCGTCTCCTAATAGAAGTATTACCCCTAATATTATTAATATCATTAAACCTCCATTACCAAAGAAACTATTACCACAGCACCCTCCAAAAAAACGAGATAAACTTTGTTCATTAGACATCTTCATACCCCCTCTGATTTTTTAATAGGATATTTATTACCTATTTAATGAATAATATGTTATTTAGAATAAAATTGTTCCATTTTGTCTAAAAAGATTTTTTATTCTTATCTAATTTTAGGGATATCAATTTTTTGCAAAAAAAAAGAAATCAATTTAGATTCCTTTAAAATTAACTTTAATTTAGCAACAACTATCATCAAAATTAAATAATAGTAATATTATTAAAATTATCCATATCCATACACTATCATCATCAAAAAAATCATCTAGTAGGTCCGTTCCTATTAATAAAAATACTATGACTATTATTAATAATACCCCTCCACTACTAAAAAGGCCATTATTGCCTCCAAAAAATCTAGATAAAGTATCTTCAAGTTTTGCCATGACCTTTCCCTCCTTAAAATAAGTAAAAGGTAAAATATCTCCTAACTAAATATATGTTTTAGCCGATAAATAGGTTACTTCCATAAAATCCTCATTTATTAATTTATTTAGTTCTTCTTCACTCAGTTTGTTATATTTTTTTACCTCAGTTAAATATCTTTCTTTATCATTTGGGTAAGAAATAATATATATCAAATTGTCTATTGATTTTACTTTATAATCTTTATACTCTTTTACTAAGAAAGAAGTCTTAGAATTTTTTATTCCTTTCTTCAAACTAACCAATCTAGATATGTATTCATCTTTTTTTTCATTTACCATTTCTTCTTTTTCAATAATATCTGATAATATCCTATTGCTTTCAACTATGTAATTCTTCATCCTTTGCATATCTAATGTTATAGAGTTATAGTATAAATTTGCTAATACAATTATAAAAATGCACACAGATGATAATACTAGTCCTATATACTTCATAACAATTCCTCCTATGTTCTATTTTATATAATTTATATTCAACTTTTAAAACTTTATTACTTTTTATTGATTGTGTATTGAAATATTTTTAATATTATATTAAACTACAATTAAAATTAAGAAACCGTTTAGGAGGTTTAATCATGTTTGAAAAAATAAAAACAATAATTGCAGATCAATTAGGTATAGATAATGCAGATGAGCTAACTTTAGAAACTTCTTTAAAAGAAGATTTAGATGCAGACTCTTTAGATGCTGTTGAAGTTATAATGGCTCTTGAAGACGAGTTTGGTATAGAAATACCTGATGAAGATGCAGAAAACATGAAAACTATAGGTGATATATGCCACTATATAGAAGAAAACAAGTAATGTACATAAAAGAATCTCTTTTAATTAATGTTAATTAAAAGAGATTCTTTTTATTTTAATAATAATATATTGATTCTTACTAAATTCTAAAAATTAGTAATTTTATTTTTATATAATTTCGTTATTATATAAATAATTTAATAATTAGATTTCTTATAGAAAACGTCTGCTCAAAAGGCAGACGTTTTCCATATTTAATTTGTTTAGTTAGATCTTCTTACTTTTAATTCGTTATTTACTTCTTCTAATCTTGATTTAGTTAAGTTATATATAAATATCATAGCTAAAAGTCCTAATATAACTCCAAAGAAAGGAACTGCAGTTATTATATTTTTTACTCCATTAGCAACCTCTGCTGTTTGTTGCGCTGCTCCTGATTGGTAACCTATAATACCTAAAGCAAATCCACTAACTCCACCTACAACTGCTTGACTAAGCTTTCTAACTAATGAATAAGCTGCATAAACTATACCTTCTTCTCTTTTTCCAGTTATATATTCTTGATAATCTATAGCATCTCCAACTAAAGCCCATACTAATAAGTTTATTAAACCTGTCCCTATACCTGCAAAGCAGTTTATTGCTATGAATATATATGGGTTAGTTATTGGTAAGAAGAATAATAATCCATATCCTATAGTTGCTATTGCAAACCCAGCTGCAGTAACTTCTTTTTTACCATACTTAGCAACTAGTTTTCCACCAAAAGGTATAACTAAGAATGATGGAATCATGCTTAATAATGATGCTGGACCTACTAAATTTGCATTTCCGAAATAATCTTTATATAAATAAGGATTTAATGATTGAGGTAAGAACATTGCTAATAATAATCCAAATGATGCAACCATTATGCCTACTAAAGCTCTGTTTTTAAATAGCATTGAAACTGATTTTCCTAAGCTTACTTTTTCTTTAGATTCATCATTTACATTGTGTTGTATTCTTTCTGTAGTCATTTTAAAAGCAAGGAAATAACATATATTAGATATAACTGCGAATATTACTGCTGCTTTTAAAAATCCTGCTGCACTTGCGCCACCATCTGCAAACACTAATTTAGGCGCAACTCCCATCAATATTAAATTTGCAAGTATAGCACCTATTGATCTAAATGTTGATAAAGATGTTCTTTCTACTGGATCTGAAGTCATCACTGAAGCTAGCGATCCATAAGGTATATTTATTGCTGTATAAGCCATACCAAATCCTATATACGTTATATATGCATATGGTAATTTAAAACTATCCGATATACCTGGTATTACTGTAAAACATAATACTGCCATTAATCCAACAGGTATTGCTGCACGCATTAAGTATGGTCTAAATTTACCATTTTTATTTGGCTTACTTCTATCAATTAACACACCCATCATTGGGTCATTTATAGCATCCCATATTCTAGCAACAACCATTAGTGTTCCTACAGCTGCCGCTCCTATACCTAATACATCTGTATAGAATAGTAATAAATAACTTCCTATTAAGTTAAATAATAAACTATTACCTAAGTCTCCTAACATATAACCATAACGGTCACTATTTCCGAAAGGTTTTACGTTTTCCCCTTCCGTATTATTAATCCCTAAATCAAATTTTTTAGCGTCCATATAAACCTCCCTAATATGATATTTGTTTAAAATTTGACATATTAATATATAATCACCCTTTTTATACATTTTTGTTGAAATATTCTAAAATACTTGTATACATGTTTGTTGTAAAAAAATACAATATATGTATTAAAAAGGATAATCTTCCCTTATTTATACATATATTGTATCATATTAGATATTACTCATCAATATAATAATTTATTTTTTAACATTTTTTTATATTATTATACTTTTTCTAATTATTACATTTTATACATTAAAGTATTTAACTGCATTATTGTAGCAAATGTTTTCTATGATTTCCCCTAAGAATTCCATATCGGCTGGATATTCTCCATTCTCAACTAATCCACCTATATAGTTACATAATATTCTTCTGAAATATTCATGTCTAGTATACGATAAGAAACTACGAGAATCTGTAAGCATTCCTACAAATTGACTTATAAGACCTAACTGAGATAAAGCCATCATTTGTCTTTCCATTCCGTCTTTTTGGTCGTTGAACCACCAACCAGAACCGAATTGTATTTTACCAGCTATACCTCCGCCTTGGAAATTACCTATCATTGTTCCCAATACTTCATTATCTTTTGGATTTAAGCAGTATAATATTGTCTTTGGTAACATATCTTCAGTAGCTAAAGAATCTAATAATCTAGATAATGGCATAGCAACTTCTGCATCATCTATACTATCAAACCCTACATCAGCTCCTAACTTTTTAAACATTCTAGTATTATTGTTTCTAAGAGCTCCTATGTGTAATTGCATAACTATATCATGCTTATGATACATTTTACCTAAGTTAACCATAGTTAAAGTTGAGTACTTTTCTATTTCTTCTTGACTTAAAGTTTCTCCATTTAATGCTTTTTTAAGTATTACATCTACCTCTTCTTCGGTTGCAGCCCTAAAGTAGATTCTATCTAATCCATGGTCTGTTATTTTACATCCATTTTCTACGAAGAACGCAACTCTCTTTTCTAATACATCTATAAGTTCTTTATAGCTAGTTATTTCTGTATTTTCAGTTGCTCCTAATACTTTTATGTACTCGGCAAATCCTTCATTTCCTATCTTAACTGCTTTATCAGGTCTAAAACTTGGACCAACTTGGCAATCAAAGTTCTCATCTTTAGATATTGCGATATGCCATTTTAAATCATCCGCTGGGTCATCTGTAGTTCCTATATATTTAACATTTGATTTTTCTATCATAGTTCTAGCAGAAAAATCAGGACTTTGTATTATTTCATTACATCTATTCCATATTTCTTCAGCATTTTTTTCACTTAAAGTTTCTTCTATTCCAAAGTATTCTTTTAACTCTAAATGAGACCAATGATATATTGGATTACCTATTAAATAAGGCATAGCCTTTGCAAATGCTTTAAACTTTTCAAAATCACTAGCATTTCCAGTTATATATTCTTCATCTATTCCAAAACTTCTCATGGCTCTCCACTTGTAGTGGTCTCCACCTAACCATATTTCAGTTATATTATTATATCTTTTATTTTCTGCTATTTCCTGAGGATTTAAGTGACAGTGATAATCACATATAGGCATTCTAGATGCATGATTGTGATATAAGTATTTTGCAGTTTCTGTTTGTAATAAGAAATCTTTATCCATGAATTTTTTCATAATACCCTCCATTTACATTTAGCCATTGCTATAAGAAAAATTTTCTTATAGCAATGGCTTTTATTTTAACAATATTTATAATTTAATATTAAATTATCTGCTTTTTAATATAGCTTCTTTAAGTCCATTTAAGTAAGTAGCACCTAAAGCTCTATCATATAATCCGTATCCTGGTCTTCCAGTTTCTCCCCATATCATTCTACCGTGGTCTGGTCTGTATGGTCCATCAAAGTCATAATCACAGTAAGCCTTCATTATTTCATAGAAATCTAGTGATCCTGCTTCTGATAAGTGGGCAACTTCATTGAAACTACTTTCTCCAGTTATTAATACATTTCTTAAATGAGCAAAGTGTATTCTGTTCTTCTCTCCACCGAAGTATTTAACCATTTCAACTACATCGTTCGTTGTTGTACATCCTAAAGATCCAGTACATAAAGTTACTCCATTGTAGTGGCTATCATATAAGTTTAAGAATCTTTCTAAGTTTTCGAAGTTAGTTATTATTCTTGGAAGTCCAAATATTCCCCATGGTGGATCATCTGGGTGTATAGCCATTTTAACTTCTTCTTCTTCAGCAACTGGCATTATACCTTTTATGAAGTATTCTAAGTTTGCCCATAATTTTTCTTCATCTATATCTTTATATTTATCAAGTAATGCTCCAAGTCCACCTTCACCGTATGAAGTATCCCAACCTGGTAATTCTAATTCTCCTAATTTTGGATCCATCTTAGCAACTTGTGCTTCATCATATATTAAACAAGTTGAACCATCTTCTAATTCAAACTCTAAATCAGAACGAGTCCAGTCAAATACTGGCATAAAGTTATAACATATAGTTTTTATTCCAGCTTTGCTTAAGTTTCTTATTGTTTGCTTATAGTTTTCTATATATTGATCTCTAGTTGGTAAACCTAACTTTATATCTTCGTGAACTGGTACACTTTCTATAACGCTAAGTTCTAAACCAGCATCTTCTACTGTTTTCTTTAATTCTAATATTCTATCTAAAGGCCAAACCTCTCCTACTGGTATATCATATATTGCCGTTACTATACCTTTCATTCCTGGTATTTGACGTATGTATTCTATTTTAACAGGATCATCTTGTCCATACCATCTAAATGTCATTTTCATAACAATTTCCTCCATTTATCTTTTTATATTTTGTAAACCGTTCTTCATTAATGAAACAACAGTATCTTCGTCTACTATATTTATATCCCCTAATATCGAGTGCTTAAGTGAACTTGCACAAATTCCAAATTCAATAATTTCTTCATGTTTCATATTTTTGAATATTCCATGTAGTACTCCCGCAGTAAAGGCATCTCCTCCACCTACTCTATCTAAAATATCAAAAGTATATTCATTTGAAACTATAAGTTCTTCTCCATCATATAAATAACCCCTTAAGCTATTATTATTGATTGAGTTTACTGTTCTTTTAGTACATGCTGCATATTTTAAGTTTGGATATTTCTCAAATAATCTACCATAAAGATCTTTAAGATTTTCGTCAAACTCTAAGCCTTTATCTTCAAACTGTAATATATTTATCATGTCTAAATGCCCTAGAAAAGCTATATCAATAAGAGGCATTACCTCTGTTAATACTTCTCTTGCTTCTTCTAAAGACCATAATTTTGCTCTAAAGTTAGAATCGTACGATACTAGTATACCTCTTTCTTTGCAAGCTTTTATAAAATCTATAGTGAATTCACGTAAACTTTTACTTAATGCTGGTGTTATTCCTGACATGTGGACAAAGCCAACACCATCAAGAATTTTATCTATATCAAATTCACTTTTATCTGCCATAGATATAGCAGAATATTTTCTATCATATATAACTTCTGTACTTCTTAATCCATGACCAATTTCTGAGAAGTATATCCCTAATCTACCTTCACCAGTAACTACATCACTTATATCTACATTATAACCCCTAAATTTACTTAATACTTTTTGACCTAAATGATTATCTGGAAGCTTTGTAACAAATTTAGTATCATGGCCAAACATAGCAAGACTTGCTATTACATTAGCTTCTCCTCCTGAATATACCGCTTCAAAAGAATTAGATTGTAATATCTTTTGATTATTCGGAGGAGTTAGCCTTAACATTATTTCGCCAAATCCTAATATTTTTTTATTATTAAGCTCTAACTTATTCATAGTCTCTTATTTTAGCTATCTTTGCTACAAATTCTGCAGCTAGCTTTTCGATGTCTTCTAAGCTACCTTTTATTAGAGAGCTTCCTACTCCTACACAAGAAACTCCCATTTTAAACCACTCTTCAACGTTATCTATATTAACTCCGCCAGTTGGCATTATTTCAACGTGTGGTATTGGTGCTTTAACAGCTTTTACGTATTTAGGTCCAAATACATCTCCAGGGAATACTTTTACCATTTTGTTTCCTTTTTCTAATGCATTCATTATTTCAGTAACTGTCATACATCCAGGGAAATAAGTAACACCCATTTCATGACATACTGTATTAACTTCTTCGTTATATCCTGGACTCACTACATATTTAGCTCCAGCAAGGATTGAATCCTTTGCCATTTGTCCATTTAAAACACTACCAACACCTATTATGGCATCTTCATGGTTTTTATACTCTGATATTAATTCATTTACATTTGGTATTGAGTAAGTAAGTTCTAAAGCCTTAACTCCACCTTTTAAACAAGCATTTATATAACCTCTTGCTTCTTCGTGGCTTTTAGCTCTAAGTACTGCTACAATACCTTCTTTTTTTATAATTTCTAACATTTTTGTTTTCCCCCTATTTATTATACTCCTGAATAAGCTGAGAATGCTCCATCTACTGGTATAACAACTCCGTTTACAAATCCTGATGCTTCTTCACTTACTAAGTATAATAATGTACCTAATAATTCATCAGCTTCACCGAATCTATCCATTGGAGTACTATTTAATATTTTAGCAGTTCTTGCAGTTGGTGTTCCATCTTCGTTAAATAATAACTTTTCATTTTGAGCAGTTACGAAGAATCCTGGAGCTATTGCATTAACTCTTATTCCAACTTTAGACATATGAACAGCTAACCATTGAGTAAAGTTACTTACAGCAGCTTTTGCTCCAGAGTAAGCAGGTATCTTAGTTAATGGTGTAAAAGCGTTCATTGAAGATATATTTATTATTGAACAACCTTTTCTATTTATCATATCCTTAGCGAACTCTTGAGATGGTAATAATGTTCCTAAGTAGTTTAAGTTAAATACGAATTCTACACCTTTTTGATCTAGATCAAAGAATGTTGTTAACTCATCATTATTTAAATCTTCTTCAAATAAATATTCATTTGTAGTTGTTCCTTTTGGATGGTTTCCACCAGCTCCATTTATTAATATGTCACATGGACCAAATTCTTTTAATACTATTTCATGAGCTCTTTTTAAGCTTTCTTTATCTAAAACATTAACATCTATTCCTATTGCTTGTCCCCCATTAGCTATTACTTCTTGAGCTTTTCTATCACAAGACTCTTGCCCTAATGAAAGTATAGCTACTTTTGCTCCACAAGCTGCTAAAGCATCTACCATAGCACCACAAAGCACTCCTGCTCCACCTGTTACTACACAAACTTTATCTTTTAAGTCAATACTAAATGGTAATTTCATTTTTTACTCCTCCTGAGAACTTTTTATTATACTTGTATACTAGCACACTAAAAAATTTTTTTCAATACTTTTTAGGAAATCTTTTTCATTTTTTTACAAAAATCTCTTTATCTTAAAGATATAAAATTCTAAGATAAAGAGACTTTAATTTACTTCTTATTTTTTATATATGACTTAAGATCTTCTCTTTCTTCAATCATTATATGCCATTCTTTTAACGGCGATTTTATATGCCTCTCTATAACCTTCTCTATCCCATCTTTTGATTTATTTTTTATCATATCTAAATATATCTTATGCTGTTCAACTATTTGTTCTTTATTCGATTTCATTTCTGATAATAATCTCATTCTGTTATAATGAGTACTTAGACTCGTTATACTATCCCAAATATGAACTTTATTTGTACCTAAAAATAATAATTTATGAAATTCTTTATCTAATCTATGGAACTCTATATCATTATCCTCTTTATTTACAATTAAACTTTGAGCGAATATATTCTTTTCTAGTTCCATTAATAAATTTTCTGGGAAACTCTCACAAGCCTCCTTTAATACTTCTTTTTCTAAAGTATATCTCATAAACACAGCTTCTTCTATTAAATTCCAATCTATTAAGGAAATATATGTACCTGACTGAGGTTTAACTTCTATAAGATGTTCTGACTTTAGTCTCATTAAAACTTCTCTTATTGGAGTTCTCGATATATTTAATTTTTGAGATAAGTCTGATTCACTTAATAAGTCCCCTGGTTTTAACTGAATAGACATTATGTTATCTTTTAATACTCTATATGCGTAATCTTTTCCCGTTTCCTTATACTTCTTTTCGTACAGTCTCACAATAATCTCTCCATACCTTTAAATTTAGGATTCTCTCCCATTAATATTATCTAATTTAATTTTTGACAATAGTTTAATTATATCATAAATTTTAATATTATACTTTAATATATTAAAATAGTAAAGTAGTTAAATTTATTTCTAATCATTAAACTTTTTATTATACATAGCTAGTATTAATTTCTTGTTTTATCCCCCATTACGATAATTATTTTTTTAACATAGTAGTATCCTACCATATAATAACGTTTTTTTCAATATTTTTACAAAATACATATTTTAAAAGTATTTTTCTATAAGATAAATTATCATATTAAGTGCAACATCTAAAAATATGTAAAAAAATAGTTCATAAGTTTATGTTCATGTTACAGTAATAATAACCACAAAACT
>CABIVQ010000035.1 GCA_902362365.1 Clostridiaceae bacterium | reverse complement strand
CCATTCCGAACACAGAAGTTAAGCTCTTTAGCGCTGATGGTACTTGGGGGGCAACCTCCTGGGAGAGTAAGACGTAGCCACGTAATCTTTTTTATTATGCAAACTTAAAATTTACAAATAAAGTTGATATAATGTATACTATAAATGGGGATAGAAATTAAGAAATCGTATGGAGGTTGGCTATGGATATAGGAGTTATAGGGGTAAACCATAATTTAGCTCCAATAAGTGTTAGAGAAAAAGTATCCTTTACAGATACTAGAAAAATAGAAGCTATAAACTCCTTATTGGATAAAGATATTAGCGAAATTGTGATATTATCTACATGTAACAGAAGCGAAATCTATATTAGAGCAAATAATATAGAAAATAAAATTCAAATTGTAGAAGATTTTTATGAAGAATATTTTAATGAAAGAAATATAAAATCATATTTATTTTCAAAATCAGGGAAGCAAGCTATAGATCATCTCTTTGAAGTTACTGCAGGATTAGACTCAATAGTATTAGGTGAAGATCAAATATTAGGGCAAGTAAAAGATGCACATGAGTTTTCTATGAAATTAGGTGCTAGTAAAAAAGTTTTCAATAAATTATTTAGAGAAGCAGTAACAACATCAAAAGAAATTAAGAGCACAACTAAGATATCTCAACAACCATTATCAATAAGTTATATAGGTATTAAATTATTAAAAGAAAAACTAGGTAGTTTGGAAAACAAAAATGCTTTAGTAGTTGGTTTTGGTAAAATGAGCAAACTAACGATGACTCATTTAAAGGAAGAAAAAGTAAATACTATATATTTAGCTAATCGTAGTCATGGGAAGTATGAAGATATAGGTGATGATTTTAAAAATGTTATTCCAATAAACTATGACAGCAGGTATGAAACTCTTAAAAATGTAGATATAGTCGTAAGTGCAACTGCATCACCACATACAGTATTAAGAGCTGAAGAAATTCCAAATTTGGATCATAAATTATATATGATGGATATTGCATTGCCTAGAGATATAGATCCTAATATTAATGAATTTGAAAATATAGAGGTTTATGATATAGATGATTTAAAGAAAATACATGATAAAAATGATAGTAAGAGAAATGAGCTAGCGATGATAGGCCGTCAAACTATAAATTCTAAAGTTGATGAATTTATGGAATGGTTAGATGCTGCAGATATAGATCCTACTATTCAATCATTAAATGAAAAGTGTTTTGAGATAAGACAAGATACTTTAGATTATATATTTAGAAAAGTTGATCTTGACTCTAAAGATAAAAGAATTATAGATAAAATGATGGGATCAGCATTGAAGAGACTTGTTAGAGAACCAATACTTAATTTAAAGCAAGTCAAAGACAAAGGAAAAAGGGAAGAATACATAAAATTAATAGAGGAATTATTTGAAATTTAATCTCAGGAGGATATGCAGATGAAGCATGAAAAATCAGTTAAAGTATATGAAGAAGCAGTAAAGTATATACCTGGAGGGGTTAACAGTCCAGTTAGAGCATTTAAATCAGTAGGATTAAGTCCTATATTTGTAGACCATGCTCATGGAAGTAAAATATATGATGTAGATGGAAATGAGTACATTGATTATATTTGTTCTTGGGGGCCACTTATGTTAGGACATTCTCCTAAGGAATTAACTGAAGGTATAGAAGATGTTATTAAAAGAGGAACTAGTTTTGGAGTTCCTACTGAAATAGAAGTGGAAATGGCAAAGATAATAGTTGATGCATATCCAGCAATAGATCAAGTTCGTATGGTTAACTCTGGAACAGAAGCAACAATGAGTGCCTTAAGAGTAGCTAGAGGATATACTGGAAGAAATAAAATATTAAAGTTTGAAGGATGTTATCATGGACATTCAGATGCATTGTTAGTTCAATCTGGTTCTGGAGCTTTAACATATGGGGTACCTACAAGCCCAGGTGTACCTGATGATGTAGTAAAGCATACTTTAGTAGCTAAATATAATGACTTAGATGATGTAAGAAGAATTTTTGAAGAGCAGGGTAATGATATAGCAGCAGTAATAGTAGAAACTATATCAGGAAACATGGGATTAGTTAAAGGGAAACAAGAATTTATACAACTTTTAAGGGATTTATGTACAGAATATGGAGCTGTTTTAATATTTGATGAAGTAATAACTGGATTCAGAATAAGTTATAATAGTTCACCAAAATATTTTGGAATAAATCCGGATATGGTTTGTTTTGGGAAGATAATAGGAGCAGGTCTTCCAGTTGGTGCTTATGGTGGTAAGAAGGAAATAATGGATGTTGTTTCTCCTGTAGGTCCTGTATATCAAGCAGGTACTTTATCAGGTAATCCATTAGCAATGTATATGGGCAAAAGGAATTTAGAAATATTAAGGGATAATCCTCAGATTTATACTGAGTTAGAAAGAAAAGCTATAAAGCTAGAAGAGGGAATAAAGTCTAACTTAAAAAAATTAGGTTTAGATTATACAGTAAATAGAGCTGGTTCTTTAGTATGTTTATTCTTTACAAAAGGCCCTGTAGAAAGTTATGATGATGCTAAAAAATGTGATATAGATAAGTTTAACTTATACTTCAAAGAATTATTAGAAAGAGGTATACTTGTTGGACCTAGTCAATATGAAGCTATGTTTTTATCAAATGCACATACAGATGAAGATATAGAGAATACAATAAATGCTAACTATGAAGCATTAAAAGTAGCACACAACTTATAGGAGATTAAAAGATACAAAATAAAATAGAACTTTTAGGCCAGTTTTAATAGATATATAAGAGGATATAAGATAAAAATGTAGAATATTTATTTAAGTTAAAGTATTTTATGAGAAAAATATCATCTTATGTTGAAATCAGACTAGGCAAAATGAAGTTATTAAAAACCTAGCCTTTTGGCTAGGTTAAATTTTGTAAAAAATAGTATATAAGGAGTGAACCATAAGATGAGCGTATTAGAAAGTACATCAATGTTAGAGAAAGCTTTAAATAATATAGAGCCACTTGATCAAGCTTATATAGAAGCAGCAAGACATAGATTAGATAGACAAGCAAAGCCTCAAGGTAGTTTAGGCAAAATGGAGGACATCTGTGCTCAATTAGCAGGTATTTATAGAAGTAAATTTTTTGACACAGATAAAAAAGTAGTTATAGCTTTTGGGGCTGACCATGGTGTATATGAAGAAGGAGTAGCGCCAGATCCGCAAGAGATAACAAAACTTCAATTTCCTAACTTTGCAAATGGAACATGTGGTGTTGGAACTATAGCGAAGTTTGTTGGAGCAGATGTAGTTGCTGTAGATGTGGGTATTAATACTGATGAAAAAATGGAAGGTGTTTTAGATTATAAGATAAGAAAATGCACTTCAAATATGGCGAAAGGTCCGGCTATGACTAGAGAAGAAGCAGTAAGATGTTTAGAAATAGGAATAGAAATGGCTGAAACTTATATAGAAAAGGGATACAGTGTTGTGGGAATTGGAGAAATGGGAATTTGTAATACTACCCCAAGTACAGCAATAATATCTGTAATAGGTGGATGTGATCCTGAAGAGATAACAGGAATAGGTGCTGGTCTTAAGAAAGAAAGATTAAAGCATAAAGCTGATGTAATAAGAAATGCAATAGAATTAAATCAACCTAATCCCAAAGATGGCATAGATACACTAGCTAAGGTTGGTGGATTTGAAATAGGAGCTATGGCAGGTGTAATTTTAGGATGTAGTGCTAATAAAACACCAGTTGTAATAGATGGATTCATATCTTATGCAGCTGCATTACTTGCATATACTATAAATCCAATAACTAGAGATTATATGATAGGTTCACATTTATCTGCAGAACCTGGAACTCAAAAAGCTTTAGAAATAATAAAGTTAAGCCCAGTATTAAATATGGATATGAGATTAGGTGAAGGTAGTGGAGCTGCACTAGCATTTAATATAATAGAAGCTTGCAACTTTACATATAAGAATATGGTAACATATGATGAAATAGATATGTTAGGAAGATAGAGCTTGATAAGGAGAAGTAATATGAGTGAAATTATTCTAGTTACTGGTGGAGCAAGGTCTGGTAAAAGCAGCTTTGCAGAGTTACTATGTAAGGATAGAAATAATAAAACAGCATATATAGCAACATCAATACCTTTTGATGATGAAATGAAAGATAGAGTAAAGAAACATCAAGACAGTAGACCTTCAGAATGGAAGACTTATGAAATCTACAAAGATATATACTCTATAATAAGAGAAATTAATGATAATCATGAAACAGTCATCCTAGATTGTGTTACTTTGTTAGTTAATAACTTAATGTTTAGTTATGACATCGATATAGATAATGCAAAATCAGATGAGATAAATGCTCTAGAATTGTATATCAAAGATCAAGTTAATAAATTATTAGAAGAAATTAAATTAACCGATTTATACTTTGTATTTGTTACCAACGAATTAGGTATGGGAATTGTTCCAGGAAACAAACTTAGTAGAATATACTCTGATATTGTAGGTAGGATTAATCAACTTATTGCATCTAAAAGTGATGAAGTTCACTTTGTAGTAAGTGGTATACCTATGAGGATAAAAGGATAGTTATGAAAAGATTTATTTCGATACTACAATTCATGACTAGAATTCCCATAAATATAAATGTTGGATTTGATGAAGAGTTTCATAAAACTTTATCTTATTTTCCGTTAGTAGGGTTAGTGCTTGGGGTATTAGAACTGTTAATTGGTAAAATATCTCTTATGATATTTGATCCATTTATAACTTCTCTGATAATTACGTTAAGTGCAGTAATACTTACAGGAGGACTCCATATAGATGGCCTAGGTGATACCTTTGACGCATTATACAGTTATAGAGATAAAGAAAAGATGCTAGAAATAATGAAGGATTCTAGATTAGGAACAAATTCACTTTTAGCAGTAATGTTTTTATTATTATTTAAAGTAGGATTTATTTACAGTATCATAAATAAAGGATTATTATGGCTTGTAATGTTTATGCCTATTTTAGGTAGACTTGGTGTTTTAGTTTTAACTTATAAAACAGCAACACCTAGAAAGAATGGATTAGGAAACTTATTCATAGGAAAATGTTCATTAGGAATGTTTTTAACTGCTACATCGTATTCACTAGTAATGCTAGGATTAATTTCTAAGTTTATATTCGCGTCAACAAATGCAGTATTAATAAGTATACTAATTTCTGTACCAGTAGTTTTCTTATTTAATGTTATATTTAAAAATCATGTTTATAAGAAAATAGATGGAGTAACTGGAGATATATTAGGTTGTAGCATAGAATTATCAGAGCTTATATATTTAATTTATATATATATATCATTAATATTTATAGTTTAGCCTTAAAAAAGGAGAGATTATGATAAAATTAATATTGGTAAGACATGCAATTACAGAAGATAACAGAAATAAAAAGTTATCAGGTCATATAGATAGTATGTTAAGTGAAGAAGGTAAAAATCAGATTATAGAGCTTACAGAATTTTTACAATCTCAAAGTATAGACAAAATATATACTACCACATCATCGAGGACAAAGCATACTGTAGAGTATATAGCAAAACAAAGAAATATAGACATAATAGAAAAAGATTGTTTAAAAGAAATAAGCTTTGGAGATTTTGAAGGACTTGATTTCAATGAAATTAAAGTTAAATATCCAGAGGAATTTCAAAAAATGATAGATAAAGGATATGAATATAGATATCCAAATGGAGAAAGCTTAATAGATTCTTACAACAGAGTATCAAAAGAGATAAAAGCAATAATAGATGATAATGATAACAAAACGATTCTTATTTGTTCTCATGGAGGAACTATTAGAAATATCATTACTTATTTAATATCAAACTCTTATGAATACCATTGGAACTTTAAGATAGATAACTGTTCAGTTACTATTTTGGAAGTAGATAATGGATTCACTGTAGTAAGTAGTATGAATAATACAAGCTTTTTAAAAAATTGAATATAAGATTAACTAGGTTCCTAATAAGCTCAAGGATTAAAAGGGAAAAAGGTGATATGCCTTTGCAGCCCCCGCTACTGTGAAACAGACGAAACTATTATAAACCACTGTCAATTAAGATGGGAAGGTATAGGATTAGAATGAAGTTAAGCCAGGAGACCTGCCTATATTAATTTTATAATAGAGTCTTCGGGGTGAAGCTTTTATTTGATATATTATGAAATAAAAAAGTCCGAAAACTAAAAAATTCGGACTTTTTTTAATATTATAAAAATTCAATTTCTTACACCCTATTTTAAATTATAAGAAAAAAGGAAGTGAGATAATGGGCAAAAAAATAATGCTACAAGGTACAGCTTCAAACGTTGGAAAAAGTACTATAGTAACAGGATTATGTAGAATATTTAAACAAGATGGATTTACTGTTGTACCATTTAAATCACAAAATATGGCTTTAAATTCTTTTATAACAAAGGAAGGTCTAGAGATGGGAAGAGCTCAAGTTTCTCAAGCAGAAGCTTCTGGTTTAGAGCCAATAGCAGATATGAACCCAATACTGCTAAAACCGTCAGGAAATCATAAAAGTCAAGTTATAGTCAGAGGTAAGGTTGTAGGAAATATGTCATCAGTAGAATATCATGACTACAAACTTCAACTAATGGATGTGTTGAAAGAAACTTTTAATGAATTAAATAGTAAATACGACATTACAGTTATGGAAGGTGCAGGGAGTTGTGCTGAAATTAACTTAAAAGCAAGAGATATTTCTAACATGGGAATGGCACAAATTGCAGACTCTCCAGTAATAATAGTTGGAGACATAGATAGAGGTGGAGTATTTGCTTCTTTAGCAGGTACAATGCTTTTATTAAATGAAGAAGAAAGAAAAAGAGTTAAAGGTGTAATTATAAATAAGTTTAGGGGGAGAAAAGAACTTTTAGAAGAAGGCGTTAAAATGCTAGAAGAAATTATAAAAGTTCCTGTACTAGGAGTGCTTCCTTATAACGATATAAAAATAGAAGACGAAGACAGTGTGACTACAAGATTTAAGAAAGCTGTTGGAGTAAAAGATGTACACATAGAAATAATAAGAACTCCTCATATGTCTAACTTTACAGATTTTCATATATTTGAAACTCAAGAAGATGTAAGTGTAAGGTATGTTGATTATGGAGAATCTTTAGGAAATCCAGATATAGTAATTATACCTGGAAGCAAAAGTACGATAGATGACCTTAAATTTATTAGAGAAAATGGATTAGAAGATCAAATAAAATCATTACATAAAAAAGGTAAGTTAATAGTTGGTATCTGTGGAGGATATCAGATGTTAGGTAAAAAGTTAAAAGACCCTTATCATGTAGAAGGTGAAGTAGAAGAGTATGATGGAATAGGTCTATTAGATACAGAAACTATATTTGAGCAAGAAAAAACAACTACTCAAGTAAAGGCAACTATATGTGAAGGATTAAGTGGATACCTTGAATGCTTATCAGGAAAAGAAATAAGTGGATATGAAATACATATGGGTGTTACAAACATAGGTAATGATATAAGGAATTTAGATACTATAACTGAAAAGTTAGGTGAAGAAGTTAATTATACTGAAGGTAGCGTAAACAATGAAGGAAATGTATTTGGAACATATATCCATGGAATTTTCGATGAAATAGAATTTACTAGAGCTTTACTAAATAATATAAGACAAAGTAAAGGCTTAGAAAGTATAGAAAGTAAGGTAGGTTCATTTAAAGAATTTAAGGAAAATGAATATGACAAATTAGCAGATTTCCTAAGAAAACACTTAGATATAGATAAAATATACGAAATTATGAATGATTAGAAAATACAATACGGTTAGGTGAGATATATGAAAAAAATATTAATTGCAGGAACTAACAGCGGTGTAGGAAAAACTACAATTTCCCTGGGAATAATGCAAGCACTTACAAAAAGAAACATGAAGGTGCAACCTTATAAGGTAGGTCCTGATTATATTGATCCATCTTATCATACTTTTATAACAGGAAGACATTCCAGAAACTTAGATTCATATATGCTAGATGATGAAAAGATTAAATATATAGTGAATGAAGCGTCAAAGGATGCAGATATATCAGTTGTTGAAGGTGTTATGGGACTATATGATGGGCTTGGAATAGATTTAAATAGTTGTACAAGCTCTTATGCATCAAAGCTTTTAAAAGCTCCAGTAATTTTAGTTATAAATGCTAAGGCAATGGCAGCATCTGCAGCAGCAATGGTACTTGGATATAAAGAGTTAGATAAAGACGTCAATATAGGAGGAGTTATATTAAATAATGTAAAATCTAAAAGTCACTATGAAATACTTAAACAAGCAATAGAGACATATTGTAAGGTTGAAGTATTAGGCTATTTTCCTCCAAATAGTGAATTTTCACTAGAATCAAGACATTTAGGACTAGTACCTAGTGTAGAAATGGATTCTTTAAAATCTAAGTTCGATAATCTTGCAGATGAAATAGAGAAGTACATAGATATAGATAAAATACTAGAAATATCAGACGTACAAGAAGTAGAAAGTAATTTTAATTTAGATAATTTTATAAATAAAAATAGGATAGAAAATAAATCGATAGCAATTGCATATGATAAAGCTTTTAATTTTTATTATAGAGAAAATATAGAATTATTAGATAAGCTAGGATTAGAAATAAAGTACTTTAGTCCAATTGAAGATAAAGAAGTTCCAGAAGCTAATTACATTTATATCGGAGGAGGCTTCCCAGAAATATTTAAAGAAGAATTAGATAAAAATGAATCAATGAGGCTTTCAATAAAAAAAGCTCATGAAAATAATATTCCAATATATGCAGAATGTGGTGGATTAATGTACTTAGGAGACCGTCTACTAGATAAAGACAATAAAGAGTACGAAATGGTAGGAATATTTGAAGGTACTAGCAAAATGACAGCGTCTTTAAAAAGATTTGGTTATTGTTATGGAGAAGCAAAGGAAGATACAGTTTTAGCAAGAAAATCTCAGATTATAAAAGGTCATGAGTTCCATCATTCTATATTTGAAAGTAATGAACCATGTGCTTATATAATGAGAAAAGAAAGAGCAGGAAAGGTTATTGATGAATGGGAAGGTGGATATAGCAAAGGCAATACTTTAGCTACATATCTACATACACATTTTTATAATAACTTAGAATGTATAGAAAACTTTTTAATAAGAGGAAGTAAGTAGTATGAATATATTATCTATTTATATTGGATATATAACAGATTTAATTGTAGGAGATCCATACTCTTTTCCACATCCAGTACGTTATATAGGAAAACTTATAAGGTATGTAGAAAAGAAAGTGAGAAAAGTAGCAAAGACTGATAAGGATTTAAAAATAGGTGGATTTGTATTATGGTTTTTTACTGTAATACCAACTTATTTAATTACTTATCTAATAATTAAGCTTAGTAGTTTTAATCCATATGTATTTGTATTTGTAAATGCCTTTATCATATATACAACATTGGCAACAAAGTGTTTAAAAGATGAGGCAGTAAAAATATATAGGGTACTTAAAACTGGAGACTTAGAACAATCTAGAATACAGCTATCTTATATAGTTGGTAGAGATACGGAACATTTAAGTGAAGCTGAAATAATAAGAGCTACCGTAGAAACTGTTGCTGAAAATACTGTAGATGGAATTATTGCACCTATGTTTTTTGCTTTTATAGGAGGAGCACCTCTTGCTATGGCATATAAAGCGGTAAATACATTAGATTCTACTGTTGGATATAAGAATGAAAAATATCTACATATAGGTTTTGCATCTGCAAAAATAGATGATATTGCAAACTATATACCAGCTAGAATATCAGTATTATTAATGTCTATAGGTAGTCTGGTGCTAGGATATAACTATAAAAATGCTGCAAATATAGCAATCCGAGATAGGAAAAATCATAAAAGTCCTAACTGTGCATTTTCAGAAGGTGCAGTAGCAGGAGCTTTAGGAATTCAACTAGGTGGAACTAATATATACTTTGGACAAGAAGTGTATAAGCCTACTATTGGAGACAAAGATAGAGAAATAGAAAGTGATGATATAGTAAAAACAAATAGGATAATGTATGCTACATCGATAGCTTCAATGATAGTATTTACATTAATATATGTATTATGTGTGAGGTGATGTAGATGAACGATTTAGGTCATGGAGCTAATGTTGAACTAATGGCTAGTCAGCATAACAAAAATCCAAAGGATATATTAGATTTTAGTTCAAATATAAATCCTAAATTAATACCTAATCTAGAAACTTATATTTTAGAAGGCTTAAAGGAATGTACTAGTTATCCAGATATAAACTATACAAATTTGAGAAAAAATATATCAGATTATGTAGGAGTAAATCCAAAATTTATAATACCTGGTAATGGTGCAACTGAGATTATATATTTACTAATGAAAAGTATAAACAAAAGGTTAGCAATATTTAACCCAACATTCTCAGAATATAAAAGAGGTGCAGAATTAAATAACTTAGAAATACTGCATTTAGATTTAGATAAAAATAATAACTTTGAAATAGATGCAGATATAGTACAAGCAAATATTAATAATTTTGATAGTTTATTTATATGTAACCCAAATAACCCAAATGGAAAGGTTAAGAATTTAGAAAAAATATTAGAGCTTATCATAGAAAATAATAAGTTATTAATAGTTGATGAAACATTTATGGAGTTTGTAGAAAATGAAGAGCAGTATTCTTTAATTAAATATGTAGAGAAATACGAAAATCTATTTATTTTAAAAGCTGTAACTAAATTTTTTGGGATGCCTGGTCTTAGATTAGGATATGGAGTTACAAGTAATAAAGATATAATAGAAAAAATATATCACTACAAAGAACCTTGGACAATAAATTCCTTTGCTGATAATTTATCTAATTACATATTTAAAAATGAAATATACATAAAAGAAAGCAAAGAATACTACAAGAATGAAAGAAACTACATGCTTAATGAATTGAGAAAAATCTGTTCCATTGAGGTCCATGACACTGATACAAACTTTATATTAATAAGGCTAAAGGAAAATACAGCTAATGATATAAAAGAAAAGCTATTTGTAGAAAGTGACATACTTATAAGAAATGCATCTAATTTTATAGGATTAGATAATAGCTATATAAGAATTGCAATTAAATCTCACAATGAAAATGAAATTTTTTTAAGAGAAATAAAGAAAGTTTTAGGAGCTTAAAATGAAATCTTATGGAATATGCCCAGCATCTTGTGGTGAGTTTGTTCAAGGTTTTGTGAACAAAGAAGAGTATTTAAGTTCTTATGCTATAGATTTATACTCAACAGCTGTTGTGGAAGAAAAATTAGAAGATATAATTTTAGGACCACGTAAATCGAGAAAAGCAATTGAAATGGTTTTTGAAAATTTTAATATACCAATTCAAGAAAGTAAAAATATTTCTTTGAATATAAATAGTCAAATACCTACAGGTAAAGGTATGGCAAGCTCCACAGCTGATATAGGGGCAACAATAAAGGCTACTTTATCATTGATAGAAAAAGAAATGACTAGTGAAGAAATTTCTAAACTAGCAGCAGGAATAGAAGCAACTGATTCTATTTTTATAGAAGATGTAAATATATTTAATCCTTTAAGTGGAGAAGTAATGAAGTATTTAGGCAATTTGCAAAATGCTAAAGTTTTAATACTTGAGCCAAACAGAACATTAAATACTAAAAGAATTAGAAGTAAATCAAATTATATGGAAACTAAGCTAAAGAATCAGAATTTAATAAAAGAAGCTTTTTACCTATTAGAAGATGGAATTAGGAAAAACGATTTAAACTTAGTTGGAAAAGCCTGTACTATTAGTAGTTTAGCTAATGAAAATATACATAAAAAAGTAGGCCTAAATGAGATTATAGAAATATCTAAGAACTACGGAGCTTATGGAGTAAATGTTGCTCATAGTGGGACTGTAATCGGTATTTTACTAGATCAAACTATGGATGAAATAAGATTAATAGAATTAATAAGAAACGAAAACTTACATAAATATTATAAAAAAATATACGCATCAGACATAATTGATGGAGGAATTCGAGGAGGTAAGCAATGGAATACGTTAAAAATCCTATGATGATAGAAACAAAAAGCTTTGAAATTATACAAGGTATAATAGATGATATTAGACCAGGGTATGAGTTCAAAAATGAAGTAGAAGAGAAAATTATAAAGCGTGCAATACATACAACAGCAGACTTTGAATACTTAGATATATTAAAAATATCTGATGAGGCAGTAGACTCTATAGTAGATGCACTAAAAAATAAAGCTACAATATTCACAGACACAAACATGGCCCTAAGTGGAATTAATAAAAGAAAATTAGAAGCATTAGGCTGTGAATACAAGTGCTTAGTTGCAGATGAAGAAGTAGCAGCACTTGCAAAAGAAAAAGGAATAACTCGTTCTATGGCAGCAGTAGAAGTAGCAGCTAATACAAAAGGAAGAAAATTATTTGTACTTGGAAATGCTCCAACAGCTTTATATAAGGTTATGGAAATGAAAAATGAAGGTAATCTTGATGTAGATGCAGTTGTAGGTGTTCCAGTAGGATTTGTAGGAGCTGCAGAGTCTAAGGATGAATTAGAAAAAACAGATATACCTTACATAATTTCAAAAGGAAGAAAAGGTGGGAGTAACCTAGCTGCAGCTATAGTAAATGCTATCTTATATTCTATGTAGGTAAAAGTTATGGAAGAGTATGTATATATTGATGGAAAAAAATACAGACGAGGATATACTACAGGTTCATGTGCAACAGCTGCATCAAAGGCAGCAACTTATATGTTACTTACAAAAAATAAAATAGAAAAAGTAAATATAGATACACCAAAAGGAATACCACTATCACTAGATGTTTATAATATTGAGCTCAATGAAGAATATGTAATTTGTTCTATTGAAAAAGATGGAGGAGATGACATAGATGCCACACATAAGATGCATATATATGCAAAAGCAGAGCTTGTAGATAGAACTAATGATAAAGATATAATAGTTGATGGTGGAATAGGTGTAGGAGTTGTTACTAAAAAAGGTCTTAGTGTAGAAGTAGGAAGACCTGCGATAAATCCAGTTCCTATGAGGATGATAAACACTGAAGTTAGAAAAGTTATAGGAGAAGATTTTAGTAGTAATATAGGAAAAGAAAAATCTTTAAAACTGACAATATCAGCTCCACAAGGTGTAGAAATAGCAAAGAAAACTTTTAATCCTAGACTTGGGATAGTAGGTGGAATATCTATTCTTGGTACAAGTGGAATAGTAGAGCCAATGAGTGATGAAGGTTGGAAAAAATCTTTATCAGTAGAATTAGAAATGAAAAAAGCTCAAGGACTAGATAAGATAATACTTGTTCCAGGTAACCATGGAGAAGAATTTATAAAAGATAAATTAAACCTAGATATGAAGTATGTAGTGAGAACGAGCAATTTTATAGGATATATGCTAAAGGAAGCTCAAAGAATTGGGTATAAGAAAATTCTTATGGCAGGTCATATAGGTAAGTACATCAAAATATCTGCTGGAATTTTTAACACACACAGTAAAGTAGCTGATGCAAGAAGTGAAATACTAATTTCCAACTTGGCTATGATGGGAGCTCCATTTGAGTTTCTGAAGAAGATTGAAAGTTGTGTTACAGCTGAAGGTGCAGTAGAAATTATAAATGATAGTGAATACACTGATTTTTATGACTTAATAAGCAATAAATGTAAGTATAAAATAGACCAATATTTATTAGATGAGGATATAGATGTAGGAGTAATGATGTTCACGATGGATAAAACATTACTTGGAAAATCAAATAATGCAGATCAGTTAGTGGAGGTATTTAGATGATAAATATAATTGGACTAGGTCCAGGAAATGAAAATTATATAACTAAGTTGGGTGAACACTTAATTAAACAGTCAGAAGTTTTAATAGGTGGCAAGAGAAATCTGGAAACTATCAAAGACTTTAAGGGTGAGAAAATTGAGATGGCATCTAATTTAAAAGAAATTTTAGAATACATAAATACTAACACACATAAGCAGATATCTGTTATTGCATCAGGAGATCCATTTATATATGGAATAGGAAGATATTTATCTAAGAATATTGATAATAAAAATTTAAATATAGTATCAGGAATAAGTTCATTACAATATATATTTTCAAAAATATATGTTGATATGAATGATTTATATATTACTAGTAGTCATGGGAAGGTACCTGATTTTGATTATATATTATCTCACAAAAAAGTGTGTATGGTTACAGATAACAAAATAGGACCTCATGAAATAAGTAATGAAATAATAAAAAGAGGATTAAAGAAAACTGTTGTTGTTGGAGAAAACTTATCTTATGATAATGAACAAATTACAATAGGAAGTCCAGAAGAAATACTAAAGATAGAAAAATTTGACATGAATGTTGTGGTGATATTAGATGAGGAATAGTGAGTTTATAACAGGGAAAGTTCCAATTACTAAAGAAGAAGTAAGGGCAATATCTATAAATAAATTGGATTTAGTAAATGCAAAAAGATTTATAGATGTAGGTGCAGGAACAGGTAGTGTAACTGTTGAAGCTGCATATCATTATCCAAACTTAGACGTTACAGCAATAGAACGTAATGATGATGCTCTAGAATTAATAAATAAAAATGTTGAGAAATTTAATTTAAAGAATATAGAAGTAATAAAAGGATATGCACCTGTCGAAATAAATAAAAAGGTAGATGCAATATTTTTAGGAGGTACTGGCAACAACCTTGAAGAAATAATAATATGGTCGAAAAGTCTGTTAATAGAAGGTGGAAGACTAGTTGCTAACTTTATAATAGTAGATACTTTTAATCAAACATTAAACTTGTTAAGAGAGCATGGATTTACGAATATAGATGTATCTGTGCTAAGTGTATCTAAGTTAGAAAAACTGGGTAGAGGAGAATATTTCAAACCTTTAAACCCAATTTACATAATATCTTGTGAAAAAGGAGTAGAGTAAGATGATAAATAAAGTACATTTTGTAGGGGCAGGACCAGGAGACAAAGAATTAATAACACTAAAAGGATATAAGCTTTTAAGTAATGCAGACGTTGTAATATACGCAGGTTCATTAGTTAACCCAGCACTTTTAGAGTACTGTAAAGAAGGTTGTGAAATACACAACAGTGCTTACATGAATTTACAACAAATAACAGATGTTATGGAAAAAGGAATAAAAGAAGGGAAGTCTGTAGTTAGATTACAAACAGGTGACTTCTCAATATATGGTTCTATAAGAGAACAAGTAGAAGAATTAAATAAAATAGATATAGATTATGATTGCACACCAGGAGTAAGTTCATTTCTAGGAGCATCTTCTGCACTTGGGGTAGAGTATACAGTACCAGAAATATCTCAAAGTGTAGTAATAACAAGAATGGAAGGAAGAACTCCAGTACCAGAAAAAGAATCAATAGAGTCTTTTGCTAAGCATCAAACTTCAATGGTAATTTTCTTATCAGTTCAAGAAATAGAAAAGGTTGTTGATAGATTAATCGATGGTGGGTATCCAGAAACTACTCCAATAGCTGTAGTTTACAAAGCTACTTGGCCAGATGAAAAAATAGTAAAAGGAACTCTACAAGATATAGCTGAAAAAGTTAAAGAAAATAATATAACTAAAACAGCTTTAATAATGGTAGGAGAATTTTTAGGTAAGGAGTATAACAACTCTAAGCTATACGATAAGGATTTTAAACATGAATATAGATTCTAAAATTGCAATACTTTGCATTACGTCAAATGGACGAAGCTTAGCTTGTAAAATAAAAAGGTCCTTAAATGATGGAGATATTTATTTTATAAACAACAAAAGAGACGAAAATTCATTAGATGATAATGAGGTGATTAGTAAATATTTAGAGGAAGATGTAGAAATATATACTGTTAAAAAAAGATTAAAATTTTTCGTAGAAGATATATTTGATAAGTATGAATACATATTATTTATAATGGCAACAGGAATTGTAGTTAGGACAATAGCGCCACTGGTTACTAGTAAATTTTCTGATCCAGCAATTTTAGTAACTGATGAAAAAGGAAGTAATATTATTAGTTTACTAAGTGGTCATATGGGTGGAGCAAATGAGATGACTTTACATATAAGTGATTTAATAAACTCTAATCCAGTTATAACAACAGCTACTGATATAAATAAAAAATCTTCCTTAGATATTATAGCAAAAAAACTTAATGGTCATATAGTGAATTTTAGAGATAATGTTTTAGATGTTAATGCAATGTTGGTTAATGGAGATGCAGTAGGTTTATATATTGATGGAGAATATAACATTGATACTAGAGGATTTACTGTACTAGACAATTCTAAAAGCTTAGAGTCGTCCATATCATCTGATGAAGAGTTAAAGAAAATTAACTTGAATACCATCGTTGTTATAAGTAATAAAGAGAATTTACAAATAGATAAGTATTATGAGGATAAATATAGAATTATTAAAGTAACACCGAGAGATATAGTAATTGGAATAGGATGTAGAAGAGATACAGAAAGTCATCTCTTACAAGACTCTCTAGAAGACTTTTTAATTAAAAATAATATAGACATAAACTCAATCAAAGAGATTGGAAGCATAGAAGTAAAAAAAGATGAAAAAGCAATTATAGATTTAAGTGAAAATCTAAATGTGCCTTTTAGAGTATTATCTGTAGAAGAAATATCACAAGTAGATTATTTGTTTGAAAAATCGGAATGGGTGAAAAAAAGTGTAGGAGTATATTCTGTAGCTGAACCAGTAGCTCATCTACTAAGTGATGGAAACGTGATAATAGAAAAAAACAAATACAAAGGAATTACATTTTCAGTAGGGAGATTAAAAATATGATATATGTAGTAGGAATTGGACCAGGTAGCAAGGATATGATGACTCTAGAAGCTATAAAAGCTATGGAGAATGCAGATGTAATAGTAGGATATAAAACATACATAAACTTAATAACTGAATTTATTCAAGATAAAGAAGTAGTTTCAAATGGAATGAGACAAGAAATAGACAGATGTAAAAGAGCTGTTGAAATAGCTAAAGAAGGTAAAACTGTAGCTGTTATAAGTAGTGGAGATGCTGGAATATATGGAATGGCAGGTTTAATACTTGAATTAACAGCCAAAGAAGAAACAGAAGTACCTGTTAAAGTTGTTCCAGGTGTTACTGCAAGTATAGGCGCAGCTGCAATACTTGGTGCGCCTATAATGCACGACTTCTGCCATATAAGCTTAAGTGACTTATTAACCCCTTGGGAAGTTATAGAAAAAAGGCTAAGATTAGCTGCAGAAGCTGACTTTGTAGTTTGTTTATATAACCCAAGAAGTAAGGGAAGAAGTGAACATTTAGCTAAGGCTTTTGAAATAATGGGAGAGTTTAAAGATGGTTCAATTCCAGTAGGAATAGTTAAGGATGTGGGAAGAGAAAATGAAGAGAAATTCTTATGCACATTCGATACTATGGACTTTGAAAGAGTAGATATGACAACTATGGTTATTATAGGAAATAAATCTACATTTATAGACGGTGATAAGATGATAACTCCTAGAGGATACACTGTATAAGGAGGAAGGTATATGATATTAGTTTTAGGTGGAACTTCAGACAGTTTAGAAATATGCAGCGAACTAAACAAAATATTCAATCTAAAGTACACTTTATCTGTAACCACTGAATATGGAAGGGATTTAGCACTAGGATATGCAAGAAATGTTATTTTAGGTAAGCTTACTAAGGATGATATGAAGAAATTCATAAAAGAAAATAAAGTGAAGCAAATTATAGATGCTACTCATCCGTACGCAATTGAAGTTTCTAAAAATGCTATAGAGTGTTCAAAAGAAAGTAATATAGAGTACGTAAGATATGAAAGAAAATCACTTATAGAAGGTATAACATACCCAAATATATATGTAGTTGATACTATTGAGGAAGCTTGTGAAATAGCGAATCAAAAAGGTAATAACATTTTTATAGGAACAGGTAGTAAAAACTTAGATAAGTATGTAGAGCTTATAAAAAATAAAAAGCTAATTGTGAGAGTATTACCTACAAGTGAGGTTATAAAAAGTTGTGAAGATTTAGGACTAAATGGAGATAACATAATCGCTATGAAGGGTCCATTTAGTAAAACCATAAATATGGAAATGTATAAGCAATATAAAATAGATTTAGTTATAACTAAGGAAAGTGGAGTAGCCGGAGGATTCTTAGAAAAAGTAGATGCAGCTGATATCCTTGACATACCAGTAGTAATAATAAAAAGAGAAACAATAGATTATCCAAAAGTTATTAACGATGTTAAAGAAATAAGAAATTTTATTATGATTTAGGGAGATTAGCAAAATGAAAAAGGCAGTATTAGTAGTAAGTTTCGGAACAAGTTACGAAGAAACTAGAAAAAAGACAATAGAAGCATGTGAAAAGAAAATAAGTTCAGAATTAAGTGAGTATGATTTTCATAGAGCATATACTTCAAATATGATAATAAGAAAAATAAAAAAGAGAGATGGAATAGAAATAAATAATCCATTACAAGCCCTAGATAAATTACATGAAGAAGGATATGAAGAAGTTATAGTTCAAACACTTCATATAATCTGTGGAGAAGAATTTAATAAGTTAAAAGATCAAATAGAAGAATATAAACCTAAATTTAAAAAATTAATATTAGGTAGACCATTACTTACTTATATAGATGATTATAAAGAAGTTGTTGAAGCTATAGAAACTCAAATACCACAAATGTGTGATGATGAAGCTGTAGTATTTATGGGACATGGAACTTTCCATGAATCTCATTCAGCATATCCAGCTATCGAGTACATGTTAAGAGATCATGGAATAAATGCTTATGTAGGAACAGTAGAAGGTTATCCAGAATTAGACCATGTTATAAAGAAATTAAAAGCAGACAATATAAAAACTGTTAACTTAATGCCACTTATGTTAGTTGCAGGAGATCATGCAATAAATGATATGGCAGGAGATGAAGAAGATTCTTGGAAGAGCATGTTAGAAGAAGAAGGATTTGAAATAAAGGTACACTTAAAAGGATTAGGAGAAAACTCTAAAATTCAAGATAAATTTGTAAAGCATGCACATGACTGCATAGATCAATTAAAAGAATTAGAAGAAATATGCTAAACAATTAGGAGGAAGATATAATGGCAAAGTTTTATGGAATAGGTACAGGACCTGGAGATAGTTCGTTAGTAACAGTAAAAGCGGTAGAAACTATACAAAATTTAGATATATTATATACACCAGAATCGAGAAAAGGTGGAGATAGCTTAGCGTTATCAATAGTAAGTAAATACATACCAGATGGACTTGAAATAAAATCAAGACACTTCCCGATGAATTTTAATGATGGAGAAAAAATAACGGCTTGGAATCAAATAGCAGAGGAAATAGTAGCAGATGTTAAAGGTGGCAAGAATGTTGGATTTGTAACTTTAGGAGATCCAATGATATATAGTACTTACGTTTATATAATGGAAAGATTGATAGATGACATAGAAGTAGAAACTATACCAGGAATATCTTCATTCTCAAATATAGCATCTAATCAAAACTTCCCATTAGTTATGGATAGAGAGCCATTAATAGTAATACCTTGCACAATGGAAGAAGAAAGAATAGATTATGCATTACAAAATTATAGTTGTATAGTATTAATGAAAGTATATAAAAACTTCAAAGAAATAATAAACAAGTTAGAACAATATGAATTAATAGATAGTGCTATACTTGTAAGTAATTCTTCACAAGAAGGTGAAGTTGTTTATACTAATTTAAGAGATGTACATTTAGAAGAAAAGATATCTTACTTCTCAACAATATTAGTAAACAAAGATAATAAGAAAGAATTAGGAAAGTTAGAAAACAAGGTAGGCTAGAAGACTAATACATAAGGAGATTTATCATGAAAGTAGTAGTTGGAACGAGAGGTAGTAAGTTAGCTCTTACGCAAACTAATTGGGTAATAGATGAGTTAAAAAAAAATAATCCTGAAGTTGATTTTGAGATAAAGATAATTAAAACTAAGGGAGACTTAGTACAACATTTATCTTTAGATAAAATAGGTGATAAAGGATTATTTGTAAAAGAGATAGAGCAACAATTATTAGATAAAGAAATAGATATAGCTGTACATAGCATGAAGGATATGCCTTCATGCTTACCAGCTGGATTGAAATTTGCAGGGATACCGAAAAGAGAAGATCCAAGAGATGTTCTTATATTAAAAGAAGGATATACCTCAATAGATGATTTACCACAAGGAGCTAAAATAGGGACAGGCAGTAAAAGAAGAAAATATCAACTACTTAGAGCTAGACCTGACTTAGAAATAGTTCCAATAAGGGGAAACATAGATACTAGAGTAAGAAAAATAGAAGATGAAAATCTAGATGGAGTAGTACTTGCAGCAGCAGGAATTTTAAGAGCAGGTATGAGTGAACATATAAGCTACTATATACCAACAGATGTAATGGTTCCAGCACCAGCACAAGGAGCCCTTGCTATAGAAATAAGAGATAATGATTTAGAAATAGAAAATCTAATCAACTGTTTAAAAGATGAAGAAACAGAAATTCAAGTAGCAGCTGAAAGAGGATTTTTAGATGGAGTTAATGGTAGTTGCCATATTCCTATGGGAGCTTATTGTATAGTAGATGATGAGAAGATTAAGCTAACAGGATTGTTTGGAGATGAAGATGGAAAAAAACTAATAATAAAAAGTATAGAAGGAAGCTCAAAATCTCCAAGAAAAGCAGGGATAGAATTAGCAAAATTAGTCTTAAAGGAGTATGAAAGCTATGAAGGGTAAAGTATACTTAGTTGGGGCAGGACCAGGAGATTATAAATTATTAACTTTAAAAGGATTAGAGTGTATAAAAAAAGCTGATGTTATAGTTTATGATAGATTAGCAAATTCAAATTATCTAAAAGAAGCTAAATCTAACTGTGAATTTATATATGTTGGAAAAGCATCTAGCAATCATACACTACCTCAAGAAGATATAAATAGAGTAATAGCTGATAAAGCTAAAGAAGGCAAAATAGTTACAAGACTTAAGGGAGGAGACCCTTATGTTTTTGGTAGAGGAGGGGAAGAAGGTCAACTTCTAAAAGAAGAAGGAATAGACTTTGAAGTAATTCCAGGGATAACCTCTGCTATAGGTGGACTTTGTTATGCAGGGATACCTATAACTCATAGAGATCATGCAAGTTCATTCCATGTAGTAACAGGACATCTAAGAGATGATGATAAAGAAAATCATGAGATAAATTGGAACGCATTAGCGAATATTAGAGGTACTCTTGTATTCTTAATGGGAGTAGCTAACTTAAAGAAAATAAGTGAAAACTTAATCAAAGAAGGTAAATCAAAAGATACTCCAGTTGCTCTTATAAGTTGGGCAACTAGATATAACCAAAGAGTAATAACTTCTACTTTAGAAAATGTTTATGAAACTGCAGTAAGAGAAAATGTTAAGCCACCAACACTAATAGCAATAGGAAGTGTAGTAGAGTTAAGAGATACTCTTAATTTCTTTGAAAATAAACCACTATTTGGAAAAAATATAATGGTTACTAGGAGTAGAACTCAAAGTAGCTCAATAGTAGAAAAGATAATGGATTTAGGCGGAAATCCAATAGAAATACCTACTATAAAAATAGAGAAGATAGAAAATAATACTGAATTAGAAAATGAAATAAATAATATAAAAGATTATACATACTTAGTTCTTACAAGTAAGAATGCTGTAGAAATATTCTTTGATAAATTAGAAGAAATGAACTTAGATACTAGAGCTCTAGCGAACTTAAAAGTATGCGCAATTGGAAGTGCTACAGCTAAGGAAATTAAATCTCGAGGTATAATTGCAGATATAGTTCCTAAAGCTTTTGTAGCAGAATCTTTATTTGATGAATTGAAAGATAAATTAACTAAGGAAGATAATATATTAATACCAAGAGCTAGAAATGCTAGAGATTACTTAGTGGACAAGTTAAGTGAAATATGTACTGTAAAAGAAGTTCATACTTATGAAAGTGTAATAGACACTAGTAAGAAGGATGAAATACTAGATATATTAGAAAAAGAAGACTTAGATTTTATAACTTTTGCAAGTTCTTCAACAGTAAGAAACTTTGTAGAAATTATAGGACAAGATAACTTAGATAAAATAAATAGTTCTAAAGTAATATCTATAGGACCAATAACTTCAGCTACTGCGGAAGAATTAAATATAAATGTTTATAAAGAAGCTGAAACAGCAACTATAGATAAGATAGTAGAAGCAATTACTGTTTGTTAGGAATTATTCTACTTTGGAGGTAATGAGTATGTTAAGAAGACCTAGAAGATTAAGAGCTAATAAAGCTATAAGAAATTTAGTTAGAGAAACTAAATTAAATGTAGAAGATTTAATTTACCCTTTATTTATAGTAGAGGGAGAGGGAATAAAAAGTGAAATTTCATCTTTACCAGATGTATATCATTTTTCTTTAGATATGCTAGAAGATGAGATAAAAGAAATAAAAGATTTAGGAATAGAGCATGTAATATTATTTGGTATACCTCATGACCATGAAAAAGATGAATGTGGTAGTGAAGCTTATAATGATAATGGAATAATTCAAAGGGCTATCAGAAAAATAAAAGAAATAGATAGTGAAATGAATGTAATCACAGATGTCTGTATGTGCGAATATACAAGTCATGGACATTGTGGGATCTTAAATGAAAAAGGATATGTTAAAAATGATGTTACATTAGAATACTTAACAAAGATTGCAGTAAGTCATGCTAAAGCTGGTGCTGATATGGTTGCTCCTTCTGATATGATGGATGGAAGAATAGCTGCACTTAGAGAAGGATTAGATGAAGCTGGATTTGAGGATATTGGTATAATGGCTTATAGCGTCAAGTACGCATCCACTTTCTATGGACCATTTAGGGAAGCTGCTAATTCTGCTCCGAGTTTTGGAGATAGAAAGACTTATCAAATGGATCCAGCTAACTCTAATGAAGCACTTATTGAGGCAGAGTTAGATGTTTTAGAAGGTGCAGATATTCTAATGGTTAAACCTGCTCTTTCTTATTTAGATGTTATAAGAAGGGTTAAGGATAATTTTGATTTACCGCTAGCTGCTTACAATGTTAGTGGAGAATATGCTATGCTTAAGTCTGCTGTTAATAATGGTATATTGGCTGAGGGGGCAATCTATGAATCGGTTATGTCGATTAAGAGAGCTGGGGCTGATATAATAATTACTTATTTTGCTAAGGATTTAGCTAAGATGATAAGAGGGTAATGTCCCGGGGGTGGGTGAGAAAATATATAATGACTTCCATGCAACAAAAAGACGTTGCAAACGTCGGTCATTATAGATTTTTTTCTTACTTACCCCTTGTTAATTTTACTGGAAGAGGTTTAAAACAAATTAGGTTCCAAATATCGCAGTGGAAGCAAACTTATAAGTAAGGTGTGGCCGTTAGAAAAAAAAAATGCCACCAAGTATTATGAAAGTAACGAATAAGTCCATAATTATCTAAGTTATTATGTGTAAAAATATTAATTATATAAATTTAACCTGAGCTTTAAGTAAAATATTTATAAATGATATAAGTTATCATTTACAAACGAGCTATATTTGTTATAATACTTAGTATAGTTAGGAGTGATTAAATGGGATTAATAGAAATAATAATAAATGCAGCACAAGAATCTTTTTTACATGTAGGAGTATTATTAGGAATAGTCATACTAATATTTGGATATATAGATTACAAAACAGGTGGAAATATAGTAGATATTTTAGATAAGAATAAAAGAATACAGCCAATGATAGGAGCAATTCTAGGAATAATACCAGGATGCGGTGGTAGTATTATACTAATGCCACTATACGTAAAAAACAAAGTAAGCTTTGGAGCATTAGTAGCAACATTAATATCTAGTATGGGGGATGCAGCTTTCATACTAATTTCTTCAGATATTAAAGCATATTTAGGAGTGAGTTTAATAAGCTTTGTAACTGCTATAGTTTGTGGATACATGGTAGATATACTACATCTAGATGAAAAGCTAAAACTTAGAAAAGATAAACTTCATAATTGTGATTGTGCTAATGATGAAAAGACGGATTTTGAAAAAGGTTTAAAGATAGATTTAAATGCGAAGAAACATATAGGACATGAAGAAAATGATGAAGTAGATCATGCTTTACATCACAATGAAAAAAGAAATATGGGTAAATTAGGATATAAATTTACTCACTCAATAGGATACAAAATATTCTATTTACTTATTATAATAGGATTAATAACAATGATATCTCATGGAGAAGGTGCTGAACACGCACACTCGCATGTTCATTCACATGAAGAAGGATTGGAACTATCATTTGAAGGTGTAATATCATTACTAGGATTAACTTTATCTATAATTTATACAGCATTATCTAAAAAGTACATTAAAAATAGTACTCATGAAGTAGTTGAAAGTAAAATCTTATCATTTAAAGAGATGATAATACATTCGGCAAGTGAAACAGCTTTTGTTATAACATGGATATTTGTTGGATATTTAGTGTATGATTTAGGGGTAATGATTATTGGTGGAGAAGAAGTATTAAATTCTATATTATTAGTAAATGGTATGATAACTGTGTTGATAGGTGCATTTCTTGGTGTTATCCCAGGTTGTGGGATTCAAGTTATATTTATATCTTTATATTCAAAGGGAGTTATGCCATTTGCGGCATTAGTTGCAAATTCAATATCTCAAGATGGAGATGCACTTTTCCCACTTATTGCAATGGATAAAAAGTCAGCTTTATGGGCTAAGATTTTAAATCTTATTCCAGCTATAATCATAGGTTTTGTAGTATATTTTATAATGAGTTAGTTAGATTTTGAAGATTGAATATAAATTTTATAAAATTTAAAATAAATGGGTTGTTGGTTTAGAAAAACTTAATATATAAAAAAATGCTAGATTAAATTACTCTAGCATTTTTTTATATTTAAAATTTGCTTTTATAAATATTAATAATTTACTATAAAAACTATCAAATAAATCTACTTATAAAAAAGTTGACTATGCAACTAAATATTGGTATACTAAAATAGTTGTATAGTCAACTAATAGAAGGTGATAGATATGAATGAAAATAATAAATACATAGCCAAATATGTTTCTCAAATACACAGAAAATCAAGAATATTTATGAATAGAGAAGTGGCAAAGTATGATATTAAATCAGGCCAACTTATGTTTTTACTTGATTTGTATATGAAAGATGGAAAGAACCAAGAGGAAATTTCTAAGAAATTAGAAATAGACAAAGGAGCTACAACAAGAACTTTAAAAAACTTAGAAGAGCAAGGTCTTATAACTAGAGTTAAAGATAATCATGATAAAAGGACTAATAGAATTTATTTAACAGAAAAATCTAAGTATATCAAAGAAGATGTATTCAATTTAATTGATCAGTTACGTAATGAAGTAAGTAAAAGTTTAACTAATGAAGAAGAAGAGATATTGATAGATCTACTTGAAAAGATATATAAAAATATTAAAATATAAGGGGTGAAGCTGTGGAGAATAAACAAAATATATTGGGTACAGAATCGATAGGAAAATTACTATTAAAGTACTCATTACCAGCTATAATAGGAATGATGGTAAATGCACTTTATAATGTTGTAGATAGGATGTTTATCGGAAACATACCAGGCGTTGGTCCAATGGCAATAACAGGACTTGGAGTTGCAATGCCAATAATGACAATAGTAATTGCCTTTGGAAGTCTTGTAGGTGTAGGATCAGCGACTAATGTATCTATAAGACTAGGAGAAGGAAAAAAAGGCGAGGCAGAGAGAATTATAGGAAATTCAATATGCTTAGCAATCATAATAGGTGTTACATTATCTATATTTGGATTATTACTACTAGATAAAATACTTATTACATTTGGGGCCAGTGAAGGTACTATTACTTACGCAAAATCATATATGAATGTAATACTGCTTGGAACTACATTTAGTATAATGTCAATGATGTTTAGTAACTTAATAAGGGGAGATGGAAATCCAAAGTTATCAGCTACAATAATGATTGTAGGGTGTGGTCTAAACATAGTGCTAGATGCATTATTCATATTTGGATTTAATATGGGAATACAAGGAGCAGCACTTGCTACTATAATATCTCAAATAACTTCATCAATGTTAGGATTATCTTATTATTTAAGAGGAAAATCAAACGTTAAGTTAAAAAAGAAAAATTTAAAATTAGATATGAAAATTGTATCAGCAATATTTGCTATAGGTTGTGCACCTTTTGCAATGCAATTAACTAACAGTTTGGTTCAAGTAATATTTAATACATCATTAAAAACTTATGGTGGTGATTTATCAATAGGTGCAATGGCAACAATAAGTTCAATAAATATGATATTTGTAATGCCGGCTTTTGGATTTGTACAAGGAATGCAACCTATAGTAGGATTTAACTATGGAGCTAAGAAATACGATAGAGCTAAGAAAACTTTAAAGATTAGTTTAATGTCAGCTACAGTTGTATTTTTAATGGGAGCTTTAGTTATACAATTAGCACCACAAATTTTAGTAAGTATGTTTAATAAAGACCCAGAGCTTATGAATATAACTATCGTAGGACTTAAAAAATATGCATTTGCTATGCCTATAGTAGGTATATCTATAGTAGGAAGTAACTTTATACAATCAATAGGAAAAGCAAAGATAGCTATGGTTTTAGGTTTACTAAGACAGGTTATAATATTAATACCAATGGTTATCATATTACCTAACGTCTTTGGTCTAAATGGAGTTTGGTTTGCTCAACCAACTGCCGACATCGTTTCAGCGGTTATAACTGGTATAGTTTTAGTTAAAGAAGTTAAAAAGAACTTCTCGGATGATAGTGAAATAGCACTTAAAGAAGCAGAAGTTATGTAATATATATTAAATTACAAAAAGATTAAAATCAATTAATGAATATATTATTGACAACCTTAAACATAAGGATAACTATGGTTAAGGTTATTTTATAAATTTTAATAAAAATTAAGATATGTAGTAGAAGTAATACTAGAATGCTTCGTTTTGGCATCACTTCTTATATGAATATATATCACCATTTCATATTTATTTTAATAAAATAAATAAACTAGTCAAATTTAGAAACTGTATTAAATTTGAGGTGTAATTCAAAGAGGTGAATTATATATGAGAAAGATAAAAAATAATCGTCAATTAGACTATTCTAAATTCAATACTGATATAACAGCGTTTGTAAATGATAATAATATTGAAAGTCCAAGTAATTACTTAATAGTTACATCTATTAAAGAGAGAATTACCTATATATTTGAAAAAGGAGATGATATGTGGGTACTAATATATAGATGGAGCTGTACTGTAGGAAAACCATCGACTCCAACTATAAAGGGGATATTTGCTGTAGGTGTAAAATATCCCGCTATAACCTCAGAGGGAAGTAAAGTTTCTGCAAAATATGCTACTAATATTGTAGGAGAATATTTTTATCATTCAATACTATATGATTTAACAGGAACATACGTATATGATGGTAGATTAGGTGTAGCAATAAGTCATGGATGCATAAGATTAGATACTAATAATGCTAGATGGATTTTTGATAATGCATCTCAAGGGACTACTATAGTTATTAACTAATTATCGGTTATTTTGATCAAAATGATAAGGTATAAAAATAAATTAGCGAAAAATTTAATAAGTAAAGAGATAGACATATTTCAACTACGAATAAGGAGTAATAATGTGGATTTTAATTCTACTATTATTACTCCTTTTATAAATTAAAAAATATTTAATTTTACTAATATAATTTTAAATTATTTTTATTTAGAATTTTGTTTATTCTATATACATTAAATATCATTATATACTCATCAATTTTCATACAAAATCATACTATATATTGACCAGGTGGTCAATGGATGGTAATATTTACTATAGACCACTTGGTCAATTAAGGAGGACATTATGACAGAAAAAGAACTTGAATCTATAAGTATTAGAGAAAGAATTATTGATGTAGCGCTTGAAGAGTTTGCACAGAATGGATATAAGGCAACTTCTACAAATGTTATCTGTAAAAAGGCCGAGGTATCAAAGGGAATACTTTATCATTATTATGGAACTAAGGAAAATCTATATTTAACAGTACTTAGGTATGTTATTGACAATTTCAAAAAAAATATAACTATAAATATTGAAAGTAGTAATAAAAAAGGTATAGATTACATTAGCGAATATTTTAATAATAAGTTTAAGTTTTTTAGAGAAAATCCATTACATTCTAGACTTATTGTAAACTCAAGAATGAATGACAATATAGAAGAAGCAAAGAGGTTAGCTAAAGAATTTGAAGAGTATAATAATACTCTTATGCATGAGGTAATAAAGAAGATAGATGTAAATCCTAGATTTGATAAAGAAAAAGCATTTGAACTTATTATAATGATAGGTGAGAAGTTAGAAGAAAAACATATGAAAGAAATAGAAAATAAAGACAAGGATGTAGCGATTGAAGAATTTAGAAAAGATCATAAGATAATGCTAGAAATGGTATTTGAGGGCATTGATAGCTAAAAGGAGGTTGTTAAATTGATTAAAGGAATTGTATTGTTGGTTTTATTTATAACTTTAGCCTTGTTAATGGGAAAGTTAGTTTCAAAAATTCATTTGCCAGCTATACTTGGATGGTTACTTACAGGTATGATAATAGGCCCACATGCGTTAAATTGGATGGATAGTAGCATAATAGATGCACAGTGGTTTCATATTTTAAGTAATATTGGAGAAGTGTTTGTAGGTATGCTAATTGGTACTGAGTTAATACTAAAAGAACTTAAGAAGTCAGGTAAACAAATATTAATTATATGTTTATTTGAAGGTATAACGTCGTTTATATTTGTTTCAGTTGCGTTCTTTATATTTGCTGATATTCCAATGCCTATAGCATTAGTATTTGGTGCTATTGCACTCGCTACAGCACCTGCACCATCTTTATCCATAGTAAAAGAATATAATGCACAAGGTCCTGTTTCAAAAACGCTAATACCGCTTGCTGCCTTAGATGATATACTTGCATTAATTGTATTCTTCCTAGTAATAGGTTTAGTGTCAGGATCTATGACTGGAGAAGGTGTAAATGTATTTGCTATTTTAATGATGATAGTATTACCATTAGCCTTAGGGGCAATAACAGGATTAATAGGAGCAAAAGTTTTAAAGAAAGAATGTAATAAATGGCAGACTATATTAAAAGTTACGGCGCTTATTATTTTAACTGTTGCTATTGGTGTATATATAAATGAAAATATATTATCTATAAATTTAGTATTATCTGGTATATCATTTGCTGCTTTTATTGCAAATATGGTTGAAGAAGAGAGATTAAATGAGATAATGAAAGATATAAATCCAATAATGGGTATAGCATTAGTTTTAGTTATATTAGACTTAGGAGCGCCATTAGATTATAATTTAATATTTGGTGCAGGACTGCTTACCGCAATATACATTATATCTCGTGGATTAGGCAAAATAGTAGGTTCTTATACAGGTGGAAAAATATCAAAAGCTGAAAAAAATGTATGCAAATACTTAGGTCTTTCGCTTCTTCCTCATTCAGGTGTATCACTTATATTTACTGGTATAGCAGTAAGTACATTATCACCGTATGTTCCTGAACATGCTGCTATGATACAAGGTACTATTGCAGCAGCGGCTGTTATAAATGAAATTATCGCTGTATTTTTAGCCAAGCAGGCTTTTAAAATGTCAGGAGAAATTAAATTAGAGAAAAAAGAAAGACTTGATGAGGTAATAAATTAAAATATTTATGGGCAATTAAACTTATTTATATTCTAAATAAATAATAAAGGAGCAACTTTAAGGTTGCTCCTTTATTTGTATATACAATATTCTACAGTATTATCTTTGTATGTCTAATAGAATCATTAATATATATTAACCTAATAGATTATTAACTATATACTTGCTATCTTTTGTTATATACACTCTGTTTACTCTTTTAGTTATACAACAAAGTATTTCGTGGTCTATTGTACCTATCTTACTTGATATGTCACCTATTCTTATTCCATCTATATCACCTATTAAGATAGCTTCATCTTCCATATTAACTTCAAGATTATCTGGAATTTCAACCATAGTTTGATCCATGCATATTCTTCCTACTATATTTAACAATTTACCATTTATAAATACTAGAGGATTTTTTTGTGTTCTAGGGAAGCCATCTGCATAGCCAACGGGCAATGTAACTATTCTTGTATCTTTATCTACTGTATATGTTCCAGCATAACTAACGCTAGTTCCTTTTTCTATAGTCTTTATGTTACTAACTATAGTTTTCAATTCTAAAGCTGTTTTTAGTTTTATATCTCTACTAACTTCAGATGATGGATAAGGACCATATAAAGATATTCCTAATCTGACCATATTGAAATCACATTCTCTTAAATCTAAAATTGCAGCACTATTTGATACGTGCTTTATTGGAACATTTAAGTTATCTTCTTCTAATGAATTTATAACTCTATTGTATTTTTTTATTTGTTCGTAAGTAGCTTCTTTGTTTTCTTCATCTGATTTTGCAAAGTGAGTATAAATACCCTCTATTATTAAGTTTTCTAAGGTGAACATCTTCTTTATGTCTGATATAGATTGTTCATTAACTAAGAAACCTATTCGACTCATACCAGTATCAAGTTTTATATGTACATAAGCTTTTTTATTGCTTAATTTAGCTAATTCATCTATTTTCATAGCCATTTCTAAAGAATATACAGTAATTCTTATATTACTATCTATTGCATGCTGTATTTTAGCAGTATCTGTATAACCCATACATAAAATAGGCTTTGTTATACCTGCTTTATGGATACTTGAAAATAAAATCAAAAAGCACTTAGATGAAAAGCCATTTTTCATGTCTTGCTACTTCGCTTCTTATGATGAAACTGCTCATATAAAAGGTGTTTATAGTAAAGAAGCAATTGCTGACCTTGAAAGGATAGACGTATTAGTTGGAGAATTAGTAGAAAAAGTTCATGGAATAACTAACGATAATGCGGTTGTATGTGTGGTGTCAACGTTCTGGAGGAACAGGTCAAATAAGACTTAAGGATAGAGATAATAAAGAAGTAAGAGAAAAAGTTGAGAGTATATTAAAATAACTTGTTGAGGATAACGAAAGTGGTGTTAATGAAGTTATAACAGGTAAAGAGGCTAGGGGAATTAGAAAAGGGTTCCCTGATGCAGACTATGTTTTAATATCTGAAGCAGGATACGAAGTTAGAGAAGAAGCAGTGGGTGAGTACTTAGATAGTAATACTGCGCAAAAAGCTCAACATGGATATTGTGAGAATTTAAAAGATATGAGAGCATCGTTCTATATTGAGGGTAAAAATATAGAAAAAAATAAGGATATAGAAGAATTGAGATTAGTTGATGTTGCTCCAACTCTTGCAAATATAATGGGATTTGAAATACCAACAGCAGAAGGAATGAATATTTTAAAATAAATAATTTTAAATAAAGTTAAATTAATATTAAGTTTATATTTAAAACCACTCTTTTTAGTTAAATAGAAGAGTGGTTTTTATTTATTATCTAAAAAACAAATTATAATATATTAAATGAAAGAACGACTCGACCGGGCATTATTGGTATTAATGCTTCTAACCCTAAAGATAGTGTAAAGAAATCAACTTCATCAGGATTTTATGAGAAAACTTATACTGGAGCAAAAGGTCATAAGTAAAATATAGTTAAATTTAATGAAAATAATAAATATAAGAGTATAATGAAAGAGTGGAGCTATATAACATATTAAATTGTTTCAATAAAGGAGATTGATATGAGTACATTAGATGAAAAAATAAAAGTAATAGATAGCATAACATATGATGGAGTAGAGTTTGAAGTAATTTCTTATAATAATCTAGAAGGAGCTCAAAGAATAGAAACTGCAATGGGGTTATTCTTTGCTAATCAAGTAGGATTAAAAATGAAGCAAGTAAGAATTAGATTAAATAATAGCGCTGTAAAAACTGAGGCAGGAGCGCTTTATTATTACAAAGGCAAGATAGAATCTAAGAGTAATATTGGTGGAGTTGGAGGTTTGTTCAAAAAGGCTGTATCAGGAACAATTACTAGCGAAAGTGCTATAAAACCAACATACTCAGGTACTGGTGAAATATTATTAGAACCATCATATAAGCATTATATAATGATGGAATTATCGAATGAAAGTATTATAGTAGATAAAGGTATGTTTTACTGTTGCTCTGAAGATATAAATATTAAGGGTGTTGCACAAAAGAATATATCTTCAACTCTTTTAGGAGGAGAAGGGTTCTTTCAAGTACAATTATCAGGAACTGGAATAATCGTTTTAGAGTGTAATGTACCTAAGGAAGAGATAGTTGAGTGTGAAATTTCTAGAGGGGAAGAGTTAAAGGTAGATGGAAACTTTGCAATAGCTAGAACTAGTGGAGTTAATTTCTCAGTTACAAAATCAGATAAGAGTTTATTTGGTTCAGCGGTAAATGGGGAAGGATTCCTAAATACATTTACAGGTGAAGGTAAAGTTTGGATAGCTCCAACCCAGCCTATGTATGAAAAAATGAACTGTGGACTTCCGACTAACAATAATTCTATGGATAATCATACATCTCGTCAAAGAGGTTAATTATATAAAATATAAGTAAAATCTTAAAATTAAGAGGGAAAAATGAAAGATAAATACTTAATAGGAGAGGTATGCAAGCTGTTTAATATAACAAGGGATACCTTGGTCCATTATGATAAAATAGGACTTTTAAGCCCTAAAAAGGATGATAAAAATGGATATAGATATTATGGAATTGAAGATATAAACTGTCTGATGGACATAATGTTATTTAAACAATTGAATTTACCACTAAATGAAATAAATAAAGTGGTTAGAAATTCATCACCTTCAGATATACTAGCACTAATAAAAGAAAAAGAAATATATCTTCAAGAAGAGATGGAAAAAGTTAAAAAACTCCAAAAAAGGCTAGGTTTAATGAAATTAGCAGTAGAAACATGTGCTAATGATTTAAACAAAATAGAACTTAAGTCAAAAAAAGAAAGCTGTTTTTTCGTGGAGATTACGAAGGAAAATAAATTTAATGATTTTGTAGAAATTTTAGAAGGACTTAAAGATTTCGATGAATACTTAGCTGATTATGTTAAATTTTCCTTTTTAATAGATGAAGGAGTATTATTTGACGAAGAAGCTGATGAAAAGATTAAGTGGGGAATTTCATTGAGGGAAGACTGCGATATTAAAACAAAGAATAAACTTCACTATAAATTAGAGACTATATCGAATAATAAATATATCTATACGGTAATATCTTTAGATGACAATGATTATGACGATTGGATTCAATATATAAGAGATATTGTGGCTAAAAATAATATAGATGTAGCTGGTTCCATTCTCGGTAGGATGCTACTTACAGTATATAAAGATGAAACTCCTATCGATTACTTTGAAGTATTCATACCTATAAAATAAAATTAATTTTAATTTGTTATTGACCTGTGTGTTACACACAGGTTTATTATTTTTATATAAAGAAGTGAATTTTATTAAGGAGTAAATAGGTATGAATTTAGATTTTAAAAAAATTAATAAAGATAATTATGATGAAGTATTAAAATTACATGTATCTAAAGACCAAATAGGATATATAGAATCTATAGAAGATTGCCTAGAGGAAGCAAAAGAATATTCTCTATGGAGACCAATTGCAATATATGATGGAGAGATTCCAGTAGGTTTTGCAATGTATGGCTTGTTTTTAAATGAAGGTGAGTTCGGTAGAGTATGGTTAGATAGGATTATGATTGGAGATAAGTATCAAGGTAAGGGATATGGAAAAGCTAGTGTGAAGCTTTTAATAAAAAGGCTTTATAAAGAATATGGACATAGAAAGATATACTTAAGTGTTTATGATGATAATATAAATGCAATTCAACTATATGAAAGAATTGGGTTTAAATTTAATGGGGAAGAAGATACTAATGGAGAAAAAATAATGGAGATAAACTTAAATGATATGGAGGATTTATATGTTTAGAGGTGAAATTTTTGAAAAGAAGTCTATACCACAGCTAATATTCTTATTTTCTATACCAACAATATGCTCCTTAGTATTAGAGTCAGTATCATCAATGATAGATACAGCTTTTGCAGGACATTTAGGTTCTATAAGTAATAATGCATTATCAGCTATGGGGATATTAAGTCCTGTATTATCGTTGTTAATAGCAGCTCAATTAATATTTGGAGTATCTACAAGTATAGTAATAGCAAAGAGACTTGGAGAAAAAGATAAGGAAAAGATTAACAATACCTTTAAAGTAGGTTTATATGCTAGTTTTATATTTAGTACAGCCATATCTTTGTTTATATTATTAGTTCAGGATAAACTGATATATATTCTAGGTGCTACAGGTGAAGTAGGTATTCTTGCGAAAGAGTATTTAAATATAGCTATAATATTTAATGTGTTTAGTTCTACTGGATATACTTTAGTTAATAATATAAGAGCATTTGGATATCCAAAGATAGAAATTATAGTTGTGATTTCTTCGACAATTATAAATATAGTATTTAATGTGATTTTTACTTTTATTATGAATATGGGAATAAGAGGAATAGCTTTATCTACATTAATTAGCGAAGTATGTTATCTATTATTTACTGTTATATTTTTAGTCAAAAAAGGATTATGGATTAAAAAGAGCAAATTAAATAAATATGAAGTAAAAGAAATTTTATATTCATTGATTAAGATAGGATTTGTCCAATTCTTAATGCAAGCATTAAACAGTCTGAGTGGATTTGTTATTAATAAAGTTCTAATAAGATATACAAGCATCTTATATATAGGATCTTGGACAATTTGTAGTAACATACACATGATTGTATTATTACCTTTAATAGGATTAGCTCAAGGAATACAATCTATAATTGCTTATTATCAAGGTAGTAAGGATGAAAAGAGAAAAAATATAGTTAAATCTAAGACTATAAAATATAGTTTGGTATATTCAATAAGTGTGACAGCTATAGTGTATCTATTCTCAAGAGAAATAGTAGGTATTTTTACTAGAGATTTAGAGCTTATAAGCCTTTCTGTACCGATAATTAGAATAGTACTTGCAGGTTTTCCTTTTATAGGAATAATTTATACCTTTATAACATTTATGCAGGTATCCGGTGAAGAAAATAGTGCTAGTAAATTAGAGTTAATAAGACAGGGATTACTACTTATACCACTAACAATTATACTCCCTATAATATTTACAAAATACGATATTATGAATATCTCACCTAAAATAGGTATATTTCTAGCAATGCCAATATCAAATTGTGTATTATTAATAGTATATAGTATTTATCTAAAAAAAGTAGAGGGTGATAGATGTGATCGAATACAAGGAGATGACTTGTAATACGGCATGCAATAAGTAAAAGGAAAAATTAAATCGGTCAAATAGAATTCAGTTATCATTTTTAGTGAAAGTTAAAATTAAATTTATAAATTTACTATTTAAAAGTATCAATATGATACTTTTTTTTATATGATAAATTATCATATTAAGTGCAACATCTAAAAATATGTAAAAAAATAGTTCACAAGTTTATGTTCATGTTACAGTAATAATAATCACAAAACTACTTTACATGAAAGG
>CABIVQ010000034.1 GCA_902362365.1 Clostridiaceae bacterium | reverse complement strand
TCTCGACTCCTTTCTATAGGGGGAATATGTTTTGTGGTGAAACTATTGTAATCCCTATCGGGGTCGAGATTCAAATATAAATAAGTTAACAAAACGATTATTTTCGTAAGGGGGTGTCTATGAAAAAAAATCAAATTATTCTTTTTTTCCTTCCAGTCATAGTAGTATTATTTTTAATTGTAGGAATAATAATATTTCCTCAAGAAGCTATTAAGTCAGCTAAGGAAGGTTTAAATATTTGGGTAAACGTCTTAATACCATCTCTACTTCCATTCATAATAGGAGCTAATTTAATTGTCGATTTAAAAATAGTTGATTTAATAGGAATGATAATAAATCCAATTACTAAATTTATCTTCAATGTCTCTGGTAGAAGTGCCTTAGTATTTGTAATTTCTACAGTATCTGGATATCCTGTAGGAGCAAAGTTAGCTTATGACCTTAGAATTAATGGCCAAATTTCTAGATCTGAAGCACAAAGATTGGTTTCATTTTGTTCTACATCAGGACCACTGTTTATTATAGGTGCAGTAGCTGTTGGAATGTTCAAAAATGCTTCTCTAGGATATCTAATGATATTGTGTCATTATTTAGGATCTATAAGCGTAGGTATTATATTTAGAAATTATGGTAAGGAAAAATTACCTTCCTCTAAGTACAATATTAGAACAAATTTTAGTAATATCATTAATACTAGATACTCAAGCAATACAGGATTTTTTGTTTTGTTTGGAAATGCAGTTGTAAATGGTGTTAATACTTTACTTGCAGTTGGAGGGTTTGTAATCGTATTCTCCGTTGTATTTAAAATTTTATCATTGTTTAATATAATATCGATACTGGCTTCTATACTATATCTACCTCTATCATTATTTGGGGTAACAAAGGATTTATGCTACGCCTTTATAAGTGGATTATTTGAGATTACTATTGGTTGCAATAATATTTCTAAAGTCGCCTCTTCTTCTATGATAATAAAAGTCACTTTTTCCAGTTTTTTAATTGGATTTAGTGGACTATCTATATTAGCACAATGCTGTAACTTCTTAGCTAAAACCGATATTAATACTAACTTGTACATATTAAGTAAGTTCTTACACGGGTTATTTGCATCTATATTCACTTTTTTACTTTACCCGATATGTAATTCAGCGTCATTCGTCTCTAATTTTGGTGATGTTTATGATACACTCTACATCAATGGACTTTGGAGTTATTATCTAAATAATACCAATATAATAGTTCCCTTAATTCTACTTACATACCTAATATTTAAATTTGTTCTACCTAATCAAGCTAATAACAAAATAAATTTCTAAAATTATATTAATTAAGATTTATTTGTTAATTTTTACATCAACATAAAAATAACATAGTTATGAACAAGAATATTTATATTCTTGTCATATCTATGTTATTCTTAATTACTTATTATCGTAGTATAAGCTATTTTAACTCAGACTTATCTCTAATTACTTCTTCTAATATAGATTTCAAATTATGTTCAACTGCAGAAAGTACATCTGTAGCATATTCAATAGACCCTTGTCTAATTTCTCTTGCCACATGTTCTGCTCTTTCTGAGATTTCTCTAGCTCTTTGCTCCGCTTGTCCGACTACATCACTAGATTCTATATAATCTTTTAAAGTTTCTTCTGAATTTTGTTTTAATTCTTCTAAACTTCTACTATATTCTTCTTTTATTTTTTCAGCATCTCTTTCAGCTTGGGCTACTAGCTCTTTAGCATCCCTTTTAGCTTCATTTAATATTCTATTTCTTTCTTTATTTATCCAGACAGCTTGTGTAACCTCATCTGGCATTAAAGCTCTTATTTCTTTTATTATAGCTAAAAGCTCTTCTTTATCTATTACTGATTTTTGTGAAAAACGGGCTGTTTGTGCATTACTTATTCTATCCTCTAAGTCGTCAAACAATTCCATCATCTCTAAATCTATTTTCATTTATTACTTCCCCCTATTTGTTTTTCGTTTCAGCTCCTCTAGCACTATCTTTGGCACTAGGTTTTTGACATCTGCATCAAAAGTTAAAACTTCTTTTATTAGTGACGAACTTATGAAAGAATACTTAGTTGTAGTAGGCAGTATGATAGTCTCTATATTAGGATTTAATTCTCTATTCATATGAGCCATCTGAAGCTCATACTCAACATCAGCTCCACTTCTAACTCCTCTTACTAAAGTATCTATTTGATTTTCTTCACAATAATTTACTAATAGTCCATCAAAACTTACAATTTTAACATTATCTAAATGACTAGTACATGATTCTATTAGATGAACTCTTTCCTCAAAAGTAAAGAGACCTTTTTTATTTGGATTAAAAAGTACACCTATTTGTAATTCATCAAATAATTTAGATGCTCTACAAATTATATCTAAATGTCCATTTGTTATAGGATCAAAACTACCTGCGAATATAGCTTTTCTTATTCTCTTATTCATCTTGTTCCTCCAGCTTATAAAATGTCAATGTTGTATTTCCATACTTCTTTTCTCTGCTTTTATTAAGTCTTCCTATGCTATCTTCAAATAAGTCTTTAGTATCATGTTCTACAACTATTATTCCATCTTCATCTAATAAATTAAATTTATCTATGCTTTTTAAGCATTCTATAAACATATTCTCATAATATGGAGGGTCCATAAATATTACATCAAATTTTTGATTTTGAGTTGATAACCTCTTTACTGCATCCTTAAAATCAACATTTAAAATCGTACTTTCATTTTCTACTCTAGCCTTTTTTACATTTGATCTTACTATGTTTATACTATCCTTGCTTTTGTCTACAAAAACACAGTTTTTAGCTCCTCTTGATAAACACTCTATACCTAAAGAACCTGTTCCTGCAAATAAATCTAGAATATTGCTATCCATTATATATGAATTTATCATATTAAATAATGATTCTTTTACCCTATCTGTCGTAGGCCTTACATCTTGATTTTTAGGAGTATCTAATTTTAATCCTCTTGCTTTTCCTGATATAACTCTCAATGACATATCTCCTCTCAATATATTTTAACATAATTTGTATCTAATTTAGTGAAATTTCTCTTGCTGCATACTCAAATTTATCAATTATCTCATTTTTCAACAATTTATTTTCAAATTTTTGTAACTTTAGGTCTTCTCCTATAATATAACGAGCCTCTTGTTGAGCTATTTTTAATATTTTCATATGTTTAAATATATTAGCTATTTTTAGTTCAGGAAGTCCATGCTGTCTCGTACCAAAAAATTCACCTGGGCCTCTTATTTCTAAATCTTTCTCAGAAATTTTAAATCCATCATTAGTTTCTTCCATAATAGACATCCTCTGTCTACAAACTTCTGACTTAGATGCGTATATTAATATACAGTAAGACTTATGTTTACCTCTTCCTACACGACCTCTAAGCTGATGAAGCTGAGCTAGACCAAATCGTTCTGCATTTTCAATTATCATTAAAGTTGCATTAGGAACATTAACCCCAACTTCTATAACAGTTGTTGAAACTAATATATCTAATTCTTTATTTTTAAAACTTTTCATAATACTTTCTTTTTCACTAGCTTTCATTTTACCATGTAAAAGTCCAACCTTAAGATCAGAAAAATACTCTTGTTTTAATTCCTCTACTAATTCAACTGCAGCCTTTGCCTCTATAGCTTCACTTTCTTCTACTAAAGGACAAACTATATATACCTGTCTCCCTTTTTCAACTTCAGCTCTAACTAAATTATTATAAGCTCTATCTCTTTTATCTTTACTAACAGCTATAGTATCTATTGGTTGTCTACCTGGTGGAAGTTCATCAATTATAGATATATCTAAATCACCATAAAGTATAAGCGCTAAAGTTCTTGGTATAGGAGTTGCTGTCATAACTAATACATCAGGATTATTTCCTTTATCCGATAGCTTTCCTCTCTGTCTAACTCCAAATCTATGCTGCTCATCTGTTATTACTAAACCTAATCTATCAAATTCTACTTTATCTTCTATTAAAGCATGTGTACCTATTAATATATCAATTTCTTTATTCTTTACTCTTTCAAGTACCTTTTCTTTTTGCTTTTTAGTAAGACTTCCAACAAGAAGCTCCACATTCATTCCAAATTCTTTTAAGGTTTCTGTTAAAGATATATAATGCTGCTCAGCTAGAATCTCTGTAGGAGCCATTAAAGCCCCCTGATATCCATTTAAAACACAGTTTGCTAATGTAAGTAGAGCTACTACAGTTTTACCAGACCCAACGTCACCTTGAACTAGTCTATTCATAACCTTAGGCGATTTCATATCTTCAATTATTTCATTCAAAGCCCTATTTTGAGCTTTAGTTAATTTAAAAGGAAGAGAGCTTATTATATCTTTTAACTTTTCATTTTCTTCAAATTTTATTCCTTCAACTTCTATAACACCATTTTTAAACATAAACAGGCCTAACTGAAGAATTAAAAATTCTTCAAAAATAATTCTGTATAAAGCTATTTTAAAACTTTCTTTATTACTTGGTGAGTGAATGTTTCTTATTGCATAATCTATACTACATAACTTATATTTATCTATTATCCCCTTCGGTAAATACTCTTTTATAATTAATTCTTTATTTGATAGTACTGACTTAATTATGCTTATAATCTCTTTATTTGTTACGCCAAAAGTCAGAGGGTATATAGGCATAATCTTACAAGTATTCTTAGGTGAATTGCTAAGATGCTCTATTTCACAAGAGCTAAATTCTATATTTTTAAATTCTTTTTTTACTTTACCGAATACTAATATTGTATCTCCACTTTTAAAAGTATTACTTATATATGGTTGATTAAAAAAAACTAACTTTGCATATCCAGTTTCATCTTTTACATCTACCTTTGTTAAAGTCATTCCCTTTCTAGGATTACTAGTAGTTATTCCTACTATTAGTGCTTTTATTGTCGCCTTATCCTCATTTTTCAACTCTACAATTTTTTTTAAATTATTTCTATCTTCATATTGTCTAGGAAAATAATAAAGTAAGTCTTTCAATGTAAATATTCCTAGTTTATTTAGCTTATATGCCTTCTTAGGACCTATACCTTTTACAAATTGTATATCTTTTTTTAAGTCACTCATAGTTATCACCCACTACGCAAAAATCCTGTATAACCAACTAAACGGTAGTAAGATTATACAGGACTTTAAAATCATTATTCAACTGAAATTAAGTAATAATAAAGAGGTTGTCCTCCATAGTATAACTCTACATCTATATCATCAAACTTTTCTTCTAATTCGTCACGAAGATTATTAGCTTCTTCTTCACTCACGTCTTCTCCATAGAATAAAGTTATTATTGCGCTATCTTCATCAACTAAATTTTCTACAAGCTTCGTAGTTATCTCATTAACACCTTCACCTGCAGCTTGTAACTTACCTTCTGCTATGGCAATTATGTTTCCTTCTTTTACTTCAACATCATTCATAACTGTATCTCTAACAGCATATGTTACTTGACCTGATTTAACTAGTGATAAAGATTCCATCATTGCTTCTTCATTTTCTTCAACACTAGCATCACCATTAAAACTTACTAAAGCTGTAAATCCTTGTGGAGTATTTTTAGTAGGTATAACCACTATATTTTTCTCACTTAGCTCTTTAGCTTGGTTAGCAGCCATTATTATATTACTGTTATTAGGGAATATAAATATATTTCTTGCATTTATAGTTTCTATAGCATTCATAAAATCTTCTGTACTTGGGTTCATAGTTTGGCCACCTTCTATTATGTGATCAACACCAAAATCTTTAAATATTTTAGCTAAACCATCACCCATAGAAGTTGCTATAAATCCATATTCTTTTTCTTCTGTAGTAGGCGCACTCTCATCTCCAGATTCTATTAATGTATTTTCATGTTGAAGCTTCATATTTTCTATTTTTATAGTTAATAATTGTCCGTATGCTAAAGCTTCTTGTAATGCAAGACCTGGATCATTAGTGTGGACATGCACTTTTATTACACCTTCATCTCCAACTACAGCTAAGCTATCTCCATATTTAAGCATTTTATCTCTTATTTGAAGATCATCTACTTTATCACTTTCTAATATAAATTCTGTACAGTATTGGAATTTTATATCTTCAGTAGCTATGTTTCCTTGTGGTGCTTTAATTTCCTTTACTTCACTTAAATTAGAATCTTTAATTTCTATAGGACTTCCTTTTAAAGCTTCAAGCATACCTTCATATACAATAACTAATCCTTTACCACCTGAATCTACAACTCCAGCTTCTTTTAATGCCTTTAATAATTCTGGTGTTCTATTTAAAGAATCATTTGCTTCTTTTATTACTAATTCTAAAAATGTAATAAAATCTTCTTCGCTTTTAGCTATTTTTATAGCAGCTTCACTACTTTCTCTTATTACTGTAAGTATAGTTCCTTCTATAGGTTTTATTACAGCTTTATAAGCAGTATCTGAACCACATTTTAATGCTTCTGCAAAATCTGCCGTACTTAACTTATCTTTACCTTCTACTGATTTTGCTATACCTCTTATTATCTGAGATAATATAACTCCTGAGTTACCTCTAGCTCCCATAAGAGATCCTCTAGATAATGCCTTACCTATATTAGTTATTTCTTCGTTATCTACCTTAGATAATTCTTTCATTGCATAAGAAATAGTTAATGACATGTTAGTTCCTGTATCTCCATCTGGAACTGGGAATACATTCAACTTGTCTACTAAATCTTTATGATTTTGAAGATTATTTGCACCTGATACAAACAAATCTCTTAAATTTTTTCCGTCTATATATTGGATCATTTTTTTCCTCCTAAATTACTTAACTCTAATACCTTGAACATTAATGTCTATTTTACTTACATTTATAGCCGTCATCTTCTCAACTGTATATTTTACTCTATCTATTATGTTGTTTGCAACTGTAGATATATTTGTTCCGTACTGTATTATAACATAAAGTTCTATTGCTATGGTATTATCTTCTAATTCATCTACCTTCACACCCTTAGTAGCATTTTCACCTTTCAATAATTCTACTATACCCTTAGATTTATATCCTAAACCTACTAATCCGTAACTTTCCATTGCAGCTCTATATACTATTTGAGCTATTACTTGCTTATCTATTTCTACATATCCATATTCGTTAGTTAATCTTGCACTCATGGCTTGACCCCCTTAAATTATTTTTTATTTTTATTTTGCTCAAAAATCATTTAAAAATATCTTCTTTTATGTAATATTAATTATAATTACTATAATACTATAATTATATTACTTTTTAAACCTACTTAATCTCTTTTAAAACTAAAATTTGATTAATAACCACGTAGTAATATATTCTAATTCACTTTTTTACATTTTTTATTTACTTTATTGTGAATTATATATATAATTTTATATGATAGTTACAAATTGTTCAATAATAATATATAAGACAAATATATATTTCTATTGCAGAATTTCGATATTTGTGTTAATATAAATATGTTTTTAGTCTTTAAATAGTTATCATTTTAAGGAGGTGTACAATAATGGCGAAAGTATGTAGCGTATGTGGTAAAGGGAAGGTTTCTGGAAACCAAGTATCACACTCAAATAGACACAGCAGAAGAACTTGGTCTGCTAACTTAAGAAGCGTTAGAGCTATAATAGATGGAACTCCTAAGAGAGTTAAAGTTTGTACTAGATGTTTACGTTCTGGTAAAGTTGAAAGAGCTTAATAAGTTATTAAAAAAAGCCTACTATATAAGTAGGCTTTTATTTTTATATTGCAATTTTATTTTTTACTATTCCTCATAAATTTTAAAACTATATTAGATAGCCACTTTGGTAATTTTATTGTTACCATCTTCATAATCTATCCCTCCATTTTTATAAATTAATATATTATTTCTTTATTATATTTATTCATTTGCACTTAAATATATTTAAGATTTTCTATCTATACTAAAATTATATTATTTATTCTAAATTCTAATATAAAAATAGTAAAACTCCACATACTATAAGAATCAATGCCGTAAGTATTGAAAAAATCCAATTAGGCAATATCATGGATATTATTACAGTTGCGCCTGTTGCCATACATATTATACCTAAAAGCCCCTTTGATTGATTTTTCATGAAACACCTCCTTACCCATTGAATCCTTATTTATAATTTTAATTTATGCAAAATAAAATATATTTAGACCTCTCCTCTTTTTTATTATTTATTTATATTTTACTTTTTTTAGGCATAAAAAATAAGCATACCATTATAGCATGCTTATTTTATTAAATATCTTTATTTCTTATTATAAGCAGAATCCCTTTTTTAACACTTATTGAACAACTTGTATCTAACATAACATTTGAAATACCTAAAGGTTTGGAGTATTTCATATAATAATCCTTTAATGGGTATTCTAAATTATCAAGTGTAACTCCTTCTGCATCTCCTTTAATTGGTATTACAGATATTGTATCACCTTTATTACCCCCAATTATTATTTTTTCATTTACTGCTATATAGATTTCTTCTTTTTCAGAAATAATCTTAGGTATAATATTTTTTTCTTTAACATAGTAAAGTAAATTTATATTTGCAATAGTATGGTCTATTCTTCCTCCTAATGCACCTATAAAATCTATACTAGTAGCTTTAAGCTTTTCTGCTAAAAATATACATATTTCAGAATCTGTTTCATCTTTTTTAGATGGAAATTTCTCAAAAGCCACTTTTTTTTCTTTATAATAATTTATTATATCTAAATTTGCAGAATCTAAGTCTCCAATTATATAATCTGGATTTATTCCCATTTTAAAAAGATGATTTGCTCCTCCATCTGCGCAAATTATGCTATCATAATTCTCATTTTCTATAATTTCTTTTGTCTTATTAAAATCCTTAATTTCTCCATTAAGAACGATACATATTTTCATGTTATCACCTATTTAGATGCATTTTTTCTAAATAAATCTATAGTTTCTTGTATATCTTCACTATTAAATATAGCTGATCCAGCAACTATAATATTTGCCCCTGCTTTAACTACATCAAGTACATTATCTGGCTTTATTCCACCATCAACTTGTATATCTACATTTAAACCTTTTGAATCTATAAGATTCTTCAATTCTTTAATCTTAGGTATCATACCTTCAATAAATGATTGACCTCCAAACCCTGGATTAACAGTCATTATTAAAACCATATCAACATCTTCTAATACATGTTTAATAGTCTCAATCGGTGTTGCTGGATTTAAAGCAACCCCCGCTTTTATATTATGTGACTTTATATTTTGTATAGTCCTATGAAGATGTTTACAAGCTTCTTGGTGAACCACTATCATATCACACCCTGCATCTACAAATTCTTTTATGTAGTTATCTGGGTTTTCTATCATAAGATGTGCATCAAATACCATGTTAACATCTTTTCTTAAAGACTTTACAACCCCAGGTCCTAAAGTAATATTAGGAACAAAATGACCGTCCATTACATCTATGTGTAAGTATTCACATCCCGCATTCTCTACTTTTTTTACATCCTCTAATAATCTTGCGAAATCTGCTGATAGTATCGATGGTGCTAACTTAATCATTCTTAGTATCTCCTTTTACCTTGTTTACTTTGCCTAATTTCATTTAACAGCTGTATATAACTATCATATCTTTCTTTTGATATATCTCCACTTTCTACAGCTTCTTTTACCCCACATCCAGGTTCATTTTCATGTACGCATCTAGATCCAAACTTACAGTCATCATAATTATAAAATTCTATGAAATATTCTTTTAATTCATTTTCTTCTATATCATCTAATGTTAATGAACTAAATCCTGGAGTATCTGCAACCATACCACCACATTCTAGCTTTAAAAGCTCAGCATGTCTTGTAGTATGCTTACCTCTTTTTATTTTATCACTTACCTCACCAGTTTGTAATTGGAAATTTCCATCTATTTCATTTAATAGACTAGATTTTCCAACTCCAGACGGTCCAGCAAATACAACCACACTGCCTTTTAACTCTTCCTTTATCTTATCTATATTTAATTTAGTTTTATTACTTACTGGTATTACTTTATATCCACTAAGTTCATATATACTCGCAATTTTTTCTAAAGTATTATCATCATCTAAGTCAGCTTTTGTAAGAACTATCACTATTTCTAAGTTTTCTTTTTCAGCTAAAACTATAAATCTATCCAATAAAGATAAATGTGGCTTAGGATTTTTTACAGCAAAAACTATTAATGCCTTATCTACATTAGCTATTGGTGGTCTAATTAATTCCGTATCCCTTTTATCAATTTCTTCTACAACACCTTTTTTAGTTTCTTCATCTACTATACTTATTTTTACTCTATCTCCAACTAATGGTGTTATTTTTTGTTTTCTGAAAATCCCCCTCGCTCTACATTCATAAATTCCCTTTTCAGTATCTACGTAATAAAATCCCCCTATTCCTTTCGTAATTTTTCCTTCTAACATTAAATTCCTCCTTTAAATTTGGGTATATCTATATAATTTACGTATATCTATATATAATAGCATAATAACTTTATTATTAATTATACTCCTAATTTATTATCTTACTATATTTTATACATATTTCCTATAAAAAGAAATCTTTTAAATATTTTTTCTAATTTATTTGAGTTCATTTATTTGCTTTTATATATAAAATATCTTTTTACTATAAATATAAAGCTAATATCTTTTATTAAAAGATATTAGCTTTATTAAAAATTAAATATTCCATTACTCTGTTTGAGGTAATAAAGTTCCACCTTCTTCATCTGGAACATTTTCATTTCCAGTACCTGAATTGTCTGAATCTTCATTTCCAGTATTACCATCAGATGGTTTATTGTCATCAGATGGTTTATTCGTTTCATTATTACCGCCATTATTTGGCTTATTTGTCTGATTATTATTGTTACTGTTGTTGTTATTGTTATTATTATTGTTATTGTTATTATTATTGTTATTATTATTGTTATTGTTACTGTTGTTATTATTTGGTGTATCTGTTGTTTCATTATCAGAATTATTATTTTCTTCTTCTTGAGTTTCTCTTGGTCCTTTACTTACTACAACATCTACTTTATCACCTTCAGACACATCCCCTAAACCTGAACTAGGAGTTTGGTTTAACACTATACCTTCTTTGTAAATATCATTATATTCATATTTTTTATTTCCTAGTTTTAAATTATTTTGTTCCAATACTTTTTCAGCTTCTGTTAACGTAAATCCAATTATACTTGGAACTTGACTTTGTTTAGTCCCCTTACTTAAAACTATACTTATAGCATCACCATCTGAAACTTCCATACCAGCTGCAGGACTTTGAGAAATAACATGATCCTTTTCTACTGTATCGCTATATTCACTTTTTACAAGGATTTTTAGGCCTAATCTTTCTAGTTCTTTATTTACATATTCTAAATTTTTGCCTTCAAAGTCTGGAAGTGTAATTACTTGTTCTTGATTACTATTTCCACCCATCAATCCAGAAACAAATTTAAATATAAAAATACCTTGTGCTAGCAATATAATTAACAATACTACTGCTGCGATTTTTAATCTTTTTCTAACCTTTGGACTATCTTCTTTTACAGGCCTTTTAGTTTTTTTCTTTAATCTTTCTTTTTTAGGCTGTGCAGTTATTTTAGGAAATTCTTCTAATAACTCCTCTTCCTCATCTTCTGAATCTAAACTTTTCTCTACATTCTCTACATTGATTTTTTTAGTTGCAAAGTTGTCATACTCCTTTATAAAGTCTAAATCAATATTCTTTTCTACATAATCAATATCTTCAATTAACTCTTCCGCACTTTGATATCTATTTTCGCTAGATTTTTCAGTTAACTTCTTTATTATTGTTCTTACACTTTGAGGTATATTAATCTTTTCCTCTGATGTAAATTCAACATCTTCATTTATATGTTGTAATGCTATAGATATAGGGCTATCCCCTCTAAATGGAACTCTTCCTATTATCATCTCATATAAAACTATTCCTAAAGAATATAAATCAGCTGTAGCATTTACAGAATTTCCTTTAGCTTGCTCTGGCGAGAAATAATGTACTGATCCTATTATGCTACCAATATTAGTCATAGTAGAGTTTGAAACAGCTTTTGCTATACCAAAATCTGCAACCTTAACAATTCTACCTTCATTAGATATCAATATATTATGAGGTTTTATATCCCTATGCACTATACCCTTTTTATGAGCAGCGCTAAGAGCCATTGCTATTTGTTTAGTTATATCAAGAGCTGTATACTCATCTAGTGTACCTTCATTTTTTATAATATCTTTAAGATTTTGACCATCTATATATTCCATTACAATATAGTGAACTTTTCCATCTTCTCCAACATCATAAACATTTACTATATTCGGATGAGATAAACTAGCTACTGCTTCAGCTTCTCTTTTAAACTTTTTTAAAAATTCTTCATCATCTACAAATTCAGGTCTAAGAACTTTAACTGCAACAGTTCTATTTAATAACTTATCTTTAGCCTCATAAACAAAGGCCATTCCTCCATCACCAATTTTTCTGATAATTTGGTATCTATTTCCTAAAATTGTATCTCCCACTTTATCACCGTCCTATTTATGCTTTATCAATATAACCGAGACATTATCTTTTCCAGAAACGTCATTGGCCATATCTATTAGTTTTTTATTTATTTCTGATATCTCTTCATTTATTAAAAGCATATTCTTTATATCTTCTTTATCTACACATCCAGTCAATCCATCACTAGCAAGAAGAATTAAATCATTTTCTTTTAACTTACTTTTAAATATATCTACTATAACCATCTCATCAGTTCCCATAGCTCTTGTTATATGATTTCTGCGAGGATGATTTCTAGCTTCTTCTTCTGTTATTACATTTGCTCTAACAAGTTCTTCTACAACAGAATGGTCTATACTAATTTGATTTAATCCAGTATCATTAAGTACATAACACCTACTATCGCCAACATTTGCAACGTATAAATTGTCCTTATATATTATAGCAGTTACTAGTGTTGTCCCCATTCCAAAGCATTCTTCTTGTTCTATAGATTTCTTATAAATAATTGAATTCACATTATTATAAGCCTGTTTTATTACATCATCAACATAATCTATCTTTATGCTACCTGTCTGTAATAAATTCTCTTTTAAAAACTTAAAAATATTTTCTACTGCTAACTTACTTGCAACTTCACCTTTATTATGACCACCCATGCCATCCGCTAGCGCAAAAATTCCTATATCTTCTTCATTTTTAGTTTTTATAACTTCCCCCATACAATAATCTTCATTATTCTTTCTTACTTTTCCTATGTGGGAGTCACAGCTATAAATCATAAGATTTCCCCCTTAAGCTACTTATGTTTTCTTCTTAATTGTCCACAGGCTCCTCCAATATCAGAACCCATAGATATTCTCACTGTAGCTGGTATATTATTTTTTTCTAAGTAATCTCTGAACTTATATATATACGATTTATCTGGTCTTTCATATTCTCTTTCTTCTACTTTGTTTATTGGTATTAAATTTACATGACATAACATACCTTTTAGAAGCTTAACTATCTCTTTAGCTTCTTTTTCTGAATCATTTACACCTTTAATTAAAGAATACTCAAAAGTTACCCTTCTATTAGTTTTCTTTATATAATATTTACATGCATCTATTAAATCATTTACTTTGTAAGCATTGGCTACAGGCATTATCTCTCTTCTTTTTTCATCAAATGGAGAATGTAGAGATAACGCTAAATTTATAGGTAATCCTAAATCAGCTAACTCATACATTTTAGGTACTAATCCACAAGTTGATAAAGTTATATGCCTATAACCTATATTTAAACCATTCTTTTCATTTACTAATTTTAAGAATTTTTTAGTATTTTCAAAGTTATCTAAAGGTTCTCCACTACCCATCAATACAAGATTCGATACTCTTTTACCTGTATCCTCTTGTATTTTCATAATTTGATCTAAAATTTCCCAAGGTTCTAAGTTTCTTATTAAACCTTCTAAAGTCGATGCGCAGAAATTACATCCCATTCTACATCCAACCTGATTTGAAATACACACTGTAACCCTATCTTCATAGTCCATCATAACAGTTTCTATAATATTTCCATCATTTAATAAGAATAAATACTTTTTAGTTTTATCTACCTTTGATTCTAATTTTAATTCTTGCTCTATATTTCCAATATAAGATACTTCATCAAGCTTCTCTCTTAAATTTTTAGGTATATTTCTCATATCATCAAAAGTTTTAGCACCTTTATATATCCATGAAAAAATTTGAGTACCTCTAAATGACTTTTCTCCTATACTTACTATAAAATCTTTTAATTCATCTTCTGTCATACTCTTTAAAGCTACTTTATTTTGTTCCATATTTATCACTACCTTACTCTTTCTAATTTTGCTATAAAGAAACCATCTATATCGTGAATATTTGGATATATTTTTAAATATCCATTTTCTTGATTATCTAAATCCACCTTAACTTCATTTATTGGAACTAATTTAAAATTGTTATTATTATCTAAGAATTCTTTTACTACTTCCATATTTTCATTATCTTGTATAGTACAAGTACTATATATTAAAGTACCACCAACTTTTACATATTTAGATGCATTATCTAAAATATTTTTTTGTATCTTTGGTAGATCTTTAAGCTCAGCTTTTGCCTTGTATTTTATTTCTGGTTTTCTTCTTATTATACCAAGACCTGAACAAGGAACATCAGCTAATACATAATCAAATTTATCTATACTATTTTTATCTAATATTGAAGCATCAAATGACTCTATATCTACATTTGTTAGTCCTAATCTATTTACAGTCGATTGTATTAGTTTTAATTTATGGTCAAATATATCTCTAGATACAACTTTACCAGTATTATTCATTAATGTGGCTAAGTGTGTAGTCTTCCCTCCTGGAGCACTACATACATCTAATACTTTTGAATTTTCCTTAGGGTTCATTACTTTTCCAACTATCATAGAACTTACATCTTGTATCGTAAATAGTCCATCTTTAAATAGTTGGTTATTTTCTATATTTTTTAAATTTTCTACTCTAATAGCCTCATCTATTATAGGAACTATACTACACTCAATACCTTCAGCCTTTAATTTATCTAAAAGTTCATTTCTAGAAATCTTTAAAGTATTTGTTCTAATATATACACTAGGTTTCTCACTATTTGCTTCTAATAAATCTTCTGTAAATTCTTCTGAGAAGTTATTAATCCAATTCTTTATCATCCAAGGGCTATAAGAATATTTAGTTGCTAGATACATTATTTTATCATCTTTTATATCTACTTCTCCTATTGTATCTTTTTGCCTTATAACATTTCTTAGAATTGCATTCACAAATCCTGAAGATCTCTTATCATATTTTTTTACTAAACTTACAGTTTCATTTACTGCTGCATAGTCTGAAATACTATTTAAAAGTAAAGTTTGATAAATACCCATTCTAAGCAATATTTTAACATAAATATCCATCTTTTTACATTTTATCTTCGAAAGTTTATCTATAATATAATCTAAATAATACTTATTTTCTACCACACCATAAATCAATTCTGTAGCTAATCCTCTATCTTGATTATTCAAATTTATATTTTTAAAATGCTTATTGATAGCTATATTAGAATAATTACCATTTTCCTCTATATCTAAAAGAACCTTTAAAGCTAATTCTCTTGCTTTCATATTCTGTCTCCTCATTTCTCTTCTATATAAAAAAGGAGTTGCCTTAGTATCGATTGTATCTATTGGGTGAGATGTAAATATAAATTTTAAAATCATTATCAGCATTTTTAGCTGTATGACTTTAAAATTCATATCACACCCGTCCCAGATACCCGATTCTTAAGACAGCCCCGTTTTAATCATCATTTCTTTGAGCTATTGCAACTAATCTTAATAGCTGAAGTACTGATGTCAATGCTGCTGCAACATATGTTAATGCTGCTGCTGTAAGTACTTGCTTACTTCCCCTTAATTCTTTACCTTCTACTATCCCTAAGTCATCAAGTTGAACTAAAGCTCTACTAGATGCATTAAATTCAACAGGTAAAGTTACTAATTGGAATAATACAGATGCTGAGAATAAAATTATTCCTATTTTTAAGAAAATACCTCTACTCATAAATAAACCTAATGCTATTAGTAGCCATGATATATTCGATGCAAAATTTACAACGGGAACTAAGCTACTTCTTATGCTAAGGGGCGCATATCCTCTAGCATGCTGCATTGCATGACCGCATTCATGAGCTGCTACTGAAATAGAGGTTATTGATGTCCCATAATAAATATCTTGAGATAATCTTACAACTTTTCTTCTTGGGTCATAATGGTCACTTAAATGTCCTCTAACCATTTCTATATCTACATCATGTAATCCATTTGTATCTAATATTTTTCTTGCTACTTGTTGCCCAGTATATCCTCTATGTGCATTCACTCTTAAGTATTTATTAGTAGTGCTACTTACTTTAAATTGTGCATACATAGTAAATAATATAGCAGGAATTAATATAAGCATTGTTCTATCTGGATAAAAACCACCGTAATAACCGTATGGGTACATAATTTTCAACACTCTCCTATTTTCACTATACTGTGAAGAAGTTTATAGCATTTTCAACTTCTTCTACATCTATACATGTATCTACACAAGGACCATTTGGTCTTTTATTAAATACACCTAAAACTGGTATTTTACTTACATCTTGTACTCCGGAAGTAAGATCTCTCTCACATGCAACCGCTATAACCGCCTTAGGCTTATTTTCTAAAATAATTTTTCTAGCTAAAGTTCCTCCTGTAGCTACAAATATATTTACATTTTTATTTTCCTTTAATCTAACTAAATCACCTATATTACATAATCCACATTGTTTACAAGTTTTTATATCTGTAGTTACTTTTAATTTACAACTACTTTTTTGTACACAATGAGGTATAAGAATTAGTATATCCTCACTTTTTAAATTATACTTTTGACTATATATATATTTATTATTAAGCTTAACATACACTTTCCTTATTTCATCTTTTGAAATCCCTACAAAAGATGCAGTTTTTATCATTAGTGGAAAAATAGAATTTACTATTTTAAAATTAATATTCATAAGTTTTGAATTTATATCTGTATCTTTAATCACTTTATAAGTAATTATTGTTGAGAATATTATAGCAGCTACTATTAACGCCATTATAATATTTAGCGATACTTCGAATAAATGAGTTAAGTTTAATAAAAAAACATTAATAATAGATACACCTACCATAATAATTCCCAATAAAATAATTATAGTAGTAATATATTTTTTTGCATCGATCATTTTGGCACCTAACCTAAAATTTCATTAGTTTCTATACTGTTTCCCTTTATATATTCTTCAACTAAAACTCTTTTCTTTCCTGGCATTTGGATTTCTTTTATTAAAAGTACATTATCCTTAGTACTTACTCTTATACCCTCTTTGTCAACCTTAAGTATAGTTCCAGGATGTTTATCACTAGTTTCATTTAATACCTTAGTCTTCCATACTTTCATGGTTTGACCTTTATAAGTTGTATAAGCACTTGGCCATGGATTTACACCTCTTACTAAATTGTGTATTTCTTTTGCAGACTTAGAAAAATCTATTTGCCCTAAAATTTTATTCATCATAGGTGCATATGTGAATTCTTCGTGATTTTGAGGTATTCTTGGAGCCTCTCCTTTAGCTATTAAGTCAATAGTTTCTTTTAATACTAACGCTCCTTCTTCCTTCATTATATCGTGAAGCTCTCCTGCTGTTATTTCATCATTAAGTGCGAATTCAGAAGTAAGTATCATGTCTCCAGTATCTAAACCTTCATCCATGTACATTGTTGTTACACCTGTTTTTTCTTCTCCATTTATTATTACCCAGTTTATAGGAGCTGCTCCTCTATATTTTGGAAGTAAAGAAACATGCACATTTACACATCCTAACTTAGGTATATCTAATATTGATTTTGGAAGTATTTGACCAAACGCAACAACAACTATTAAATCTGGATTTAATTCTCTTAGCACTTGTACAAACTCTTCATCTCTTGCTTTTATAGGCTGATATACTGGTATATCATATTTTAATGCAAGTTCCTTAACTGGTGGCATACCCATTTTTTTACCTCTACCTACAGGTTTATCAGGTTGAGTTACAACACCTAGTATCTCATGTTTTTCATCTATTATTTTTTGTAAACACCCAACAGCTATATTTGGTGTTCCCATAAAAACTATTTTCATTTAATCAGCTCCTACTTACTTTTCTATTTTATCAACAAATAGTATACCATCTAAGTGATCTATTTCATGACAGAATGCTCTTGCTAAAAGTTCTTCTCCTACTATTTCAAATAATTGACCTTCTCTATTGTATGCTCTTACCTTTACTGTATATGGTCTTCTTACTGCTCCAGCTTCTCCAGCTACACTTAGACATCCTTCATCATCTATTTGTTCTCCTGATGTTTCTATTATCTCTGGATTTATAAGTTCTAATAATCCATCTCCGATATCTATAACTACTACTCTTTTTAATATTCCAACTTGAGGCGCTGCAAGTCCTACACCATCTGCTTCATACATAGTATCAGCCATATCTTCTAATAATTGGATTATTTTATCATCAATTTTTTCTACCCTTTTTGATACCTTTCTTAATACAGGTTCTCCTATTTGAACTATTTGTCTTAATGCCATTTTTATATTCCTCCTAAAAATTATAATACACTATTTGGATTAATATCTATGGATATATTAATATCCTTATTAAATACAACTTCTCTTTTAGTTATACATATATATTTTATTATACCCTTTAATAAATTAATTTCAATATTATCATCTTTAAATAATATTTGCCATCTATAATTGTGATTTATTTTCGAGATAGAACAAGGATTTGGACCTAATATAAAATCAAAATCTTTTATCCCTCTATTTTCTAACAAATAAATTATAGAACTATACATACTTCTAGCATTTTGTTCTACTATTTTCTCATTTGATCCACTAATTACAACACTTAACATATTATTAAAAGGTGCATATCCAAATGCTTCTCTTATTTTTATTTCATCTTCATAAAATCCTTCAAAATCATAATTTATCGATCTTCTAATTGCATAATGATCTGTATCATAAGTTTGAAGTATTACTTTCCCTTCTTTATCTGCTCTTCCTGCTCTTCCTGCAACCTGTGTGACTAGTTGGAAAGTTGTTTCAGCACTTTTAAAGTCTGGAAAGTTTAATATCATATCTGCAGATAATATCCCTACTAAAGTTACATTCTCAAAGTCCAATCCTTTTGATAACATTTGAGTTCCAATTAATATATCTGCTTCTTTGTTTCTAAATTTGTTTAATATTTCTTCTATTGAGCCTTTTTTAGATGTAGTATCTTTATCCATCCTTAAAACTTTTACGTTTTCAAATATACTTTTAATTTCTTCTTCTATTTTCTGAGTTCCAGTTCCAAAAGGCTTAACATAATGACTACCACAATCAGGACATTCCTTAGGTATTTCTTTTTCATATCCACAATAATGACAACGCCCTACATTTTTACCTTTATGATACGTTAATGATATATCACAGTTTTCACATTGAAACACATATCCACAATTTCTACAAGATACAAAATTTGCATATCCTCTCCTATTTAGAAATAAAATCACTTGATTATTATTTCTAATAGCATTTTCTATTTCACAATGTAACTTATGACTAATAATACTTTTATTTCCATTAGATAATTCATTTTTCATATCTATTACTTCTATTTTGGGTAATGGATTTTTGTTTGCTCTATTTTTTATAGTTATTAAATCATAGTCACCATTTACAGCTTTGTAGTATTCTTCTATAGACGGTGTTGCTGATCCTAGTACTAAAGATATATTTTTCTTCATAACTAAGTACCTTGCAACTTCTATAGCACTAAATTTAGGATTTTTTTCTGATTTATATGCACCCTCATGAAACTCATCAATAATGACTACTCCTAAGCTATTAAAAGGGGCAAATAAAGCTGATCTTGCTCCTATTAATATTCTTATTTTACCTAATTTTATAGCCTTATAAACGTCATGTTTTTCACCTTCAGAAAGTTTACTATGGAAAACTCCTACTATATCACCGAATCTATTTTTAAATCTAGATATTGTTTGAGGAGTTAAAGCTATCTCTGGAACTAAAACTATACTATCTAAACCTTGATTCAAAGCATAATCTATAATTTCCATATATACTTCTGTTTTACCGCTACCTGTTACACCATGAATCATATAAGGATTTTTACTTTCATTAAACATTTCTGAAGTTATCTTATGAACAGCATACTCTTGTTCTTCATTCAAAGTAATTTTTTTATTATCTGACCTATAAATATCTTCTGGACTTCTATAGTAATCCTTTATTTCCAAGGTAATTAAATTTTTACCTATAAGTGAAGTTACACTTTGTTTTGAAGCATTAATAATTTCTAATAAATCATTAATTTCTACACTACTATTATGTTTTAAAAATTCCACTATTTCTTTTTGCTTATTACCCAAATTTATTTTATTTCCATGTATATAATCATCTACATAATCTTTGTCCATTCCCAAAGATACATAGCATATCTTCTTTTCATTTTTATGGTCTTTGTATTCCCACTTTATATCAATAATATTTTTTCTTTTCATTTTATCTAATATATTATTGATATTTTTAATTTTCTTAAACTTATCTATTTTTATCTTACCTTTGTTGTTTATAAGTTCATCTAATATAAGTTTCTCATTTTCATTTAAGTCTGAATTTTCCTCATATAAATCTACGCTTTGTAATTTCTCTAAGTCTAAATTTAATATCGCGACCTTGTAATTATTCAACTTATAACCTTTAGGATAAATTAAATTTATACAGTCTATATAAGTACATAAGTACCTATTTTTCATCCAGCGAACTAGTTCTAAATCTTCTATTTTGAATATAGGTTTTTCATCTAATAGATCAATTACATCTTTTGTTTTTATATCTTCTTCTATTGTAGTTGTAATTTCAAAAACAAAGGCCTCTGTAGGCTTGTTCCCTCTTCCAAAAGGAACTAGCACCCTATGACCAACTTCTAATTCATTTTCTAGAAAGTCTGGTACTTCATATGTAAATAAGTTGTCCGTATATATGCTATTGTTTCGTACTATGACTTTTGCATATTTTTTCATATATTAACCTCTATTTTCTATAATTAAAATACCTTCTACTTTCACCATTCTTCTCTAAAATTTAAGGGCGTGTCTCATAATAAAGAATTAATATAAATTCTTTTCTATGAGACAGCCCCTTATTTTTATAATAACGATTTAACTTTATCTAAAATAACATTAGCTACTTCTTCTTTCTTCATAATAGGATATTCTGAAATAATTCCGTCTTTATCTATGATTTTAACTATATTAGTGTCAACACCAAAGCCAGCACCTTCTTTAGTTAAATCATTTGCTACTATAAAGTCTAAATTTTTCTTCTTAACTTTATTTTTAGCATTTTCAATAAGATCATTAGTTTCAGCTGCAAAGCCTACTAGTATCTTATCATTTTTTATTTTTCCAATTTCATAAGCAATGTCTTTATTTCTATCTAAGCTTATAACTAAGTCGTCATCATTTTTCTTTATTTTTTTGTTACAATAACTCTTAGGTTTATAATCTGCAACTGCAGCACTTTTTATAATAACTTGATTTTCATCTAAATTATCTAACACCGCTTCATACATTTCCTGTGCAGATTCTATTTTTATAAACTTTTTCAGATTTTTTGGCGGTTCTAATTTTGTAGGTCCAGAAACTAATGTTACCTCAGCGCCTCTTTCTATAGCCTCTTTTGCTATTGCATAACCCATTTTTCCAGTAGAACGGTTAGTTAAGTATCTTACCGGATCTATAGCTTCTACAGTAGGTCCTGCTGTAATTATTATTCTTTCACCTTTTAAATCTTGTTTTTTTGTAAGAGCGCTAACAACAGCTTCAACTATATTTTCTGGAGAAGCAAGTTTTCCTTTACCCATATCTCCACATGCAAGTCTTCCACTTTCAGGCTCTATAAAATCATAATTTAATGCTTTTAATGTATCTATATTTCTTTGTACAATAGGATTTTCATACATGTTTGTATTCATTGCCGGAGCTATTAAAACTTTTCCTTTTGTAGCCATTACTGTAGTAGAAAGCATATCATCACTTATACCGCAAGCTATTTTACCAATAACATTAGCTGTAGCTGGCGCTATTAAGAATACATCTGCTTTTTTAGCTAAAGATATATGTTCTACATCCCATGTTTTAGGTTCTTCAAACATATCGCTAACTACATAATTTTGACTTAAAGACTGAAAAGTTAGGGGTGCCACAAATTCTGTAGCAGACTTAGTCATTATTACATGAACATTTGCACCAAGCTTTTTTAATCTGCTTACTACATCACAAACTTTGTATACGGCAATTCCACCACTTACGCCAATTACAACAGTTTTATCCTTTAGCATATCTTATTCCTCTTCTTTATTTATAGCTTCTTGTTCTTGCTTTTCTTCTAACTCAGCTAAATCTATTTCTTCTTGAGTTAATAATCTATATGTTATTTCACCTTCTGCAACTTCTTGAGTAGCTATGCATACTGGCTTATTTTCTCTTTGCTTATTCTCAACATATGGAGTAGATCCATCTATTATTTCTCTCGCTCTTTTTGCAACAGTACCTACTAAGTAATATCTGTTATCTATTTTGTTTAATACTTCATTGATTGATGGTTTTATCATTTTATAACTCCTCCTTGAACTTCTCTATTATATTATTCTTATATCTAGTAACTTTATTCTTTTCTGAAGATATTATAGCTTCTAATTCTCTAACTGATTTTTCAACATCTTCATTAACTATAAAGTAATCATAGTCATCAATTTGATTTATTTCTTTAAATGCACAGCTAAATCTTTTTTCAATTTCTTCTTCTGTTTCAGTTCCTCTTCCAACTATTCTATTCTTTAATTCTTCTAAAGATGGTGGAAGTACAAATACAAAGATTCCTTCTGGATAAACTTCTTTTACTTGTCTAGCTCCTTGCATTTCTATTTCTAATATAACATCTTGACCATTATCTAATGTTTCCATTATTGCAGATTTAGGTGTTCCATAGAAATTATCATAAATTTGAGCATACTCTAAAAATTCACCTTTTTCTATCATGCTAGTAAACTCTTCTTTTTCTAAGAAAAAGTAATTTACTCCATGAACTTCTCCATTTCTAGGCTTTCTTGTAGTAGCTGATACCGAAAGCTTTATTTGGTCATTTTGGTCTAATATTGCTTTACAGATTGTACCTTTTCCTGCACCTGATGGTCCTGATACAACAAGTAATAGGCCTTTTCTTTTAACCATTACATTTCTTCCTTTCTATTGTCTATTTATACTATTCTATATTTTGAATTTGCTCTCTTATCTTTTCCAATTCGCTTTTTATTTCAACAACTAAATTTGTTATATTTAAATCAGATGACTTAGAACCTATAGTGTTTGTTTCTCTATTCATTTCTTGAATTAAAAAGTCTATCTTTCTTCCTATAGACTCATCTTTAACTATAGTACTTCTTAATTGTCCTATATGACTTTTAAACCTTACTATTTCTTCTGTTATACTACTTTTATCTGCATATATAGCAACTTCTTGAGCTAATCTATTTTCATCTATTAAACTTGGATTATCTAATATTTCACTTATTCTATTATTTAACTTTTCTTTATAATCAATAACAACATTATAAGAATTCTTTTCAATCTCTTCAATTGTATTTTGAAGAATATCACATCTTTCTAATACATCTTGAGCTAATTTTTGTCCTTCTTCACTTCTCATTTCTTTTAGCTTAGTTAGTGTTTCCTCTAAAGCCTTACTTAACATAGACCATAGTAAGTCTTCATCCTCTTCTTTTTCCTCTGTTTTTATTATATCTGGGAATTTAGCAACATTCATAACACTTATATCATCAACTAAGTCAAATTTATCTCTTATTTCTCTTAATATATTTACATATTGATTTGCTAATGTTTCATCGAACTTTAAGTTTACATCTTCACTACCTAACAAGTCAAGCTTTATGTATATATCAACTCTACCTCTTTTGATGTAATTTTTGATAAAATTTCTAGCCTTATCTTCTAAAAAAGATATCTTTCTAGGAAGACGTATGTTTATATCACAATATTTATGATTTATTGTCTTACATTCTACTAAAAAGTAGTAGTTGTCATCTTTATATTCTCCTCTTCCAAAGCCAGTCATACTAATAGCCATATTATACCTCCAAATTTCCTTCACATATTTTTACTGAAGGTCCTGTCATATAAACAAAATCTTCTATATCTATTTTTACTGATCCACCTTGTGAAGTAACATTTACACTTTTACCTACTTTATCTAGATAATTACAGGTAACTGCTGATGCAGTCATGCCTGTTCCACATCCTAAAGTATATCCGCAGCCTCTCTCCCAAGTATTCACAGTAATATTATTTTTATCTACTACTTTTACAAAATTTACATTTGTTCCTTCTGGGAAGATTTTGTATTTTTCAATTTCTCTACCATATTTTCGTACTTCTTCTAGATTAAGCTCGTCTACTAAAATAACAGTATGAGGAACACCCATATTAATTGAGCTTATATAAAATTCTTTATCTAATATTTGTACTCTTTCATTAATAAATATATCTTTATTAGTAACTACAGGTATATCTTTTGGAATAAAGCTTCCTTTTCCCATGTTTACTTTTATAGAATCTATCTCATTATCTTTTAGATTTATTTTTATTTTTTTTATTCCATCTAAAGTATATACATCAAATTCTTCTTTTCTAACTATATTATTGTCATAAACAAATTTTACAAAACATCTTAATCCATTTCCGCACATTGCAGCTCTAGAACCATCTGAATTGTAATACACCATTTCTACATCGGCATTATCAGAATTTTTAACTACTAGTATTCCATCTGCACCTACAGAAAACTTTCTATGACATACTACTTTTGCAAATTCACTATATCCATTTGAATCTATATTATCTTCTCTACCATCTATTGCTATAAAATCATTTCCTATTCCATGTAACTTCCAAAACTTCATATAATCGCCCCTTTTATATAAGTTACTAACTAAATATTATACAACATTCCCATGTTAAAATAAATAAGTAGATTAATTTTTACAATATAATATTATCCTCATAAAAAAACATAAGAATAAAATAACTAAAGGGTTGTAAATATAAAAGATATTAAGTATGTTTCATATCGATTATATACGCTTACTATTCACATTATGATTATTATGTGTAATAATTAATTTATTGATATTTATATGAAGGGAGTGTTTTTATGGCTTTAGATGGTTTAGTTATCCACTCATTAGTTGATGAACTTTCTACTAAGCTTGTTGGCGGTAAAGTTGATAAGGTTTATCAACCTGAAGATGATGAAATTGTTTTATATATAAGAAATAATAAAGAAAATTACAAATTGGTTTTAAGTTGTAGTTCTTCTAATCCTAGAGTTTATATTGCTAATGATTATAAGAAAGAGAATCCTAAAAAAGCACCTATGCTTTGCATGCTTTTTAGAAAGTACATACAAAGTGGAAATATAGTTGGTATCTCTCAAGTTGGATTTGAGAGAATAATAAAAATTAGTGTTGATTCACTAGATGAATTAAAAGAAAAAAGTACTAAAGATATCTACATCGAAATAATGGGTAGGCATAGTAATATAATTCTTACTCATAGCTTAGATAACAAAATTATAGATTCTGCTAAAAGGATACCTACAAGTATAAGTAGAGTTCGCCAAATATTACCAGGCATTACTTATGAGCTTCCACCAGCACAAAGTAAATTAAATCCTCTACACAATATCTCTAACAGTGATTTTATAGATTCTTTAAAATCATATGAAGGACCTATTTTCAAAGGAATTTATTCTAAGTTTTTAGGTATAAGTCCTATTATTTCTAAAGAAATCTGCTATAGAGCTAATGTAAATGAAAAAACTGCTATATCTGATTTATCTAATTCAGAATTAAACTCTTTATACAATGAGTTTAATAATTTATTTAAAGATATAAGAAATAATAATTATTCTCCATGTATAGTTGTTAATGAAAAAGTAGATAGAGTTGTTGACTTTAGTTGTATAAGTTTAAACCTTTACAATGAATTTAAATTTATAATTAAAGATAGTATGTCTACTATATTAGAAGATTACTATAAAACCAAAGACATAAAAGATAGAATTCACCAACGTGCTTCTGATTTAAAGAAAAGTATTTCAATAAAACTTGAACGACTTTATCATAAACAAGAAAAGCAAGAAGAAGAATTAAAAGAAGCTGAAAATGCAGATATATATAAAGTAAAAGGTGAACTTCTTACAGCTTATATTTATATGATTCAAAAAGGAATGGAAAGTATAGAAGTTCAAAATTTCTATGACCCTAACTATGAGAATATTTCTATTTCTCTTAAAAAAAACTTAACACCTTCTGAAAATTCTCAAAGGTATTTTAAAAAGTATAATAAATTAAAGACAGCTAAGAAAGAAATAACATCTCAAATGTCTATTAATAAAGAAGAAATAGATTATTTAGAAAATATACTTTTAAACATTGAAAACTGTGAGAATTTAGCTGAGCTACAAGATATAAAAGATGAGCTTATATCTCTTGGATATTCAAAAGCTTCAGGTAAACTTAAATCTAAAAAAGAAATTGCTAAACTTACAACTTCACCACATGAATTTATGTCTTCTGATGGAGTGAAAATTCTTGTTGGCAAAAATAATAAACAAAATGACCACCTAACACTTAGAATCGCGGATCCAGATGATATTTGGATGCATACTAAAAATATTCCAGGTTCCCACGTTATAATTAAATGTGCTGGTAAAGAAGTTTCAGAACAAACGATTTATGAAGGTGCAATGCTAGCAGCTTACTTTAGTAAATCAAAAATGTCTGCACAAGTTCCTGTAGATTATACTAAGAAAAAGCATGTAAAAAAACCTAGTGGTTCTAAACCTGGTATGGTTATTTATGAAACTAATAGTACTATGTATGTAACTCCTACAGAGGAAATGGTTGCATCATTAAAAAATAAAGATAATTAATAGAAAATGGTAAACAATCATTTAGTTAATAATTGTTTACCATTTTTATTTCCAAATTATTTCACATAGTGTTTAACTTCTTTTATATCATTATCATAAATTTTATATTGATGCTCTTCAACTACAGTTTTACTTTCATCCATCTTCCTATATACGACAACCTTATATCCATCACTATCTGTTTCAATATTAGTCTCATATACATATCTTACGCCATCTATAAGTTTTTCATTTCTACCTATCCAGGTTGGATAATCATATAACTCTACAACCGAAAATAATTTATCTTGAGCCTCTTCACTTATATACGTATCTAGGTACTCTTTTTCATACTTTGAGTCAAAAACATAGTCTATATTTATATCTGTATTTCTATTTATACTGTCTAAATATTTTTTTGCTTGTAATCTTTGCTCTTCACTTAGTTTTTCTGCATACTTGTCACTATTCATTACCTTAGGAATTAAATAAGTCGGAAACATTTCTTTTATAGAATCTACATACATTCCCCCATCCACAGCTTCTTTATAGTCTATAAAATAGTAATTATTATTTTCATCTTTTTCAAATGTAAGGACCATAGGAAGCCCCCATGCACCACTTACAAGTGTAAATACATCATTTTCAAATTGAAAGCTTCCATAATTAACTATTGTATATACATCTAATTTATTTCCAATTTCTTTTTTTCCTAAAATCACATGCGCTTCCGTGTCTAGTTCTCCTAAATAATAGTCTTCATATATAGAATCTTTCACAGCATTTGATATAGCTTCATCTAAACTAGAACTTATTTTTCTATATTTAGATATCTTTTGTAGTAAAGCATTGAATTTTTCTTCATCTGAACTGTAATAGCTTATATTTTCTAAATCTAGTCTATTCTCTATATCACCTCTAGTAAATGTAAATTCGTATTTTACCTTTAAATTATCACTATAGGGTTCATCTAATATGTAATAATGTAACTCATCTACATTTTCTATTAGCGAAAATATAATAATAGAATTTATAAATAATTCATTTTTAATATCATCCTTATTTGTATTTATGTTATTTAAATTATAATAAACTTTAACAGCATAAGGTTCTTCACTAGTTGATAACTCTATTCTTTCTTTAAAACTCCCAAAGCCTATACTCTGTATAAGATTATTAGTGTTACTGTTATCTCCTACATATGAGTTTTTATATTGAATTAAATTTTCAAAATTACCTTTTACTCTATCATCTGCAAGACTATTCTTACTTGTTAAAAGAATTCTACCTAAGATTAACACACAACTAATTCCTATAATACTTATTAACTTCTTTTTATTTTTAAATATACTAGAATTTTTTATCATTTCAATTCTTTTCTTAAGAATTTTTTTATCATCAGCCATCCCTAATACTCCTATATTTTTAGGTACTATACTTACCCTCTCAATGATTGTTATAATAGTTCTTGCATAATTTTTGTACTCATCTTCATTTAACTTAGAAACCACCATTTCATCCGTAGCTAGTTCCATATCTTCTCTAATTTTTTTAAAGAAAAACCATATAAATGGATTGAACCAGTGTACACATTGGAATAATACAAGTAAATAATTAACTAAAATATCCTTCCTTTTATAATGAGAAAGTTCATGTAATAATATATATTTAATTTCATCATCTTCTAAATCTAACATTGCATTTGGAAATAATATCGTAGGATTTATTAGCCTACAAAGTGCAGGTGTCCTAATATCATCATTAACAACTAAATTTATATTCATCTTTATCTTCATTATGTTTTTACTTTTTTCTAAAATAAATTTTATATTTTCATCTTCTATTTTTTCTTTATTTTAACTTGTTTGTTTAGTGTAAAGAATATAAAAATTGATATAAATAAAGTTGTAATAAAACCCGCCATCCATACCAATGGTAATACGTTTATAAATTTATATAAATTACTTATACTTTTATTTTCATCAATACTTCCATTATTATTAATAGATAACACTTTATTTTCTTTTTCATCTGTATTACTTGCTATATACTCATTATTTTCTTGTTCATAGTTATTATTACTGTTTAAGTCGCTATTAATAATTACACTACTATCTACTATGGCATTATTGGTTATATTAGATGGAATCTTATTAAATAAACTTATGCTACTTTGTGGACCAAATGGAACTATCAATTTTATTATTAATATCATCCATAAAAGATATGTCCATTTTCCACTTATTTTATCTTTTAGAAGAGTCTTTACTATAAGAATTACAATTCCCACTATACTTCCATATACAGACGCCTGTAAAACTAAATCCCATAATTTTTCCACTCTACTCCTCCTATTTTTTATTCATCTAATAAACTTTTAAGTTCTTCAATATCATCCTTAGACATTTTTTTATTCTTTATAAAACTAGCTATCATCATATTAATAGAGCCATTATATAGTTTCTCTAAAAATGAAGTACTTGCCGAATTTTTATACTCATCTTCATTTAGTTTTGGATAATATACATAAGATTTCTTATTGCTTTTATCTACTTCTATTGCATCTTTTGATACTAATCTTGTAATTAATGTTTGTATAGTCTTAGGTTTCCAGTCAGTACTTTTACTTAGTATGTCTACTATTTGAGAACTCGTACCTCTCTTTATATTCCAAAGCACTTTCATTACTTCTAATTCACTTTCTGATATCTGTGGTATATCCTTCAAAATAAAACACCTCCATCGGATTACATTTGTAAGTTGTTTAAATCTTACACTTGTAATCCATACTTTGTCAATACTTTTTATAGTTTTCTAAATCAGTTATTTGGATTATGTATTTTGTATTTAGATGTATTCAATATTCTTACATTATCCTTGAAGGTGTTCATATTTCAATATCCAATTTAATATATTGTAAAAGGGAATTCGTTTTCTTATTTTATTTGTTTTTATTTAATTTATATTATATAGAGGGTTGGTGTAAATATCATGGCAAGTAATATAGTAAATTTTCCTTATAATAGCATGGGAGTAGCAAGATTGGATTCTAATGGTGTAATTCATAACCATCTTTATCATGAATGTCCTATTGGTAGAATTGATGATAATAAAATTGTACATAATCATCCTACTGATAATTCTCCTGTTGGCAGAGTTGATGATAACGGATTTGTACATAATCATCATTTAGAAAATTCTCCTATCGGTAGAGTTGATAATAATGGATATATTCATAATCATCCTACTGATAATTCTTTAGTTGGAAGAATAGATGGAGATAATGCTATGTTAGCTGGAAGCGCTTATTTATTATTAATACATAATAATAGATAAATAGATATAAAAAGAAAATGGCTATTTTAAATAATTTAAAGTAGCCATTTTCTTTTTATAGATTCAGTTATCTTATTCATTCTTTTATTTTACAATACCTCGTTATACATTACCTTTTAATTAGCATATAAAATCTATTTATTTAATGAAATTATTAGTATTAAACTTTGTTTCTTTACATTATAATCATACTATATGATAAATACATAATACATTAATTTAATTATGCCTATGTTTCAAGGAGAATTTGCATGAATAATTTGTTTTTATATTATATTTTACTTATTAATTTTATAGGTCTATGTCTAATGTACATAGATAAATCAAAAGCTATAAGAAATCAATGGCGAATAAGTGAATCAAAACTATTATTAGTATCAATAGTTGGGGGAAGTATCGGCTCTTTATTAGGAATGAATTTATTTAGACATAAAACAAAACATCCAAAATTCACAATTGGAATTCCAATAATCATTATTATACAACTATTAATTTTACATTACTTACCTTCATTTATAGCTATATAAAAAAATCACTGACTTTTGCATTATTTTATTAATTGCTAGTCAGTGATTTTTTTATTAATTGTGAACAGTTTTTCCAATTTTAACTGATTTTTTTTCCTCATTCTTAAATTGATCATTATTTAATAATCTATTTAATACTATTCCTATTATTGCCGCTAAACTTAATCCTGTTATTTTAACACTTTCTGTCACAGGTATACCTATTGATATTCCTTGCTTTTCTAAGTAAGTAGTCCCAAGACCTATTGCTAGTATTGTAACAATTATTATAATGTTATTTTTATTTTCCACACAAGAGCTATCTTTTATAGTTTTTAGTCCTACAAAAGTTATCATTGAGAATAACATTAAACTTATACCACCCATAACTGCTTGAGGTATACTTTGAAGGAATCCTCCAAATTTGCCTACACAAGCAAGTAATATTGCAAGTACTGCTGTACGTCTTAAATTTGCCGGATCATAATTTTTAGTTATTGCTAACACTGCAGTATTTTCTCCGTAAGTTGTATTTGCTGGTCCACCTAAGAATCCTGCTACCATTGTTGCTATACCATCACCTAGTAAAGTTTTATTTAGTCCTGGATTTTCAATAAAGTTCTTTCCTACAACTGCTCCATTTGTAGTCATATCACCTATATGTTCCATGAACACTGCTAAAACCACCGGTGCAATTATAACTATTGCTTCTAAACTAAACTTAGGTAATGTAAAGTTTGGTACTGCAAATAAGCTTGCACTTGCCATAGTTGATGTATCAACTAATCCCATAAATCTGCATATAATATATCCTACAACCACAGCTATTAAGATTCCTATTTGTTTTATAAATCCTTTACCAAATAAATTAATAGCTATAGCTATTCCTAAAGTTATTGCAGCTATCATAAAATTATTTGAAGCCATATCAAAAGCTGTTGGTATTAAATTTAACCCAATTACTGCAATCATAGCTCCTGTAACTTGTGCAGGGAAATATTTTTTAATCCTCTCTACACCAACTACTTTTACTAATAAAGACATTATTACATATACTAATCCAGCTACCATTATACCGCCTTGTGCATAAGCCAAATCCCCTCCATGAGTTTCTTTAGCTGCTATTATTACTGGTATAAATGCAAAACTTGAACCTAAAAATACTGGTACCTTACCTTCTGTACAAAAGTGGAATATTAAAGTTCCTACACCTGCAGAAAATATTGCTACTGCTGGGTCAAACCCTGTTAATATTGGAACTAAAACTGTAGCCCCGAACATTGCCAATAAGTGTTGAAATGACATGATTAATTTTTTCATAAAAAAACCTCCCGAATTTTAATAGGGAGAAATATTCTCCCTTTTTCAGTCTCTCTGTACTGAATTAAAAGGTAATCTAAACCTTCTATATACTTTTATGCTTCTATTCTCTAATAGTTACTGAGTCTTCTTCATCAGTTTCCATCAATTTTACTGATATAATCTCAGATTTAGATGTTGGTACATTCTTTCCAACATAATCTGCTCTTACTGGTAATTCTCTATGACCTCTATCTACTAATACTGCAAGCTGTATTGATTTTGGTCTTCCTACATCCATAATTGCATCTAATGCTGCTCTTACTGTTCTTCCTGTGTATAACACATCATCTACTAATACAACTATTTTATCATTTATGTCAAAATCTATATTTGAACCGTTAACTACTGGATCAACATCTACAGTTTTTAAATCGTCTCTGTATAAAGTTATATCTACCTCTCCAGTGTTTACTGGCTTACCTTCTATAATTTCTATTTTTTTAGATATTCTATTAGCTATAGGTACTCCTCTAGTCTTTATACCTACTAAAACTACGTCTTCTATACCTTTGTTTTTTTCTATTATTTCATGACTTATTCTTGTTATTGCTCTAACTATAGCTTTATCATCCATTAAAGTTGCTTTTTCTTTCATACATTATCCTCCTAGGCTAACTACTTAGTATTTAATAATATCTAAACATAAAAAAGCTTCTCATCATAAGACAAGAAGCTGTATATTACAAAATAACTAAGTAATACATGCTTTTAAACTGCCTTATGATATCTCTGTATCAATTAAAGGTATTAATTTTAGTATTATTAACTTATTATCATCATTATATATGATATCTTTAATTTTTACAAGATTTTAATTGTATTTACATTTTAATCCTCATTAATTAAAGCTATTTCAATTTTTTTATTATTTCTTTAAAGTACTCAGGAAGTTCTGAATCAAATTCTATATACTTATTAGTAGTAGGATGTATAAAACCTAATTTCTTTGCATGTAGAGTTTGTCCATTCAATTTAAACTTAGTATTTTTAGGTCCATATATAGGATCTCCTAAAAGTGGATGATTTATAGAAAGTGCATGTACTCTAATTTGGTGAGTTCTTCCAGTTTCTAATCTAGCTCTCATATGTGTAAAATTTTCAAACCTTTCTACGACTTCAAAATGAGTTACTGCATGCTTTCCCTCTTTAACAACTGCCATCTTTAGTCTATCCTTTGGATTTCTTCCTATAGGCTTATTAACTGTTATCTTATCATCTTTCACTACACCATGACATATAAATTCATATTCTCTAGTTATAGAGTGATCTTTTAACTGTTCTGCTAAACTATTGTGAGCGTTATTATTTTTCGCAATCATTAAAAGCCCCGAGGTATCCTTATCTATTCTGTGAACTATTCCAGGTCTAATAATTCCATTTATTGATGATAGCTTATCTTTACAGTGATATAAAATAGCATTAACCAATGTATTATCATAGTTACCAGGAGCTGGGTGAACGACCATATCCTGTGGTTTATTTACTATTAATACATCATTATCTTCATATACAATATCTATGGGAATATCTTGAGCTATAACCTCTAATAATTTTGGTGCTGGTATTTCTATCTTAACTTTATCTTCTTCTTTTACTAAATACTTTGCTTTTTCTATCTTATTATTAACTTCAACTTTTTTATCTTTTATAATTTTTTGAATATAGCTCCTAGACATGTCACCTAATTGTTCTGATAAGTAAACATCTAATCTATCGCCTTCTTCTTCTTCTCCAACTAAAAATTCTCTTATTTCGTCCATTACTTCACCTGCTCTTTACCTTCAAAAAATAATATATATATGCATAACATTGCTGTTCCGACTACTACAAATACATCAGCTACATTAAATACATATTCCCATATTATTCTAAAATCAAAATAATCAACCACAAATCCTAATCTTACTCTATCTATTAGATTTCCAATTGCTCCAGAAATTATAAGCATAATTCCAACTTTACCTATTGAATGCATCTTTTTTGTATGCAAATAGTATAACCCAAATATTGAAGCTACTATTGCAACTACTACAAATATCATTTGATTGTTTTGGAACATACCAAATGCTGCTCCTCTATTTTCTACATATGTAAGATGAAATACATTTTGTATAACAGGTATACTTCCTATTTCCTGTAAATAATTCAATACCCAATATTTAGAGAGTTGGTCTAAACCTATTAATATCGCTATTATCAATTCATAAATCAATATCTTTTCCTCCTAAGAATATTATAAATATAATTATACATAAAAAAGCTTCCTAAATGGAAGCCTAGTTTTGAGTTTCATGTTCTTTTTTATCTAAATAATTTATTAATTGTGATACTGTCACGAATTTGTACCCTTTTTCTTTAAGCTTTGGTATGATACTATCTAAAGCTTGTACTGTTTGAGATTTTGAGCATCTTACTTTGTTATAATCATGTAATAATATTATATTACCATTCTCTACCTTTGTATCTATTGTATTTACAATATAATAAACTCCTGGATTTGACCAGTCCCTTGGATCTAAATTAGACCACAATATAATATTCATATTTTTATTTTTTATAATATCACACATATTCTTACTTATCGCCCTATATGGTGGCCTAAATAATTTTGGTTCTTCTCCAGTTATTTTTTTTATAAGTTCTTGTGTCTTTATTATTTCATTGTATATTTCATTATATCCATTCTTAGCTACATTTATATGAGTGTAAGTATGATTACCTATTTCATGACCTTCCTTAACTTCTCTTGCAACTATATCCGCATTACGCTCAATATTCTCACCAACTAAAAAAAATGTAGCTTTCACATCATATTTTTTTAATATATCTAGAACTTGTGGAGTATAAACTTCATCAGGTCCATCATCAAAGGTTAAAGCAACTACCTTTTGATTATCATTACCTCTTTTTATTATTATGTCTTCATAATCTCTCATTATATCATTGCTTGAATAATTAAAAGTACCTATTTCTTTATCCTTTATTGTCTTACTATTTATAGAATATCCTACTGTTACTATTAATAGAACTCCTAAAATAAGTATTATTTTTTTCATATTTTAGACCTCTTCTCTTCTGCTTTAATTATTCATTGTCATCGTATAGTCCATTTTTATTTAAATCAGTCAAATTTGTTATATATTCCGAATAAAAATCGCATCCTGGATTTACAAAGTTTAAATCTAGATGCTCTGTATCTGATGGAGTGTTATCATGCTCTTTAGCACAACTAGAACAAAGATCTGTTTCAGGTAATAAATCTAATCTATCTAATTCTATATCTTTTTTACAAATCTCACAAATTCCATAGCTTCCATTTTCTATTTTATCTAAGGCCTTATTAATCTGATATAATTTACCCTTTTCATGAGTTGTTAAACTATTTTGCATATCTTGCATATATTCTTCAGTTGCAAAGTCGCCTGGATGAGTATCATAAGCTGATAATTCACCAGAACTATATCTTTCACTAGTATGATCTGTCGTATTTCCAAATAAAGTATTATCTTGCATACTAGATATTAAATGAGTTAAGTTATCTTTTTCTTTTAATAATTCTTTCTTATACTTATTTACGTTCATATTATCACCTCTATTGATTTCTATAATTCTGTACCACATCTAATAATTTAGCTATATAAGCGCCTATTATAGGTAAATCTATCCAACTTGTAAGTATATAAAAAACCACTGCTGCAAGAACAGTAAATCCTATTGCTTGCCCAAATCCTTTACCTAAGCCTGCAACAAAGTTTATAAGAAAAAGCCTTCTTTTGCTATCTGTCAGCATCATATACTCTCTAATTCTACTTCTTTCAATAATTAACATCAGCCTTTCTAAATATCTCTTTATTAGACCTAAATCTTCTTTTGGATTATCAGAGATATACATTTCATTTATTAGCTCATCTAGACTTTTCATACTTATATAAGTTGGATTTTTATCATTAATATTTTCTTTTTTCCTATGCCTCATATATTCACATCCTTTTATGAAACATATAATTCTAATTTAGTATGTGATAAATTCCATATAAAAATACTATTCTTTAAATGGTATAAAATAAATAAGTACTTAATAAATTTTCAAATAAAAAAGCCACCTAAATGGTTCTAGTGTTGCATTAATGTAAAATTTAATACTTTACAAAATGACCCTCATGATTTTAGAGCTAACGCTCAATTATTATGAGGGTTGAAATTTTTTCCATTTTATTTTTAGACGCACTTACC
>CABIVQ010000033.1 GCA_902362365.1 Clostridiaceae bacterium | reverse complement strand
TTGGATGGATTTGTCGTTACTTCCATTTAACCAAAGAAGGTTATTTTTTTCATTATATAAATTTTGTAAAAATCAAGTTGCAAATATTAACTAGATGCAACACTAGAACTATATAATCTATCTTATATACTAATAATTTGGAGGGGAATAAAATGTATAAATGCTGTATTTTTGATTTAGACGGTACATTAGTGGATTCAATTAAGGCTATTAACCATACTATAAACTTGACCTTATCAAAGTATAATTTAGGACCTATTGATGAAGAAAACTGTAAAGTATTTGTTGGTGATGGGTATAAGAAGTTAGTTGAAAGAGCTTTAATTCACTGCGGAGATTGTGATTTAAAAAACTACGAGGATGCTCTTTCAACTTATACAGATTACTTTAAAATACACTGTATGTATAATGTAAAAGCTTATGATGGGATAAAAGATCTATTAAATTACTTAAAAAATAATAATATAAAAATTTCTGTTTTATCTAATAAACCTCATGAAAGGACTATTGAAAATGTAGAAGGTATATTTGGAAGTGAATATTTCGACTATATTTCAGGTGAAAGAGATAATATAAAAAGAAAGCCTTCCCCTGATGGTGCTATTATCATTACTAAAAAACTAAATGTACTTCCTAAAGATTGCTTATACATAGGTGATACTAATACTGATATGAAAACTGGAATTGGTGCTAATATGGATACTATTGGTGTTACTTGGGGATTTAGGTCTCGTGAAGAATTAGAAAGTTATAGTCCAAAATATGTAGTAGATTATCCTAAGGAAATTGTTGATATTATAGAAAAATCATTTATTACAGTTGATAATTTATAACTTAAATAACCCAAGGTATATATGTAAATCTTGATTTAATACCTTGGGTTATACTTTTATATGTTACATATCATCATCTCTTATATGGTCATGCCCTCTTTTAGGTCTTACAAAGTATTTAGTATGAAGTAATTCATGAGCCTTATTGCTCATTGGATGATCTAAATATTTATCATATATTGCTTGTACAGCTGGATTTTCTTTAGATACTCTAAGAGCCTTAGTTCTATCTATATTATTTAAACCATCACCTCTTTTTCTTAGTACTTCTTCTTTATTTTTTCTTACCTTAGGTTGACCACCGCCACCTATACATCCTCCAATACAAGCCATTATTTCTATAGCATGGAAAAATTCTTCTCCTGCTCTAATCTTATCAAGCATTTTTCCTGCTTCTTCCAATCCATGAGCAACACCGATACGAAGTTTTATATCTCCAACTTCAACTTCACAAGCTCTAAATCCATCCCATCCTCTTAATGAATGAAACTCAATATTATCAATTCTTTCTCCTGTCATATTTTCAAGTGCAGTTCTAAGTGCAGCTTCTATAACTCCACCTGTTCTACCAAATATAACTCCTGCACCTGTATATTCCCCCATTATTTGGTCTATTTCCTCTGGTTCTATTTCTTTTAAATCAATTCCAGAATCTCTAAATATTTTAATAAGTTCTCTTGTTGTTATAACATAATCAACATCATAATTCATCCCCCTAGAAAATTCAGGTCTTGAAGCTTCGTATTTTTTTGCTATGCATGGCATAATTGCCACTGAAGTAACATCATCTCTAGTCATTCCATGTTCCTTTGCCCATATATCTTTCGCAACAGTTGCAAACATCTGCATAGGTGATTTAGCTGATGACGGAACATCTAACATATCTCCATAATTTTGTTCAATAAACTTAACCCATGCCGGGCAACAAGATGTAAGCATTGGTAATTTTACACTTTTATCTCCTGCAAAATATCTTTCAAGCCTATCTTGAAGTTCTGCTGCTTCCTCCATTATGGTTAAATCCGCAGCCCATGTAGTATCAAAAACATAATCTACTCCTAATTTTCTTAGCCCTGCTGCAAGTTTATTTTCAACATTATCACCCGGTTCAAATCCAAAAGCTTCTCCTATTGTAACTCTTATTGCTGGTGCCATTTGAGTGATTACTAGTTTATTAGGAGTTGATAAGTCTCTTAAAAATTTAAATGTATTGTCTCCTGCTGTTATTGCATCTACTGGACAAACAGATATACACTTACCACAATGAGTACATCTATTATAATCTATATAATGCTGATTTCTTAACTCACCATCAATACAACTAACTGGACATGCTCTTTTACATGCTCCACATCCTATGCACCTATGTGTAATAGTTAACTTTATAAGGTGATTACATTGAGATGTATAGCATTTGTTCTCTTCTATATGCTCTTCTATCTCATGGTAAAACTTATCTATTATTTCTTCCATTATATTATATTTTTGCTTTAATTCCTCTTTTACAGATGATGCTAATGTTCTTAAAAGATAAATATCTCTCATATTAGAACGACCTTTACTTATTCTATCTAATATTCTCCACATTCTTTTTATTTCATTTTCAACTGCTTTATATTTTTCATAGCTACCATCTTGCATTTTCCCTAATAAATAATCTATGTAATATCTTGCATATTGTATTATACAGTCTTCTTCAGATAAAATTATTATTGTTCTAGTTGTATTTTTATCAAATAATTTAAAGTCCAACTCTTTATTTAAACTTTCTTTACTTAAAAAACCACCAAAAGGAATTCCAAGCTGTGCTGCTTTAAATCCACTTTTATTTAATATACCACCACATAAATCTATTATATCTTGTAAAGTAGCACCCTCTGGAACGTCAATAATACCTGGATTATTTATCTTCCCCGAAACTGCTACCTTTCTTTTGCTATCTGTTGTTATTTCTTTTAATTCTTCATCACTAAAAACAGAAAACACAGATCCTCGTGCACTTTGTATCATTATAGGACTTTTATCTGCCATAACTTACACTCCTTACGTTACTAGAAATTGTATTATATTTTTAAAATATCCCATTTGGATGAAGAGTATACTAATAATAGAATTCATTGCCTTTGGTTTTATAATTAACCTTTAGGAAAATATTTTCTTTTAGATTTAATTCTATGTTAAAATAAATTTAGATGTTTTTTTACTGCTTATTATTTTGTAGGAAGTTTTATAAGGAGATATGAAATAGATTGGATTAGAAATATCAGCATATTGTTGCTTTTTATTTATCATTCATCGGCTATTTTTGCCAATTCGGTGATTTTTATATAGTATCTAAGCAAACCAATATTTTTTCTAATATATTTATATTATTATTTGTTTGGTATATGCCAATGTTATTTTTCCTTACAGGTGCTTCTACACACTTTCTTTAGAAAAAATGAGCCTAAAAGATTATTAATTCCTATAATATTTGGAATTATAGTTATAGTTCCACCTCAAACATACAGCTAGACTATGTAGAGAAGAATCAAACTTAAATTATTTTGAGCATTTAAAATTTTTCTTTACTAATGCCAGAGATTTTACAGGATTTGATGGTGGATTTACTCCTGCTCATTTATGGTTTATAGCTTATTTATTTGTTGTATCTATAGTAGGAGGATTTATAATCTCTAAAATTTTTAAATCCAGAATTGGAGAAAATTTACTACCTTTAATAAAAAATGCCTTACTAAGCAGATTTAGTATTCCTATACTCTTATTATTAGGATTTACATCGGACATATTTCCTTCAATAATTGGTAAAAGTATTATCGGATGTTTAACAATATTTATATTAGGATATATAATTTATCAAGATCATGCATTTATTGATAAAATAAAAGAACACAGGTTTAAATTTTTATCTACTTTTGTTTTTGCTGGTTTAAGTGGTGTTATTTATACCCTAAGTTTAAGAGGAGAGAATTTAAATATTCTATCGTGGTTTTTTGATGGTTTATTTAAAAATATAGTTTTAATATCTGCTTTATTTACTTTCGTAATTTATGAATTTTTAAAAAGTGTAAGGATATTCAACTTCTTTCTTTGCATGAAATAAGTTTACTTTATGCTAAAAATAGCTATCTTCTCAGTATGAAAAGTAAAATACAACAAAAGATGTTACAAATATCCGCTAGTATATATTTTTCACACCTTCGATTATAGCTATTTTTGTCTAGCAATAATTCAGACTTTCCATGAATTATTTTATATAACTTTCTATGATTTTTATCATATTTTCTTTGTTGTCTCTTAGCTGTGTTAATCTATGAGCATTTGCTCCTGATGGATGTGGAAATCCTCGTAGTATTTGATCTTTTTCTATGATATTTTTATTAACCAAATCATCTAATACTTCTTCTACTGCTTTACCTAGAGGAATAATAAGAACATCACCTAATTTTTCAATGTTTTCTATCAAATTTTCATACACATATTTCATTAAAAATTCACTTTTCATTAATTTAGGACTATGTCCTGTATAGTTATTCCCTTTAAAAAACACTGGATATGGTATCAGTGATGTAGTGTGAAGTAAGTAATCTTTTTCTTTAAATAATTCATCACAACTATTTATGTTTAGACTTTTATTGAGATTTATTTCATCTAACATACTTATTATATTTTTTCTTAAAATTCCGCTAAATCGTCCCGCTACTTTACAATCATATTTTATGTCTTCTATACTTTTACCATTTTCAATACCTTCTCTTGCTGTAGCCATAGCTGTACTCATCTGTTGAAATCCAGGTGTTATTCCTATAATAAATATTTTTGCCTTAGAGTTTATATATTCATTATGAGGAGCATAATAAATTTCCAATCTATTATCTTTATCTATAAGAAAATCTTGTGTTAAAATTTCTTCCTTTGTATATTTATTTTTAATTGGCAATGATTTTATTTTACTTATATATTCATTTAATGTATACTTCATACCTAACCATTCCTTTTCTTAAAATATTATTTTAAGTTTCACTTAAGTCAATAAGTTCTGCTGATTTTATATATTGATTTATTATACTCTTATTCAAATTAAAGTAACTTATACACTTATCGATTATTACAGAATCACTACTAACTACTCTATCTGATTTTTCTAATATTATATCTGCATTGTTTACAAGTTCGACATGTATATTAAGGTTCCACTTTTTTGCGTGATTCATTATTTTACTTTTTAATTTACCCGAATTTGATACAGGAGAATCAAGATATATTATTACTTCTTTTGCTTTCGCATTTTCTAAAAACTGACCTATTATATCTAATGCTATATCAGTTTTATCAATAATTTTATAAGTTCCTCTTAATCCTGCTATATCTCTAATATTATCATCATCACAAAAAATCAAAGTTCCTTTAGATAAAGCTACTTCAATAGTTATTATCAAATTGAATCCATCTATATATATAGGTCCCTCTTTTATTTTATCTATACTTAAAATTTTATTTTTCCTGTATACAACCTTCTCACTAGTAGAAGTAGCTCTCTTTAATGCATCTCTTTATCTTATAGAAAACTGATATCTATCTCCTACAAATGTTACTACAGATGCCATTTTATAATCTCTATCTATAAGATATCTAATTTCTTCCTGTGCCTTTTTTAACCTTATAATTTCTTTATTTGAAAACCATCTTTTGTCATCCTCACAAAATCCTCGTTTTGATACTTTAATCATATTTCAATTTTCACTCCTTGGCATTCTTTATAAAGTTATTATTTCAATGTAATCATATTTTATATGTAAATACCTATATATTTTTCAACTCAAAGAGGGCGCAAATATAATTGTACAAAATTAGGGCAGTAATAATATAAAAATTATTACCGCCCTAATTTTATTTTTATCTTCTCTTTTTATTTTTAAAATCTACAATTTTTACATTATTTTTATTATTATTTTTCCCTTGATTTACCTTAGCTCCTAATGTTCCTTCTTTTAATCCTATTAATATTTCTATATCTTCTGGATTCATATTTATACCAAAATTAGCTAAGTTGTCCATTAATGTATTTTTGCTCATTATATTATTTTCAAACAATAATTCAACAGCAGTTTTTAATGCTTGAGGACTAACACCTTTTATATTATCGTCTAAAGGCTCTTTCTTAAGCCATCCTTTTTTATTCATCTCATTCATTAAGAAGTTATATTTCTTATAATTTATTGCTCCTAAAGTGTATGCTCTAAATATCATAATTGATATAGGAACTAACCACTTTGTTTTCATTTCTATATAAAAATCTAATTCATTTGGATTGCTTAAATCTTCTAAAAATGCATCTTTCGGTAATAAAAATGCACAAGCAAATTCATCTGCATTAAATTTTTTTGATGGTATATTTAACTCATTATATATTATATACGCTAACTCATATGCTAAATCGTAATTTCTTATAGTAGCTGATTTTTTATCATTACCTAATGCTATTACATATAGAGATTCTTTATTTAAACTTTGTTTTTGCGTATATGGTGATGCACCTTTTCTATCTATATTAATTCCAGATAAAAGTATCCCATTACCTTCTAATAAACTTACCATATTTCCGATAGCTCCATCACCTAAGCCCCAGTATCGTCTAGTCTTAGTAGCCATCTCTTCTATATCATCATTTCTATTTAAATTACCTGGTAAGTTAAGTTTCGGGAACTTGATATACCCCTGCATAAAAGTATATATCTTATGAGTCATTATTAATTTTTCTCTATAAGATATTTCTTCATTTCTAGGTATTGTAGATTGAGGGTTAAAATGACTCCCTTCTACTGTCACTTTTATATTTTCATTTTTGAAGAAATACTCTCTTGGAAATTGAAGATTATTTGATAACTTCATTGTATTTTCAGGAGTTGGTTTATATTTATTTTCTTCAAATGCTATTATATCTTTTTTATTTATATTAACTTCTTTTGCAAGTTGATCTACTGTTTTACCTCTATATATTCTAGCTACCTTCAGTTTAGCTCCATTGAATATTTCTTTTTTCATGCCCATTCTCACTTTCCTCTATAGTCTAGATTAAATTATTTCTTTAAAATAAAACTTTCCTTAAATTTAAAAATGCTCTGTTTATCAGTGATATCCAGAGCATTATATTTACATGTTGATTATAATATCATATTTATAAGATATCGTCAATTATAAGCCAGTTATTCTTCTTACATCAAGAATAAAGTATATATAGGTGCTATTAATGATATAGATAATAAAATTCTACTTAATAAAAATTTTTTTCTCTTAAAAATCATACTCATAACAGATAAAATTATAAATAAAACACCTAAAAGCTTTCCAAATATATAATTACTTGGTACGGATGTATACTGAGTTACTCCTAAACTAAAAGTATATATTGCCATTAAATATATAAACATATTATTACTAACAAACTTTCCATTTTTTACGAACAGCAATGCTACTGCCATTATATTTACAATAATAGTTCCAACAAATATAAGATATAACTCTCCCATTTAAATACTCCTTAAATACCTATATCATATTTTCGATACTTGTTAATGCTGATTCCAAAGCTAGTTCAATATTTCCATTATTTTTTCCTGCTCCTTGGGCTAAGTGGATATTTCCTCCACCTCTTCCTTCTACTAAGCTAAGTGCTTCATCCAACAAGCTTTTCATATTTATTTTATTTAGATTTTCTGAACTTGAAAAAACTAAATTTACTCTTTCATTATTTTCTACTGCTATTAAAGCTATTGTATTTTTATTTTCAGTAATTTTATTTGCAATTTTACTTACATATTTTATATCTTCATTTTCAAATATCTTTTTTACCACTAAGATGTCTCCAACTTTTATAGCTTTTTCAATCATTTCATTTATTTCATAATTTGAAACTATATTCTCTAATCTTTTTTTTGACTTAATAGATTCTTCAATCTTATCTTCTAAATTTTCTATGCATTTTAAAGAATCTTCTTCTTTACATTTAAAATGTCTACAAATTTTAGTTAAATACAGATCTCTTCTTAAAACATCATCTATAGCTCTTTTTCCTGCTAGAAATTCTATTCTTGTAGATTGTCTATTCTTTTCCCACCTTTTTATCTTTATAAGTCTAAGTTCACCTGTAGATTTTGGATGTATACCGCAGCAGGCATTAGTGTCTAATTCACCAATTCTAACAACTCTTATATCTTCATCAGTATCTGGTAAATCTCTTCTAAGCCATATATCTTCTAACTCATCTCTATTTGGAGTCAATATTGTAAGAGGTATATTTTTTCTAATCACTTCATTTGCAAATCTTTCCATTTCTCTTATTTGCTCTTCTTCTAAATATCCTTGAATATCTACTGTACTAAAATCTCTTCCTAAATGAAATCCTGTGGTATTTGCTTTATACTTAGTATAAAAGCAACCTGAGATCACATGTTGAGCAAAGTGCTGATGCATTCCATCTTCTCTTCTATCCCAATCTATACTACCTTCTATACTGTTTTTCTCTAATTTTTTTTCTAATACATGATATATTCTTTTATTCTCTTCATATACATCTAATACTTTTTCACCATCTATTTCTCCTAAGTCACAAAATTGACCTCCTCCACCTGGGAAGAATGCAGTTTTATCTAAAGCTACATGATACTTATTATCTACTTTTTTTATATCTACTATATCAGCAGTAAATTTTTTTATGTATTGATCTTTATAAAATAACTTTTCCATATATTTATCTCCTGTTCAAATTATTTATATATTTCCTATATTCTATAATAATATTTATTATCTAATAAAAACATATTCCTTGCAATAATTCATGTTTATCTTAGTTGCGATTATAATATAATAACTATATATTTATTCATATAATTCAAAAATAAAAAAGCAGACCTTAAAGCCTTAGAATTCGGCTTCAAAGTACTGCTATAAATTTTACTTTCTAAAATCTTTATATTAAACTAAATCCCCTGTACTTTTACTATATTTAGTTTAGTATTTCATCACTCATCAAATTTTTTACTTCTCTTGTTTTTATATTTAATGTATACCATCCAATAGTAGCAGTATGACTCTCCTCATCATTTTTAACAATTTCATATAAATGTATTGTATATATATCGCCTTCTATAGTTACATCTATATGTGGAAATTGGGAGTAATTAGTTTTTTTAATTATGCTCAGAGCATAATTAAGATTATCATTATAATCATTATATTTTATAAGTCTCTGTGGATTATTTCTAAACTCTAGATATACTTCATTATTTTCTTTACTAACACAGTACCTAACTTCCCATATCTCTTCATTGCCAACTTTAGCATAACTTGTATTTACTCTATAATATTTTCTAGTATCAATAATAAATTCATCACTGTATTCACTATTATTATTTTTTAAGTTAGAGTGCACAGTATAGTATGTTTTACCGTCTACAACATAATTATCTGATGTTACTATAACATCATAGCCTTCATCTATTTTACTTATTATAGACTTTACTTCATCCTTAGATACTCCAGCACTTTCACTAAAGAATATAAAGTATAATGACATAAATATCAATATTAATAAAACACCTACTATGTATTTATATCTATGTTTTGATTTTTCATCATATAGACTAGTCATAACATATCCTTTCTATAATTTAAATAAACTACTTTGTAATTTTTATTATAATTATTTGAATAATATTCTATAAATATATACTTCATTTATTTAAATTATAGCCAATAGTATAATAGTTATATTCCAACTTTTATATACTCATGTATATTATAATCTTCTATATTAAAATACTTTTCTTCTAATCTACTCGTTTCAATCCCTACAACCTTAGCAGCCACTTTATTAGCAAAATAACAACAATCCCCAAGAGTATATCCCATTGAGTATCCTGCTATAATAGCTCCCATATGACTGTCTCCAGCACCTACTGAATTTACTACTTGTGTATCAAATCCATCAATGAATCTATACTCACAGTTACTAGCACACATAACACCATCTTTACCTAATGTTATAAAAACAGTATTTTGTGTAATTCTATTTATAGCTCTTGCAGCTTCTACTATGCTTTTCTTATTCGTAAACTTTAAGGCCTCATCTTCATTAATATGAATAATAGGTTTCAATCTTAATATCTTCTCTAAAATATCTTTATCTATTTCATTAATTCTAGGTCCTGGACCAAAGAATATATTTTTATTTTCTATTTTACTTAGCCAATTAGATATAACTCTACCACTTTGACCTTCCATTTCATATCCAGATATATAAATATTACTATATTCATCTATATCTATCTCATCAAACCATGATTCCTTATATTCCGTTTCTATACCCTTTATAGTAATGAAACTCCTCTCACCTGTAGACTCAACTAAACATAGGCAATATCCATTGTCTCCAGATTCAACTTTAATATTTGCTTCATATCCACATTTTCTTACTTCTGCTTCTATTATATTTCCATATACACCATTACCTACTGGAAATATTAATGTATGATCTATATTAAAGTTTCTTAATACTGTAGCTACATTATAAGCACATCCTCCTACAGTTAGAATCTGTTTTTTACATACAATATCGTCACCCGTCTTTGGCAACTGATCTACATTAACTATAACATCAACATAAACATTACCTATAACTAAAGTTTTCATTAATTGCCCCCTATTTCTAAATCTTAAATATCATTTTATGCATTCACTATAATTTTATTGAGAAAAAGTATTATTGAAGGTTATTATTTACAATAATGCTTTTTTATTAGACTTAATTAAATTTAATATAAAAATTTATATATTATCTTCGCATCGTACTATAATTTCTTTATTAATTATTTAATATCCTTTTAAAAATTAATTTTTATGTCAACATTTATTAATATTACTTTACTAATAAAGAAATTACCATATAATAATTTAACTAATTAGTCAACGATTTTACTTAAATATAACATAAAGTAGAAATGTCTCAGTTCTATTGAGGCATTTCTACTTTATCATTCACTTTATTCTTAAAATGTTCATTCATTATTTTATCTATCATCAACTCATCTAATTCCTCTGCTATTCCTATACTTCCATCTAATCTATCCCATACATAATTATGTAACTCTACTCCATTTGAAAAATCACCTTCAGACCATTTTTTTAGACCATTTCTTAAGTAAAGTCTATGATATTCATCATCAATTAGCTCTACACCTTTTAAAGCAATTTCAATAGTCTTAGGAGTAATTTCTGTACTTCCCCACTTATGCTGTGCTTTAATAATAGTATTTGCTAATGAGTGTATTAAGTCTAGGGCTTCCTTTGAGTTATTCGGTGTCTTTACAAATTCTTCTTTTATTATGTTAGGATATTCTACTATTTCTAACTTACCTGATTCATTTATATCTACCTTTGGTATCACCTTATCAAGACTCAGTAGACTCGCTATAAAATCTATATTAAGAGATTCATTTATATTTATGAAGAACTTATACAAAATGGGAACCTTGTAAGTTAAAGCTGGATTATACACTGAAGCCATATTTCCAACTAAAAGGAACAATACCATAACATTCCCTATTAATACCTTATCAAATTCATATCTTTCTTTTGTAACTTTTTTAATAGTTTTTTTTGATATTTTATTTAAGTCAGGAATTTGTATACTATCTATTTTATTCAAGTTAATATCAAAATATTTAATATCCTCTTCTATTTCAATTTTAGTTCTTTTATCAATATCTATACTGTCAAAGTCAATTTTTTCTAGCATACGCACTCCTCCTTTAACAGCTCCTTCATTTCCTTAAAACCTCTTCTAGCATAAGTATTTACTGTACTTTGATTTAAATCTAAAATTTCACCTATTTCTTCTACTTTAAAGTCGCAGTAATATCTTAAAATTATTACACTTTTTATCTTAGTTTCTAAAATATCTATAGACTTATATAAATCTATATTATTAGTGTTTGATTTAATTTCTACTTCACTTTCTACCATACCAGTAGACTCTAGAAAATAATCAATTTCATTTATAAGAATTCTAGTTATCCAAATCTTAAATTTATCGGGATGCTTCAACTTGTGTATATTTTTAAAGCTATTATAAATAGTCTCTTCAAATATACTTTTCGCATCTTCTTCATATTTAGTATGAAGAAATGCAATCTTATACAAGTAAGGTGTATACTCTCTAATCAAAGAATAATACGCTCTTCTATTTCCTTTTATAGCTTTTTTTACAACATCTATATTATTTTGCATAAATTCCCTTTCTAATATATAAAAACTTTCAAAAATAATGGGTGAATTAGAATATTCCAATTCACCCATTATTTTACTCTTTTTTAAGTATTTCATCAATATCTCTTATTAAACTTTCTTTTTCTGCATTAGCTATATCACTATTATTTACTAGCTTCTCTTTTAGTTCTATTATTTTCTTATCTTTTTCTCTTATCTTATCCTCAAACTCTATCTCAACTTCTTTAAAACTCTTACTAAGTACATTAATTAAAGAAGCCATCTCATCTGAACTTCCTGCTATTCTGTTTAAAAGCATTAAATTTTGTCCTAAAATTTCAGGAATATTATCATGAGAGTATCTTAGCTGATGATCAATTTCACCATAACCTTCTTCAAATATAGTTCTTACTTGAACTTCTGCGATAAGCTTTTTGTTTGTTGGATAGGACTCTACTAGATAATGAACTGATCTATAACCTGATAATCTAGAGCAAACCTCAATATCTTTAGCTTCAAACTCTTTAGTATTATCGCCTTCCCTTATATTAGCTACAATCTCCATAACATCCCACATACTAGTTATGAAGTCATGTATTTCTTCCCAGTCCTCTTTAAATATATGGATAACTCTTATACCTAATAAGTCTGTTATTTCATTTTTATAATTATCAACTGTAAATTTAAAATCTTCGCCATATTTTACTCTTCTTTCAGGCGTTTTTCTAATTACTTTTTCTATTAAGTGCCTTGCATCTTTAACTCGAGTCTTAACAGAGTGTACCTTTGGTTGTGCTCTTAATATGTTTGCTATTAGCTCTGCTTGAGTTTCATAGCTTTGTCTATATTTATTAAAATCATGATATATATCTTCTAAATCATGCCAATCTATATTTAATTCTTCTAATTCATTCTCATTTATTTTATATATAGCCAAAAACTGTTCTTTATTAAGCATCTACGTCCTCCTGTGTACTTAGTTCTTATTGTCTTTTCTAACTTTAACTAATTTTTTCTTTATAGTTATTTCCCTGTATTTTCTTAAAAATTTGTTCCCTTTATTATTTAATAAATCTACATATGAGCATAAATCTTGTACCTCAACTACACCTATATCTTCATTATTAATTCCTTCTAAATTATTAATTGTACCTACAATGTCTATGACTCTTATTTTCTTTTTCTTACCTGCATTTAAGTAAATTCTAGTTACCTCAGAATTTACTTCTTTTTCTATTTTCTTCTCTTTTCTTCTCTTTAATAAATTCTTTTCATTTTCTTTAAGTCTAAATTTACCAGATATAACCTTATCTGCATCTATTTTTTCTATTTCATTTAACTTAAATCCTGTGTAAGATTCTATCTCTTCAAGATATTTTACTTCTTTTTGGCTGACTAAAGTTATTGCTTTTCCAAATTTATTTTGTCTTCCTGTCCTACCAATCCTATGAACATAGTTTTCTTTGTCTCTAGGCACCTCATAATTTATTACTAATGAAATATTATCTATATGAATTCCTCTTGACGCTACATCTGTACTTACTAAAATATTAAACTTATTTTCTTTAAAATCTTTTATCATAAATAATCTTTTATCTTGTGACATGTCTCCATGAAGTTGTTGAACAAGAAATTTATCTTTTTTCATTTTGCTGTATAAATCTATTACATTATTCTTTGTATTTGCAAAAATTATTAAGGAATTAGGACACTCACTATAAATTATTTTCTTTAAAGTTTCATATCTATTTTCTTTATCTACTTTTATATACTTTTCTATAATTTGTTTCTTTAATATTTCTTTTTCAATATCTTTTATCTCTATAGTAACCGGATTTTTCATATATTTATTACATATAATACTTATATTTTCATCTATAGTTGCAGAAAAAAGTCCTTTTATACTTTCTTTTGGAAGCTTAGTTAATATAGTTTCCATATCCTCTATAAATCCTTTGTTTAACATCTTATCAGCTTCATCTATAATAAAAAACTTTACCTTATCTAATTTAATAGTTCCTCTACCTATATGATCAATTATCCTGCCTGGAGTAGCTACTACTATATGTACCCTTTGCTTCAATTCTGCAATCTGTTCTTTTATAGGTTGCTTTCCAAATATTGCACTACATCTAATTTTCTTAAGTCTACCTATTAATGATATTTCTTCTTTTATTTGAAGTGCTAATTCTCTTGTAGGAGCAACTATTAAAGCTTGTACATTATTGTCATTTATATCTATACTTTCACAAATGGGAATCGCAAAACTAGCTGTCTTACCACTTCCTGTTTGGGATTTGACTATTACATTTTCTTTATTTAATAAATTTGGTATAACCTCACTTTGAACTCTCGAAGGTTTCTTATAGTTTAGGTTATTAAGTGATTTTATTATATCTTTATTTAAATTAAAGTCTTCAAAATTATTGTTCATTTTATACCACCTTATTTTTGTATACGTAATTACATATTATATCATAAATTTATATTATTATTTTTATCTAATATATAAAAAAGTTCCTTCAAAATTTTTCTTTTTTAAGAAAACTTATATTTATCAATTAGTTATTATTTTACATAATGTATATAAAAAAAGATAATTTCTAAAAATAGAAATTATCTTTTTTATACTATTTGCTATTTAATTTATCTAAAACTTCTTCTAGTTTAAGATCATGTATAAAACAAGCTTGCTCTAAAGTTTCCATAGTCGCTGATGGACAACCTAAACATCCCATCCCAAATTCCATTAATATATCTGCTGCATTTGGATTTATTTCTAATATTTCTCCAATTGTATTGTCTTTTGTTATCATAATATTGTCTCCTTATATATATTTATTTTCTAAATTTTCTAATATAGATATATTTTTATGCTTTATATCAATATTATTATTTTCATATTCAATACATTCTATATCTACAATATCTAAAATTTCTTTACTTAGTTCTCTCTGTGCAAACTTATATATAACTCTGTCCTCTTTATCAATATGTCTTTCTAATAAATGAGTATATGATATTGCATTTGCAATTACATCTAGCTTAGCTTCTTCATCTCCAGCTTTTAACTTTTCTAATGCTTCACCTAGGCTTCTAATATAAAGTCTACCATAATCATGTTCTACAAGCATACCGTGATTTATAACTTTTTCTCCAAGCTCACCTAAATTTTCAACCATCTTATTAAAAAGTATTTTTTCTTCTTTTTTATGGTGATGTGCATCTGCATAGTTTTTTATAAAATCTATTATTAAATAAAAGTCGTCATAATTTACATCTTCATTTTGTAAAATCTTAAAGCATGCGCTTCTAACTACTTTAAGCATACGTTTAATATATTTGTGTTCTTCATTCATTATGTCTATCGCATTCATATTATTCTCCTTATAATCTAGAATTATCCTAAGAACATTGCTAAATCATCTTCAACATTTGTTATTCCACCTATACCAAAGTTTTCTACTAAAACTTTAGCTACATTTGGTGATAAAAATGCTGGTAAAGTTGGTCCTAAGTGAATATTTTTTACTCCTAGGTATAGTAATGATAATAAAACTATTACCGCCTTTTGCTCATACCAAGCTATGTTAAATGCTATTGGTAATTCATTTATATCATTAAGTTCAAAGACTTCTTTTAACTTTAATGCTATAAGTGCTAATGAATAAGAGTCATTACATTGACCTGCATCTAACACTCTAGGTATTCCATTTATATCACCTAAGTTTAATTTGTTATATTTATATTTTGCGCATCCTGCAGTAAGTATTACTGTATCTTTTGGTAAGGCTTTTGCAAAATCAGTGTAGTAATTTCTAGACTTAGCCCTTCCATCACATCCAGCCATTACAAAGAATTTCTTTATAGCTCCTGTTTTTACTGCATCTACTACTGCATCTGCTAATGCAAATACTTGATTATGAGCAAATCCACCTACTATTTCTCCAGTTTCTATTTCAGTTGGAGGAGCACATTTTTTGGCCTGTTCTATTATTTCTGAGAAATCTTTGTTATCTTCGCTTATTCCTTTTATATGCTTAACACCTACAAATCCAGCTGCTCCTGTAGTGTATATTCTATCTTTGTAACTATCTTTTGGTGGTACTATACAGTTTGTAGTCATTAATATTGGACCATTGAAGCTTTCAAATTCTTCTTTTTGTTTCCACCAAGCATTTCCATAGTTTCCTGCAAAATGAGAATACTTCTTAAATGCTGGGTAATAGTGAGCTGGTAACATTTCAGAGTGAGTATAAACATCTACTCCAGTTCCCTCAGTTTGCTTTAGTAATAATTCTAAATCCTTTAAGTCATGTCCTGATACAAGTATTCCTGGGTTATTTCTAACACCTATATTAACTTTAGTTATTTCTGGGTGTCCATAAGTTCCAGTATTTGCGTTATCAAGTAGTGCCATACCATCTACCCCTACTTTACCAGTTTCTAAAGTTAAAGCTATTAATTCATCTATAGATAAACTATCATCTAAAGTCTTAGCTAACGTTGCTTGCATAAATGCATTTATATCTTCGCTGTCATATCCTAAAGCGTTAGCATGTTTCATGTACGCTGACATACCTTTTAAACCATATATTATAAGTTCCCTTAAACTTCTTACATCTTCATCTTTAGTAGCTAATACTCCTACTTCAGTTGATTTTTCATCTAATAATCTATCTATGTCAGAATCTATTTCTTCATTTGAAGTTGCATTCCATAATGCTGCTTCAGATAAATTTTCTTTGTTTTCTAATTTAGCTAATAAAGCTTCTTTAGTAGCTAAAGTTTCTTTAACTCTTGCATAGAATACTGCATCATCAAAGTTAGCATTTGTTATTGTAGTAAATAAATTTATAGTTATTAGATGGTTTATTTCACCACTTACTTCTTTACCTTCTTCTCTAAGTCTTGTTGTTACTTGTGATAAACCTTTTGTTGTATATATTAATAAATCTTGCATTCTAGCTAGATCTGGTGACTTTCCACAAACTCCAAATTTTGTACATCCAGTACAACCTGCTGTTTCTTGACATTGAAAGCAAAACATCTTATTTTCCATTAATATTCCTCCCGATAATTAACATTTATTTCATGTACTCATTATAATGTTTTGCAACAAATAAAATCCGTAACATACGTTACATATTTTAAATTTAATAAAATTTTTATGTAAGTACCTTTTATAGACTTTTCTAAAGCTTTTTTACTTAATTCCTTAATTTCTGAAGATATTTCTGATGATTTATAAATTTTATTTTCTACATATATACTTGGGTCTATTAATCTTAATTTATTTTTTTGATGTATATCATAGTTTTTACTATCTTATTCAACTCTGACATTATAGTTGAGTGAGCCTGCTATTTGCTCTTCAATTCTCCCTCCTAATAATCTTATAAGTAACATTACACCTATAGAATGTTCATATCTACTTACATTACAATTTGGATTTACAAGGTAACTAGCTCCACCTTGATGAATATTTTTTAATCTTTGAACTTCTTTAGTATTTATAACTTCTTCTATAACTGGTTCTACAATATACTCTCCGTACAAATAATCTTTTAAATACATAAACATCTCCTAATATTATAATAAATTTTCAATATTTATATATAACAAATTATAATAAAATCATAAAATTAAAATCAGGAAATAAGTTTAACTTACTTCCTGATTTTAGTAATATTTATATTCTTAAAACTTCTCCAACATAAATTAAATCTGGATTTGGTATATTATTAAGTCTAACTAACTCATTTACAGTAGTATCAAATCTATTTGCTATACTACTTAAGGTATCTCCAGATTTTACAACATAACTTCCTGAAAAAGATCTCTCTAATGATGAAGATGCTGATGTTTCAATTTTTAATACTTGACCTATATAAATTAAGTTCTCATCTGATATATTATTTAACTTAGCTATCTGATTAACCGTAGTATGGAACCTTTTTGCAATACTGGTTAAAGTATCTCCATCTCTTACTACATATGTTAAAGTATGCATATGTTCTGAAACTGAAGCAGTTCTTTTTATATCTTTAATTGTAGGTATTTTTAAAATCTCACCAACATAAATTAAGTTTGGATTTGATAGGTCATTTAATTTAACTAATTCATCTACCGTAGTTTTAAATCTAGAAGCTATATATGTTAAAGTATCTCCTCTTTGAACTACATAAGTTCTATAAAATGATTTTTTTCTTGATATAATAGGCCTTGATGAAGGATATATTTTTAATACTTCACCAACATAAATTTGATTTGGATCGAATATTCCATTTATTGATTCTATCTCCTTTACAGTAGTATCAAATTTTTTTGCAATTTGAGTTAAAGTATCTCCTTTTTGTACAGTATAATATTTAACAATGCTATGATTAGATTCTTTCTTTCTTTCTCCATGAATTTTTGAAGAGTCCTCTAATAAAATTTCATCGTAAAAAGTATCTAGATCAACATTTGCGTCAATTCCATCTATATATCCACTATCTGAATACTGCCAACCAGCATATTTGTCTCCCCAAATTGGATTGTACTCAGGTGGATTTTCAGAATACTGTGCTATCCATACTGGATAGTCACCAATACCAGACTTCCTATCAAGTTCAGTTTGAGCAAAATTAGTATAAGTATAAACAACTACCTTTTTATGACTATACTCTTCTACTTCTCTTAAAAACTCTACGGCTTGCCTAGATACTTCTTCTTTACTTAAACCTCTGGTTTGCTCTAAATCTATGGCTAATCTACAATCAACTTCCATTCCACTTATTGCATCTACAAAATATCTAGCTTGTTCTCTAGGAGTAGGAGAGCTACCCGGATTAAAAAAATGATAAAATCCAATCTTTAAACCATGCTCTTTTGCACCATCATAAAATTCTTGAAGATAAGGATCCGTATAAAAAGTCCCTTCTGTTGCTTGAATATAAACAATCTCTACACCAGAGTCTCTTACTCCTCTAAAGTCAACACTTCCACTCCAATTACTTATATCAATACCTTTTAATCTTGACATTTTTAGACCTCTTTTCAAATATAATTAATTAAACATTTGTTCAATCTATTATATTTCAAGCTCTAAAATATGTTCCAATAATTATAATACTTTTTCGAATGCTATTCTTTCGCTTTTATCTGGTAGATAAATAATTCCACAATACTTAAATCCATGTTTTTTCAAAAATTTCTGCATTGATAGATTTTCCTTATGTGTATCTATTTTAATGCTATGGATATTATTATCTAAGCATATTTCTTCTAAACCCATAAAAACTTTACCTGACAAACCTTTCCCTTTATGATCTTTGTCTACAGCTACTCTATGAACAACTGCATAATTTTCATTACTAAGCCATCTTCCATCATAAATCACACCATAATTTTTTTCTACATTAAAAGAAATTGCTACTGTTGCAAGAATCTCATTATTATTTATTAATACATAACTCTCTTCTTTATCAATGTCATTCTTTATAGTTTCATAATTGGGATAATCATTTTGCCACTGATCTATGTTATTTTTCTTAAAATATTCTTGTGCTTGTCCTATAATTTTCATTATAGAATTTATATCTGACTGTGTTGATTTTCTTAATTTCATTTTCTGCTCCTCACTTATATATCTACAACTTTATTATCACTATTATAGACATTGTAACCATCAAACTTATCTATATCAATAAACTTGATAAAAAAATCCTTTTCTATATTAATTTTTTTAATTCTTTTCGCTCCATTTGCAACACCTATATATGCTAAATCACCGCTTCTATTATCTCCAGCTTCAATAATATATTCATTAAACATATATTTTTTATATGTGCTATATCTATTACTTCCATTAATCACACTCGCAACCCTGTATTGTTTATTAAGGCCTTTATCCAATATTGCTAGTCCCATGTTACTTTCATCACCGTTAGTAGAAAAAATTATAACTTTTCCACCATTTATACTTTCTTCTTTCAGGAACTCTAATTTACATTCTTTATTGTTTAAGCTCTCTTGGATATTCTGCTTTATATGTTCTTCTGATATTGAGTAAACACTATTATGAATAAAAAAACCTGATGCTAATACTATCCCAACAAACATAATACCTAATATTTTTTTCATACTTCCCCCTAATCCTTTCCATTTTATCTTTTATTTAATTATACACAAGATATCTATAAATTTTATAATTTTTCCCATAATTATACAATAAAAACGCTGTTGAATATTCTACAACTCCACTTAATTCCTTTTCCTTGAAGCTCTTCTATTACAGATACGGGTGCAAGCGCTAATGATTCATATGATTCTAGTTCATTATTAATTTTTATTTTGCTTAACATGATATGACCAAAACTATAGTTTTTGCATAATATATTATCAATATACTATATTTGAGGTGATGACTTATGAAATGTTGCGTATTTAAACGTGGTACTATCATAGAAATAAATGATAATATTCAACCTGGGCTTATATATATTACTTTTGCAACTGATACTACTAATATTTACACTGCTACAATTTTAATAGCTAGTGATACTACTCTTGTCATGGATGAAGACTATAATGAAATTACTCTAAATGATCTACAAGTAGGAGATTTAATTTTCGTTTATCACTCTCCAATCATGACTATGAGTATCCCACCACAAACTCAAGCTTTTATCATAGAAGTAAAATAGTATTTTATCAAAATAAAAAAGTTATATAATATTAGAATTTAGTATGAGATATTAATTCATACTTAAAACTAAATATTATATAACTTTTTTCTAATATTCTAAATATGTTGTATTCTCTGGTACACTAGATACATTTTCATTTTTATTTAATTGATCTATTAACTTCATATCTTCATATGAAATTTCAAAATCAAATATATTTAAATTTTCTTTAATTCTTTCTATATTAGAAGACTTTGGAATTGGAATAACTCCATTTTGTATATGCCATTTTAATGTAATTTGAGGAACACTTCTATTATACTTATCCGCTAATTCTAGCATTACTGCATCAGAAAAAATTTTACCCCTCATTATTGGCCCCCATGCAATAACTTGAATATTATTTTCCTTACAATAAGAAATCATATTTTTCTGTGATCTATATGGATGTATTTCAATTTGATTTACCATAGGAATTATTTTTGCTGATTTTTTTAAATCTTCAATATGGCCTTCCTTAAAGTTACATACACCTATAGATTTAACTTTTCCTTGATTATATAAATCTTCAAAAGCTCTCCAAGTTTCTAAATTTAATTTATTTGGCCAGTGTACTAAATATAAATCTAAGTATTCAACACCAAGTCGATTTATTGATTCATTAAATGATTTCATAGTTTTTTCATAACCATGATTATCATTCCATAGCTTTGTAGTTAAAAATATTTCTTCTCTATTTATTTTACTTTCTTTTATGCCTATTCCTACAGCTTCTTCATTGTTATAAAAAGCAGCTGCATCAATGTGCCTATATCCTATTTTTATAGCTTCTTTTACTGCTTCAATTGAATCCTCATGACTTCCTAATTTATATGTACCAAATCCAATAATCGGTATCTTTACTCCATTTGATAATATTTTATATTCATCTGACATAGTATTCTTTCCTCCCCTATTTTTAAGATTTATATTCTTTAGTTTAATATATATAACTAATAAATCCAAGCTATATTGTACTACAATTATTTAAGGGTTTTGTAATGCTCATTTTTAATTGCAAATAAAAAATCCTATAAAACAATCTAATATTCTATATTTTATAGGATTTATTTTATCATATTATTTTTTTATTTTAGACTCTCCCAATAAAAATCCAATTGAAGTACACATTAAATCTCTAAATTGAGTTATTGAAGGGATATCTTGATTTAAGTTACGTATATATATAGCCAATATAGATATTGAACATACTATACATATAATAAATGCAACAATTAATTGTATAGAATTACCTTCTTGGTAATTTACTTTTTTTATACATTCTTCCTCTTCTTGAGTTATTAAAGTTTCATCATTTTCATTATAACTAATCTTATTTGATACTTTTTTTTCAGTATTTTTAATATTTGAACTTAATATAAATCCAAATATAGATGCAAGACAAGATCTAAATACTGTCTCAACAGATTTGTATAAAGAATCATCTGATATTTTATAAAATGCTAAAAATACTGTTGCTATAAATATAAATCCACCTACAAGTACTAATATCTGAGCTGCTAAATTAAGTTTATTCCAATCATTGCTTATCTCTTCTTTTAGAGCCTTTCTTCTGCTACATTTCATAATATAATTTCCTATTTATACTAATATCTAGTATCTACATAAATAAGTATTTCCATCTACAGATTGAATACCTCTCAAGTTTGGTGATTCTCCTACTATATAAATAGTATATATTCTATTTGCCTTTAACATTACTCCAAAAACTAAAACTGATTCTTTATTGCTACTTAAAACAGCTTCAATATTATATGAGCCAGGAGCTATATCTACATAACTTGTATTTTGTTTAAAAGCTAAACTTTCTACTAAAATTTTATTATTAACTAAAATATCTACTGCAGGAGTATTGGGTGATAAATGTACAACTCTAAAAGAACTAACCTTAGGACTTGCTTTTTTATCTGCATTATCATTTATTACTAATAATGATAAATCATCTAAGTTTCCAATTGCTGCTATTGTAAGCATTTGTCCTTCATCAAGATCTAAGCTACCACTAATAATAGGCTGTAACATAGTTCCTGTTTGGAATATATCTATTCTGTATTCTCCTTCTTTTAACTTCACATAGCTTGAAAATTGTGTGAATTGTAAATTACTAAATACAAGTTTTTCATTTATATATACATCTACGGCTGGTGCCTGAGGCGCTGCATGAAAAACTCTCAATAATGATGTTCCGCTTTCTATCTTTACGCAATCCATTAAGGACTCCCCCTTGGCGTCAATATTTTTACTATATATATTATGTAATAATATTATTTTAGTGATAAAAAATCACTTTATTAATATCCTTAGCCTTATAAAGTTATATTAATATATTCTCTACAAATAGGGCATTTGTCCCCATTAATAATAACTTTGGTATCATATATATCTCTACTTATAAGCTCGTATTTACAATTAGGACAATAAGTATTATTATCTACACCTGCAATATTTCCTACATATACATAGTTTAAATATTTTTTAGCTTCATTTCTAGCTTGAATAATAGCATCCACGTGTGTAGCAGGATTCTCCATTTTATATCTAGGAAAATATCTACTTAGGTGAAGTGGTATATTTTTATCAATAGATCCTATAAATTGTGCTATTTTACTTATCTCTTCTATTGAATCATTTTCTTCATTAACCATTAATGTAGTTATTTCTACATGACAGTGCTCACTTGCTATTTTTATAGTATTAAGAACAGGTTCTAATTTTGCACCACAAATATTATTGTAATATCTATTCGTATATCCTTTCAAATCTATATTCATTGCATCTACATATGGTAACAACTTCAATAATGGCTCTTCATTTACATATCCATTAGTTACAAGAACTACACTTATATCTTTATCATACTCTTTTATTTTTTTACTTACTTCGTATATATACTCATACCACATAAATGGTTCATTGTACGTAAATGCTATACCTATATTACCTTGTATGTCTAAAATAAATCTTATTAGACTTTCTATATCTATATATTCACTTTTTGATACATATTGAGATATCTCATAGTTCTGGCAAAAACTACAACTCATATTACATCCAAAAGTTCCTACTGACAATATATCTTTAGATGGCTTGTAGTGGTATAATGGCTTCTTCTCTATTGGATCTACATTAGCAGATGTTACTTCACCATAATTTATTGCAACTCCAACACTTTCTTTTACAGTTCTAACCTTACAAACTCCGAATTTTCCTTTTCTTAGCTTGCAATTATGTGGGCATAACTTACATTTTATATAGTCTTCATATTTATCATAGAATTGAATTTCATGATCCAAATTATTCACCCTCTTCATATCTCATAACTTCAAATTTCTCTATTTCATAATCCTCTAATGGATTTATTCCTGCTTTTTCACAAGCAATACTAAGCTGCTCTTCTACTGTATTTACACCTTCTAAGTTAGGAAGAAGTAATCCTCTCTTTCTTCCTTTGTTTACTATTACTCCATAAATTTTAGGATTTAACTCTTCTTTTGTAGCTTTTATAGGCTCTGTAAGAACATCTACAGAAATATCTAAATCTTCTAGTTCATCCTTGCTAACTTCAATAAACCTTGGGTCTTCAGTTGCTGCTTTTATAGAATTTCGTATAATTTCTTCAGCTACTGAGTTTGTTGTAGGAAGTATTGTACCTATACACCCTCTAAGTTGATTAAATTTTTTAATAGAAACAAAAACTCCATGTTTATTGTTTAGCATTTCTTTTGGTAGACAACTACTAGGTTTCATCATTTTTCCATTTGAGTAATAGTAATTTAAACTCTCTCTTGCTAACTTTACATATGAATTTGATGATGATATCTTCTTATTAAAATCTTCTTTTTTCTTATCCATTAACTTTTCTAAGTTGCTTACATTTTCTTCTTTACTTTCAAATCTCATCACCCCATAGCCTACACCAAAAGGTCCTTCATATGATAAAAGATTTCCATTAACTTTATTTCCTTCCATAGCTCCAAGAAGAATATAAACTGATCTAAGCCCACACTCTCCAGCATCTTCTACTAAACATTTATCCATATTAAATACACCTATTACATCGCCTTTTTGCAACTTTAATAGTAACTCTTCGTCGAATATTTTTCCTTGTGGAGAATAATCATATGGGCCATCTTTTGTTAATCTATGAGATAAATCACCACTTGCTATTATTACTGATTTTTTATTTAACATATTAATAGTTTTTTGTAATGCCATGCCAAATCTATATAAATCTATGTTACCTATAGCTGCATATGTAATATGAACTAACTTGTAATTATTATAGTACTTATTTACAAAGTGTAAAGGAACAATTGATCCATGATCTAATCCATAAGTTCTATTAAATCTACTAAGTAAATTAGAATCTATTAATGCTGCAGGAATATTTTCCTTTTCACAAATATTTATAAGATTTTTATTAAAACCTTTATCTATTTTTATATTCATATAAGTTTTAAAATCCATAAATTGTTCAAGATTACCTTGTATACTTTCTTCATTTGATATTGCTATTGCATCTGAAAACATAGTTCCATGTGGAGTAATTATTATAATAATTTCTGGTTTTATACTACTTATTTCTATTCCTATAATGTCACAAGAGTCTAATGTTGATTGAATCTTTCTTTCCTCTCCTTTTCCAATAGTTGATATTGCTAAAGGAGGATGTGGCATCAAATAACACCCTAATATATTTTTCATATTAATACCTCTTTCTACTATTATTACTTATATTTTGCCTATTTTTTTATAGAATATATTAAATTACTATAATAAAAAATGACTGCTTCTATATATTTTAAACAGTCATTTTTAAGCCTATTCTCTTTTACTTTTCTACATATCATCTATATACAACGACAACTGCCTCCAAAATTCTTCTGATTTACTAATATACTTCGTGGTATTCCCAATAACTTAGCAAATTCTGTTCTTGAAGGGTATCTACCAAACATAGCCACTTCATCATCCACAATAATTATTGGTAAACCATCTATTCCAATAGTACCTAATAAGTTTGAAACAATCTCATTTTCAATAAATGGACTTTCATCATAGACAATATTATATCTTTCAATTTCTATTCCATTTGTTCTCAATGTATTTATAATGATATGAATACGCATAAGCTCTGAATCTTTTTTAGCTCCAGGCGTTTGTGTAACTGTGCATTCTGCAGACTCAAAGATTTGCATTTTACTCATCTAAATCAATCTCCTCCTGCTGAACTTGAATTAGTGGCATTTTATATTAATATATCAAATTAATGTTATTTTGTTTCTCCTAAAATTTCATTTGCACAATGAGAGTCTGAGCCTAAAACCATATTAATATCATAACTCTTTACTAAATCCAGCAAATACCCACTAATATATGCTTCTTCACAATGTTCTTTTCTCTTTCCTGATATATTATAGTCAAGCTCGTAATTCTTTTCCTTAATATTTTTCACTAATTCACATAATATTTTATTATTAGAATAATCATAAGGAAAAATTTTATTAAACTTTCTAACTAAATTTAAATGTCCTATTCTTTTAGGCTTATACTTACCTAAATCAGCATCTAAAGCTTTTTTAACTGTTTCGTAATATTTATTGTATACATTATTTATCCCTCCAAATAATGTAATTAGCTTTTCAAATTCATCTACACTATAATCTATAAGATGATAATCTCCATCTATTTTTATCATATGAACAGATATAATTGCATCATCAAAATACACTCCATATTTATCTATAATACTCTTGGTTTCTTCCTCATAACCCTCTATAAAATCAACTTCAAATCCTAAATTAATTTTAATAACATCTTTATATTTTTCTTTAATATTATTAATATCATTAATATAACTATCTATATCACATAATTTCATAGCACTATCATTTTTAGGTGAAGGATCTTTAAAGTTTATAGGTAACGGAAGATGTTCTGTAAAAGTTATTTCCTTTAAACCAATCTTTAAAGCATTCTCTAAGTATTGTTCAAATGTATCCCTAGTTCCATGCGGGCAATATTTAGAATGTACATGTCCGTCTCTCATATATATCTCCTTATTCAATTTAAACAGCTAACATCTTATCTGCAGATATATCCTCTTCATTAAAATGTATCACATCTTTTTTAGGTATTTTTACATAAACTTCAGAACCTTCACTTATCAGACTATCTTGATTTAGCATATCAACTAAAATTTTAATATCATCTTTATATAACTCATATCTTACTATACTTCCAATCATATATTTTTGATTAACCCTTGCTTTTATATAATAATTCTCTAATTTATCTTTATCATTTTCTTTTGATATACTTATTACTTCTGGTCTAATAGCTATGCTGTTTTCTAATTTTATATTTAATAACTTTTTACCTTCTATTTTATTATATACATTATAATTTCCTATAAATCTAGCAACAAATTCATTTGCTGGATGTTTATAAATTTCTTCTGGTCCTCCAATTTGTGCTATATAACCCTTATTCATAACTATAATTTTATCACTCATTGTCATTGCTTCTTCTTGATCATGAGTTACAAATATTGTAGTCATGTTTAGTTTTTTTTGTATTTTTCTAATTTGTACTTGAAGGTTCTTACGTATTTTAGCATCTAATGCACTTAAAGGTTCATCTAATAATAGTACTTTTGGTTCTGTTACTATAGACCTAGCTAAAGCTACACGCTGCTGCTGTCCCCCCGATAATTCAGTTATATAATTATCCTCTTTTCCATTAAGCTCAACTATCTCTATCATTTCTTTAACTTTTTTATCTATCTCTTTTTTTGGTAAATTTTTAATTTTCAAACCAAAAGCTATATTTTCATATACAGTCATATTTGGAAATAAGGCATAAGATTGGAATACCATACCTACCTGACGATCTTTAGGCTTTACATTACCAATATCCTTATTATCTATAATAATACTACCATTTTCAAAATTGTTAAGTCCTGCAATACATCTAAGAAGTGTACTCTTACCACAACCACTAGGACCTAAAAGAGTTAAGAATTCTCCCTTTTCTATAGAAAAATCTATATCCTTTAAGACCTTAATATTATTAAAACTTTTTTGAATGCTCTTTATTTCAACATAACTCATATTATAGTACCTCCTCAACTTTTGGCTTTAAACCTATAAACTTATTTTTTATTCTTGATAATTCCTCATCATTTATTTTTTCTTTTCTCTTATTAGATGAGATTTTTGATATTTTTATAGCTATTGAAGTTATTATCAATATAAATAGAAAATAACTTATTACTATTGCACTAGCCATATGACCACTTGTATCCATTAATCTCTTTAAGTAAATTTGAACGGTCTCAAATCTTCCACCAACTAAAAAATTAGTCATTACAAATTCACCAAACAACATTGAAAAACTTAATAAACTTGAAACAATGATTCCAGATAAAATATTTGGTAAAATAACTTGTAAAAATGTTTGCGTTTTACTTGCACCTAAAATTTCTGCCGCTTGAACAAGCTCAACAACGTTTATATTTCTTAAGCTATTTCTTATACCTTGGTACATAAACGGAAGTATTATTATAAAGTAAGCTCCAATAAGTAGCCAAACTGTTCCAGATAATAAGAATGGAGGTTTTGAGTATATTTGTATAAGTCCAACAGAACATATAACACCAGGTATTGCATACGGTAAAAGAACTAATGATTGCATAGCTCTTTCCCATTTAGGAAAATACATAACTATTATGTATACTGTAGGAACCATTATTGTTATACTAAGTGCTACAGTCACTGCACTTATAGTAAATGTTCTTATTAATGCACTTGTAAAATTGCTATCTCTAAATATCTCTGCATACCATTTAAATGTTATTCCTTCTGGAATTACAGTGCTATGCCAATTAGTTGCTATTGAATAAAGAAATGTTAATACTATAGGTATAAATAGTATTGTCATAATCACCCCTATAAAAAACTTAGGAAATTTCTTCATTATATACCTCTCCTTACTTTCTTCATCATAAAATCATTAAGTAGCAATGCAAGTATTAAGATTATAGCTAAAACTACAGCTATTGCACTTGCAAGTTCTGTCCTTGAAAATATATCACCAGATATAAGTCCACCTATTTGAACTGTAAGTAAATTATAGTTACTTCCTACTAATGCATATGCACTTGCGTATGCTCCCATAGCATTTGCAAATAAAATACTGAAAACACCTACTATTCCAGGAAGTATTATCGGTAATCCAACATATCTCCAGAATTCAAAACTACTAGCTCCAAGTAAGAACGCTGCTTGTTTTAACTCTTCTTTTATACCTTGTAGTGTTGGGAATAATAGCATTACTCCTAATGGTATTTGGAAGTATACATACATTAGTAATAATCCCGCCCATGAATATAAATTAAAATTCATTAATATCTCAACACCAAACTTCTTTGCTAGTATTATAAATACACCGCTATTTCCAAGCATTATCATAAATGCAAAAGCTAAAGGTACACCTGAAAAATTATTAGTTAAATTAGATAAGTTAAGTACCATATCTTGTGTTTTTTGTGATAACTTAGTTATAAAATACGCTGTAATGGAACAGATTATAATTGAAATAATACTTGCTACTAATGACAAGGTAATGCTATTTTTAAATGATTGAATATAAAATAGATTTGTAAATATTTCTTTATACTGTTCTAGAGAAAATCCTCCTCCACCAGTTTTTTGAATACTCATAATTATCATAGTAAGTAGTGGACCAAATAAAAATGCTACTACTAATACTATAAAAGGCATTAAACCTAATAAAGCCAGCCTTTTTTCATACTTTTCCTTCATTAATATTTCCTCCTAGTATATACATACTTCCATATCTGATGATTTTTCAATCCCTATTAACCTACATAAAATAGGTGCCACTTGAGTTTGATTTATAACTTCATCTATCTTTAAGTTAATATCACTTGTTCCAAAATAGTAAAAAGGTACAATTCTTTCATCATCACTAATTCCACAATGATTTCCATCTTCATTCATTCCATGATCACTGCTTACAACTACTTCATAACCTTCTTCTAGCCACATTGGTATAAAGTTTGAAAGTATAACATCCACTTGTATGACCTTACTTCTATATTCTTTAGAGTTTTTTCCAAACTTATGTCCTATATCATCGATTCCCATAGGATGTATATATAAAAAATGTGGATTATGCTTTTTTCTAAGAATCTCTCCGTCAATAAATAAATGACTATCTGGATAAGTATCATCAAAATAAAATCTGCCATATTGTATTGATTTACTTTTATCCTCTTGATAACAGTCATATAAATAGTCAAAAGGTGCCTTATTATATAATTCACTTATCCAATGATAAGCAGCTGCACAAGATATACCTCCATTTTCTTTTACTAAATTAAAAATACTTTTATGATTAGATAATCTACTTATACCGTTATTCACAATTTTACTTTTATATGGTGGAACTCCTGTTAAAATAGTTTCGTACAGTGGTCTTGACATGCTTGGCAGCTCTGACTTAACCTTGTATAAATTTCCTATCCTTTTTTCAACTAAATGAGATAAAAATCCCATTTAAGACTTTGCTACATCGTAGCAAAGCCCATCTAAAACAATTAAAACTAATTTATTTAACATGTACTAACACCTCTTGTTGCCATTTTTGTGGTAATTCTGCTGCTGATTTTTCCCAAGCTTCATAATCAGATATTGTTATTACATTCTTATACTCTGAATCATCTAATAATTTCGATTTTACATCTTCTGATAACTCAACATTACGAATAGGACGAGCATACCCCTTTGCTAGATTTTCTTGTCCTTCATCTGATAATATGTATTCACGAGCTAACATTGCTGCATGAGGGTTTTTACCATATCTATTAATTATTGTTGCATAACCACTCATTACAGAGGCTTCATCTAAAATTGTTATTTCAAATCTATCTCTATCTATCTGATCAGCATAATTTAAAGCATTAAAATCCCATAAAAATGCTACTTCTATTTCCCCTTTTTCTAAGTTAGCAGGTTTTGCATCTGATATTGATGATATACGACCATTCTTAGCTAACTCTGCAAAAAAATCTATTCCTGGCTGTAGATTTGATTCATCTCCACCAAAAGCATAGGCTGCTGATAATACTGCATTCTGTGCTTGGGTAGCTTTAGTTACATCACCTACGCAAACTTTGTAGTTTCCATTTTTTAAATCTTCCCAAGTTTGTGGAGCTTTATCTACCTTTGTTTTATCTGTTATAATAGCTATAGTACCTGTATATCCTACTATCCAGTCACCATCATCATCCTTTGCCCAGTCTGGAATTTCATCCCAATATGAAGTTTTATATGCCATTGTAACTCCTTTATTTTCAGCTATTGGTCCAAATGAAATCCCTACATCTCCTATATCTGCAGTTGCATTATTTTTTTCCGCATCAAATTTTGCAACTTCTTCTGCACTAGACATGTCTGTATTATTATGTTTTATGCCATATTTAGATTCTATATCTTCCCATGTTTCAACCCAGTTTGCCCAAGTATCTGGCATACCTAATGATGCTAACTTACCCTCCTCTTTTGCTTTTTCTTCTATTTCTTGTATCGTTAAACTCGAAGTATCAATTTCATTTTCGCCTGATTTACTACTTTGACATCCAGTAACATATGTTGTTATAACCATTGATAAAGCTAATACACCCACTATTTTTTTTATAATATTTTTTCTCCTAAGCATTACTCTTCCTCCATCATTTATATAAATATTTTTTATTCATTTCTTATTCGCATGTTTATATTAATATTTATGTATTAACTTTATATTAAATAGCGGTAAGAACCTGGTTAATTTTGTTAAAATCTAGAAAAAACTGTTAAATATAAATTATTAAAAATGAGGTATATTTAAATAAAAATACCCCCTTTAAATAATATCATGGGGTTTATTTCCACTATTACTTAAAAGGGGTATTTCTTATTCCTCTATATGTTAAGCCATTATAAATTCTAAAGCTTCTTTTTTTAACATTTCAGCTTTATCTGTTCTCTCCCATGGTAAATCTAAATCAGTTCTACCAAAATGACCGTAAGCCGCTACATTTTTATATATAGGCTTTCTAAGCCCTAAATCTCTAATTATAGCTCCAGGTCTTAAGTCAAAGTTATTATTAACTAATTCAACTAGTCTTTCTTCACTAACTTTACCAGTACCAAAAGTATCTATAAATATTGATAATGGTCTTGCAACACCTATTGCATATGCAAGTTCTATTTCACACTTACTAGCAAGTCCTGCTGCAACTATATTTTTAGCAACATATCTTGCAGCATATGCAGCTGATCTATCAACCTTTGTAGGATCTTTTCCTGAAAATGCTCCTCCTCCGTGTCTTGAGTATCCTCCATAAGTATCTATTATTATCTTTCTTCCTGTAAGACCAGTATCACCTTGTGGTCCACCTATAACAAATCTTCCAGTTGGATTTATATATATCATAGTTTCTTCGTCTAGTAACTCAGCTGGTATAACTTCTTTTATTACATGATTTATTAAATCTTCTCTTATTGCTTCATTACTTACTTCTTCTCCATGTTGAGTAGATATTAGAACAGTGTGTACTCTTATAGGAGTATTTCCTTCATACTCTACTGTTACTTGAGTTTTTCCATCTGGTCTTAAGTAGTCTAATAATCCAGATTTTCTAACTTCAGTTAATCTTCTTGCTAATTTATGAGCTAAAGAAATTGGAAGCGGCATTAACTCTTCAGTTTCATTACATGCAAAACCAAACATTATTCCTTGATCTCCAGCACCTACTTTTTCTATTTCATCTTCGATTTGCTCTCCATCTCTATTTTCTAAAGCTTCATCAACTCCCATGGCAATATCCCCAGATTGTTCATCTATTGAAGTTATAACTGAACAAGTATCACAGTCAAATCCATATTTTGCCCTATCATATCCAATTTCCCTTACTGTTTCTCTTACTAACTTTGGTATATCTACATAAGCTTTTGTACTTATTTCCCCTGCCACAAGTACAAGTCCTGTTGTTACTGTAGTTTCACAAGCTACCCTCGATTCACTATCATTTTCTAGTAATGCATCTAAAATTGCATCTGATATTTGATCACATATTTTATCTGGATGACCTTCAGTTACTGATTCTGATGTAAATAAATGTCTTGCCATTTTATTTTCCTCCTAAGTTTATTTATTATAATTATTGGCTGCTACTAGAGCAAGCTCTCTTAAGATCTTACATGCTGTTATTGTTGATACATTCGTATTATCATAATCTGGGCTTAATTCAACTATATCACAACCGACTAAGTTTATATCTGAATCTTTCAAAATTTTAAATATCTTTTCAAATTCATCATACGTTACACCTCCAGGTTCTGGTGTCCCTGTTCCTGGAAATATCGATGGATCTAATACATCTAAATCTATAGTTAAATATATATTCTTTTTATTTAAACTTCTTAAAATTTCTTCAAAAGTATCTATTGTTGAAACTTCCATATATGTATGATTTTCTTTTAAAGCGAAATTAAATTCTTCTTTTGTCCCCGATCTTATGCCAAATTGGTATATTCTATTATCCCCCACTAGATCCCAAATTCTTTTTATAACAGTTGCGTGAGAATTTTTATTATTATTGTATTCTTCTCTTAAATCTGCGTGCGCATCAAAGTGAAGTACATATATATCTTTATATTTTTCATAAACAGCTTTAAACGCCGGCAATGTAACTAAATGCTCTCCCCCTATCATAAAAGGGATTTTATTATCTTTTACAATATTTCTAGTCCCCTCATATATCTCATCTAATACTAAATCAGTATTCCCTATACTTAACTCTAAGTCACCAATATCACAAATCTTATAATCTTCTAAGTCTAAATTCAGTTTAGGACTATATGTTTCAAGTCCATAAAATTCTATTCTCATAGAACTACTTGCAAATCTTGTTCCTGGTCTATTAGAAGTCGTTCCATCAAATCCAACCCCAAATACTACTACATCTGATTCTTCATAAGGATTACTCATTTCCATAAATGTGCTTATATTCGAAAATTTATTTAGCATTTATCATATCCTTTACATACTGTGGTAACATAAATGCACCTTTGTGTATGTCACTATTATAATATTTAGTTATTAGATTTAATTTTTCCCATTCTTCTATATTTTGATCTTTTAGTGGATCTAACTTTTTAGAAGCAAATCCAAATAACCAGTGACCAGATGGATATGTTGGTATATGAGCTTGATAAACTCTAGCTATTTCAAATATATCAGATATTTTAGAATTTGCTCTTTTCATTTCCTTTGCATTAAAATCAAAATATGGACTTTCATTTTGATTAACAAGTATCCCTTCAGCAGTTAGTATTCTATAGCAATCATTATAAAAATCTAATGAAAATAATCCTTCTCCTGGACCAATCGGATCAGTTGAATCAACAATGATTAAATCATAAGTCTTATCTTTAGAATTTTTAACAAAAGCTACCCCATCTTCATAATAAAGATTAACTCTTTCGTCATCTAATTTACAAGCGCATATATCTATAAACTCTCTTGATACATCTACTACCATTTTATCTATTTCAACCATATCTATATTTTCTATTTGAGGATATCTAGTCAGTTCTCTAACTGTTCCTCCATCTCCACCACCTATAACTAATACATTTTTTATATTCACATTAGTAGCCATAGGAACATGAACAATCATATCATGATATATAAATTCATCCTTATAATTTACCATCATAAGTCCATCTAAAGTCAAAATTTTTCCAAATTCCTTGCTTTCAAATACGTCTACTCTTTGAAATTCTGACTTATCACTAAATAAATGCTTGTCAACTTTTATTGAAAAACGTACATCCTCCGTCCATTCTTCTGTATACCAAAGCTCCATACTCTGCCTCCAAATTTTTTTATTTATCTATTTTTTATATTTATTTTATTTATCATATTTATTTTTATATATATTCATACATTCATTTAACTTTATAAAATTATGTAATTTGAATGTTTTTCTTATCTATGTTATAATAATAGTCCAAATTTATTTTTATTTATTTATATTTTTTATTTTAATTTAGGTACATGTTATTTATATAGCTTCTGGCTTATGAGTAATATTACCTAAATCTTTTTTTGCAAATTTTTGTATTTTAGTTGTTAAACCTCTTGGTATTTCAGTTGATTCACTTCTTTCTGCTTGCAATAGCTCCTCTAGTAACTCAAAGCTCTTCCAAGGATCTATATTGCCACATGTAAAGAAATCTGCTGATGCATATCCATATTCTGGCCAAGTATGTATTGTTAAATGAGATTCTGCAATTATTATTGCTCCAGAAACTCCCCATGGATTAAAATGATGGAATACTGAATCTACTATAGTTGCTTTAGCATTTAAAGCTGATTCATTCATAAACTTTTCTATAAGTTTAGGATCTTTTAGTACGTTCTCATTACAGTTGTAATATTCCACTAAGATATGTCTTCCCAATGTTTCAAACTTCATAAATATTACCTTCTTTCTATTCAATTTTAAGGTTTCTATATTACTACTAATATAGTGTTAAGAGTTTTATCCTTCATGTCAGTTAAATATGCCTTACTATTTTTTAGTAAATTAATATAATCAATTATTTCTTCTGTTATTATTTCCCCAGGAGATATTATAGGTATACCCGGTGGATATGCCATAATAGACTCAGCAGAAACTTTACCTATACAATCTTTTAATAATTTACTTTCTTTTTTAGAGTAAAATGCTTCTCTTGGACTAAGCTTTACTCTCGGCAATACTGGTTTTATTTTAATACTATCTATCAAGACATTTTTACTATTCATATTTGATATTATATTAAGAGATTTTATTAGCTTATCAACATCTGACTTAATTGTTCCTATTGAAATAAGAGCTAGTATATTGTACATATCTCCTAATTCAACTTGTACATTGAAATCTTTATATAATAAATTATAAACTTCAAATCCTGTTAAGTTTAATTCCTTTACATTTATACAAAGCTTTGTCTCATCAATAAAAGATACTCCTTCACTTTCTAACAGTTCATTGGATATTACTTTTATTCCTTTTATTTTGTTTATCTTTCTTTTCGCGTATCTAGCTAGATTTAAAGCCTTTGATAGCTGTCCTTCTCCATTTAACATTAAATTAGATCTTGCTCCATCTAAGCTTGCCATAAGTAAGTATGATGCAGATGTAGACTGTAACATATTTATATATTGAAGAACCTTTTTATCATCAATATTTTTATTGTTTACTAAAAGTGCTGAAGCTTGAGTCAATGCTCCCCCTGTTTTATGAAGACTAACTGCTGACATATCTGCATTGCATTCCATCGCAGAAGGAGGTAAATCCTCATAAAATGGAAAATGTGCTCCGTGAGCCTCATCAACAAGAACAAGTACGTTTCTATCATGACATAGCCTTACTATCTCTTTTAACTCAGCGCAAGCTCCATAGTATGTTGGATTAAGCAAAAACAATGCTTTTACATCATCATTTTCATCTAATGCTTTTCTTACCTTTTCTAGGCTCAAATTTAGACTTATTCCCAACTCATTATTATACTCAGGCTGAATGTATATAGGTATTCCGCCTGAAAGTATAAGAGCATTTATAGCCGATTTATGTACATTTCTAGGCAAAATAATTTTATCACCTGGATTTAAAACACTTAAAATCATTACATGAATTCCTTGAGTAGTTCCATTGGTCAAAAAAAAAGCATTATCAGCCTTGTATGCATTTGCTAATAATTGTTCAGATTCTTTTATAATTCCCTTTGGATTTGATACATTATCCATTTGTGGTGATGAATTTATGTCCATTCTCATTAATCTTTTTCCAAAATAATTATTTAGTAATTCTACTCCTTGGTCTTTTACATGTCCTGGAACATCAAAAGATGCAATATCTTTTTTGCAATATTCTTCTAGGCCTTGAAGTAATGGTATTTGTTCATGTTCTGAAGTAGATAAAATATCAAGATTCCCCTCTAAATACCTCAACATTACACCTCCTTTTTTAGTTTTCTTACTTTTTCATAATAAAAACTTACTATTTCTATCTTGATAATTCAGTATTATTAAACTTACTTTTACATTATATTTATTTTAACAATAAATTTCAACCCTATTTTGACATTTTATTTTTATTTTTAGGCATCCCTATTAAACCTGTATTTTTCAATATCATCTTAATTTTTATTTCAAATAAGTTTATATTAATTTAGAATAAGTTTAGTATTTCTAATCTTGTGTTTACATTAATTTTGCTTATGTTTACTATTACTAAACTTTTGTAGCCTTTTTATTGTATTTCAGACCTATATTATCTATATTCATAATTAAATTTATAAGATAGATTGTCAATATAAGTGCAACACTTTATATTCATGTTGCATCAAATACCTCTGCAGGTGTCTTATATCCAAGACACTTGCGA
>CABIVQ010000032.1 GCA_902362365.1 Clostridiaceae bacterium | reverse complement strand
CCTAAAAATTTTATAATTTCGTTAGGCTTGTTTGCCATGCAAATTTTTAAAAATATGAAACTTAATTTAACCTATCGGTTTATTTATCAATTCGAGAATAATTCTCATCATATCTAATTAACAAAACCAAGTAGTCTTATATTTGTTTTTCATATTTCAAATTGTCTATATTTTTATATAAATCTTTAATTTTTAATATTAAATATAAAAATACTAAAGACCATATGAATACGTATATTTCCATACTTACTATACTTAAATTAAATATTTGTGGTAAAATTACTACACCTGCATCAATCATTCCATGAATTAATATTGCAATAAATAAATATTTAATTTTCTTAGATTTTACCCCGTATAATACAATCATAGAAAGTGCTACATGAATACTCATCGTAAATAATCTTTCTACACCCATAGCAAAAGCATTTACTGTAGTCATTGATGAAGATTGATTAAAAATTATACTTAATAAGTCTGAGCTATTATAGTCCACTCCACTTTTAATTGCGATTGTACCACCAAGGAATAATGCTGCATTAATTCCTACTATTAGCAAGGCTTCTATTCCCCAATGGCCAAGTCCAAAAGATATACCATCTATATATCTATGTTTTTTCTTTAAGAAGTACTTAAAACCTATATATCTTCCAACTTCTTCAAATATTCCTGCTGTTATCCCTAAGAATATTCCATACAAATATGGATTTGTACTTAACTTAATATACCAAATTTGATTTGGTAATATATAAGATATAATAGGTATTCTTAATACCATCTGCGATATAAAAAATACAAAAACACCTACAATAAAAGGTTTTAATATTTTTTTCTTTGAGAAAATACAGTAAACAAACATTCCTAGAGGTAGAACTAAAGCTGATAATACACTAAATATCAAGCCTATCATAACTGAATTTTCTATCATACCTTCACTCCCTTAAATTTTTATATTGGAATTACAATATTAACTTTAAACTCGTCTTCTGTATAATCAACAACCATAGTTCCCTCGTATTGTTCTAATGTTTTTCTAACATTTTCAATACCAAGCCCTTCATGATTCTTTTTAGTAGTTTTAAATCTATTATTTTTGTTAATTGGTCTATCTTTCATAGAATTAACTATGTTTATAACTACAAAATCATTAAATTGATTTACATAAAAATTAATAAATCTATTTGTTTCAACTTTACTTGCTGCTTCTATAGAATTATCTAAAAGATTCGCAAAAATTGTAGTCACATCTATTTCTCTTATAAAATCAAGGTTAACATCTCCTATTTTGTAATCTAATTTTATTTCAGCATTTTTTATACTTAGAAACTTATCATTTAAAATTACATTTAATACTCGATTACTTGTATAATATTTTTGATTTAATTCATTAAGCATTATATGTATATCATTTGTATATTCTTTTGCTCTATCATTGTCTTTTAATTCATACAATCTTTCAATTGATTGTAAATGATTTCTAATATCGTGAATTAACTTTCTAGACTGCATATACTTACTTTCTAAATTATCATAATATCTATGCTGCAACTTACTTTGTTGGTGGTATAAATTAATTTCATTTTGTAGAATATTATTTTTTAATATTGCATCAAATATATGAGTAACATAAATATTTAATATTAATATCAATACTATATTAACTATTAATAATACAGACTCTTGAAATCCAGCATAAATTTGTAATATTGAAACTAAAGTCAATATATAAATTACACTAAATATAGGTATTACTAAGAATCTTAAGCTTTGCATTATGCTTATTTTCTTTGCTTTTCGTCTATTAATAAATGAGATAAAAAGTAATATATAAACATACTCTACTATCCTAATTATAAAAATAGTGATAATTTGCAAATAAGCTAGACTAACAAAGTATGCTCCAGTTGCTAAAATGCATGTTTGTATTACTATTGTTGAAAGTAGATCTATAAATAAAAAACAAATTGCAAATATACAGTAATATAATAAGTAAATTTTAAAATCATTGTATAAAAAATGCCCTATTATTACTATTCCACATGTAAATCCTATTATATTTAATATTAACCTTCCTGACATAGCAGTCAATAAAAGCACAATGTTGAAAATAATAAATGCAATTATATAGAATATTTTATGTTTATATATATTTCTATCTACCTTTTTCATAAAATCAAAACAAGCATAAACTATAAATATACTCCCTATTATAGGTAATAGTAAAAAAGCAATTATATCAATATAATTATTTATAATACTTACCCCCTTATGTTTTTCTCAATATGATTACTAAGGTAGATATTGAGAGTCTTTCTAAATTCTGTAGATTTCTTTTGTGATAATGGTATTACACTTTCATCCATCATGAATATATCATAACCTTTAATAGATTTTACATTATATAAATTTACAACAAAACTTTTATGTGGCATTTCAAATCCATGACTTCTCATTCTTGAACTTATATCTGATATTTTTTCTTTGAGAATATATATCTTATCGTTAGTTTTCATAAGAACTTTTCTTGATTGATATTCAAAGTAATATATTTTATTTAAATTAATTCTAACTAAGCCTTCGTTAGTAATAAATTCTACTAACTCTTCTTTATCTTCTTTCATATAAGAGAGAGCTTCATTAAGCTGGTGATGCACCTCTTCTAATCTCAAAGGCTTTACTAAATATCCAAAGGCATGAACGCTAAATGCCATAGATGTATAATCTGTATAATTAGTAACATAAATTATTTTTACTTGTTTATCATAAACTCTTATCCTCTTTGCGGTTTCAATACCATTAATACCGCCCATATCTATATCTAAAAATATAATATCAAATTCTCTTTTGCTTTTTAATAACTCTTCTCCACTACTATAAGTTTTTATATTAAACTCTTTTATCTTATATTCTTCAATTAAATCTTTAGTATTGTGTAAGGTTATCAAATCATCATCACATATAGCTATATTAATCATTGGCCAATTCCTCTTTCTTACATCTTACTTGTTTTCATTATAAACTATTAAAGAATTAAAGTTCAATGATTCTACCTAATGTATGGTAAAATTTGCATAAAATACAGAAAAAGCATAAGCCCAAATATAATTTATGCTTATGCCTGTATTTAGATATTAATTTTTAAATTTTTTCTTTTTATTCTTTTTAGTTTTTTGCGATTAATTTTAGTTCTTTTATAAATTTACTAGCTTCTTCAATTGTATTATATAATCCTAAGCTAGCCCTTATCATTCCATAATTATGCTCCCCTGATACTATATCCTTATACGCATCTTCATCACTTACACCTAACAATCTATTTACATATGGGTGTGCACAGAACTTACCGCATCTCAAGGAAATACCTTTTTCATTAGCCATTTTAACAGCAACATCTTCATAATTTTTATCTTTTACATTAAAAGTTATTACTCCTAATCTATCACTTGTATTATTTATATCACCGTATAATATAACATTGTCAATCTTTTTCATTTCCTCTATTAGATAATCTTTAATTTTTTTTTCATGTAATTCTATATTGTGAAAACCTAATTCTTTTAAATCTTTTAATGCCTTTGCCATCGTTATTACACCAAAAAAGTTTTGTGTTCCCGCTTCAAATCTTTCTGGAATAGTACCCCAGATTACACTTTCATCAAATACACCCACAACACATCCTCCTCCAGATAAAAATGGAGTAGCATCTTTTAAATATTTTTTTAAACCTACTATTGCACCTCCGCCAAATGGAGCATACGCTTTATGAGCAGAAAAGGTCAGAAAATCTATTTCTTCATCTTTAGAATTACCTTTCATATCTACTTTTACATGTGCTATAAGCTGTGCAGCATCTACAATTAACTTTGCATTATACTTGTGAACTATTTTTGCAATATCGTGAATAGGATTTAAATATCCTGTTACATTTGATGCTCCAGTTATAGTTACTAGTTTTATTTTTCCTTCTGATTTAATAAGTTCTTCTTCTATATTTTCTATATTAATCCTACCTAAATTATCTACATCTATATAAACAACTTTGCCTACACCTCTAAATGGTAAATCATTTGCATGGTGCTCCATTCTAGTTGTTAAAATCATATCATCTTTATTTTTTACCAATAAATTTGCCAACATATTTAGAGATTCAGTATCAGACTTTGTATATATTACGGTATGAGTATTACTTTCTTTTAAGTTAAAAAAATCTAATATAGTTTCTCTAGCTTTTGCAAATTCAGTAGTACAAAATTCACCTTTTGGACCTATGCCTCTTGCTATTGGTCCATAATTTTTTATATTATCTTGAATTAATTTCATTACACTTTTTAAAGGTGGTGTAGTTGCTCCATTATCAAAATTAATAGGAGTTACATAATAACCATCAATTAGCTTAATTTTTTCATCTATTCCATCAAATAAATATCTATAATTCATAAAACACCTCCTCAATATATATTATATGTATTTTTTACAAAAAGTTTCTATTATCTACATATTCCACTATATTACAAAAATTATATTTTATTCAAAATAAAAAGACATGTATTAAATAAATTTTAATACATGTCTTTTTAAAGATTACTCTAGATTAAGTTTTTTATCTAATATATAAGTAATTCCAAAGAATAATATAATTGCAAATATAACATAAATCACTATATTATATATAAAAATAGGAGAAATTATATTACTAAAATCTGACAATAAAGCATTAAAATCAGATGACTCAGTTATAGAAATGTTCATGACATTATCTCCTATACTACTTCTAAATATTATTGACACTAACTCGTATACTTTTTCTATAACTATATTTATAACAAAGAAGCTTATAAATGCAACTACATTTCTATGTTTATTAAAAACTGGTAATTGACCCATAGATACTGATAAATATAAAGTTAAAATAAAAATTGTATATAGTATAAAAGCTAAAAGTACAGTATATATGAATATATCTTTCACAGATGAAAATCCAGATGATAATATAGATATATCATACAATAAATCATCGAAAGAAAAATTCTTTATATTTGGAATTAATATAATAATAACAAATGAAAATACAGAAACCATACCACTTAATATAGTATAAATAAGTGCTACACTATATTTAGAAAATATTAATTCCTTTGATATTACAGGTAAAGTAAACATCAAATATCCTTCATCCTCTAGTAAATTTTTTCTAAATCTTTGTATTGTAATCATTATTGTTAAAACACCTAATGCAACAAAAAGCCCAAATAAAATTATCATTGCTATACTTTTAACTTGAACTATTTCCATGTTAATACTAAGCCCAACAATTATTGACATTAATAATATTGCTCCGTATAGCGGTAAAAATGTTCTACCACAAGCCTTTAATTCATATTTCATTAACTTCCCTAGCATTTAAATTCCTCCCTAAATAAAGCATCTATCGATTTACCTTTTTCTTCTCTTATTTCATCCACTTGGCCTTGTAAAACTATATTTCCTTTTGAAATAAATATTACATCATCACATATATTTTCTATTTCACTAATTAAATGTGTAGCTATCAGTAGTGTACTATTTTCATTGTAATTAGTTAATATAGTTTTTAATATATAACTTCTAGCTGCTGGGTCTACTCCTCCAATAGGTTCATCTAATATATAAATATCTGCTGTTCTAGACATAACTAATATTAATTGTACTTTCTCTTTTGTTCCCTTAGACATGGTTTTAAGTTTTTCATTTGTATCTATTGAAAGATCCTTTAGCATTGCATTTGCTCTTTCTTCATCAAAGTCAGCATAGAAATCTTTAAAGAACTCTATTATATCTTTTACTTTCATCCAGTCATTTAAATACGTTCTTTCTGGTAGATATGATACGATTTTCTTACTTTCCTTAGAAGGTTTTATTCCTTTTATTAAAATTTCACCTTCATTTGGAGTTAATAAACCATTTATAAGTTTAATCATCGTACTTTTACCACTTCCATTTGGCCCTAATAATCCTATAATTCTTCCTTTTGGTATTTCTAAATTTATATTTTTTAAAGCTTCTTTCTTTCCATAGTTTTTGCTTACATTATTGAATTTTACTATACTTTCCACTCTTATTCCTCCTCTAAATTTTGTTTTATAAGCTCTATAATCTCACCTTGGCTATATCCTAATTTTTTTAATGTCTCTTTTAAAGAATTTATATGTATATTTGCCATTTCTTCTCTCATACTTTCTATCTTATCCTTATCATCAGTTACATATCTCCCACTAGTCCTTTTGCTAAAAACCAATCCCTCTCGTTCTAGCTCTGATAATGCCTTTTGCATAGTATTTGGATTAACTTCTGCTTCTTGAGCTAAAGATCTTACTGAATCTAACTTGGAACCAATAGGTATCTCTCCTGAGATTATTTTCAGCTTTACTTGCTCTAATAATTGTATATAAATGGGCTTATTATTATCAATTTCCCAACTCATCTTAATCACCTCTTTGTATTATTAACTTAATACAATAATATAATAATACAATTTATTTTGCAATATATTTTTTGTTAAGAACACTTTTTTGTAATCAATCAACTAAAGTACATAGGAATAATAAAATAAAAATTTTCTTATTTTAATTGAGTTAAACATAAAAAAATACCTAGAAGTTTCTAGGTATTTTTTTATTAAAATTTATTATCTATGACAACATCCGCAATTGCATCCATTAGAGTTATTTGAGTTACTTACTGTACCTCCAAAGTCTTCTATATTGCATCCTTCTACATCTTCATATAAATCAGAGTAGCATTCTACACTTTTAGCTAAGCATGCTTGAGCTTGTTGCATTAAGCATATACCTTCATCTGCTAATTGATTATATTGATCCCAAAGTTCATTAGCTCTTTGACATTCTTCAATAGCTTGTCGTTTTAAAGCTTCTGCTCTTTGCTCTGCAGCTACTGCTTGTTGAGCCACTTTATTCGCTTGACAGTTTAAACGTTCTGCTCTATCACATTTTTCATTTGCTAATTGCTTGAATTGGCTACAAGTATTAGCTGGGCTAGAAGAATTTGAGGAGTTACATCCACAAGATTTTTTATTACAACAACCTCTTCTATTATTTTTCATAAATATCTATCAACCACCTTTTAATATAATACTAAGAGATATATCTCTCTTAATATATATACTATTCAAGTTTATCTAAAATGTGACAATTTTCTTTATTTTTTCGACCTTTATAAATTATTTTCTTCTAAAGATTTATTTTTATCTTTAAATAATCTTATTCCTATAAAAATAAACACTAAACCTATAACCAAATAAATTAATCCTTGACTCATACTTAATCCAACTGTCGTTGTAGTTGCAACTTCTGTTTGCTCTAAGTTATTTGCAAAATGACTAACTACTACAGCAAATCCATTATTTAAAAAATGCATAAGCATGCTTATATATAAAGAGTTTGTCTTTAATACTGCATATGCAAATGAAATACCAAGTATACCTGTTGGTATCATTCTTATAAAGTCCATATGCATAAATCCAAATAAAATTCCTGTAAATACTATTGCACCCTTATATGAATTTTTATTCTTAAACGAACTTAAAAGGAACCCTCTAAAGAACATTTCTTCACATACGGCCGGCATACCAGCTACTATTAGTATATTTAATATTAGACTATCTTTTATAAATAGTGCATCATTTAATCCTTCTACTACTTCCATACTTTGTGGGAATAAGAATAATAATATTTGAGTTATAATCATAACCACAATATATGTCCCCATCCAAAGGCTTACAGCTCCAAATACATGTTTGACTTTCGGTAAATTCAAACTAAATACTTTTTTAAAGTCTGATTTGATGTAATAAGCAAATAACAACGGTAAACCTATAATCATAACTTGAGTCATAGCTATTCCAGCCATTCCAAATTTTAGTTGAATTAAACTCCCAACGTATATAAGTAAAACTAATCCAAATGCGTATAAGATTATACCATCACTAACATTTGGCATTGTTCCCTTTTTAATGTTCGATCTTTTTTCTAAGAATGAAAAACTTCTACTACTTCCAAATAAAATTTCTTCTGAGTTAAACATTTTAGATAAGAGCATTACTGCCAATATCACAAATGTAAAGTTAGATATAAATACCATTGCTACTAGACTGATATTTGCATTAAAACTCAATACACTTTTTATAAGAAGTGATATATTAACTACTGGTATTATTGCTGTTACACCATTTAGCTTTATATTTGGTATCATAGATACATATGAAGGTATTAAAACTAAGAGCATAACTGGTGTTATATAATTCTGTGCATCTTTAAAACTTTTTGCAAGAGAACACACACACATACTTACTGCTGATATTACCATAGCGAATAAACACACACAGATTAATGTTATTATTAAAGGAATTATTAGTTGCCCTGCATCAAAACTTACCATAGACATTCCTTCTACCATACCTCCACTTGCTAATAAAAATCCTAATGTTAGAAGAATTGATAAAACGTTTAATATTGCTGTTACTATTGCACAAAAAGATACTGCCATATATTTTCCCATTACCAATTCTAAGTTAGTTATTGGTAATGTAAATAAAGTTTCTAGAGTCCCTCTTTCTTTTTCTCCTGCCATAGAGTCTATAGCTGGATATATAGCACCTAAAAGTACTCCTATTATAAGTATTACTGGTAAAATTTGACCTAAGAAAAATCCTGCTATTTCTTCTGTTTTAGCTACATCAACAGTTTTATATACAATAGGATTTAAAACCTCATTAATATTTAGACCTTCTGACTCTAACTTTTCTTCTGTGATATTTACTTTATATTCGTCTAAAATTTCTTCTAATCTATCCATAACAGTCATTGAATTTTCTTTTGATGAGTTTATATAAATACTGTAATCTTCTAAATTATTATTTTCCTCTACTTCTATATAGGCATCTATTAAGCCATCTTCTAATTCTTTTTTATAGTCTTTAGCTTCAATAATATTAATTTTCCCTGTATCATCATCTGAATAATTATCTATAATTGAGATAAGTTCTGAACTTGGTGCTTTATTAAATGCTATATTGGTGTCTTGTCTTTCAATATTATTCATAGACGCTGATAATATTTGAGTCATCAAAATCATAAGCACAGGATATAAAATTATAGGAAGTACAATTCCCATAAACAAAGTCTTCTTATCTCTAAGTATATCTATCATTTCTTTTTTAAATATTGCTTTTACCATTTTAGTCCTCAAGTAAATCACCTCTTTGACTTGCAAGATTTATAAATATATCTCTTAAATTATTTGTATTATACTTTTCCTTTAATTCTTCACAACTTCCACTAGCAATAAATTCACCCTTATGAATCATATATATTTTATCGCATAATGTTTCTGCTTCTTCCATATAGTGAGTTGAATATAATACTGTTTTGCCTTTATCCCTTTCATGCCTCATAAAATCTATTATGGATTTACTACTTATTACATCAAGACCTAAGGTTGGCTCATCAAATATGTAAACTTGAGGTGAATGTATAAGACATCTAGCAATTGACGTACGTTGATTTTGACCTGTCGATAAGTTTTCAATTCTATTATCTATAAAACTTTCCATGTCCATAACTTCTATTATTTCTTCTATAGATTTTTCGATTTCTTCTTTATCCATGTCGTATAAACTCCCAAAAGTAGATAAAAGCTCTCTTGGCGATAGTCTATTATATAGTTTCGTATTCCCTGATAAGTACCCTATTTCTTTTTTAGCTGCATTTTTGTCCTCAGAATAATCATATCCAGCTATTTTTATTTCACCAGATGTTGGAGTTAGAATTCCACCTAACATTCTTAATAAGGTAGTTTTGCCAGCTCCATTTGGACCTAGGATTCCTATTATTTCCCCTTTATCAGCTGTAAAAGATACATTATTAACTGCAAGAAAATCTTCTTTCTTAGTTTTTAATTTTATATTTTTACTAAGAGTTTTTTTATTTTTCTTATTTTCATCTTTTACTACCCTTGTAAATGATTTACACAAGTCTCTTACTTCAATCATTATTTACTCCCTTCCAAATTATTGTATTTGTAATACTATAAATTATAGTATATTCATATCTATTTTAGTATTAAAAAGAGAGAATCCTTCCTTTCGTCATAATTCTCTCCATTACATGCTGAATACTATATTCTTATAAAGTCTTACATTTTCCTCCGCATTCAAGGCAAATAAGATCTGGTTTTTCATTTTCACTTATTTGCACTGATACACTTTTGCACTTTTCACATTTAAGCTTATGTACATGACCATTTTTTAATAATCCCCCAATTAACTTATTATCATTATTGCTCATCATACTCCCCCTTTTATCTAATTGTATACTTTATAGAATCTAATTTCTTATAATCTTCTATTTTTATACATTAATATATAATACCATAAATTACCTCAATATTATAAGATAGATATGAATAAATTCAAAAAAAGATATGAGTTTAAATTAAAACTCATATCTTTTTATTTTATAATTATATAGCCTCGACTTCTAATTCCTTAGCTTTATTGTTATCTTCTTTGTAACTTCTTATTTCCTTAATTAATACTATAGCAGTAATTGCTGATGCAATTATATCCGCAGTTGGTTGTGCAAACCAAACTCCATTTAAACCTAAAAACTTAGGTAATATTAATATCATAGGTATTAATATTATAACTTGTCTTAATAAACTTAATACCATAGCAACTTTTGCTTTTCCTGATGATTGTATATAGTTTGTTCCTACTATAGATATTCCTACTATAGGTAATGCAAATGAATATTTTCTTAATCCATTTACAGTTATATCCATAAGCTGAGGATCTCTATTAAACATTCCTACTAAAGCTTGTGGTACGAATTGTATTAATAAAGCACCTACTATAAAGAATATACTTGAAGATAATAATGATAATTTGAAAGTTTTTATAGCTCTATCATAGTTTTTAGCTCCATAGTTAAAACCTACTATAGGTTGCATACCTTGTACTAAACCAAATGATGGCATTAAGAATATCATTACTATTGAACTTATTGTAGCCATAGCACCTATTGCTAAATCTGATCCATAAGTTCTTAAAGCATTATTACTAATAACTTGAACTAAGCTTGTTGCTAATTGCATTGCAAATGGCGCTGAACCTATTGCAAAAATAATTTTTACTATATTCATATCTAATTTTAAACTTGTTTTTGTAAACTTTAAGTTAGATTTTCCTTTTAAGTAATATGAGAATCCCCATATTGCAGTAAGACCTTGAGATGCTATTGTTGCTAATGCAGCTCCCTGTATTCCCATATTAAATCCGAATATTAATACAGCATCTAATACTATATTAGTAGCACATCCTGCAGCCATTATTATGGCTGATAATTTTGGATTTCCGTCTCCTCTTATTATATTATTAAATACCATTGCACTTATACTAAATATTGTTCCAAGCAAAATTATACTCATATATGATTTTGCATAAATTAATGTACTTTCACTTGCACCAAATACTTTTAGTATACTATCTGAAAAAACAGTTCCAACAACTGTTAATATTATACCTATGATTAATGCCAAAGTAATTGAGTTTCCAACTATATGCTCAGCTTCTTCCCTTTTACCTTGTCCTAATTTTATTGATATATTAGTTGTTGCTCCTATACCAACAAGCATACCAAATGCAAGTATTATTGTCATTATTGGCATTGTTACTCCAAGACCTGTTATTGCCATTGGCCCAACTCCTGGTATATTTCCTATAAACATTCTATCAACAACATTATATAATGCATTAACCATCATGCCTATGATTGCTGGTACTGAATATTTTATAAGTAATTTTCCAATAGGCTCTGTACCTAAAATCTGTTGACCTTTATTCATAATCTGCCTCCCTATAGATTTATATTATTACATACTTTCATAAGTAATTTTTCAACGATATCTTCTTCTTCTTTACTAAGACTCTCTCTTAATTTTTTATTCCACTCATCTAGAATATCATATACATTTTCTTGTACATCTTTAGCTTTTTGAGTTAAATAAATTTTATTAGATCTCTTATCACATTCATCTTTTAATCTAGTTATAAAACCTTGTTCTTCTAATTTTTTTAAAGCTCTTGCTGTGGTACCTTTATCAATCTTTAACCTTTCAGATAATTCTTCTTGGTTTCTTCCATCTTGTATATAAAGTTCTAATAAGAACATAAATTGACCTGATCCTATACCATAATTTGATAGCTCTCTATTTATAAATATGCTTCCTTTTCTGTGCAAAAGTGATATATATTTACCTATATGTCTATTGCTCTTACATTTTACCTCATTCATAATCATCCCACCTTATTATTAGTTGTATATGCAACTATTCTATTATATCATAATCAATTGCTTTTGCAACTATTTTTCCAATAAAAAATATGATGTAATATATACTCTATTATATCAACTACATCATATTTTTAATATTATTGTTAAGCTGTATTTTCTTTATTAATTTTTTCCTTTAACTTTTATTTCAAATTATTTATTAATGATATGCATTCTTTTTCTATTTCTTCTATGCTATTATGAATGAATATTCCATTTCCACAGGCATATATATTTTCTCTTGAAGTCATGTAATTTTTATTCACTTTTGCTCCTGTTGTTTCTGGGTTTAAAATAATGTTGCTTCTCATTGCTACTACTCCATCTGAAAGCATTGGTTGTGCAAAAATTAAAGTATCACATCCTACTTCTAAATTGTTTCCATCTTTTGAAAGAGTAACCTCTGAAATTCTACCCTCTCCCTTTATTGAGGATATCTCATAATCTTCATATATATTAGAAGTTAAATCATAACATTTTACTTTATCTGTATTTTTATTATTACATACAATTCCTACTACATTTATATTAGAATTTTTAAGTTCTTCTTCAATCATATAAAGAGTGGCATCTCCATATATTAGAATATTTTTACCTGGTATTATGTTTTCTATATTAAATATTTTTTTTGCCATTCCTACTGTAAGAATTCCTGATGATCTATCTCCAACCATATTTACAACTTTTCTTGAAGTTTCTTTTCCTCCATTACAAAGTATTATTTGCTTACCTTGTATTTTTTCAATTCCATTTTTAGAACTTGTACAAATAACTCCATTATCATCTTCTATTTTTAATACCATTGTATTAAGTTTAATTTCAACATTAAAAGAGTTTAGTTCATTCATTAATTTTTCTTTATATTGCTTTCCAGTAATAAATCCATTTTCTGATATATTATAATTTCCACTACTTAGCATTCCTCCAAGCATTGGATCTTTTTCTATAATTAAGATATTATCTATACCTTGTTTTTTCCCTTGTAATGCACATAAAATACCTGCTGCTCCTCCACCTACAATAATTAAATCATATGAATTCATACCTAGTCCTCCTTATACCCAACTACTACTGAAGATTCATTATTTTTCTTAATATCATTTATGCTAATACCTAATTCTCTACTTAAAATATTTGCTATAGTTAACATACATCCGATACCTTGACATCCACCCATCATAGCTCTAGTTCTTCTTTTAACTCCATCTACTGTTGTAGCTCCTAATGGTCTTTTTATTGAATCTATAATCTCTCCCTCAGTTATTAATTCACATTTACAAACCATCTTACCATAAGAAGAATTTTCTTTAATAATCTTATTTTTTTCTTCTATATTTAATTCTGAAAATCTAATTATACCTTTTCTATGCTCCTTAAAATTATCTTTTTCAGTTAAATTTACTATATTTGAGACTAAAGATACTACGTATTTTCCAATAGCAGGAGCTGCTGTTAGTCCTGGTGAATCTATTCCTATTACATTTATGAAATTAGGATTATCTTTTGAGCTTTTTATTATAAAATCTCCAACGTCAGTTTTAGGTCTAATTCCACTAAATGTAGTTAGTATTCTATTTAAAGGTAAGTCTTCAATTGTTTTACTTCCTTTTTCTATTATTTCATCTATACCTTCTCTTGAAGTTGTTACATACTCGTCTGATTTTGCATTAGGTCCAAGTAAAAGATTACCATCTACAGTTGGAGTAACTAATATTCCTTTACTGTTTTTACTAGGAACTTGGAATAGAGTTTTTTTACAAATCCCTCCAGCAACTTTATCAAATAAACAGTACTCTCCTTTTAAAGGGTTTATTTCATATTTTTCTTCATTTATTAGATTATTTATAAAAGCTCCATATAAACCTGCTGCATTTATTATTATCTTAGTTTTTATTATTTCTTTATTTTCAAATAATAAAATAAACCCATCGTCTTCTTTTTTTATATCTATAACCTTATGTCCTAGTTTAAATTCTACTCCATTTTCTGAAGCATTCTCTCCCAAAGCAATTGTCATCTCATATGGGCTTACTATTCCAGATGATTTTGCATATAACGCACCCACCACTTTAGGACTTATATTTTTTTCTAAATTTAATACTTCATTTCTATCTAAAACTTCTAAGGCAGGAACCCCTAGTTTATCTCCATTAGCTTTTAATTCATGAACTTTTTTCATTTCATCTTCATTAAAAGCTAATATTAGCGCTCCATTTCTTTTAAAAGAGAAGTCTAACTTTTTTGATAATCCATCAAATAAGTAATTTCCTTCTAAGTTTAGCTTAGCCTTTAATGTGTTTTCTTTTTCATTGTATCCAGCATGAACTATACCACTATTACCTTTTGATATGCCCTCTGCTACATCATTATTTTTTTCTACTACACATGTATCTAAATTATATTTTGATAACTCTCTAGCAATCGAGCATCCTATAACACCCGCACCTATTATTACAATATCCTTCATAAAAACATCTCCTTTTTCTTAAATGTAAGATTTTGTATTTTTATACTAAATATTATATTTCTATACTATTTATAAGTAAAATTAATAATTGTAATAGTATTGATTAATATTTTTAATATATAAGTAAATGTGTTTTATTTTATTATTCCCAAGCTACAATATAAAATAAAAGGCTATATCCTGTTTTTCAGAATATAGCCAATCTGTTATTAATTTTAATATTTATGATTATTGATTTAAATACTCAAGTACATATTGTACATGAAGTGCTGCACCTATTTCTAATGAATCCTCATCTATATCAAAGTTTCCATGATGATTAGGATATATGCATTCCTTATTTTCATTTTTTGATCCAACTAGTGCTATTACACCTGGAACGATGTTTAAGTATTCAGACATATCTTCCCCTATAGTTAACTTAGGCATAGAGTTTATCCCATCTTCTCCTAATATCTTTTTTACTGCATCTTTTGCTAGCTTTGAACATTCTTTATTATTTATCGATACTGGCATTCCCCAAGTATATTCTAAGCTAGCTTCTGCTCTATATGTTTCTGCAGTATGTTTTATTATTCGTTCCATAATTTTAGGAATATCTTCTCTTAATTCAGGATTAAAACATCTTGATGTTCCCTCTAGAACTGCTTCACTCGCTATTACATTAAACCTTGTTCCTGATTTTATTGATCCAATACTAATTACTACTGGCTCTATTGGATTTATTTCTCTACTTGCTATTGTCTGTAAATTCATTACTATTGCAGATGCAACAACAACAGCATCTATACCTTGATGCGGAAGAGACCCATGTCCACCCTTTCCTTTTACTTTTATTTTAAAAATATCTGCTGCAGACATTACCGGCCCTTCCTCTACTGATACTTTTCCACATTCTAAATCTCCCCATAGATGCATACCAAATATACCATCAACTCCATCAAGAGCACCTTCTTCTATCATAACTTTGGCTCCCTGAGCTACTTCTTCAGCTGGTTGAAAAATTAATCTTACTGTACCATTTATATCGTCCTTCATATCATTTAATAATCTTGCTGCCCCTAGTAACATCGCTATATGACCATCGTGTCCACAAGCATGCATCATTCCATCTACTTTAGACTTATAATCAACATCATTTTTTTCTACTACTGCAAGGCCATCTATATCGGCTCTTAATGCTATAGTTTTTCCTGGTTTACTTCCTTTTATTGTCCCAATAACACCTGTGTTTGCAACTGATTTATAAGGTATACCCATTTTTTCTAATTCTTCTTTTATTTTTTTAGAAGTTTTTATTTCTTCATTGCTTTTTTCAGGGTATTGATGAAAATATCTTCTCATTTCTACTATATAATCTTTGTATTTTTTTATTCTTTCTCTTATATCCATTTAACTTATCTCCCTTTTATTAAATTAGTTATTATATTTATTATCCTTATTTTACCACCTAAAACATATAAATAGTTTTATAAATTAGATAAATTTTTATAAAAAATAAAACATCCCCTTTTAATTAAGTAAGATGTTTTATTTAAGTATTTCAATCTATTAAGGCACACACTTGACATAAAGAAATTAAATATAAAGACTTATCTATTACATCTATTGCCCATGCCACATCATAATCTAAATGAATTATAGTTACAAAATGATTTTCTATATTTGGTACACTATAATTTATATTTCTAAATGTTATCTTAAACTTTCTCTTATCACTTCTTGGTTTTATATACTTATCTTTCATATACGCTGCTACACTTGATTTACAACAACAATTTTCATCACATTTTCCTTCAACGACAACTGGAGAGATATAATATTTATTTAATTCATTTATAATTGATTGACATTCTCCATACTTAGGTTCTATCTTTATAAAATTAATATCATCTATACAAAGGTTAACCTTCATTTTATTACTAGTTTCAGATGTTTCTTCAATTAATACAAAATTAGGATATTTACTATCTTTAATCTCTCCATATGATGTTCCACAATTAAAATAAACAGTCTGCTTTTTAATTAAATCTTTTATATCCTTTAATATACATATAGCTTGCTTTATACCGCAACTACAACAACAATTATTCATACTATTATAATTTTGCAAATTTTTCACATCCTTTATAGTACGTCTTCGTTGTTTTGGTCTTCTGTAACTGATTTATAGTTTCTATCTAAAGTTATACCTATTATCTCACATAAAGATAGAACATAATATATAGTTTTAGCTGGGATAGATCCTAATTTAGGTATCTCACTTTTAGCCCAGACTGTGTCTGAATTTATTGCAAGTATTTGCGTAATTCTAAAACTGTTATCAGAAGTTGAAAGAATTACCGAAGCATTAGAATCTACAGACTCTGAACATGGACTTGTTAAAAAATCTCTTGCTTTTAATAAAAATTCCAAAATTCCATTTTTACAACAACAATTATTTGGAGAACTATATTTTATTTTTGAAAATCTACTTATAATATCTGATTCTTTAGAACTTTTACAATCACCATTAAGTTCAAATTGAAAACCATGTAACTTGCAGATATTTAAATACGTTATATCTCCAATATAAGAACCTGACTTTTGTTCTGTAATATAAACTGGAACTATCTCTTGTGTAATAAATGGAATATTATATATTATATTCGATATCGGTTCTAGAGTTGGATTTATATTTGTTAGCGGTAGAACTTGCACTGGTGAAAGTCTTGGGTAATACATTAGCGAACCTGTTTTTATACATCTATTTTCTTTTAATAAGAAGTCTTGGAAAAACCAGTCTATTGCACAAATAATTCCATCTTTACAACAACAATTATCTCTTCTTGGTGAAGGTGGTGTACAACACCCATTATTATACATATTAAGTCTCCTTTCTATATATTTTAGCTTTTTATAAAGCTCGCTATCTTACAAGTAGGTATTCCATAGTATAGCGTAGGAGTAAGTGCATTTGAGAATATAGCTATATTATTATCTACTGCTACTAAGAATAAATTAGTTAATGTCGCTGGTCCAGATAAGGTTCCATTTGTACTTATTTTAAGTGTATCTTTCAATCTTACAGTGTATGTTCCTCCAAATCCGCTGAAACATAAAGCTTCTGCAATTGCTTCATTACACTCGCAAGAGCAAGAACATTTTTTAATAAATTTAAATTTCTTCTTAATATATGCATTTTGATTTTTAGGTTCAAAGCTAAATGCTACAAGAGATACAGTACATAAAGATACTATTGTATTACTTAGCTTTATTATTTCATTGCATATAGATGCATTTTGTATTTGTGTTGAATTTATAAGTGATAAAAGTGGTGTATTTGCTGGATTTGGTGTGAATAATTTATCCTGTTCTGTCACTAAATCACCATATAAATATACTTGACTGGAAGTTATTGTTGCTTCCAAAGATTTATCCTGAATAAAGTTTAGTAATTTCTTAACTCCATCTACACAGCAATCTTTACTAGAATCATTTTTACAACAACACATATTTACACTTACACTACTAGTATTATTACTCGTATTTCCTGAAGCACTTCCGCCTTGAGAAGTACTTCCTTCTACATTAGGACATGTAGAGTTATTTACAGTAACTGGATTATAGTCTGGCGAACAAGTTTGATAATCGCATCCTGGATTAGAACCACAAGAACATCCACCACAACTTTCATATTCACTACTATATCCATCATAATTATTCATATTAGCATCTCCTTATTAATAATATCTTACTTATTTAGACTGGCAATTACTGTTGTTTTTAATATAGTAGTGATCACAATAATCTTTTAAATAATCTCGCTTTTTATATATACACATTCTAGATGTAGTGCAGTTAATAATATTTTTTGAAGCTATTTCTAATACTAAACAGGCTAGTTCTGATACTTGTTTTTCAAGTTCTTCAACTTCTTCTGCTAAATCACAAATCATACATTCTAGAAGTTCACATTCGCAGTGTAATTTTGATTTACATAAGCACTCTATATTATTTATCTTGGATATAATATCTGCTATTAATTTTATTATTTTAAATAATATACATAATACTTTAGATACTAAATCGCACTCTTTAATTTTTAAGCATCTAAGTTGACAGAATAATCCTTTTAAATTATCTAATATACACTCAAATCTATCAATTTGTAATAAATATCCATAGTTCTTTTTGCAACAAGTACACTCTTCTATTTTTGAAATAGTTTTTATTAATAAAGTTATTAAATTTATACATTTTGATTTATCACAATTATCTTCTTTTTCTTTACAAAAATTTTCTTCAAGTAATTCATCAATTAAACTCTTTACTATCACTTCTTCTTTATTAAAACAATCATCTTTGCAAAATAAATTAAATTTTATATCATTTAATATTTCATAAATAACCTCTAAGTTATGATTACTATTCAATTAAATTTACCTCCTAATATATGGTAAAAGGATGTCTCAAAGTAGATAGATAATCTACTTTGAGACATACACTTTTATAAATTCTATTTACTTCTTACAGCCACAACTTCCACAATGATGAGGTTTATTAAATCCTCCATTGTTATGCATCATGTAAGGTGGACAGATAGGTCTTACTTTTCTAGGTGTAGATGGTGTTGTGTAGCAAGGTGTACACATTTGCATATCACATGTCGCAAATCCAACTACTATTGCACTTAATTCAGGTATCAATCTTTCAAGTTCACATAAGTCATTTATAAAGTCACATAATAAACATTCAAATAATGAAACAATTACTTTATTTCCAGTTGATGGATTTACATCACATCTTGCGTAATATGTTAAAACTGCAAGCTTAGATACTGCAGAAATTAATTCAGTTAGTATTTGTAATAATAAACATAATAAATCTCCTATTATTTCTGGGCATTTATCATTACAGCATACAGAATCTATTCTTGTACTTAAAGACTCAACCAAACATAAAAATCTTTCTAGTTGAACAGCAAGTGCATGGTTTATATTAGGTGTTTTAGCTAATATACATTTAATTGTTTGATCAAGGACAAATAATAATCCATCTTTGTCATTAGGATCTGAGCTTAGAATTATTAATTTATTTTTTATTTGTGTCCATAAAGCACAATCAAAAACTCTTGCATCTCTATCATCACTTGATGGAAAATCCTTACATTCACATTTATCATCAAGTAAATTAAATGGTGTGTCTTTTAATTCATCTTTTAATATATTCTTATTAAGAATATCAAGTAAACCTTCAGTAACATATTCTAAATTTCCTGCATATTGTTTTCTATATTTCCCACAATTTTCTACTGTGTTGGGATTTATACAATCAAAACTCAATTCAAATCACTCCTTGATTATTTTTAAAGAGATATTTCTCTTTGTATCAATATATGCATTACTTCATATTTTGACATTATTTCTTATATTCCTCAAAAATATTTTATTTAATAACCTTTTTGTCTTATTGTCATATTATAAATATATACTTAATAGGAGGGAGTGTTTGTGGGTAGACAGCAGAGTTCTGACATCATAATTTGTCCTTTTAAGGTAAATAAAATCCTTGATAATACTGTAACTATAAATAAGTTAAGTTCTAATTTACCTATAAAATTTAATATTTTAAACGAATGTGTTTTACCTTGTAATACTAGAATAGAAATACTAGAAACTAAATTAGATTATGATATATGCAAAATAAAAAAAGAAATACTTATAAACGGACATAAATTGGAAAATGAATCATCTTCTATTGAAAGCTCATTTTGCATAAGTGAAAAGTATATAAATATAATTGAAGAAAGTTGTGATGATTTACTATTAAATATAACAGAATCTCTTAATCTAGAATTTCAAATAAGTGTAAAAATAAAAGCAGTAGCTCATATAGATAAAAATAAGAAAATGTGTATTGAGGCTTTAGGAACAACTACAGATTCTATTCAAACTATATTAGTAAGTAATATCTGTGTACCTAATCATAAATGTAATATGAGAAAAGCATTTATAACTTTAGAAAATGATATAAAAATATGTGCAGATCCAGAGTATGTTTTTTTATCTCCAATATACAACTATCATTGCGATATGGATGCTTTTTTAGGGAATGTATTTTTAAATTATTGTATTAGCTTAAATTTATTGTCACTTTTGCCTGCTAATATATCATTATTAAAAACGTCTTTAGAAAATAAAAATAAATGTAATCACACTAACCTTAATAATATTTACTTTTAATTTAATAAATAAAAAATGGTGCTGTCGCATAGACAATTTTCGAATTACCATGTAGCAGTTCTTTTTTATTTATTTTTTAGCAATTTATATTTATTATAGAGTTTAAACGATTTTACAACTTTTTTTAAAGTTCTCGAAAAATCATTAAAACTTTCTTGTTAATATGTAAAGTACCAAGGTTAATATGACATTAATCTTGATACTTTCATATATCTTAATTTATAACTTTTAAATAACTTTTCAAGTATACTAGGTTTTCTTATCCTTTGTTTAATTAGTGCCTTATTTTCTGTTAATAAGTCTTTTTGTATACTAAATTCTCCTGTGTTTTTTTAAATTTATATTATAGTTAAAAAATCTATTAATTTTTCCATCTTTGATAATATTATTTAAATTACTTATATACTTATCTATGTTTAAAGTTAGCGCCATAGATTTATTATGCTACTCCTTTATTAATTGATATATCCCACCTCCCTTTATATTACTTGTTATTTTTAATTATTAGTATAATTTAAGTTTTTTATTATTAAGGTATACATGATTTAATATATGTATATAGTCTATTTATAAAATATTGCACTTATTAGAAAATCACTTCCATATTTATCATTGACAATGATGCCATTGTTTCCCCACTTCCCAAAGTTAGCTTCTACAGCTAACGGCCTTAAGTCTCCATAAACTGAAAATATACCTTTAGCCCATACTTTCTTATATCCTGCATTTTTTATTATTTTCTTAGCTTCTTTTAGATTTTTATTTGCCATTTTATTTACATTTAATACATCTTTTGATACATTAAAAAAATCTTTATAAAATAAAGTACTCTTACAATAATGTGCAAATAGTATAACATTTGTATTTCTACTAATTATTATATGTCCTTTTAATATAACATTATGTTTATCTGATATTTTGTAAATTTTGTTAATTAAATCTATATCTTTCATATTTATACCTCGATTAGTTTTTTAATATTTTATGTAAAATCATTATTAATTAAACTTGTTTAAGATATAATCTCATTGTAGTTAAAAAAGCTGTTCTAAATGATTACCATCATTTAGAACAGCTTTTTATTACTTTTTAAAATCTACTACTTCTTTTTCTCCAAAATCTATAGTTGTTTCACTTAAAGTAGTATGTGCTATAACTCTACCTTCTCTTATTGAGTAATATACTGGTACTTGTCTTCTTATAGCATCATATCCATTTTCAGCAGGTAGTATTATCATATTTCCTGGCTTTCCAACTTTTATTCCATACTTATCTTGTATATTAAGTGTTCTTGCACTATTGTTTGTTATCAAATCTATTGATTCATTTATTTGACTGTATCCCATCATTTGACATACATGAAGTCCCATATGAAGAACTTGTAACATATTACCTGTTCCCATTGGATTCCAAGGATCAACTATATCATCATGACCAAAGCATACATTTATTCCTGCTTCTACCATTTCCTTTACTCTTGTTATACCTCTTCTTTTTGGATAAGTATCAAACCTACCTTGAAGATGTATATTTACAAGTGAATTTGCTATGAAGTTTATTCCGCTCATTTTTAAAAGTCTAAATAATTTATAAGTGTATGCTACGTTGTATGAGTGCATAGCTGTTGTATGACTTGCTGTAACTTTATGCCCCATGTTATTTTCATAAGCTCTAGCTGCAAGTACTTCTATGAATATATATTGTTAATCATCTATTTCATCACAGTGAACATCTACTAATACATCATACTTTTTAGCAAGTTCAATCATCTTATTTATACTTTCTACTCCATACTCCCTTGTAAATTTAAAGTGAGGGATAGATCCTACTACATCTGCTCCAAGCTTTAATGATTCCTCTAACAGTTCAAGCCCATTAGGATATGAAAGTATACCTTCTTGTGGAAAAGCACTATTTGTAAAGTTACATAGTCTTTTAATTCTTCTCTTAATTCTATCATAGCTTTCATTGCTGTTAACTCAGGGTCAGTAGTGTCTACGTGAGTTCTTATAAATTGTATTCCGTTAGCAACTCGCCATGTTATAGCTTTTCTTGCCCTTGTTTTTACATCTTCTATACTTAAAAACTCTTTTCTTTCTGACCAACGCTCTATTCCTTCAAATAAAGTTCCACTTTCATTCCACTTTGGCTCACCAGCTGTTAATGTTGTATCTAAGTGGATATGAGGTTCTATAAATGGTGGAACAATTAAAAATCAATTTGCATCTATAACTTCTTCATTTTGAATATCTATATTAGCTTCAATTTTAGTTATTATTCCATTTTCTATTAATATATCTACTAAGTTGTCATTATTTCTTAATTTTGCATTTTTTATTAATATATTTATCCTCCTAAGATACTAAAAGCTATTTTCAAATTTCTTTATTTAAATTTAATTATGCAGCTATCTTATCTTCTAATTCTTGTCCTTTTTTAGAAGATAATTTAGTTAAAACCACATAAGTTACTATTGCCGTAGCTACTGAGTTTACAGGTGTTATTCCAGGTATTGTATAAGCTCCTACAACTCCTGCTAACCATGCTATTACAGCATTTATATTTACAGTTTTAAATCTTACAGTTTTAAAATCTGCATATTTTCTTTTATTTATTATGAAGTAATCAGCTATTATTACTGCTCCTGTTACTGGTATAAATGAATTTAACATATTTAACCATGCCATAAAGTTATTGTATAAGAATATTGCAAGTAAGGTACCTACAACACCATTTATTATAACCATTCTACTTTTTGGTTGCTTTGTTATATTTGCAAATCCAAGTCCTGACCCATATAAAGCATTGTCGTTAGTTGTCCATATATTAAGACCTAGTATTATTATTGCTGTTATTATTAACCCTTGTGCAAACATTACTTCAGATATATCAGCATGTCCTGTTGCCATAGCTCCGATTGCATCAAATGCTAACATTAAAGAATTCCCTATTAAAAATGCTATTACAGTAGTGCTTACTGCTGTTTTTTGCTATTTGAGAATCTTGTAAAGTCTGGTGTTAGTGTACCACCACTTTAATTTTCATTAAACTTTATATAATTAATCTTAATCTTACTTAATTTTATTCTGCCGAAATCCTTGCCAGTTTCTCTGAACTGATTTAAAGATACTATATAAATTTGTTATACTTAATTTATCATGGTTATCGATTTTTATAAATAGTATTTTCTAATTTTTTTACTTTTTAATATATAGACTACTACTTATCCTTTCTTTTTAACTATTAACAGTCACACTTATTAGTTTTTATATTTATCTATAATAAATAATTATTGTAATTAATATCTAATTAAAGTAAAACTAAAAAATAGATAGCTTTATAGCTATCTATTTTTACCAATTTCCTTTACATATTTAATTATTTCCGCCATAGCTACTTCCTCATCTACTCCGCTAACTTCTATTTCTAACATGTCTCCTTCACTTATGCCTATGCTACAAAGTCCCATTATACTTTTTGCATTAATTTTTGCACTTCCCTTACTTATAAAAATTTGTGACTTATATCTTGATACTTTTTTTACAAATGAAGTAATCATTCTTGCATGTAAGCCTGATTTATTTCCAACCTTAATATTCCTTTTTAACATACTATTCTCTCCTATTTATTCATATCATACTTTAAAATATACAGGAAAACATTTATACATTCAATGTAAGTAGTTATATTAAATAATTTTTATGAGTAAATTTACTATTATTTCTTCTATTTAAATTACATTGAATATTATCTAAAAAGTGACACAAAATAATACAGTTAGTAACTCAGTAAATAAACAAAATTATGGAGGTAAAATAATGGCTATAATAACTGACGATTACATAAAAATAAGAAATGCAATGGCAAACGGTGCTCGAACTATAGAAGATATAGAAAATATGACTAATATAACTGTTGAAGATGATAATCATGCACAAGAAATACAGGCAATCCTCGAAAATGCATGTAGATGTAAAAATGTATCAGTTGAAGAAGTCGCAAAAGCTGTTAAAAATGGAGCTGATACTGTTGAAAAAGTTTCTGAAGCTACTACAGCAGGTACTGGTTGTGGTAGATGCAAAGGACTAATAAATAATATAATAGATAATCAAAGATAATTAAATAATAAAATACTCTAGCCTTATAACTAGAGTATTTTATTATTTATATTAATTGACTTTTCGTTAAAAGAATCATTATCCTTTAATAATATACCTGATGTAAATTCATCCAAATCAACTTTGCCTGGAATACCTCTTACACTACCAGATTCTGAATACTGAAATCCTATCCAATTATCCCATATACCATTGTTATCAGGCGTACTTACTCCATAATGCGCTATCCATAAAGGATAAATATTAATTTTTTTGTTAAAATTTCCTTTTATACAAAGAAGTATATGTGTATATAACAACATCTATATCAGTAAGTTTTTTAACTTCTTCTAAAAATTTTATGCATAGGTTTGTGATAGTAGATTTGTTTAATCCATTATTAACTTCTATATCTAAAGCCAATCTACAATTTGATTTATAACTTTTAATTGTATTTACAAAATGATGAGCTTCTGCAATTGCATCTGATTCACTACTTGCTCTAAAAAATGATAAAATCCAATTAGTAATCCTTGAGATTTCGCATTTATATAATTAGTATGAAGCATTGGATCTATATAACTTTTCCCTTCACTAGCCTTTATATAAACTATATCAACTCCACTTTCCAAAACACTTTTATAGTCAATATTTCCTAACCAATGGCTTACATCTATTCCTTTATAATTACTCGAGTTCCTACTTTGCATAACGTCTATTCTCCTTTATAGTAAACATTGCGATCAATATATAATATGATAATTTTGACAAATAGTTTATTAAAATCACAATTTTTGCAAAATAAATGAGCAATCAAGAATTCATTTACTTAATTGCTCATTTACCTATAATGCTATCTATAATTACTCCAAATTATCAGCTAATCTTTGTAAAAAGTCTTGAGCATTAGAAATCATAGTGATAACCTCTAGACTTCCTCTATCTCTTAATTTATTAACAGCAAACTCTGAAGTATCTATTGTATAAAAGTATAATGGTCTTATTTCACCATCAACTACCCTAAATGATGGTGTCATATTACCAGTAGCTATTGTATGTAATTGAGTTGCCATACATATTACTGTGGTTGCTTTTCTTATATGTTTTCTCATTTCATCTTGTGCTTCGTATACATCTCCTATTACTATTGGAAGAGGCCCATCATCTCTTATAGATCCGCCTAATACTACTGGCACATTATTTTTATAACATGATTGAATTAATCCAGAAGTTATATTCTCTTCTTCTATTAATTTTTCTACTGAACCATATTTTCTTGCTTTATTTAATAAATCTAAATGGCAGTAGTGACCATTTCTTATAGATTCTTGAGTGTATATATCTTGTCCTAATGCAGTGTGATATATTCCAGCTTCTAAGTCATGAGTTGCTACTGCATTTCCACCTAAAAATGCATCAACGTATCCAGAATTTATTAACTTAGTCAGAGAATTTCTAGCGCCTTCTGAAAATACTGCAGCTGGACCCATTACCCAAACTACATATCCATTTTCTTTTTCGTGTTTTAAAAGTTCATATAATTTGTCATAATCCATAGTCTGAGAAGTTTCTCTTGACCTTCCTCCTCTAAAAGCAAAAACGTCATTATCTTGCACTTCTTTTTCAAATCCTGATGCATGTAAGTATATCCCCTCACTAGCATCTTCTGTCCTACCTACAATTACTTTATCTCCAACTCTTAAAGCCCTAAATTCTACTATTTCTATTTTTCCTTCAGAGTTAATTCTTGGAACACAATCCATTCTTGTTTCTTCAGCTAATATCCATTCTCCGTTTATTTTGAAGTATTCTGGAAATATAGACATTGCATGATAATTGTCCGGTGCTACTTTATCTTTTTCAACTAGCTTATACTCTGCATTTGGTGCAGATACAAATATTTCTTCACTAAAATTTGGATGATTGTATCTTGGAAGTTTAAACCCCATCTATCTTTCCCCCTTGGTTGTTATTTATCTCTATTTAATTATATCAATTTTTAAATCATATGTATAATTTTTACAATCATTTAGAAGTTCTGTATATTTAAATAAAAGTGATATCTTAATTTAAGCCTTGTTTGCTCAAAACATTTTGTAATAACCAAAATTTTATATATAATTATATAGTAAGTGATAAATTATTGAGATTTAAGAATAAAGGGAAGTTATTTTTTAGTATCTATTATTCTTTTCAATAAAATAATATTTTAACAAAAATGGAGGTATTATGAAAAAGTTTTGGAAGTATATTTTTAAATACAAACTCTTATTTTTTGACAGGATAGTTACTATATCCTTAGCGGCTTTATCAGTTATAGCTTTTGACTTTATAATGGGATTTATAGTTGATATTTTTGCAAATGGTGAAACGCATAAGTTTGTACCAATCATATTAACAAGTATTGCACTTATAATAATCTTATTCATCACAGAATATATAGATGGATATGTTATGTCATCATATATAAAAAATACTGTAAACTATCTTAGAACAGATATTTTTTCTAAAATAATTAATAAAGATATAAAAGATTTTGCTCTAGATAATAGTGGCAAATACATATCTATTCTTTATAACGATTTAAAAATAATTTAGGATAGTCTACTAAATAATATTTTCCAAGTTATTTCGTCTTTTATATCCTTTACAATCTCTATAATATTTTTATTTTCTATAAGTCCAACTATTGTAATATTTATATCAATATTTGGTACATTAGGTTTTGTAATACCTAATGCACTTTCAAAAAAATTAGTAGTTGAAAGAAATAACTTTTCTAATAATTTAGAAAATATTACTTCTGTTACTAAAGATTTATTTTCTGGATTTGAAGTAATAAAAGGATTTAACATCGCTCATAAAATAAATCCTATATTTAAAAATTCTTCTACCGCAGTTGAAAGTAGTAAAAAAAGTGCTCTATTCTCGAATCAATAATCAAAGGTTTTTCACTTTCTTTTAGTGTAACAATTTATCTAGGAGTTCTAATTTTAGGTGGTTATCTCATGAATAAAGGAGAGATTTCTGTAGGTACAGCAATAATAATTATCCAACTTAGCACTCATATTGTAGGTCCTGTAAAGACAAGTATTTCTTTAATAAACCAAATAAAATCTGTATCACTTATCGTAGATAAAATTGATGAGATTCTTTGTGATTCTTCTGAAGAAATCGAAGATCTTTCACTAGAAAAATTTGGAAAAAACATAGAAATAAAAAATCTAAACTTTTCTTATTCAGATGAACGACAAGCTTTAAATAATATTAACTTAACCTTTGAAAAAAATAAAAAATATGCTATTGTTGGTGAAAGTGGCTCTGGTAAGAGTACGTTAACCAAGCTACTTATGAGATACTACAAAAACTATAATGGTGAGATTTTAATTGATAATAAAAACCTACAAAAAATTCTTAGTCATGATTTATATAAAAATATTTCTATGATTCAACAAAATGTTTTTATGTTTGATGATTCTATAAAAGAAAATATTAAACTCTATGCAGATTATAGTGATGATGAAATACTGGAAGTTTGTGGAAGGTCTGGTCTTTCAAATTTAATATCAATACTTCCTAATGGTATCAATTCATTAGTTGGTGAAAATGGAAATAAATTATCTGGTGGAGAAAAACAAAGAATAGCTATTGCACGTTCACTTATCAATGATACTAAGATATTAATTTTAGATGAATCAACGTCTGCTTTAGATAATGAGACTGCTTATAATTTAGAAACCTCATTATTATCTATTAATGATTTAACTTTAGTTGTAGTTACTCATAAACTTATAAAAAATATATTACTTTCCTATGATGAAATAATAGTAATGAAAGATGGTATGATAATTGAAAAAGGTAGTTTTAATGATCTAATTGAACTTAAAGGATATTTTTATAGTTTATATTATCTTCAAAACGAGAAAATATAATAAGCTATATTTATAAATACTAATCTCATAACAGTAGCCCAGGAAAATAGTCTGCTATTTATGAACATATATAACAATTGAATCATATAGTAGTATAGAGTATTTTTAAGGGGTGAATCTATGATAAACGATAATAAGTATGTTGTCCAATCTTTAGAGCTACATTTATTTTTTGGTAGGATTATGAAGGAACATTCTCTATTCTTAGAAGCTGGTTTTACATGTAAGGATTCTAAATATGCTGAAATAGCAGATCACTATAAAAGAGAATTTGAAAAACTTTTATCATGTAGCTTATCAGTTAGCAACTGTATGATTAGGCCACATGTATTAAGTTCAGGAGAAATTTTTACAGAATATACACTAAATGCAGAACATAAAACACAGTGTCTTACAGGCATAGAAATAAACAAAGATATAACAATTATGGAATCAAAATTGCAAGCTGGATATAGTACGAATATTAGTTGCGAAATAGTAAACTATGTACAAAAACTTAATTCTAACGCCATAAGATTAATCGAAGGTCTTATTAACTTCAAGAAAAAAGTATTATGTGAAATGTTAAATTGCAATTTATTTACAACAAATTATCCTCTACTTATTGAACACATAACTCGTGAAGCTACACTATATAAATCTTATGTAGTTGCCCTTGAGAACGGTCAAGATATTGATTGTGATAATGTTAGAGATGCAGAATTATTTTGGGATCAAATTATGATGGAACATGCATTATTTATTCGAGGATTACTTGATCCATCTGAAAATGATTTAGTTAATACTTCAAATGATTTTGCTAATGATTTTGCTAACTTAATTGAAAAAGCAAAGAGAATGACAGATGCAACAATATCTAATGTTACAGATGAAACTTTAAACAAAACTATAGAGTTAAAAGAATTCAAAACAGCAGGAACAAAAGGAAGTATTGATTGCCAAATAAAATCAATATTTTTACCACTTCTTGCCGATCATGTCCTTAGAGAATCTAGTCATTATATTAGACTATTAAAAGGATACAAAGGTATGATCTAAAATCTATAATATTAACTCCCTTATAAAATAGGTATATTATAAGGGAGTTTTTTATAAGTTAATTTAAGTTAATTACTATTCTTTTTAAATTAAGTTTAAGTAATCAAATAATGTAAATTTATACTCACTTACAAAGCTCTCTAATCTTTCCTTAGCCAAAGCTATATACCAGCTTTTATCTAGTTTTTGAGGTACCTCTTTACCTATAATATTGCTATTATCTATAAACACCCTATCTGGAGTATAACTTATCTTCTCTAGTTTATTATCTGATTTCATTTTCATAATAGGATTATCTTTATCTATACAAGGTTATACAAAACATACATAAAATACCCTCTAAACCATTACAATTACTATCATTGAATTTTTGTCTATTTTGTATTATAATTAAACAAAATATGTACTATTACAACAAAATAAAACATAGCACAACAGAATACCAAAGGACTATGTTTTAGTTATGGGGGAAATATGAATACTAATCCAATAAATGAAAGTATAAAATTAAACTTAAATAATTCAATGACATATAAAGTAAAAGAAATAACAATAAGAGATTTCAGTAAATATAAAGATAAAGAAAGAAAAGAAATAATAATAGTTAAGCAGTACAATGATTCAGATGCCTGGATTCCATCTAAGTTAACTTCATACTTAAAGAAAATGTGTAACGACATGTCAAATAACAGCAAAATAAAAGAAGGTCGTGTAATCACTATTTTTTTAAATTATATAAATCATGAAATATCATTAGGCTATAACAGCGTGTTTGATACATTAAAAGAAAAAGGATTATACGGGCTAAACTTTTACCACTTATCTGAGTTTATAAGTTCTTTGCAAGATATTAATAGTTATAAAACAGTTAAAGAAAAAGAAAATATATTGCTTAAGTTTTATGATTTTTTATATAGACTAGGTATTACAAGTGAAGATGCAAAGGTTGAGAGAGTCCCCGTTCCAGTCAAAAATCAAAATAGAAATCAAGTAATTTGGCAAATTGTTAATCCATTTAAAGGTAATCCTAATTTTGAAGTACATTACCCAGATACAGATGCAAGGCTACGCCGAGAAATATTAAAAGATATGGATGAGGATTTATGGGAGGCATTCATAGATTATGCAATAGATAAACATAGAAATATCGCATTGGGGGTTGTTTTTCAAATCTTTGGCGGTATTAGACAAGGAGAGGTCGTAAATTTAACATTGGAAGCAGTCGAGTTAAATGAAATTAAAAACCACATAACTTTATCTATCCAAGATAGACAAAGCGAACTTTTTGAAAGAGGTGTTGATACAAGATATTCTCAAGTAAAAAAAGTCCGCGAAAACCAACCAGTATTTAATTTCAATGGGAAATTATTTAAAATTTGGAGTGAGCATTTAGACTACTTAAATACTCTAAAAAAGAGACATCACAAGTCTGCATTATTTATAGATTCACACGGTTACCCAATGACAGGACAGGTATATCAGAAAGAATTTCATAAATTGAAATGGAACTTTATAAAATTCATAGAACAAGAAAAACCATCGGTTGCCGATGAGTTGAAAGTGAAAAGTTGGGGAAGTCATATTGGTAGACATATATTTACTAACTACCTTATAAAGAAAGGTTATCTTAAAAATATCATGGGTTATTCAGACCCTAAACTTCTAATGATACTAAGAGGAGATTCTTCTGTAAAATCATCAGAGGTGTATTTAGACTTAAAATCTGTAACTGAAAGTGTAGCAAACGAAATAGACATAATAAGTAAAATTGCTACATCTATGACCGACTAAAAATATATAAACAAGAGACAGCAGTTAAAAGGAGGATACTGAGATGAAAACGGATAAGTATATCGTTCCTAACGGATTCATAGACAAAAAAACCTTGTTTGAAATGTTTGAAATAGATTCAAAGCAATTTGTAGTAAAACGTATAATCGAAGGGTTTAACATAACAACAGCGAAGTTAGGCCATAGGTTCATTTATAAACTAGACGATGTAGAAAGAGCTGTAAAAGAAATCAAAGATTTTTGTAGTCAATACTATTCTTGTACTCAGGTAGTACAAGACTTTAATCTTACCATACGTACACTAAATTTTCGTAACATCTATGGAGTTCCTATGCCTAAACACTACCGCGGGTTACTTGGTAAAACATGCATCACCAGTGCGCGTTCATTGTTTAAAAAAAGCGATATAGATGCAATAGTAGAAAGTTTGGCTAATAATGAAAAACGTTATACAGACGTATTGACAGAAAGTTTAGGTAATGATGCTAGTGAATATCCAATCAAGTTTTTTGACGGAGAGGAATATGTAGATCCTACTACAGCAACTTTAATGTTAAACTTTTCTTTTCATGGGAATAAACCTTCTAGAACTATATCAGACATAAGTATGGCAGGTTTTATAAAGCGTGTAAAAGGACATCGCTATGTATACTATAGAGTAAAAGATATAAAAAATCTAATTGAAGAAAGAGAAAAATACTTCCAAGAACATATACCAATAGGACCTGTGCTCGTTGATTATTTCAGTTTAAAAGGGCTGAATTTTGAAAATTATAAACGTAAACTTCATAGATATGATCCTCCACTTCAATTTAAAGGATGTGTTGGATTGTATGGTTCTGCTTATTCTAGGCACGGTGTATGTAAAAAAACAGATGTGGATAAATTATTAAAAGATATCCTAAAAAGAAAATCAAAAACAATCACAACCGAACAAGTAGGCAGCACCAATTTTGAGACTTTTTTAATAAGGTTGGAGAGTCTATCTGCATGGAATAAAGGATTTGAAAAGAAAAGTAGTTATACGAAACAAAAGGTGCTTGACTATATAGAACACAAATTAAATAGCATGAAATCTAAAAATAAAAAAGTTGCTGATAAAAAAATTAAAGAAATGATCGATTTAATTATAAGCGTTAGAAATTTATTAAGCAGATATAGCATTGAAGAGATATATCTTTTAAGTAGTTCTCAAATAAATCTTTTCATAAGAAGTTTAAATGAAACACAAGGAAAGGGATTATATCTATTTCTAAAGTCTGTAAACTCAGACTTAAAAAAATTAGGATTAAATAATAAATTAAAATTTAATTTTGATAAAATTATTAATCCCTCAAACAAAAAATCTGAAGATGACCTTGTAGGTGAGTGGGAGAATGAGCCTAAAGATTTATATAACTTTGAAACCTATTCAAAAGTATTTAATTATTTAATAGATATAGATACACACATTCCAAAGATTGTCGATGAATTTAAAAATAAAAATACCATAATACATGCATCTGTTTGGTTATATGCAATGTTACATTTAAATAACGCTTGGAGAAACGGTGATTGTACTACATTTCCAGAGTTGGTTATAAATGATTTGCTTGATGAATACAACATAGAAAAAATAGACTGGTTTACTGATAATAAACTTACTCTTCCACAATCTAGAGCTATAATATTTCGAGTTAGACAATGGGAGATGAGAATATCTAAAACTCAGATAAATGGAGCCTTCTTCTGCTCTGATGAACTTGCTCCAGCCTTTGCAACAGCCGTTATAATACTACATTTATATAAATACTCTCATAATATCGTAAGTGAATATAAAGAGGATAGTGTAATAATGGATTTTGGTAATATGTACAACGAAGCAACTGAGACAAATTTAAAAAATTTTTTTAAACCAGCAAAGATTGAAAATTTTATATTCAAATCAAGAAAATTCAACAAGTCAATAATGACTTATATATATTTCCTTGCCAACTTAAAGGGTGATGATAAGGCATTGATCTATTGTGCTGAGGTAAGAAAACATCTTAATATATATAGCGCTACTAACTATGTAGATTTTGATATAAGTAAAGTAGAATCATTAAGTAAGCAACTATTCTCTCGTGGTGAGTTTGGATATATTCCAGCACTTTTAGCAGAGAAAGTTTTAGGAGAGGGAAATACTGGCACATTCGAAGAAATGACCAATAAGGTTATGGAAATAAACGCTGTTTTTACTGATATTCAAAAAATTAATAGTACGGCTAAATTTTTAAATATAATCAGATCTGAAAGACAAAATGTAGTAGATATGATATCTGAAAAAAGTTTCGGAGAATGCCAAGAAATATTCACAAATTTATGTACGATGGATTTACCTAGTAAAAACGGTAGTGATATACAGTGTTTATTTGGTAAGCAAAGGTGTCAAATGCCTAATTTAGATGACAAAGATGGCTGTTCTTGCTTTGATTGTCCTTATCATATACCTACCATTTATGCATTAACAAGACTATGCAACAACTTGATAGATAACTATAAAAGTTATTTAGGTTTACCTGGAAATGTTAAACTAAAAGACTATAAAAAATATTTATTACAAAATCCAGAAACTAAGTCCAACTTAAGTAAAGTAAGCAAAATGCAAACAGGCTTAAAAATAGAAAGACGAAAGGTATTACTAAGAGAGGCCATTCAAAAACTTGGACCAGAATACGTGTATAGATGTTTAGATATTGACAGGGAATCATTCATAGAATTATCAAATATAGTTAGAATAGACTTTTATGAAACACATCCTGAGTTGTTATGATAAATATATATAATAAAAAAACGCCGTAGATTCTATTTATATAGGGTAATATTTATATAATCAAACTCTTAATTTGGACACTATATTTAATTATATAGTGTCCTTTCTTATATCAGTAAATATATTAATATATGGTAAAAAGTATAATCAATAATCAAGCTATAAAGTATAAAGTTTTATATTAAATAAATGTTGAAAATGATATAGTATAATTAAGTCACAATTGTTATATAATGCGAAATAAAATTTCTTATGGTTATTTTGGGGTTTCACGAAAACAATCTGTTTTATTATGTAAATGATATATGTAGTCACTATAACATTTTCTACATTATGATTATAAATCTTGGCTTTCTAATTTCCATATCAATGTATTTATTGGTATAGATTATAAACAAAGGAGTTGTCTCAAAATGATTTAAAATCATAAAAAGAAACAACTCCTTTGTTTATAGTATTCTAATTATTCTATACTTATGCATGAAACTGGACATCCATCTCTAGCATCTTGAGCTGATTCTAATAAATCATCTGGAATATCTTCTTTTATAGGTACTGATATACCTTCTGAATCCATACTAAATACTTCTGGACATGTTCCTGCACATGCCTCACATCCTATACAAATACCTCTATCTACAAAAGCTTTCATATTTTACCTCCTTATACGCTATTTATATTATGATAATGGTTGAGATATAATAACTAACATTTTACTTGTTTCTTTAGCTATAATATTATGCTCAACTCGAACATCAAGTAGTAAAAAGTCACATTGATTTAAGACAAATTTACTCCATTCACCAACTACAACAACTGTAACTATTCTATCTTTATATGGATCTCTAGGTTTCATTAGATAGTTTGTAGTCATTATTATGCCCTATATAACGAGAAAAACAATAAAAAGAACTATAATTATTTGGAAAAATAAGTTAACAGATATCGTTTTACTAACTTATTGTTCCACTTAAGAAGTATATTTATAATTATAACTAATTAATTTATTATTTTATAATTGTAACTAGTACTTTACTAGTTACTCTAGCTATTACATTATGTTCTATCCTTGCATCAAAAGGTAAAAAATCTCCACATTTTAATTCAAATGTCTCTCCATTTTCAAACTTCATATCTACTATTCCATCGATAACTTGTATAGAGGCATATCCGTTATGAGTATGATTTGGAAGTCCTTTACCTTCATCAAACTTGAAAAATATTGTTTTATATTTTTCATTTTCACATAAGAATTCTCTATTGGTATCTATTTTATTTATATTTATTACTTTCATAAAATCGCTACCTTATTTATTATTGTATACATTGTTGTAAACAAGTTTTTATGTCATCTTCAGGTGTACTTATCGGTCTTAAATCAAAAGTATCTATTAAATATTGAAGTACATTTGGACTTATAAATGCTGGAAGTGTTGGTCCTAAGTAGATTCTTTTTACACCAAGTGATAATAATGCAAGTAAATCTGCTACTGCTTTTTGTTCATACCAAGATACAATTAGAGATAGCGGTAATCCGTTTACATCTGTTTCAAAAGCATCAGCAAGAGCTGTTGCAATTTTTACTGCTGAGTAAACATCATTACATTGACCAACATCTAAAAGTCTTGGAAGTCCCGCAACCTCACCAAAGTCTAATTTATTAAATCTATATTTACCACAAGCAAGTGTTAAAATTACACAGTCATCAGGTACTTTTTTAGCAAATTCAGTATAATAATTTCTACCTGGTCTTGCGCCATCACATCCTCCTATTAAGAAGAAGTGTCTTATTTTACCGTCTTTAACTGCATTAACTATCTCCTCAGCATGTGAAAGTGTTGCATGATGACCAAATCCAACTAATATTTCATGTGGCTCTTGATCTTCTTCGTATCCACCAAGTTCTAGAGCTTTTTCTATTATTGGAGTAAAGTCTTTCTTACCATCTGGACCTACGCCAATATATTGAACTCCATCCCATCCAACTACACTTGTAGTAAAGATTCTATCCTTATAAGATTCTCTAGGTCTCATTAAGCAATTTGTTGTCATTAATACGCATCCTGGCAAATTATCAAATTCTTTTTGTTGGTCTTGCCAAGCACCTCCGAAGTTCCCTACTAAATGAGGATATTTTTTTAGTTCAGGATAACCATGACATGGAAGCATTTCACCATGAGTATAAACATTTATTCCTTTTCCTTCTGTCTGTTCAAGTAACATTTGTAAATCCCATAAATCATGTCCTGATACTATTATAAATGGACCTTTTTTAATATGAACATTAACTTTTTGAGGAGAAGGATTTTCATATGTCTTAGTATTGGCTTCATCTAATTTTGCCATTACAGCTATACTCATGTCACCTGTTCTCATTGTCCATCGAATTAAATCTTCCACGCTTAAACTATCATCTGTAGTTGCTTCTAAAGCTCTAATATAAAAGTTATCTACTTGGTCATCATAATATCCTAATTCTCTTGCTTGATGACCATAAGCTGATATTCCTTTTAATCCATAAACTATAGTTTGTCTAAGGGAGCGAATATCTGGATCCAGTTCTTGATCATACATTATCCCTGCTTTTTTAGAATCTTTAAGCATTTCTGCTTTAGTTTCACTTAAATCATATGTAGCATGTTCAGTATCATTTTTTATTTTACCTACTTTTTTTCTCAATGCTTCTTTTATTTTTTGTGATTCTCTAAGCATTTTAACATGTACATCTGCATCAAAATTTACATTTGTTAATGTTGTAAATAAAGAATTTTCTATAAAACTAACTATATCTTTATCTACATTTTCGCCTTTTTCAACTATTTCTTTAGCATAACAGCTTATGCCTTTTATTTGATAAATAAGTAAGTCTTGAAGATTTGCCACTTCTGGTGTCTTACCACATACACCTAATTTAGTGCATCCCTTACCCCCAGCTGTTTGTTCACATTGATAACAAAACATAGGATATTCCATTGCCATATTATTTTCCACTATAAATACCTCCTAATTCTTCATTTGAATTATAGTATGTGCAATATTTGTTAAAAGAATAAGTACCCGTGTAAATATTTTGAGGTTTTTATAGAAATAATTAGATAAGATTCATATGCTATCTAATAAATCTTTAAGATTATCAATTTCTACATATATAAAAAATAATTGAACACCATGTATAATATAATCAAAGTTCGTAATTTTAATATAATGCGAACTTGAGAGTAGTTTAAGCAAAGCAATATAAAAACCACATCCATTTACTATTAATTAAGTAGATGAATGTGGTTTTTATATTGTAATTCTAGTTTGATTATATTATTTGATTATATATAATCAAAATTAAAGATTGAAATATACAGGTTAAACTATATTGATTATAATTTTAACATTATATTCTATATATCTAAGGCGTTTTTTGTCGTATTATATACTTTTATATATCTTCTAGTTTTAATTGTCCTATAATTTGAAATTCCGGCTTAGGATTCAATGTCCAAAATACATTTCTACCTTCTGTTCGTTTAACTTGTATTATGTCCATAGATGCAAGTTCTTTGCATACTTTATTTACACGTTGCTTAGTAGTTTCAAATTCTTTGCTCATTTGAGTTTGAGTGGCTTCGCCCACTCCGTCTAAGTATAATATAACCTTATAGTGATAAGTTGTTATTTCTTTGAGTTTTGATAGTTTTATAGAAATATCTGATTTCATTTGCCGCATTCCTTCCTTTGATAAATAATAAAATATAGTAACTTTAGTAATCATATTTTATTACTTATGCAAGTATGTCATAATTTTTTGTAGGTTATGTTTTTAACTGGTGTTGAAAAGGAAAAAAGAGACTGAAAAGCCTTCTAGTGTTGCATTAATGTAAAATTTAATACTTTACAAAATGACCCTCATGATTTTAGAGCTAACGCTCAATTATTATGAGGGTTGAAATTTTTTCCATTTTATTTTTAGACGCACTTACC
>CABIVQ010000031.1 GCA_902362365.1 Clostridiaceae bacterium | reverse complement strand
GGTAAGTGCGTCTAAAAATAAAATGGAAAAAATTTCAACCCTCATAATAATTGAGCGTTAGCTCTAAAATCATGAGGGTCATTTTGTAAAGTATTAAATTTTACATTAATGCAACACTAGAAGCAAACTGCTCTCTATTTTATTTTGAAAAGATATTAAAAACTAAGACATTCTAAGGTCACCTATATAATCTTTGAATTCAGAAAAATCATTATCATCTTCTAATTCAATAACCTCAGAGCCTTCTGTATCAAAGTTTTTTAAATATATGGTGTGACTATTTGCGGTAGAATCATAATAGATGCATCTATACCCATCTTCATATAAATCTTTTAGCTGATTAAATTTAGCCATATTATTCATCTCCTTAAAATGCTTATATATATTCTTACAAAAATATAATAGAAGTATTCAGAGAATAGGATTTGTAAACAAATTACATATAAAGTAATATAGATAAAAGCTTTTTAAAATTAAAAATAAAAAATATAAAAAAAGTATTGACCATAAAATATAAGCATGGTATAGTATTACTTGTCCTTAAGAACGGGACAAAACGAAATAAAAAAAGATGAAAAAAAGTCTTGACTAAGAAAGAAAAACTTGGTAAGATAAATAAGTCGAAAAAATGAACTTTGAAAATTAAACAGTAGGTTAATTTATATAACTAATTCTTATTAAAGAATTATTCGAAACAACCAAACAAAGCCAGATATATAACAGTATCTGAGTCTATCAACTTTTATTTGAGAGTTTGATCCTGGCTCAGGATGAACGCTGGCGGCGTGCCTAACACATGCAAGTCGAGCGATTCTCTTCGGAGAAGAGCGGCGGACGGGTGAGTAACGCGTGGGTAACCTGCCCTATACACACGGATAACATACCGAAAGGTATGCTAATACGGGATAACATAAGAGATTCGCATGGATTTCTTATCAAAGCTGCGGCGGTATAGGATGGACCCGCGTCTGATTAGCTAGTTGGTGAGGTAACGGCTTACCAAGGCGACGATCAGTAGCCGACCTGAGAGGGTGATCGGCCACATTGGAACTGAGACACGGTCCAAACTCCTACGGGAGGCAGCAGTGGGGAATATTGCACAATGGGCGAAAGCCTGATGCAGCAACGCCGCGTGAGCGATGAAGGCCTTCGGGTCGTAAAGCTCTGTCCTCAAGGAAGATAATGACGGTACTTGAGGAGGAAGCCCCGGCTAACTACGTGCCAGCAGCCGCGGTAATACGTAGGGGGCTAGCGTTATCCGGAATTACTGGGCGTAAAGGGTGCGTAGGTGGTTTCTTAAGTCAGAGGTGAAAGGCTACGGCTCAACCGTAGTAAGCCTTTGAAACTGAGAAACTTGAGTGCAGGAGAGGAGAGTAGAATTCCTAGTGTAGCGGTGAAATGCGTAGATATTAGGAGGAATACCAGTTGCGAAGGCGGCTCTCTGGACTGTAACTGACACTGAGGCACGAAAGCGTGGGGAGCAAACAGGATTAGATACCCTGGTAGTCCACGCCGTAAACGATGAGTACTAGCTGTCGGAGGTTACCCCCTTCGGTGGCGCAGCTAACGCATTAAGTACTCCGCCTGGGAAGTACGCTCGCAAGAGTGAAACTCAAAGGAATTGACGGGGACCCGCACAAGTAGCGGAGCATGTGGTTTAATTCGAAGCAACGCGAAGAACCTTACCTAAGCTTGACATCCTTCTGACCTCTCCCTAATCGGAGATTTCCCTTCGGGGACAGAAGTGACAGGTGGTGCATGGTTGTCGTCAGCTCGTGTCGTGAGATGTTGGGTTAAGTCCCGCAACGAGCGCAACCCTTGCCTTTAGTTGCCAGCATTAAGTTGGGCACTCTAGAGGGACTGCCAGGGATAACCTGGAGGAAGGTGGGGATGACGTCAAATCATCATGCCCCTTATGCTTAGGGCTACACACGTGCTACAATGGGTGGTACAGAGGGCAGCCAAGTCGTGAGGCGGAGCTAATCCCTTAAAGCCATTCTCAGTTCGGATTGTAGGCTGAAACTCGCCTACATGAAGCTGGAGTTACTAGTAATCGCAGATCAGAATGCTGCGGTGAATGCGTTCCCGGGTCTTGTACACACCGCCCGTCACACCATGGGAGTTGGGGGCGCCCGAAGCCGGTTAGCTAACCTTTTGGAAGCGGCCGTCGAAGGTGAAACCAATAACTGGGGTGAAGTCGTAACAAGGTAGCCGTATCGGAAGGTGCGGCTGGATCACCTCCTTTCTAAGGAGAATTGCCTACTGTTTAATTTTGAGGGTTCATTAAATGAAAACTCAACAATAGAGGGCATAGCCCAATGCAACTGCATTTTGAGCAACGGGATGAATATGAACGTATGTGAATGTTTAGATGTTGGCGACATGCGATAGCATTTTAGTACTTTGAAAACTGCATAACATTTAGTGATATGACATCATTTAATTATATATAGACAGATAAGTCTTTAAAATCAACTTTAAGCAAAGGGATTTATGTGAATGTATATGAGCATAAAGACTTTGGCAATAACTTTTAATAACTGGTCAAGTTATTAAGGGTGCAGGGCGGATGCCTTGGCACTAGGAGCCGATGAAGGACGTGATAAGCTGCGATAAGCTTCGGGGAGTTGCACGTAAACTTTGATCCGAAGATTTCCGAATGAGGAAACTCACTTAGAGTAATGTCTAAGTATCGTTAAGTGAATACATAGCTTAGCGAGGGGAACCCGGGGAACTGAAACATCTAAGTACCTGGAGGAAGAGAAAGAAAAATCGATTCCGTAAGTAGCGGCGAGCGAACGCGGAACAGGCCAAACCAATGAAGTTTACTTCGTTGGGGTTGCGGACATATTATAAAGGTCGAGGTCATCGTAAATGAAGAGAGTTGGAAAGCCCCGCTATAAAGGGTAATAGCCCCGTAGTTGAAACGATAATTCGATAGATATGATCCAGAGTACCACGGGACACGTGAAACCCTGTGGGAAGCAGGAGGGACCATCCTCCAAGCCTAAATACTACCTAGTGACCGATAGCGCATAGTACCGTGAGGGAAAGGTGAAAAGAACCCCGGGAGGGGAGTGAAATAGAACCTGAAACCCTGTACTTACAAGCTGTGGGAGCACATTACTTGTGTGACCGCGTACTTTTTGTAGAACGGGCCAACGAGTTACGTTAAGTAGCAAGGTTAAGCACTTAAGGTGTGGAGCCGTAGCGAAAGCGAGTCTTAAATGGGCAATTTAAGTTACTTGGCGTAGACCCGAAACCGGGCGACCTATCCATGAGCAGGTTGAAGCGAAAGTAAAATTTCGTGGAGGACCGAACCCACGAGCGTTGAAAAGCTCGGGGATGACTTGTGGATAGCGGTGAAATTCCAATCGAGCCCGGAGATAGCTGGTTCTCCCCGAAATAGCTTTAGGGCTAGCCTCAAGGTTGAGAGAAGCGGAGGTAGAGCACTGAATGTCCTAGGGGGTATTGCACTTACCGAAGACTATCAAACTCCGAATGCCGTATTCTTATACTTGGGAGTCAGACTGTGGGTGATAAGATTCATAGTCAAAAGGGCAACAGCCCAGATCGTCAGCTAAGGTCCCTAAATGTACGTTAAGTGGTAAAGGATGTGGGATTGCACAGACAACCAGGATGTTGGCTTAGAAGCAGCCACTCATTTAAAGAGTGCGTAATAGCTCACTGGTCGAGTGATCCTGCGCCGAAAATTTCCGGGGCTAAAACGTACTACCGAAGCTACGGCATCATTATGATGGGTAGGGGAGCTTCGTATGCAGGTTGAAGCATGACCGTAAGGACATGTGGACAGTATACGAGTGAGAATGTTGGCATGAGTAGCGAGATGTGGGTGAGAATCCCACAGGCCGTAAACCCAAGGTTTCCAGGGGAAGGTTCGTCCGCCCTGGGTTAGTCAGGACCTAAGCCGAGGCCGAAAGGCGTAGGTGATGGACAACAGGTTGATATTCCTGTACCACCAATAACCGTTTGAGAAATGGGATGACACAGAAGGATAAGCTAACCGTACTGTTGGTTATGTACGGGCAAGCATTGAGGCAGTTCCTATAGGCAAATCCGTAGGAATAATGCTNGGATGTGATGCGGAGCGAAATTTAGTAGCGAAGTAGCTGATTTCACACTGTCGAGAAAAGTCTCTATCGAGGTTAAAGGTGCCTGTACCGCAAACCGACACAGGTGGGTGAGGAGAGTATCCTAAGGCCAGCCAGAGAACTGTTGTTAAGGAACTCGGCAAAATGACCCCGTAACTTCGGGAGAAGGGGTGCCTGTCTTTGACAGGCCGCAGAGAATAGGCCCAAGCGACTGTTTACCAAAAACACAGGTTTCTGCTAAGTCGCAAGACGATGTATAGGAGCTGACGCCTGCCCGGTGCTGGAAGGTTAAGGGGATCTGTTAGAGCAATCGAAGCAGTGAACTTAAGCCCCAGTAAACGGCGGCCGTAACTATAACGGTCCTAAGGTAGCGAAATTCCTTGTCGGGTAAGTTCCGACCCGCACGAAAGGCGTAACGATTTGGGCACTGTCTCAACAACAGACTGGGTGAAATTGTAATACCGGTGAAGATGCCGGTTACCTGCGACAGGACGGAAAGACCCCATGGAGCTTTACTGTAGCTTGACATTGGGTCTTGGTACTACATGTACAGGATAGGTGGGAGACTATGAAGCCGGAACGCCAGTTTCGGTGGAGTCATCCTTGGGATACCACCCTTGTAGTACTGGGACTCTAACCATAGGCCATGAATCTGGTCTTGGGACACTGTCAGGTGGGCAGTTTGACTGGGGCGGTCGCCTCCTAAAAAGTAACGGAGGCGCTCAAAGGTTCTCTCAGTACGGTCGGAAATCGTACGTAGAGTGTAAAGGCACAAGAGAGCTTGATTGCAAGACATACAGGTCGAGCAAGGACGAAAGTCGGACTTAGTGATCCGGTGGTTCCGCATGGAAGGGCCATCGCTCAACGGATAAAAGCTACCCTGGGGATAACAGGCTTATCTCCCCCAAGAGTCCACATCGACGGGGAGGTTTGGCACCTCGATGTCGGCTCATCACATCCTGGGGCTGTAGTAGGTCCCAAGGGTTGGGCTGTTCGCCCATTAAAGTGGTACGCGAGCTGGGTTCAGAACGTCGTGAGACAGTTCGGTCCCTATCCGTCGCAGGCGTAGGAAATTTGAGGAGACCTGTCCTTAGTACGAGAGGACCGGGATGGACGCACCGCTGGTGTACCAGTTGTTCTGCCAAGGGCATAGCTGGGTAGCTAAGTGCGGAATGGATAAGCGCTGAAAGCATCTAAGCGCGAAGCCGACTTCAAGATAAGATTTCCCACCGTAAGGGTAAGACCCCAGGAAGACTACCTGGTTGATAGGTCGGAGGTGGAAGTGCAGTAATGTATGTAGCTTACCGATACTAATAGGTCGAGGACTTGACCAAATTTAAATGATTAAAACACAAATGATATGCAGTTTTTAGAGTATTAACTCTAAATATATGCGGGTGTAGCTCAATGGTAGAGTTCCGGCCTTCCAAGCCGGCTGTGAGGGTTCGATCCCCTTCACCCGCTCCAAATAAGATTATGTGGTTACTATAGCAAAGAGGATACACCTGTTCCCATTCCGAACACAGAAGTTAAGCTCTTTAGCGCTGATGGTACTTGGGGGGCAACCTCCTGGGAGAGTAAGACGTAGCCACGTAATCTTTTTTTATTATATACAAATATAACTTAAGAACATTTTAAGTAAATTATAAATATAATACAATAAATTACTTTTGAGGTGATAGTATGGAAAAAATATTTCATACTGGAGAAAAAATATTTTTCATAACCTTAATTATATGTATAGTCTCAAGTGTATACTTTACAATAGTACCCTTAAATTATATTACTCTTTCAATAGGGTTTATATTTTTAGTTGGATATTTTGGGGTTAACTTTTATATCGGGATCACTAATGACCTTAATATAAGAGAAGCGATAGTAGTAGGACTTATAGGGTGCGGTATGGGATTATTTTTACTATTCTTTGCATTATATACAGACTTAATATTAGGTAATTCACAATCAGCTCTTTGGTTAATTACACCGTATTTTATGCCAACCATGTCTTTAGTAAGGATATTTTTTGAAGATATAACTATTGCCTATCCAATCGTATTAATGATAATAAATATTTCGCTTGTACTTTTGGGTAGTATTACTAAAAAAATAATGAATAAATTTAAGGTTTAAATTTAATAATTATAATATAGACAAAAAGTATAAGGCGTGGTGATTATATGTATGAAGTACAAATGAAATATTTAGATAGATACGATGACATTTCACCGGTAATGTTTACTTGTGAGAAGTATAATATTGATGATAATGGATATAAATTTGAAAATATACAAATGGAGAACTTTGTTTTATCAGACTTAGAAGTGAACAAAGAAGATATAGCTCTAATGAAAATTAAATAAATCTATCATACTATCAAAGGTTGACTTCAATAATTTGATAGTATTTTTTTTGTAAAAATTTATATGTTATAATTAATATTGAAGTATTTTAATAAAATAAATAGATATATGTAAAAATATACTCATAAATTAATTTTAACAAATAGGAGGAATTCTATTTAAGAAAAGGTGATAATATGAAACTTTTATATAATGTAAAGAGTCAAAATGAAAAAAATAAAAAAGTTTTAGATACATATTTAAAATTAATAAAGTTAAATAATAATAGATCAAAAAATATAATTTTACTAGTTCAAAATAACATAAATAAATTAATATATGAGAGAGAAATAAGCCTAGAATACAGCGAGGAATTAAAAATAACTACATATATAAGCTTTGTAAAAAAAGAGCTAATAAAGTATTGGCCTATTATCGTTGAAAAGGAAGAAAAAATAAAAAGTAATACAATTGCTCCAATATTTATATCAAATAGTTTAAGTGATTATATTATAAGTACAGATGTAAAAATAAAAAGGAACTCTCATGGTTACTTTGATGATATAACTAGTACTAATAAAGGTATAGTAAATAGTATTAATACAAATATAAATAAAGCAGCGTTAAGTTTAATAGAATTTGAAACTATAGGGGAAAGGCTATATTTATCGAAAAAAAATAAGGATAGACTTTTAAAGTTTTCTTATTCTCAAATGACAGAAATTATAACTCATTATGTAGATAGCCTTATATCAAGATCGATGCTAGATAGCCCTCTTTGTATCTACTTATATAATAAATATTTATTATCTGATGAAACTTATATAAATAACCTAAAAAAAGATATAGATTATATTATTGTAGATAGTTTAGAGAGTTGTAGTAATGCTGAGGTGGATTTTATAGACGTAATATCTTCTTTTGCTAAAGAGAGTTACGTTTGCTTCAATAAAACTAGAGATTACTCATCATTTAATAATATAGATATGGAATATATAGATGAGAAAATAATAAAAAAATTTACTTTAGTTGAAAGAAATAATGCCGAAGATTTGTATAATAATATAGATATATCAGATTTATATTTGCAAAAGTATGATATAGAATTAAATCAGTCTAGTCAATTATACAGTGAAATGATTGAAGAAGTTATAAATAAAGTTATAGAGTTAGTAAATAAAGGTGTAGCTCCGAAAGATATTGTTATAATTTCACCCATAAATAATACTATTTTAGATTATCAAGTTAAGAATGTATTAGAAAGATATAACATAGGTGTAGTAAATACAAAAATAGATAATAAAATAGTAGACTATCCTTTTGCAAATGCTTTAGTAGTAGCTACATGTATATTTTATGATTATGAAGATTTAATAAAGGAAGAAGAATTTATAAGTTTCATAGAAACTGTACTGAATGTAAATAGAATACAGGCATTTAAAATTTATAGAAATAAAGATAGTAATGAAGAGTATAAAGAATTAATTGAATATATACATAGATATAAATTAGAAAGTATAAAAATATATGAATTTTTAATGAGATTTTATGTAGATAAGATGCTTATATTAAAAAATGGAAAATCAAATATAAGGATATGTAGGAAAATTATACAGGAGAGTGAAGTCTTTACTGAAAATATAAATTTATTAAGCTTGGATGAAAATAAATCTAAGGAAAAAATATTTATAGAAGTGCTTAAAAGTACTATTAAAGACTATTATGTAGCTAAGGAAATACAAGATTTAAAAGAATCTAATAAAATAATAATATCAACACCGTATTCTTATATTTCATCGAGCTTAAATAGGAGTATTCAATTATGGATTGATATAGGTAGCAATACATGGAATATGAAAATAGAAAAGGATATAAGCAATGTGATAGTACTTAGGAAGTCTTATGAAGAAACTAGAATATATACAGATGAAATGGAAGAACGTTTTAAAAAGTACTATTTATATAATATGATATATTGCTTATTAGAAAATGCTGAAAAGGTATATGCATATAAGAGTGACTATACGGTAAATGGATATATGCAAGAAAGTATATTGTATAGCCTCTTACTAAAGCTTTTAGATAAGGGGGGAAAATCTTATGAGTAAAATCAACTATAGAGAAGATCAAATACCCATAATAAATTATACTTCGGGAACTATGGCAGTTCCAGCAGTACCTGGTGCAGGAAAAACTTTTATTGTTACAAATTTGGTTGCAAAACTATTAGAAGAAAATTTAAATGATAAGGGGAAAATTCTGATTCTTACTTATATGAATAGCGCTGTTAATAACTTTAAAGGAAGAATAAAAAAAATATTAGAGGATAAAAACATAAAAGAAAATAGCTCATATGAAGTTATGACTATACATAGTTTAGCTGTTAAGATAATAAAAGAAAAACCAGAAATAATAATGTTAAATGAAGAGTTTAATATAGCTGATGATCTACAAAAAAGTATTATACTTACTGAATGTATAAATAAATATAGAATTAATGGCGGAGAAAGAATATTTAATTTTTTCTTAAAAGAGCAAAAAAGTGAGCGTTGGAGAGATATAAGCCTAGAAAATTGGGATAGAGGTTTTTATGATTTAATAGGAAAAGCTATAAGTGAATTAAAATATAAAGATATAACTCCAGATAAGTTAGAAGATAATATATCTAGTGATTATAAAGGAATGCTTAGAATTGTACTTCCGATTTATAAAGAATATGATAGAAAATTAAAGCAGCAAGGAATGTTAGACTATGATGATATCTTAGTATTAGGATATAAGGCATTAACTATTGATGAAGATTTAAAAAGTAAATTTCAAAATAAGTATAAATATATTTTTGAAGATGAATGCCAAGATTCAAATGAGATACAAGGTAAGATAATTAAATTAATATGCGAAAAGAATAATAACTTAGTTAGAGTTGGAGATATAAATCAAAGTATAACAGGAACTTTTTCTTCTGCAGATCCAAAGTATTTTAAAGAGTTTATTGAGAATGCTGATTATTGCTATAGAATGGATATGTCAAATAGAAGTTCTAAGGATATATTGGATTTAGCGAATGAATTAGTAGTATATGTAACTAAGGATTTTGATCAAATTGAATGTAGAGAAGCTTTAGAAGATATGAAGGTAAGAACGGTACCTAAAAATAAAGGTTATAAAGAAAATCCAGAACCTAGTACATATAATATCAATGCAATAAAATATGAAACTTGGAAGGATGAAATAAGTAAAACTATTAGGTTTACAAAAAATATTAAGAAAAAGTACCCAGATAAAAGTATAGGTATCTTAGTACCTTTTAATGATCATGTAATTCAAGTAGGTAGAGAACTAGAAAAAGAAGGTTTGGAGTTTGAGGAGTTAGGACCAAATTCATCGAATAAAAGAAAAACTTTAAATAGTATAGCGTACATAATAGATTTTATTTTAAGTTGTGATGATATTAATAAGCTTATTACTGTATTAGATAAAGTTTTTATACATACTGATAATAATCAAGGTAAAAAAGATTTTATCGAGATGTTAAAAAATTATACGACAGAAGAGCTTATTTATAATAAAGATATACAAAATAATTTAATCATAGATTTAGATAGTGATGTATACAAAGGATTCAAATATGGAGTAAATGCTATAAAAGAAATTTTAGAATATCCTATTGTAAGGTTAGATACGTTTATATTATTTATAGGAGAAAAATTAAAGCTAGAAAATGAAGACAGTGCTATAGTTCATTACGTATCTTTTTATGTTAAGTTTTTAGTATCAGAAAATATGTATATGAAATTACAAGATGTATACGATATCATAGTAGATACTAAAAATAAGGTATTTTCCCATATAATAGAAGTTGTATATGAAATAAATGGGTATGAGCCTACTCCTGGAAGTATAACTTTATGTAATTACCATAAATCAAAAGGTTTAGAATGGGATTGTGTATTCTTATTAGGATTAACTGATTTTAATTTCCCGGATAATATAAATCAAAAATTTCAATGCGATAAATGGTACTTAAAGGAAAAATACAAAAATCCTGAAGCAATTATAAAAAAAGAAATTGATTCTATTGTATATGGGTATAATGGAATTAATTATGAATACCAAACTAAAATTGATGTGATAAATGAGAAAATAAGATTGTTATATGTTGGTATAACTAGAGCAAAAGAAATGTTAATAATGTCTTTTAGCGATTATAAGGATGAAAATGATGTAGGTAATATAAAGAAAAAACAAAATCCGTGTATTTATTTACTAAGACTAAGCCAACATATAAATCAAAAAAGAGGGAAGTGATTTAAGTGAATAATAATTTAAAACATTTTCGCTATAGCCAAAATTCTATAAATACATATAAATCATGTCCCATTAAATTTAAGTATAAATATATTGATAATATAAATTGGAAATATGATGACTTTACATCAGAAGAATATTATCAAAGTTTAAAATTAGGACGAGAGTTTCACTTATTATGTGAAAGATATTTCAGTAATATTCCATTAGGGAAAATTGAAAATGAAAAGTTTAATAAATGGATGGAGCGAATAAAAAAAATAATACCAGTAGTTAATGAAAAAGAATATATATCAGAATATGAAGTAAGATGCATATTAAATGGTAATGAAATACAAGCAAAGTATGATTTAGTTGTGATAGGAAAAAATACCATAGATATATGGGATTGGAAAACTGAATCGAAACAAATAATTTATAAAAATGTAGAAGCAAGAATGCAAACGATGGTGTATCTTGTGTTAGCAAAAGAAGTTATACCGAAGTTATTAAATATAGATGTAAAAACTGAAGATATAAGAATGAATTACTATCAGCCAGAGTTTGATGAAGAACCTATAACTATAACTTATAGTGATGAAAAACATGAAAATTATAAGAAAAAAATAAATGAATATATAGATCTTATAAAAAGAACAAGATACGAAGGATCTGATGGTGATATAAATATAGAAAAGAATGAAAAACATTGCAGTTATTGTGAATTTAATAAGCTTTGCAATAACTAATGTAGGAGGTAAACATGGGACTTAAGTTTATATTAGGTAGAGGAGGCAGCGGAAAATCTACATATATACTAGAAGAGATAAAGAAAAAAGCTCAAGAGAATGAAATAACGCCGATAATAATGCTAGTTCCAGAACAATATACCTTTGAAATGGAAAGAAGAATGAGTAACTTATTCTCAGGCAGTGAAAAAGATAAGTTTTTAAGAACAAGAGTATTGAGTTTTAAGACTATGAGTAATATAGTCTTTTCTCATGTAGGCGGATTAACGAATGTCAATGTAAATGCTAGTGGGAAAGCTATGATTACGAGTAATGCAATAGAAAGTGTAGCGAAAGAATTAAATATATTTTCAAAATCAGCAACACAACCAGGATTTATAACTTCTGTATCGGAAATGATAGCTGAATTTAAACAATATAATGTAACTCCAGAGATGCTAGAACATATAAGTTCTGACGTTGAAAATGAAACTTTAGGATTAAAGTTAAAAGATATAAGTAAAATATATGAGGCCTTTGAAAATAAATTACATGAAAAATATGTAGATTCTCAAGATATGCTTAATTTACTAGCTGATAAAATTGAAGCTTGTTCATATTTTGATGGATGTTATATTTATATAGATGAGTTTACTGGTTTTACACCTAATCAGTATAGAGTATTAAGAAGTATATTGCACAAGGCCAAAGAAGTAAACATGTCTCTTACAGTAGATAGTGTAGCAAACTTCTCATATAACAAAACAGATTCTTTCTCAAGAACTAAATTTACTTACGAGAGACTAAGTAGGTTAGCATTAGAAGAAGGCGTAAAAATAGACAAGCCAATAAACTTAAATAATGGGACTATACAGAGGTTTAAAGGTAATAAAGAATTACATCATTTAGAACGATATTATAGTGCTTATCCATATAAAGTTTATGAAGAAGAAACTAAGAATATACATATAAAAGAATTTAATAACTCATATTCTGAAGTAGAAGAAATAGCAAGAGAAATAGTACACCTAGTAAGGGATAAAAAAGTTAGGTATAAAGATATAACGATAGCAACTAGAGACTTAAATAGATATGATTTTTTAGTTCACTCTATTTTTAATGAGTATAACATACCAAACTTTATAGATAAAAAAAGAGAAGCTAAAAGTAATCCAATAATAGTTTTAATTATATCTGCACTAGAAATGAAAAATAGAAGATATAGCTATGAGACTATGTTTAGATACTTAAAAAGTGGTCTTATAGGAATTGATAATGATGACATAAGTTTACTTGAAAACTATGTGCTTGCCAATGGAATAAGAGGAAAGAAATGGTTTGAAGAAAAATGGAATTATAGAATAAATGGCAATTATAATATAGAAGAAAGTGATTATGAGATATCTTTAAAAGAGAGAATAAACGAAATAAAGAGTAGAGTAATATCACCAATAATTAAGCTTCAAAATAAGCTGGTTGGTAAAAAAACAGTTCAAGAGTTATGCCAATATGTATATGAATTTTTATTAGATATAGACATGCCTAATACTATTGAAAAATTAATCTTTAATTTTAAAGATAAGGGTGAACTAGATATTGCAAATCAGTACTCTCAAGTTTGGGATATAGTAGTAGATATTCTTGATCAAATGGTTGAGATTATGGGAGATGAAAAAAAATCCTTAGAAGAATTTATAAGACTTATAAGTTTAGGATTTGATGAATATGAATTAGGATTAGTTCCACCAAGTATTGACCAAGTTCTTGTAAGTAGTGTAGATAGGATGAAAAATTCAAATACTAAATACCTTTATTTAATAGGTACAACTGATGGTATTTTTCCACTTATAGCAAAAGATAATGGTTTATTAAGTGATAATGATAGAGAAAGTTTAGGAGAAAAAGGTGTAGAAGTTGATATAGATAGTAAAACTAAAACATTTGAAGAGCAGTTTTTAGTATATAAAGCTCTTACATCTACTAGTGAAAATTTAATAGTTACTTATCCTATATCAGATCATGAAGGAAAAACTTTAAGGCCATCTGTTATAGTATCTAGATTAAAGAAAATCTTCCCCAATATAAGCAATATAAGTTATCTAATAGATGAAGAAGATATGACTAATGAAGAAATATTAAGAAAAATAACAGTTAAAGCACCTACATTTAATAATCTAATAAATGCAATAAAAGATTTTGAAGATAGAAAAGAGATAAAAGATATTTGGTTAGATGTATATAGATATTTTATTCAAGATAATGAATATAGCTATATATCTAAAAAAGTTATATCAGGACTTAATTATACAAATCAAGTAAGCAAGGTAGAAGAAGAAAAGATTAAAAAACTATACCAAAATAGTTTATTAAGTGTGTCTAGAGTTGAAAAGTACGCACAATGCCCATTTGCATATTTTATTCAATATGGACTAAAGGCAAAGGAAAGAAAAGAGTACTCTTTTACAGCTCCTGACTTAGGAAACTTTATACATAATATACTAGAAAACTTTTCAAAATCTCTTTCAAAAGATAACTTACAGTGGAAGGATGTAGATATTAAATATATACAAGATAAAGTATCTATATTAGTTGATGAAATAGTCGATAAAATACCTGGGTATATACTGAATAGTTCTGAAAGATATAAGTATCTAGCATTTAGATTAAAAAATATGCTAGTTGCTGCACTAAATGTGATTGCAGAGCAAATAAAGCAAGGGTCATTTGAACCAATTGATTATGAAGTTGAGTTTGGATTTAATGGAAAATATCCACCAATAAAATTAGTTTTAGATAATGGTGATGAAATAAACTTAATAGGAAAAATCGATAGAGTAGATGAATTTGAAGAAAATGAAGATAAGTATATAAGAATAGTAGATTATAAGTCTGGAAATAAATCTATAAGTTTAAGTGATGTGTATTACGGTCTTCAATTACAATTATTAGTTTATTTAGATGCAATACTTGAAAGTGCAAATAGAGGAGATGGTAATTTAAATCCAGCAGCAATTTTATATTGTAGAATTGATAATCCTATAGCTAAATTTAACGAAGATAAAGATGATGAAGAAGTTAGAGAGGCTATACTTAAAGATATGAGGATGAAAGGTTTAATAATAAAAGATGCTCATATCATAAAAGAGATGGATAAGTCTTTGGCAGATGGAGAAAGAAAGTCATCTTTAGTAATACCTGCTAACCTAACTAAGGATGGAGGTATAGGTAAAAATACTAATGGTGTAAGTTATGAAGAATTTGATGTACTTAGAAATTATGTAAAAAGTACAGTCAAAAATTTATGTGGGGAAATGGTTAGTGGAAATATTAATATAGACCCATATAAAAATAAAAATGGAACTTCTTGTGACTTCTGTAGTTATTCAGCTATTTGTCAGTTTGACACTACAATGAAGGAAAATAAATATAGAATTTTAAATAATAAAGATAATGATGAAGTTATTAAGTTAATGAAGGGAGAGATAAAGTAATGAGTTCTCCTAAATGGACAGTAGAACAGCAATCAGTTATAGATAGTAGAAATTCTAATCTACTAGTAGCAGCTGCTGCAGGATCGGGAAAAACGGCAGTACTTGTTGAGCGTATAATACAGATGATAACTGAAAAAGAAAATCCAATTGATATAGATAAATTACTTGTAGTTACATTTACTAATGCAGCTGCATCAGAGATGCGAGAAAGGGTAGGAGATGCTATAGGTAAAGCCCTAGATAAAAATCCTGAAAATACTCATTTACAAAACCAACTTATATTACTAAATAAAGCAAGTATAACAACAATACACTCATTTTGTTTAGAAGTTATAAAATCAAACTTCCATAAAATAAATTTAGATCCTAACTTTAGAATAGGAGACACGACAGAATGTACAATACTTAAGAGTGAAGCTTTAGAAGACGTATTTGAAGAACTTTATAAATCTAAAGATCAAGGGTTTTTAAATTTAGTAGAAAGTTATGCAGAAAAAAGAGGAGATAATGAACTGCAAAATATCATTCTTAGTATATACTCTTTTGCAATGGCATCTCCTTATCCAGAAGAATGGTTAATTAAATCTGCAGAAGATTTTAATATAGATGAAGACTTTAAATTTAAAAATTCAGCATGGGCTAAATCTATATTAGATACTGTAAGAATAGAAGTAAGTGGTATAGAAGTTAGTATGAAAAAAGCTTTAGAAGAAGTAGAAGATATAATAGAGCTAGAAACTTTTACAGATAAATTAAAATTAGAGTATTTAAGAGTGAAAGATTTATTAAATGCTTGTAGTACATCGTGGGATGAAGCTTATAGAGCAATGTCATCTATGTGCTTTGAAAATTATGTAAAAGGTGTAAAAAGAATACCCAAAGATGCACCTATATATATAAAAGAAGCAAAAGATAAGGCAAAAAGTATAAGAGATAAAGCTAAAAAATCTCTAGAGGATATTATACAAAGTAGTTTTTACAAGGATTCAGATAGTATAAAAGAAGAAATAAAATATCTTTATCCTATAGTAAAGTCTATATCTAGTACAATAGTAAAGTTTGAAGAAGAATATTCTAAAAGAAAAAGAGAAAAAGGAATTATAGATTTTAATGATATAGAACATTTCGCATTAAGAATATTAACAGAGCGAGATGAAGATGGAAAGATACTAACTGATGAGCATGGAAATTCTATACCATCAGATGTAGCTTTAGCATATAGAGACAAGTTTTATGAAATATTTATAGATGAGTATCAAGATAGTAATTTAGTACAAGAAGTATTACTAAGTACTATTGCCAAAATAGAAACTCCAAATAGATTTATGGTTGGAGATGTTAAACAAAGTATATATAGATTTAGACAAGCAAAGCCAGAAATTTTTCAAGAAAAATATGAAACGTATGGAATAACGGAAGGTAGTTTATATAGAAAAATAATGCTATATAAGAATTTTAGAAGTAGAGCGGAGGTATTAGACTCTGCCAATTATATTTTCGAAAATATAATGAGTAAAAATATAGGTGAAATAGAGTATACAGAAAAGGAAAGATTAAACTTAGGTGCCACTTTTAAAGAAAATGATAATGAAAATGCTATAGTGGGAGGACCTACTGAAATACATATAATTCAAAAAAGTAAAGTAGAAGACTTAGAAGAAAATTCTGAAGAAAGACAAGATGAAGAGGAAATTGATAATATTCAACTTGAAGCAAGGATGGTTGGGAAAATAATAAAGGACTTGATGACACCAAAAGAAGATGGCAAAGTTCAAATGGTTTATGATAAAAAACTAGATGCATATAGAGAAGTTAAATTTAAAGATATAGTAATACTTCTTAGAGCAACTTCAGCATGGGCACCAGTTTTTGCAGATGAACTTATGAATATGGACATACCTACTTACGCTGATATTGGAGTAGGATACTTTGATACTATAGAAATAAAGACTATAATGTCACTTCTTCAAATTATAGATAATCCTCTTCAAGATATTCCGCTGCTAGCAGTATTAAAATCCCCTATGTTTGGTTTTACTCCAGAAGAGCTTATAGATATAAGATTAGAAGATAAAGAGAAAAGTTTCTATGAAGCTTTAGAGGACTTTGCTTATGAAAGAGTGTTAGAAGTAAGTGTAGATGGTTTTGAAGATGAAGATAACAATGAAGTGAGTATAGAATTAAGACAAGCATACTCAGAATTAGAAGATATAGATTCTATTAGAGATATTAGTGAATTTAGTTTCTTTAGTGATTTTAATGAGTTTGGACAAATTAATATTGAACCTGAAAATCAAGATATAAATTACACTGATTCTAGTAAAGGAATGGATGTTAATAAGATAATAGATACTTCTATAATGCCAGAAGACAGTAATATAAGGAAAGCTCAGATTTTCTTGGCAAAATTAAGAGATTTTAAGGAAAAGTCTTTATACATGAGTACAGATGAATTTTTATGGTATTTATACACTAAAACAGGTTACTATGCATATGTAGGTGCATTGCCTGGAGGAAGTCAAAGACAAGCAAACTTGAAAATCTTATTCGAAAGAGCAAAGCAATTTGAAGAAACAAGTTTCAAAGGAATATTTAATTTTATAAACTTTATAAGTAAATTAAAAAAATCTAATACAGATATGGGAAGTGCCAAAACTCTTGGTGAAAATGCTGATGTAGTTAGAATAATGAGTATACATAAAAGTAAAGGACTAGAGTTCCCTGTAGTCATTTGTAGTGGTATGGGCAAAAACTTTAATACTCAGGATTTTAAGAAAAATATACTTTATCATCACTCATTAGGATATGGACCTCAACTTGTAGACTTTGAAAGAAGAATCTCCTTCCCTAGTATAGCTAAGGAAGCCTTGAAAAACAAAATAAATATAGAAAATTTATCAGAAGAAATGAGGGTATTATATGTTGCATTTACTAGACCAAAAGAAAAGCTAATAATAACAGGGTCAACTAAAAAAATAGAGGATAGTGTAAAGAAATGGTCATCTAACTTAGATGGTTCAAAAACAATATCTCAATATGATATATTAAAAGGTAAAAATTTCTTAGATTGGATAATGCCATCTGTATTAAAGCATAGAGATTTAGAAAATGTAAGAGAAAGTATTAACGTAAATGTAACACACATAGAAGATCATCCATCAAAGTGGAATGCAAAGCTTTGGAACAAGGAAGATATTCTTCTGGAAACGAAAGGAGAGGTCGTAGAAGATAGTATCGAAGAAATATTAGAAAATATAGATCTAAACGAGGCAAGTACAGATTATTATGAAGACATAAAGGAAAAGTTAAATTATGAGTATCCATACAAATTTAGTGTGACTAAACCAGCAAGTATATCAGTTACAGAAATTAAGAAAATACAAAATACTCATGAGGAAGATTTCTCTCAAAGTTTATTTAATCAAAGAACAGTATTAAAAAAACCACTATTTATTCAAGAAACTCAAGAAAAAAGTAAAATAAGTGGTGCTGAGAGAGGTACTATAGTTCATTTAATAATGCAAGTACTAGATTTAGATAAGGTAAATAATATATACGAGATAAAAGAGCAAATAGAGGGATTTATTAAAAAAGGAATAATAAGTGAAAAACAGTCAGTAGTTATAAATCCATTTAAGATATATAAATTCTTTAAATCAAGTATAGGACAAAGGATGCTTAACTCTGATTTTATAAAAAGAGAACAAGCTATTTATACTCAAGTAAGAATGGCGGATGTATACATTTATGAAGATTTATTACATGAAGACAATAATGTTTATGATAAAGAAACATTAATGCTGAGAGGTATAATAGATGCTTATTTTGAAGAAAATGGAGAAATAGTATTAGTTGATTATAAAACAGACTTTGTAAATGAAGAAAATAAAGTAGATGTAGTAAATAAATATAAAAAACAATTAGAATTATACTCAGAAGCTTTAGAAAGGCTTACTGGTAAGAATGTTAAAGAGAAATGTATTTACTTATTTGGTATAGATGAAGCTTTATATTATTAAAGTATAAAGTTGAAGGAGGATTAATATGAAATTTATTCATACATCAGATTGGCATCTAGGCAAAAGCCTAGATGGCCACTCAAGGCTTGAAGAGCAGGAACAGTTTTGCGATGATTTTGTAAAGCTAGTAAATGATAATGATATAGATATGATTATAATAGCAGGAGATATATATGATACATCTAATCCCCCTGCTCAAGCAGAAAAATTATTTTATAAAACTGTATCAAGGCTAGCAAATAATGGTGAAAGATGTGTGCTAATTATTTCTGGAAACCATGACAATCCAGAAAGGCTAGCTGCAATTACACCTCTTGCACATGAGCAAGGGATAATAGTATTAGGATATCCTTTAAGTTCTACAGAAAAAGCAAAATATGAGGGGTTTGAAATTCTAGAAGCAAAGGAAGGTTGCTTAAAAGTAGAAATTAAAGGTGAGAAGGCAACTATAATTACACTTCCTTATCCAAGTGAAAAAAGACTAAATGAGGCAATTGGAAATCCTAGTAATGATGAAGAAGCACAGAAAACTTACTCAGAGAGGGTTGGAGAATTATTCAGAGAACTAGAAGAAAATTTTGAAGAAGATACAATAAACATAGCTGTATCTCATATTTTCGTTGTAGGAGGAGAGGGTACAGATTCAGAAAGACCTATACAACTTGGAGGTAGTTTATTAGTAGAAAAGAAAGACTTACCTACTAAAGCACAGTATATAGCATTAGGACATTTACATAAACCACAAAAAGCATCACATAGATTGAATGCTTATTACTCTGGTTCACCATTACAATATAGTAAGGATGAGAGAAGCTATGCAAAGGGAGCAAATATAGTTGATTTAAAAGCTGGAGAAAGTCCAATAATTCAAAGCATATATTTTAAAAATTATAAATCAATAGAAGTCTTTAAATGCAATGGCATAGAAGAAGCTATTAAAATTTGTGAGGATAATCGAGATAGAAATATATGGTCTTATTTTGAAATAAAAACAGAACATGTAATAAGTCAATCAGAAATAAAAAAAATGAAGGAATTACTAGATGATATTATAGAAATTAGGCCGATTATAACTTCTGAATATAATGAAGAAGAAATAGATATAAATGAAAAATCCATGGGGGAATTATTTAAAGAGTTTTATCAATTTAGTACAGGACTTGACCCTCGTGGAGAACTTATGGATTTATTCTTAGATATAATAAGCGAAGAAGGTGATTTAGAAGATGAGACCAATTAAGCTAACAGTAAGTGGATTAAATAGTTATATAGATGAGCAAACAATAGAGTTTGATAAGCTAATAGAAAGAGGACTATTTGGTATATTTGGCAATACGGGAAGTGGTAAATCTACAATCTTAGATGCTATAACTATAGCCATGTATGGAAATATATCTAGAAATACAAAAGAATTTATAAATAGTGCTTGTAAGGAAGCAGTAGTAAATTATGAATTTGAAATAGGAAGTAAAAATGCAAAAAGAAGATATGAAGTAAGTAGAATAATAGGTCGAAGCAAGGTTGGAGGAACTAAAACTACTTATGCTAGACTAATAGAAAAGCAAAATGATGGAACTGAAATTATACTAGCTGATAAAGCTAAGGATGTAAATGATAAAATAACTCAAGTTGTAGGTTTAACAGCAAATGATTTTACAAGATCTGTTGTTTTACCTCAAGGTAAATTTAATGAGTTTTTAAAGCTTACGGGTTCTGATAGAAGAGATATGCTCGAAAGAATATTTAACCTTGAAAAGTATGGAAGAGGACTTATAGAAAAGGTTAGAAAAAGAAAAAATGAGCAAAATCTTGAATTAAGAGATTTAAATGTTAAAATGAACCAATTTGAAGGTGTTAGTGTAGAAGTATATGAAAATACTTCAAAGGAATTAGATGTATTAAAATTAAGAGAAAAAGAAGAACATGAGAAATTAGATTTAGCACAAAAAAAATATGAGGAAAGCAAAGAAGTTTTTGAAGAACAAACTAAGTTAGAAAAATATGAAATTAGAAAAAAAGAATTAGATTTAAAGCAAAATGACATTAAAGATAAAAAAGTTCAGTTAGAAAATGCAGAAAATGCTGAGAGAGTTAATCCTAATATATATGTAGTTCAAGAGTTAGAAAAGAAAATACAGGATGATTCTTTAAAAGTAGAAGAATTAGAACGAAATTTAGGAATTTTAAATCAAGAGCTTATATTAACTAAGAACAGATATGAAGAGGCCTATAAGATCAAGGATGAAAAAATGCCAAGACTTATGGAGCATAAAGAAAAACTTAATAATGCATTAAAAATAGAAGAAGAATTAAACATTATAAATGAAGAAATAAAAGAAATGAAAGAAAGAGGCATTCAGTTAAGTAAAGAAAAGAAAACATCTGAAATTTATAGAAAAGATATAGAAAGTAATAGAGATGTAATAATTAAGAATTTAAAGGATAAAGAAGAAAAGTTAGTTAAGTTAAAAATAAGTGCAGATCTTAAACAAAAAATATTTTTAGCTTATGATTATGAAAAAGAGTATATGAAATTAAGTGAAGAAAAGTCGCAAAATCTAGATAAATTGAATAATTTATCAAAAGAAACTGAAGAGTTAAGTTTAAAGAGTAAATATATAGAGAGAGATAGGGTAAGTATAACTTCAAAGTTAGAGGATTTAATTAGCTCTCATGAATCATTAATGAAAAAATGCCCAGGTAGTAATGAAGAAATATTATCTAAGACAGAATATATTGCAGAATTAAGAAGTAAATCAAATTCAGTTAAAGAAAGCGAAATTAAAATAAGCACTCTACAAGATGAAGTAAGTGTTATTCTAGAAAAAAAATACAACAATAGCAGAGAAATGGCTGTATTAAGTGAAAAGCTAGAGGTTAATAAAAAAGAAATTAGTGATTTAGAAAAAGAAATAGACAAATTAAAATATTTAAATCTAGCATTAGAACTTAGAAGAGAATTAAAGGAAGATATGCCATGTCCAGTATGTGGTTCAAGACATCATGAAAAGATTGAAATTTTAAGTAAGGATGATGAGATAGATTTTCTTAAAGGTAAGTTAGAAAAGTTAAATGGTGTAGATAAACTTTATCGCTTAAATCTTGAAGATTTAAACTTAAAAAATGGTGAGTATATTTCAGCTGAGAAAATAAAATTAAAGGAATTAAATGAACTTCATAGTAAAATTGGGGAATTAAAATCTAATGAAATTTTATCTAAATTAGAATCAGAGAATAGAGTTTTAGAGTTATTAAAAAATAGTGTTCAAAAATGGAATGATGAAAAAGAATCTTTAGAACAAAAAATAAGTAAATTAAAAGAAGATAAAAGCAAAATTGAAAAGGATGAAATTAAGATATTAGAAGAATTAAATAGCTATAAAAAATCTATAAAAGAAATGAAGTTATACTTAGAAGAAATAGATATAAAGTATAAGAAACTAAAGGATGAGTATTTAGGATTAAAATCTATAGTAAAGGTTTCTAATCTAAGTGCAAAAGTAGATGAAATAAATCACAATGAAAAAATTATAGAAGATTTAAATAGAGAGTACTCAGAAATAATAGCTATAAAAGAAAAGTCTGACTTAGAAATTAAGGCATTAGATGATAAGATACATAAAATAGAATTAGAGCTTATAAAAGCGAGAGAGTTATATTCTGAAAAATGTAGATTTAGAGATGAGAAATATAGAGATTTTATATCTATAACTAAAGGAGAATCTGCTAAGGAGTTACTAAGTAAATTAGAAGCATATGCAGAAAAGATAACAAGGTTAGAAGATGAATTAAAGCATAAGTTAGAAGGGCAAAGAATAGAGTATGAAAAATGCCTAGGCGACAAAAAAAGCATAGAAGGAAGATTAAATACTGCAAAAGATCACCATAAAATACAAGAACAAACGTTGAATCAACTATTAAATGATAATAAATTTGAAAGTATTTATGCTGTAAAGAGAGCATTATTAGAATATGATCATAAGAAAAGATTAGCTGAAGAAATTTTAGAATATGAAGAAGAACAAAAATTATTAACTTATAAAATTGATGATTTAAAACAAAAGCTAGCAGGGAGAAGAATTAAGAAGGAAGAATTTGATGAATTAAAAAATAATATTTATGTTTTAAGAGTAGAGATTGGAGAAATTTCTAAAGAGATTGGAGCAAAACAAAATATATTAAATAGTTTAAAAGATTCTTTAGAAAAAATAAAAGAGCTTACTAAAGATATGAGAAAAGTTCAACATAAAGTAGATTTACTAGATGATTTAGATAAAACAATACAAGGTAATAGATTTGTTGAATATGTTGCAACGAATCAGTTAAAATATATAGCTCTTGAAGCATCTAAACGATTAGAAGCTATAACAAAGGGAAGATATGCTCTAGAGATAGATCAAAAGTTAAACTTTGTTATGAGAGATAATTTTAATGGGGGAGAAAGAAGGAGTGTAGATACTCTTTCAGGAGGAGAAACATTCTTGACTTCATTATCATTAGCTCTTGCGTTATCATCTCAAATTCAATTAAAGGGAAGTGCTCCGTTGGAATTCTTCTTCTTAGATGAAGGATTCGGATCTTTGGACGCTGAGCTTTTAGATATTGTTATGGAATCTCTCGAGAGGCTACATAGTGATAAATTAAGTGTAGGTATAATAAGTCATGTTGAAGAATTGAAAAATAGGGTACCAATCAAATTACTGGTTACATCAAGTGAAGCAGGATCAGGATCTAAGGTGAAAATTGAATATAGTTAAATTTAAAAAGTTTCTATAAAAAAAGGGCATCTACAAGGGGGAGTTGTAGATGCCAATATTATATATACTTATTAGGGGGAGAGATATATAATTTCCGCTCTCATATATAAGTATTTACAAATAACAAATTTATATACACATTTACATAAAAAAAAGCCACCTATACAAGGGGGGAGAATAGGTGGCTTAAATTTTAGGGAAAGAAATTTTTTTAATAACCGCTCATTTTAGAATATTAACAGGAGTTTTGATATTCATGCTATTTTATTTTAAGAGAAAATCTTTTTTAATTTTCTCTTGATATATTATATGCAGAATCTAAAAAATGTGACATAGAATGTAAAAAAAAATAAAAAGTAATTAATTATTGTAGAAAGCTGTCTAAATTCAATATAGATTTGAATTCATCTAATCCAATTCTATCAATATAAGCACCTAATCTTTCTTTTCCACTTGCATTTTCAGCATATACTTTAACTATTTTATCTACCATTTCTAAAACTTTATCATCGGGTACATTCATTATTAATCTATTACCAAGTCTAGGCATTGTTCCACCTTTACCACCAGCAAAAATAGTCCAACCTTTAGGCATACCCATTAAGCCGATATCACGGGTATGATTATCCGAGCAACTGTTTGGACATCCACTAACTCCAATTTTTAATTTATTAGGAAGATTCATACCATGATATCTATCATCTAAGGCTAATCCCATTTTTACAGAATCTCTAAATCCTCTTTTACAAAAAGTAGTTCCTGGACAAGTTTTAATACTTCTTACACATAAGCCTATTGCAGCTCCTGGTTTCATACCTAAATCATTCCATACACTATCGATATCTTCTTCTTTTAATCCAACTAAAGCTATACGTTGAGCTGCAGTAATTTTTATAGCGCTGACATTATATTTATCGGCTACATCAGCTAATTTTCTAAGTTGGTTAGATGTTATTAACCCTGCAGGAACATGAGGAGCAATAGCATAAGTTTCTTTATCACGTTGTAAAACAGCGCCTTTATCTAGTAAATCTTTCATTAAATTACCTCCATATGCAAATTTAAATTTATATAAATTATTATTAGTAGTTATTAAAATTTTATAAATAAAATAATAATTTAAACTTAAATCACATATATGTAATTATAAATGAAAAACGGTATTAAATTTATTGATATAAATAATTATTGTTAATATGAGGGCATAATATTATGGGATAAACTTATATGAATTGTACTGTTTCCAAAAAATATGTACTTGTGTTATAATTAATACTAACATTATACTGAACATTAAAAAACAAAAAATTAGGAGTGTGGTAAAGGTTGGATTCGACCAGTAGTAGTAATTTGATTCAAATAGTATTATTAGGGATATTATTAGTAGGTTCAGGTTTTTTCTCTGCATCAGAAACTGCTTTAATGTCTTTAAGTAAAATTAGAATAAGGTACATGAAAGAAGAAGGTGTTAAAGGCGCTAAATTAGTAGGATCTTTAATAGATAATCCAAATAATCTTTTAACATCTATATTAGTAGGAAATAATGTTGTAAATATAGCAGCAACATCTATATCAACATCATTATTTATGTCTTTATATGGAGAAAGTGGTGTACCTATAGCAACTGCAGTTATGACAATATTAGTACTAATATTTGGAGAAATTACTCCAAAAACTATAGCAGCTAACAATACTGAAAAGGTGGCGCTTATAGTTTCTAAGCCAATTAAGGCTACCATAGTATTTTTAAAACCTGTAGTATGGGTATTTAACATAATAACTTGGGTTATATTTAAGGTTCTTGGAGTTCAAGATAAAGGCATTCAACCATATATAACTGAAGAAGAACTTAAAACTATGGTAAATGTAAGTCATGAAGAAGGAGTACTTGAAATTGAAGAAAGAGAAATAATCAATAATGTATTCCAATTTGGTGATATGCAAGCTAAAGAGGCAATGATTCAAAGATTAGATATTGTAGCTATAAATTCAGAAGATACTTATGAAGAAATCATGGATTTATTTAAAAATGAAAAGTTAAGTAGATTACCTGTATATGAAGAATCTATAGATAATATAATAGGGATTCTTAATATAAAGGATGTAGTCTTCTTAGAAGATGAAGAAATTGAAAACTTTAATATAAAAGAGTATGTAAGAGAAGCATTTTTCACATATGAATTTAAAAAAATTACTCAACTATTAGAAGAGATGAAAAAAGAAAAATGTCAAATGGCAATTGTAGTAGATGAGTATGGTGCTACAGCAGGTCTAATAACAGTAGAAGATTTAGTTGAAGTAATTGTTGGTGATATAGATGATGAGTATGATGAAGAAGATGATGAAATACAAGTGATAAAAGAAGATGAGTATATAGTTGAAGGAAGTACTAAAATAACTGATGTAAATGAAATGATTGGAACTAAATTAGAATCAGAAGAATTTGATTCTATAGGAGGCTTTATAATAGGCCATTTAGGACGTATTCCAGAAGAAAATGAAGTTGTTGAAGTAGATAATATAAGGCTATGTATAGAAAGTCTTGATAAAAACAGAATAATGAAAATAAGAATATTCACATAAATAAAACACTGCGACCTGCAGTGTTTTTATTTGTATACTATAATATAATTGGGTATATAATTAAATAAAGGGGATGAGTAAGTGGCAGTATTAAACAAAGAATTTTTGAAAAAATTAAAAAACAATGCTGTTTTTTTTATTATATACAGTTTGTGTTTTATATTTATATATAAAACATTTCCATATATAGCACCTTTTTTTATTGGACTAGTCATAGCATTAATTATAAATCCAATATCTCAAAAACTTAAAGACAAGTTACATATAAATAAGGGTATATCCACATTAATACTTAGTTTTTTAGGTGTAGCAATAGCAATTACTATAGCTACTATATTAATCATATCAGGTACTAGACAGATAATAACCTTTTTAAATCATATAGATACAAATTATAGTGATATTAATAATATAATTGAAATATTACTCAATCAAGCAAGCCAATACTTAGAAAACTTTAAAGAAATATCAAGTTTTAATGTCGAAGAAGTTATAGGAAAATACAGTGCAGATTTAATTGAAATATCTAAGAGTTTTTTAAGCAATATAATAAATTTTGCAACATCTATACCTTACATAATTATACTAATAATAACTTTATTTATATCTACTTATTTTATTGCACAAGATTTAGATAAAATTGAAGATGGTTTTTATAGTATGTTTACAGATAGTGCAAAAAGCAAGGTGAAAAATATAAAAAAAGAAGTTAGGATATCTATTTTAGGATATATAAAGGCATATGTGATACTTATGAGTATAACCTTTTTAGTTATTTGGGGTAGTTTTGAATTATTTGGAGTATCCTATGGGTTTATACTAGGTATAATAGGAGGATTGCTAGACTTAGTACCATTCCTAGGCATAGTTGTAATTTTTGTTCCTATAATAGTATATAATCTTATTATTGAGAATTACTTTGTTTCGATATCAATAAGTATTGTATTTCTAGGATTATCAGTAGTAAGGCAAATACTTGAGCCAAAACTAGTATCTGCGCATATTGGTTTGAATCCTTTATCCACAGTTATTGCTATTTTTATAGGAGTACAGGTTAAGGGGATAATTGGAATAATATTTTGTTTAGGATTAGTGGCTATGCACGATATTTTGAAAAAAGTTGAAATTCTTTAATTAGTGGTAAATAATAAATTTAAAGTATACCTAAATTTAATTACATAAGAAAGAAGGAGCTTATATGAAGGAAAAGATTACAGAGAGATTTTTAAAGTATGTTAAATTTGATACAACAGCAGATCCAAATAACTTTGCTTGCCCTTCTACAGAAGGACAAAGAGTATTTGCAAATTACTTAGTTGAAGAATTAAAGAAACTAGGATTAGAGGATGCTAATGTAGGTGAAAATAGCTATGTAATGGCTACATTAAAAGGTAATACTGAAGGTGTAGATACAATAGGATTCATATCTCACTTAGATACAGCACCAGATATTACAGGAAAAGATGTTAAACCAAGAGTTATAAAAAATTATAATGGGGAAGATATAATTTTAAATGAAGAACTTAATGTTATAACATATATAAAGGATTATCCAGAATTAAGTGAATTAAAAGGCCATGATATAATTGTAACTGATGGAACGACTTTATTAGGAGCAGATGATAAAGCTGGTATAACTGCTATTATGACTGCAGTAGAATATTTAAGCAATCATCCAGAAGTTAAACATGGAGATATAAAGATAGGATTTACACCTGACGAAGAAATTGGAAGAGGTGCAGATTTATTTAATGTAGAAAAATTTGGTGCAAAATATGCATATACAATAGATGGTGGTGTTGAAGGAGAACTTGAGTATGAGAACTTTAATGCTGCTGGAGCTACAATAAAAATACAAGGAAGAAACGTTCATCCAGGTTCAGCAAAAAATAAGATGATTAATGCTTTACATATTGCCTGTGAAATAGCAGATTCATTTCCAGCAAATGAGAGACCTGAAACAACAGAACATTATAAAGGTTTTTATCATCTAAATGATATGAATGGGAGTGTAGAAGAAGCTATGATGATTTATATTATAAGAGATCATGATAGAGATAAGTTTGAATCTAGAAAAGCATATATGACAGAAGTTATAGAAAAATTAAATGAAAAATATGATAACAGAATAAGTTTAGATTTAAAAGACCAATACTATAACATGAAAGAAAAAGTAGAGCCAGTTATGTTTATTGTTGATATAGCTAAAAAGTCCATGGAAGAAGTAGGGATAACTCCTAATATAATACCTATAAGAGGGGGAACTGATGGTTCAAGGTTATCTTATGAGGGATTACCTTGTCCTAACATATTTACTGGAGGTATAAACTTCCATAGTAAAAATGAATGTGTATCAATAGATTCAATGGAAAAATGCTCTAAATTAATTATAAAAATAGCTGAAAACTATACTAAACGATAAAATCAAAATAATGGCAACCTCAAAATAGATTATTTATATTGAGGTTGCTTATTTTATTTGTATTAAAATTATAATTCTATAATTTCGCCTGTATTTAAATTTATAAAGTTAAAGTCTAAATCTAACTCATCTTCAGTATCTGATTCAATTATTTCAATTGTAGCAACCGAATGAGTACCATCTTTTGGGATAGATGTACTTCCTGGATTTAATACTATTAAAGATTCATCAAAGAATAGTTCCTTCACATGAGTATGTCCAAGAATTAATATATCTGCACCCATACTCTTAGCTTTTTCTATAGTATCCTCTTTAGAGTCTGTATATCCATGTGTCAGTAAAATCCTTATTTCTCCAAATTGGCTCATAACATAAGGACTTTGAATAGGATGTTTTATTACCATTTGGTCTACATCAGCTTCACAGTTACCTTTAGTTATAAGTATATTATCTAAATTATTTATTTTCTCAATAACAGCCTTAGGGTTATAGTCTTTAGGTAAATCATTTCTAGGTCCATGATAGAGTATATCTCCACCATGAAGAAGTACATCACAATCTGATAACGTTTTTATAGCCTTTTCAAAATACTCTAAACTTCCATGTGTATCGCTCATTACACCTATTTTCATTGTAAAACCTCCTATGTCTTTTATAAAAATTTCTCAGATACTCTACTCCAGAATTCATAGTTAGCCATTCTAAGTAGACTGATTTTCATGTCAGATGAAAAAATTTGGATATCTGAGATTTGTCTAAATCTGTGTTCAACCCCATCTACTACAATGAGTATAGAATCTTCAAATCTATACTCTGGTGCAATTTTTATAATAGAGTCGATTGAAAATATAATACTAGATGTAAAACACCTATAAGCATTAGTGTTTATTGGATAGAGTGGAGTTAACTGCATTAATTCTATACTAGTATCTACAATACTGCCACCAGCAGCATAATTATAAGCTGTAGATCCAGTTGGAGTAGACACTATCATACCATCACCACTAAAATTTTGTATATGTCTATCATTAACCTTTAGATTAAGATGTATAGTTCTTGATTTATCTCCTTTTACAACAACTTCATTAATAGCAAAAACATCACAGCAACTTTTATTAGTACATACGCTAGCCTGAATAACTGGGACTTCTTCAACAATATAATCATTATTCAAGTAAGCTTCTATAAACTTGTCTATCTCATCAGGAGAGATTTCAGGAAAGAAGCCAAGATGACCAGTATTTATTCCGACAATAGGTACCTCTGGAAAATCAAAATCGTGGACAGTCTTTAAAAAAGAGCCATCACCGCCTATTGATATAATAAGTTCTGTGTTTGGATGAAAATCATAGCATACATTAAATCCAGCATCGATAAGTTTTTCTCGTAATAAATCTCTAGTCTTAATAGACTTATTTACTTGATTTGAGTTTATAGTTATAATTCTTTTCATCTTTCCACCTCTTTATACTTTGTATTATAACATAATTTAGACATGGTTCAAAAAAGATAATAAATTAACATATGTTGTAAAATAATTATATTGCGTAAATTGTATATACAGTATACACTGAGTATATACAGCTAGTACTTTGAAGAGGAAAGGAGTAACTATGAAAATTATAATTAGTAATTCATCAGATACTACAATATACGGTCAAATTGTAAATCAAATTAAAGAATCTATAATTTCAAACGAGCTAAAACCAGGTGATTTACTTCCATCAATAAGGGCATTAGCTAAGGATTTAAATATAAGTGTGATTACAACGAAAAGAGCATATGAAGAATTACAAAAGCAAGGATTTATTGATATAGTTCCTGGTAAAGGGACGTTTGTTGCTGGATTTAATAAGGAGATTATTTTCGAAGAAAAGATGAAGGAAATAGAGGATAAAATCGAAGAAATTATAGAAATATCAAAGATTATAGAAATATCTAAAGAAGAAATTATAGAAATATTTAATTGTTTATATGAGGGGTGAGTTTATGCTTAAGATTGAGAATTTAAATAAAGGCTTAGGAAGTTTTAAATTAAAAAATATAAATATAGAATTACCAGAAGGATATATTATGGGGTTAATTGGACCTAATGGTTCAGGAAAAACAACATTAATAAAACTTATAATGGACTTAGTAGATTATGATAGCGGAGATATAAAAATATTTGGGAAAAGTATGAAAGATTCACCAGAGGAAATAAAAAATAAAATTGGATTTGTATATGATAGCTTAAATTTTTATCCTCACGTAACCATAAGAGACTTTAAAAATATATCAAAATATTTTTATAAAGACTTTAATAAGGCTAAGTTTGATGAGTATTTAACAAAATTTGATATAAATGAAAAACTAAAGATAAAAAACTTATCAAAAGGTCAGTCTGCAAAACTTATGCTGGCAAATGCATTAAGCCATAATGCCAAGCTACTAATACTAGATGAGCCAACAGCAGGTCTTGACCCAGTTGTTAGGAAAGAAGTGCTTATGTATCTGCAAGAATTTATAGAAGAGGAAGATACAAGTGTTCTTATATGTACTCATAATACTGAGGAGTTAGATAGAATTGCAGATTATATTACCTTTATTAATAATGGAGAAGTTGTTTTTAGTAAGGATAAGGAGAGCTTGAGAGAAGAGTATAGAGTGATAAGAGGTAGTAAAGAGGACATACAAGTATTAGATAAAATTATAGGTATAAATTATCAGAAATACTATAGTGAAGCTTTAATCAAAATAGAGGATGAAGATGATTATAAAAGAATGATTCAAAATATAGCACAAGAGAATATAAAAATACCTAATATAGAAGATTTTATGTATTACTATACTATGATATTGTAGGTGGGATAAGGGGGAAAATAATGTTTGATTTAATAAAAAAAGATATTATAGTTACTTTAAGATCTGATAAACAGCTTTTATTAAGATATATTGCAACATTGTTTGTTTTTCATATAATTTTAAATCCATTTTCCTATTACTCTGCAAATGTATTTTTTAGCTTTATTATTCTAACAAATACCTTTTCATATGACAAAGAAAATAATACAAATAGGTTTATGATGAGTATGCCAATTAATAAAGAAGATGTAGTTTATTCAAGGTACATATTAAGTTTAGGCATTATAATTATTACTACTACTATAAATAACATAGTTTATGAAATTATGGGTGGAAAGCTTTATAGAGGACCGGTATTAAATGGTGTTTTAATTTCATTGATATTATTCTTATTAATAGTGTCAATAATGTTGCCTGTATTTTTTAAGTTTAAGTATAGTAAGTGGAGTATAGGTTTTGGGTACATTATAATTTTTGTAATATACATTCAAGTAAGTGTATTTTTAATGCTAGTAGGAGATTCAACAATAAATACAGATGATGGTATATTAAATCTATATAGCTTGAGTTTTGGAGCTATAATTGTTTTTTTACTATCGATGCTTTTATCTCTATGGATTGTAAATCACGACAGGGGGGATAAAAGATATGAATAAGTTTATGAAAATAAGTATTTCAATTATAGCAGTAATGGTAGCTTTTATTGGAGTAAATAAGTTAGTTTTTAAAGATAGAATTACTATTGAAGATTATAAAATTACAAATCCTATGTATACTCATCTTAGAATAGATAGTTATGAGAAGGTAGATGAGGGAACGATTATAAAAATGAAGCTAAAAAATGCAAGTAATTATACATATAGATTAGAAGATGCTAGTATAACTTTTTGGTCTTGTGAAAGAGATGAAAATGGAGAGTCAACAAATCTTAGAAAAGCAGTTATATTAAATATGATTCCAAAAAATCATTTTGATGGTGAACATGACCTTACTTGGGATGGATTAGGACCCAAAGAAGAAGGTTTTATAGAATTTTTATTACCAAAAGCAATGTATATGAATGAAGAGTTTTTTGATTTAGATTATACAATGTATGAATATAGTGGAAAATTCACTAAAAGTTTACCTATTGGAGAGGGTTCTTATACAATTGTTGGTTCAGAAGAAATAGACGATTTCATGCAGCGTCTAGATAGTAATATAGGAGAAATATTAAAGGGGGAGTAATGTGTTCAATTTAATAAAAAAGGATATAATTGCGACTATTACATCAAATAAAAAATTTCTATTAGAATATTTATTTATTTTGTTATTTATGTACACAATTTTAAATCAAATATCATACTCGACAGCTAATATTATTTTAAGTTATTTAATATTAATGAATACTTTTAGATGTGATAATGAAAATAATTCTGGTGATTTTATATTAAGTATGCCAACTAATAAAGAAAAGGTTGTTTATTCTAAATATGTGATGAGCTTTGTTTTAATAATTATTACTACTATAATGAATTCGATAATAACTACATTATTAGGTGGAATATTCTATAGAGGTCCAGTATTAAATGATGTATTAATGTCTAATATTGTATTTTTAATTATAGTTTCGATTGTATTACCTATAATTTTAAAATTTGGATATCAGAAATCTAAATTTTATGTAGTAGGGATTTTATTAATATTTGCATCATTTGTATTTACAATTCTAAATATATTATCCATGCTTGTTTGGAATAATAGCCATGAGGAGACTATATTGGGTATTATTTCTACAGGTCCATCAATAGGTCTATTAAATGATTTATTTGAGTATATCATAGAAAATTTAAATACAACATATATTAATTTATTTACAATAAGCTTTGTATCAATATTAATATTTTTATTATCTATGTATGTATCTCTTAGAATAGTGGGAAATAAAAAAATAGTAAATAAAAATACATTTATTAGAATATCATTATCAATATTAGTTTTATTTTTAGTATATATATATGGTAATAAAGTTTCATATGGAAAAATGGTATATGTAGAAGACTATGAAAAGTATAATGCAATGGAAGTAGAAATGAATGTAGATGGATATAGAGAAATAAAAGAAGGCACTTTAGTTAAAATTAAGATTATTAATAGAAGTAAATTTACATATAGAATAGAAGATGCAAAACTTGAATTTGGAAATGAATTAGTTTTTGAAGATGGAAGCTCAACATATGTAAAATATGTTACCTTAAATCCTTATGAAGGAGATTTAAATAATAATAGACTTATACACGAAGGAATTGAGCCATTTGGTGAAGGATATATTACTTTTTTACATCCGAAAGGTCTAAAATTAGATGGAGATTTTTTTGATTTGAATAATGTTGAAGTAAATATTGAAGAGCAATTTACAGTCAATATACCATTACTAAATTCATTTACAACAGTAGGTAGATCAGCAATATCTTATGCGATTGATTATATGAATATAGATAGTAATAAATAGATATGTATTAAAATTGGAGAGAATTATGATTAAAAAAGAGTGGGTATAGGAAGTCTATCATTAATACTGAGTATTATAGGTGTATTTTTATGTATAACATTTAAATGTGGAGTATGCTATGGTGATATACTTTTTAATAATATTGGATTAAAAACTTGGTCAGATGGAAATCAAGGGTTACATTATACAGTGTTTTATATATTAATATTTTTAGTACAAGCATTAGTTATAGGACGTAAGTATATAAATGATTTTGGAGCAAGGACTGGAAAAAATATATCAATATTTTCAATAATACTACTGATAATATGTACTTTTTTCAGTGTTAGAATATAAGTTTAAATGGAGGTGTGTCAAATGGCTATGTTTAGTATTTTTGGATTTATTAATCTTGCTATTATGCTAGGAGTATTTGGATTAGGCATATATACAATGATATTATTAATAAAAGCTTTAAAAATATATATAAGTAAAAATTCATAAAATCTACATAAAAATCTAAGTAGTTTTATTTTTATGATAAAAATTTATATTATATAATCATGCCCTTAAATAAAAATAACTTAAATATGGTATAATCGTTAATAATTTTAAGAATAATTAATTAAAAATAGATGTGAAAGTTTACCTAGATGAATCTATGAAAAGATTTGAAACAGTATTCCCTGCAGCGGGAAGCAGTAATTCATCTATAGAGCTTACTTGTGATGAATTAAACAGATATTCAAATTGTGAGAAGTGGGTAGATGTTTGTAAAGGGTATAATATATTATAAAATAAAGTAATATCAATATATGCAACTATGAGTTTACAAAAAGCAACTATTACATTATAGATTAAATTTTGATGACAATATATAATTTTTATTGAAAAGAGGTGCGTATATTGAATTTAGGAGAAAACTTAAAAAAGCTTAGAAAAGAATATAATTTATCTCAAGAACAACTAGCTGAGAAACTAAATATATCTCGTCAAGCTATATCTAAATGGGAGTCCGGTAAAGCGTATCTAGATATAGATAATCTTATATTACTTAGAGATATATTTAATACGACCATAGACGATCTAGTATTGAGAGAGGATAAAGTATATGATAATAAAATAGAAGTAAATTATTCAAATACTGATGAAATAAATTACTGTAAAGAAAATAATACAGAAAAAGATGACTTGTCGGTTGATTTAATGATTGGTTGTACGATAATAGGAATGATACTGGGTACTATAACTGGTAACTATATGTGGTCAATGGCAGGCTTTATAGGTTTAGGGCTTGGATTTATAATAGAGCCGATAGGAAAGTATTTAAAAAGTAGTGTTAAAAAATAATATTTATAGTATAGTAGTGTAGTTTATCAAATTATATGTAATTTAGATAACTACACTATTTTATAATGTCAACTATTAAACTTAAGCAACAGATGAAGTCGTTGTCGATATTAGAGAAGCGAATTTTTATATTTATATAAAGTATATAATAGGAATTTAGGGTATATTAAAAATAAATTAAATAACGATAAAAGGAGAATTTATGGACAACAAGAGGATTATAAAAATATTATTTTTAAATTTTTTGACTATGGCTACTTTTAATATAGCTCATCCAGTTACACCTACACTTATAAATGTACTAGGTTTGCCTACTTATACATTTGGAGTATTTTACTCATCAATGGCTATAGCTCAGTTTGTTATGTCTCCTATTTGGGGGTCAATATCTGATGCTCAAGGTAGGAGGAAAATACTTATAGTTGGAATGATAGGGTATGGTATAAGTCAGTTAGGGTTTGGATTTTCATCGAATGAGATTATGATTCTTTTATTTAGAGTTTTAGCAGGTGGATTATCAGTAGGATATATTACAGTATCAACAGCATACATAAGTGATGTATCTACTAAAGAAGATAGAATAAAATACCTTTCTTATAATACGGCGGCAAATTCTATAGGAGCCTCATTTGGAGCTTTAGTTGGAGGATTTGTAGGAATGAGTGGATATAAATATGCATTTTTCACTCAATTTTTAGCATCGATGTTAATTGCATTACTAGTTGCTGTATTTATAAAAGAAACTATAACAGAAAAAAATGATAAATATAAAGTTTATTTAGGTCATTTAAAATTAAACAAAAGCTTAATAGACTTAAAATCTTCTATAGGTGTAATGATGATTGTAATGGTTTTAATTACAATTGCTACAACTGCTTATAGTTCAACAATAAATTACTTTTTAGAATATGTTGCAAATGTATCAACTAGTGTAAATGGAATTGTTATGGCAGTAGCTGGAATTATAGCATTATTCATGAATGTAGTAATCAATCCTTATTTGAGTAAACATTTTGAAGAAAGAAAAACAATGGTAGTAGCTTTAGGTATTACTGGTGTTTCTATAATTTTATTTAGTTTAATTAATAATAGTTATATAGCATTGTTATTTTTAGCTATATTTATAGCCTCAAGTGCTATAGTTACACCAATACAACAAAGTATAGTTTCAAAATTAGCTAAGGATAACTATGGTGAAGTTATGGGAATTCAAGGTTCATTTAAAGCATTAGGTATGGTAAGTGGGTCATTAATTTCAGGATTTATATTTGATTATGGAAATAAACTACCATTTATTATTGGTGGGATTAGCTCACTAATAGCTTTTGGTATAGCTTTAAAAATAAAATTAAGCAATAAATAAAAGATAGATTGTTTTTTCAATCTATCTTTTATTTATTGCTTTGTATATATTTTTTTATAAGCTTTTAGTTATTATTTTAATTTAGTGAAATTCAATACAATCTATTTGTTTAAATAAATTTGAAAATGTATTATCTAAAATAATAAAATAGTGTAAAATATATAATGTTATAAAATTTGAGAGTAGGTGCAGATTTGTTTAAAAAAGAAGGACAAAAGTATAATCTTATATCATATATGAATGAAGATGATTCAACTTTAAAGGAAGTTTTATTAGATAAATTGAATTTTTCAGTTAGATCTTTATCGAAAATGAAAAGAGAAAAAACTGTATCAGTAAATGGAGAATTTAAAAAGCCTAGTGTAAAGGTAGTAAAGGGCGATTTGATAGAGGTTAAAATAGATGAAGATATAGCTAACTTTGAGCCACAAGATTTAAATTTAGATATAATATATGATGATTTTGATATAATCATGGTAAATAAGCCCCCTTTTATGGTAGTGCATCCAACAAAAAGTCACTATGATAAAACAGTCGCAAATGGGGTAACTGATTATATAATTAAAAAAGATGAAAAAGTAAAAGTGAGATTTGTAAATAGGTTAGATATGAATACATCTGGACTTGTTATAGTAGCTAAAAATGCTTATGCTCATCATGTCTTATCTAAAGATATGAGTGATGATAAAGTTGTTAAAAAATACATAACTGTAGTAAAAGGGATAGTGAAAGATGATGAAGGCACTATTAATAAACCTATATATAGACCAACAGAAGATAGTATAAAAAGAATAGTTGATGAAAAAGGACAACCATCAGTAACTCACTATAAAGTTTTAGAAAGATTAAATGATGCAACCGTTTTAGAAGTTAAATTAGAAACTGGAAGAACTCATCAAATAAGAGTACATATGAACTATATAGGTCATGGTATAATTGGAGATGAGCTTTATGGACATGTAGATGAAAGTCTAATAGATAGACAAGCATTACATGCATATAGTTTAGAATTTATGCAACCAAGAACTAAAGAGTGTTTAGAGTTTAAGGCTAATATTCCAGAGGATATGAAAAAATTAATAGAAAAATTAAGATAATAAAATAGAGGTGAGAGTATGATAATACATAAGTTTATAATACACGTTTTAGATAAAGAGAATGACACTCCAATATTAAATGATTATGAGGGAAGAGTAAGCCCTGAAGTAGATAAATTTTTCCAAAAAGTTATGAATAGAGTAGCTAAAGATGATGACTTAAGAAAGGCTGCTTTTAAAAATTATAATGACAACTTAATAAAAAACTGTTGCGAGCAAATAATATATGATGAAGATACATTTTTACAAAATTCAAAAGAGATAGCTGCATACTTATTTGAAGTAATGAAAATAAATGCGGAAATAGAGTCTTGTGATTTAGCAATCTGTTTATATACTGTAAAAGATGAAAAATATGTAGGTATAGTAAAATTAGATTATAAGAGGTTATATACTCATTCTATTGAGCTTTTAGATGAAAAGTTTAATATACAAATGGTAAGTAATGAAATAGGTATACCTGAGACAGGAAGACAAAAACAAGCAGCAATAGTAGGGGCAAATGGAATAAATGATGAATATCATTTAAAAGTATTAGATAAGGATGCAGAAAAAGAAGGTAGCGAATCTAAATTTGTATCTGAATTTTTACATGCAGAAAAAATAGATGATGATAAATATAAAACTAAGGTATTTAAAAACACTGCTGAAAATTGGATTACGAATGCATTAAGTAGCGATATAAAGAAAGCAGAAGATGTAAGGAGTATGTTAAATTATACATTAAAAGAAAAACAAGAAATTAATGTACAAGACTTTATTGAAAATAATATAAAAGATGAAGAGCTTAAGGAAAGCTTCAAAGAGCATATGGAAGATAAGGGATTAGAAGAAAGCTTCAATATAGATAAAAAATGGGTTGAAAAAAAGCTTAAGAAAAGAAGCATAAGAACGGATAATGGGTTTGATATAAAAGGAAACTTATCAGACTTTGAGGATCCAATGAAATATAGTGTAAGACAAAATGAAAATGGATCAATAGATATAGTTATAAAAAATGTTAACTTCTACGAAGAAAAATAGAATTATCTAAAAATTTTAGGTTATAAGAATGAGTAATAATAGAAGACAAGCACTTAAGTAAAAATATAATCATATATTAAGATTAGAGGAGTTAATACATAACTTAGGAGGGAAAGATATGAGCCAATTAAGTGATTTTGTTAGAGGGTTTGACTTTATTGACGATAACCCAATGATTCTTTTTTTAATATTTGGTTTTGTAATTTTCTTAGCGCTTGGTGGAAATAATTGCTGTGGATTTTTTGAACAAAATAATTCTTTAATTTGGATTGTATTAATTATATTTGTTTTATTCTTATTAAATAATAATTTTGATGATGACTGTGGATGTTGTTAAAAATGAGAATATTCTAAAATGATTTATATAATATTTAGGTTATAAAGTATTTAATACTTTCATCTGAATATTGTATAAATTTTTTTTTTTATGATAGATTGTCAATATAAGTGCAACACTTTATATTCATGTTGCATCAAATACCTCTGCAGGTGTCCTATATCCAAGACACT
>CABIVQ010000030.1 GCA_902362365.1 Clostridiaceae bacterium | reverse complement strand
AATCGCTCGACTTGCATGTGTTAGGCACGCCGCCAGCGTTCATCCTGAGCCAGGATCAAACTCTCAAATAAAAGTTGATGGGCTCAGATACTGTTATATATCTGGCTTTGTTTGGTTGTTTCGAATAATTTTTTTTTATAAGAATTAGTTATATAAATTAACCTACTGTTTAATTTTCAAAGTTCATTTTTTCGACTCATTTATCTTACCAAGTTTTTCTTTCTTAGTCAAGACTTTTTTCATCTTTTTTCTTTCGTTTTTTCCTTTTCTTAAGGACAAGTAATACTATACCATCTCATTTCAATATGGTCAATACTTTTTTTGAAATTATTTTGCGATTTTATTATTGTAAATATGTTTATTGTTTTTAAACGTTGTATTTCCAATGTTTTTAGTTTTACCTTTTTTATTAGATTTACTCACTTTTATCACATCTTTACATAAATAAACCATTATTTCTAATACTAAAAAACTTACACAGATATAACATAACCAATTAATAATTTGAAACATCCATATCCCCCCAATTATACTTTTTTACTTTATTCTAATTAGATATTCCATTTTCCTTTATAAAAATTTCTACTTATACACCTACAATGTTTTATTTTTTCTCACATTAAAGTATTAAAGCTCATTTTTAACTATAATTTTTATTAATAATTACTTATTTATAATAATTATATTCATTTTCTTACAATAAAAAATCCATGTATCTTAACGATACATGGATTCATTTTATATAATTATTATTCTTCGTCTGATTTTTTGTTACTTTCTATTGGTTTCATAGTAGGGAATAATAATACATCTCTTATAGTCGTAGAGTTAGTTAATAACATTATAGTTCTATCTATTCCTATTCCCAGTCCACCAGTAGGAGGTAAACCTACTTCTAGTGCATTTATGAAGTCTTCATCCATATCACAAGCTTCATCATCACCTAATTCTTTCTTTCTTAATTGATCCATAAATCTTCCTTTTTGGTCGATTGGGTCATTTAATTCAGAGAATGCATTCCCTAATTCCCATCCATTTGCGAAAGCTTCGAATCTATCAGTTCTTCTTGGATCATCTACACTTCTCTTAGCAAGAGGTGATATTTCAACTGGATGATGAGTTATAAATGTAGGTTGTATTAGCTTATCTTCCCCAAATTCTTCGAAGAAAGCATTTATAACTTCCCCTCTTCTCATTCCTGGAGTTATTTCTATACCTTTTTCTTTAGCTATTGCTAAAGCTTCTTCATCCGTATTTATAGTAGAGAAATCTACACCTGCATATTGCTTAACACATTCTTCCATAGTCATTCTCTTCCATGGAGGAGTAAAGTCTATTTCAGTACCTTGATAATTTACTACCATACTTCCTGTAGCAACTTCTGCCATATGAGATATAAGATTTTCTGTTATATCCATCATATCTGTATAATCAGCATATGCTTGATATAGCTCCATAGCTGTATATTCTGGGTTATGCTTTACAGACATACCTTCATTTCTAAACATTCTACCCATTTCATATACTTTATCAAATCCACCAACTATTAATCTCTTTAGGTATAATTCGTTAGCTATTCTTAAATACATTGGTATATCTAGTGTGTTATGATGAGTTATAAATGGTCTAGCATTAGCTCCACCAGCTATAGTATTTAAAATAGGCGTTTCAACTTCTAAGAAACCTCTTTCATCTAAGAATGATCTTAATGCTTTAAGAGCTTTTGTTCTTATTAAGAAAGCATTCTTAACTTCTGGATTAACTATTAAATCAACATATCTTTGTCTGTATCTTAAATCTTGATCTTTTAATCCATGATACTTTTCTGGTAATATTTGAAGAGATTTAGTTAATAAAACTACATTATTAGCTTTTACAGATATCTCTTCTTTTTTAGTTTTAAATACTTCACCTTCAAGACCTATTATGTCACCGATATCATATGTAGAGAATATTGAATATTCTTCTTCTCCGATTCTATCTAATCTAACATAACATTGAATTCTACCTTCTTGATCTTGTAAATCTATAAATCCAGCTTTACCTTGGATTCTTTTACTCATTATACGACCAGCTATTTTAACAATCTTTCCTTCCATTTCATCAAAATTGTCTTTTATAGCCATAGAATTACTTGTTCTATCGTATCTACTTTGATGGAAAGGATCTCTTCCCATTTCTTGTAGTTTAGCTAATTTATCCCTTCTTACTTGAAGAACTTCACTAAGATCTTCAACTGTTCCATTTTGTTGATCTTTATTCATTTTTCTTCCTCCAGATTATCTTCTTATTTCTAATATTTTGAACTTTGCTGTTCCATCTGGAACTTGAACATCTACTTCATCTCCTACAGTTCTTCCTAAAAGAGCTTTTCCTACTGGAGACTCATTTGATATCTTACCATCATATGGATCTGCTTCTGCAGAACCTACTATTGTATATTCTACTTCTTCATCAAATTCTACATCATTAACTTTTACTATAGAACCTATAGTAACAACATTAACGTCTATTTGACTTTCATCTATGATAACAGCTTTTCTTATCATATTTTCAAGCTTCATTATTCTTTCTTCTACTTGAGCTTGTTCATTTTTAGCTTCATCGTACTCAGCATTTTCAGATAAATCTCCAAAAGATATTGCTACCTTTATTCTTTCAGCAACTTCTTTTCTTCTAACTGTCTTCAGGAATTCTACTTCTTCCTCTAATTTGTCATAACCTTCTTGAGTTAAAAGTATTTCATTTTTTTGTTCCATAACCCCACAACTCCTTTGTAAAATTAAGAATTTCCATATATTTTAAAATTCTTCATATCTATTTTATTATGCGGTATATTATAAGTCACTATTATACTAATGTCAAGGCATCTTCCATGTACTCATTAAGCCTACTTACAACTTCTTCATAACTAGTTATTTTATTAATTTCATCCCTTACTTTTGCTGATCCTTTAAGGCCTTTTAAATACCATGCTATATGTTTTCTCATTTCTCTTACAGCTACATATTCTCCATGTTCTCTTACTGCAAGATTTAAATGTTTTACAGCTGTATTTATTTTTTCTTCTAAAGTCGGTTCTGGTAATATCTCACCAGTTTCCATATAATGATTTATTCTTTTAAATATCCATGGATTCCCTTGAGCACCTCTACCTATCATTATAGCATCACAACCTGTTTTGTCTAACATATTTCTTGCATCCTCTACTGTGAACACATCTCCATTTCCTATTACAGGTATATTTATTGCATTTTTTATTTCAGTTATTATATCCCAGTCAGCTTTTCCTGAATAGTACTGCTCTCTAGTTCTACCATGTATAGCTAATGCGCTTATACCACTGGCTTCTGCTATCTTCGCCATTTCTACAGCATTAACACTATTATCATCCCAACCTTTTCTTATTTTTAAAGTTACAGGTTTAGTTGAATTTTTTACTACTGATTTTAACACTTCTTCTGCAAGTTTAGGATTTCTCATTAAAGCTGATCCATCTCCATTTTTAACAACTTTAGGAGCAGGACATCCCATATTTATATCCAATATTTCATTTGGATAAGCATTCATTATTTCTGCTGCTCTACCCATAAACTCTGGATCTGATCCAAATATTTGAACTGCAACTGGGTGCTCTTCATCTTCTATCTTTAACATTTTCTTAGTATTTTCATCATCATAACATAAAGCTTTCCCATTTATCATTTCTGTGTATAGCATACCACAATTTTGTTCTTTACATATTAACCTAAAAGGAAGGTCTGTAACGCCTGCCATAGGTGATAAGAATACTTTATTTTTTAACTCGACATTCCCTATTTTCATTATGTTTCTCCTCACTCTGATATATTATTATTAATTTAAATAATCTTTTAATCTAAATTTATAAATATTAAGTAATTACCACAAACTATATTATTATAAACTTTTCAATTATACCATTTTTATTTTAAATTTTGTTCATTAAATAGAACTAATATACATATTACTTTTAACAACTATTTATTCAGATAAGTATATCCACTTTATCACAAAAAAGGAACTGGATTTCTTCTCCAATTCCTCTTTAATCTACTCTTTGTTTTTTTCGTATATAGCCTTCAACCCTTCTAAAGTTAAAAACTTATCTACATTATCTATGCTATCAGTTTCAGAAGCTATAAGATTAGCAAGACCACCTGTTGCTACAACTTTAATACCTTCACAGTTTAATTCATCTTTCATCATAGATATTATTTTATCTACTAAACCTACATAACCATATATTATTCCAGACTGCATTGCCGTAACTGTAGATTTACAAATTGTTGTTCCAGGTTTTAGTAACTCGACTCTTGGTAACTTAGATGCCCTTTGGAATAGAGCTTCACTAGATATTTTTATACCAGGAGCAATTGTACCCCCTAGGTATTCACCTCTTTCAGATATGGCACAAAATGTTGTTGCAGTTCCAAAGTCAACTAATATCAGTGGGTATCCATACTTTTCTATACCCGCGACAGCATTTACAATTCTATCCGCTCCAACTTGTTTAGGATTATCATATTTTATATTTAAACCAGTTTTTATTCCTGGTCCTACTATCAATGGTTGCTTATTACAATATTTAATACAAAAATTCTCAAGAGAATGCATTACATTTGGTACAACCGATGATATTATAACATCCTTTATTTCACTCATTTCTATATCTTCATATTTAAATAAGCTACTTATTAATATGCCATATTCATCAGAAGTTTTTTCTTTATCTGTGTTTATTCTCCAGTCCTTAATTAATTCATTGTCTTTGTATATACCTAATACCATATTGGTATTTCCAACGTCGAATACTAAAAGCATTTATATTAACCTTCTTTCTATTTTTTACTTTTCTTTAGTACTGCAACTACAGCCGATACAACTAAAGCTCCACCTAAAGCTTCTGCTATACCATTAGTTGTTGCAACCCCTATTAAAAGTGCCTTTGCTGCACCTGGGCTTTGCTCTAATGCTGTTGCATATTCCGCAGCATAAAGAGCATATATCATACCTAAAACACCTACTGTATTGATTATAGACGCTAAGGCGCCAGATATACAACCAGCTACATATGTGTTTTTTATTAATTTCATAGATAATTTAAATGAATAGTATGCTACTACTCCTATAAGAATTCTTGGCAATACCGATACTAATGGATTCATAAATACAAAACCAGTAGGCCCTGCTAGACCCATTAAAGCTCTAAACATACTAGTTACACCAAATATAAATCCTATGCTTGCACCTGCTATAGGACCTTCCATAATTCCACCAATTATTACTGGTATACACATTGTAGTTATAGCTACAGGCCCTATTTGTATATACCCTACTTGAGGAATCATCGATAACATAATCGATATTGCTGAAAGTAAACTTATTATAGTCATCCTTTTGACATTTACTTTCTTTCTTGTTGCCACTTGTGAATTCATCATAAAAATACACCTCCGTTCCAGCTCATAAAGATGCCGGACTTCTAAATTTTATTAAGTTTGTTCTTGTTACACATACACTCTTGATATTAGTCAGGCTCCTGAGATCAGGATGCCAGCTGTAACACAAATAATTTTATCAACAGGGGAGTATGATTGTCAACTAAACTTGTAATATCGGAATATTTTTATATGATAATATATTTTTTACATCTGAAGCATTTTTTATAGCATTAACGATACTTTTTTCAACTACTTCAGCTGCTATTGAACCTAATAATGTTATATCCGTTTCTATCTCACCTGTGGCCATTGTAAATATAGTATCTCCATCATGAGGAGTATGGATTGGGAATATCGCTCTTGCATAACCGTCATGAGCCATTTGAGATATTTTTTTACATCCAGCTTTATCTAGTTTAGCATTTGTTGCAACAATACCAATTGTTGTATTATCTATACTAAAACCACCTTTATTAACACCTTGTTTCATAAGTTCGTAACTATTTAGAACTTTGGTCTTAGTATTATCTAACACTCCTGCTATCACATTCCCATCTTCATATACATCACCAAATGCATTTACAGCAATTAATGCAGATACAACTAAACCATTATCTAATTTTATTGAGTAACTTCCTATTCCACCCTTCATTGCATACTCAGGTCCCTTTATTTTTCCTACTGTGGCTCCACATCCTGCTCCATAATTTCCTTGTTTCAAAACAGTATCACTAGCCATCTCACACGCTTTATATCCCATTTTCTTATCAGGCCTACACTTAGGATCCCCTGCTGCTAAATCAAATAATACCGCGCCTACTACTATAGGTACTTTAGCAACACCTACATCAAACCCTATATTTCTTTCCTCTAAATACTGACTAACACCACATGTAGACTCAAGTCCAAATGCAGATCCACCAGAAAGAACCACCGCATGCACCTTTTGAATCATATTTATAGGGTCTAGTAAGTCCGTTTCCCTAGTTCCAGGAGCTGATCCCCTTACATCTACTCCACAGACTGCACCTTCTTCACAAATTACAACAGTACATCCCGTTAATCCATCTTCATCTTGAACTTGTCCAACCTTTAATCCTTTTACATCTAATATATTGTTATACATATCCATTTTCACCTCTTACTGAAACTTCACCAGACATAACTTCTTCTATAGTTCCATTAGACTTTTTGACAATTAAATTTCCATCTAAATTTATATCTATACATTCTACCAATTCTCTCTCGTTGTTCTTTACAATATATATATTCTTTCCTAAAACTACAGAGTACTGCTTATACATATCTATTATCTTATCTTTATTTTCATTTTTTACAAACTCTAAATATTTTTTCTCTAATTCACATAAAATCTCTCTTACAATATCAACTCGAGATAAATTATATCCCTCCTTGTATAAGGAAGTTGCAATATTTTCTATTTCAGACGGGAAGCTTAGATTTTTTACATTCATACCGATTCCCAGTACAATGTAATTCACTCTCTCTATCTCAGCTGATAATTCAGTTAAAATTCCACAAAGCTTTTTACCATTTAAAATTATATCATTCGGCCATTTAATACCTACATTTACGCCTAGATTATTTAAAGCATTTGCTATGCTGGCTCCTGCTATTATAGTCAAAAATGGAGTTTTATAAGGTAATATATTAGGTTTTAATATTATACTCATCCATATCCCTTCATAAGCTTTAGAATTCCACACTCTTCCCAATCTACCTCTTCCTAATGTTTGCTCTTCACTTATTACAACAGTCCCATCAATCTCTTTTGAAGCAATTTTTTTAGCATAGGTATTTGTTGAATCTATAGTATCAAAGTGTAAAATATTGCTACCTATGAATTCTGTATTTAGCTCATGAGCTATATTCTGTGAACTCAATAAATCCTTTGGTTTCTCTATTAGTCTATATCCTTTTTTGTTAATAGATTCTATATTATAACCTTCCTCTTTCAAAGATTTAATATGCTTCCATACCGCACTTCTAGAAATACCTAATTGTTTAGATATTTCTTCTCCTGAAATAAACTCTCTATTATTATCTAATATTATATTTATAATTTTCTTCCTCATTGCCACCTCACCGCACTTATATTTTATATGTAATTATACAACATATAATTTTCCATTCCTATTATTTAAGTTGTATTTTATAAAAAAAGAACCCTATTTCTAGGGTTCCCTCTTATTCTTTATCTTTATAATCTTTTTTCAGTTCAACAATGTTGTCTTTTTCCATATCCTCAGCATCTATTGTTCTTACTTCTTCAGTAAGTGCTTCTTCTTTATCATTAGATGAAACTTTTTTATTATCTAAGTTCATATCTACGTCTAAAGATAATTCTTCATTAAATGCTTTTATAAATTGATCTGAGTCTAAAGTTTCGTATACTAATAATGCTTTAGCAACATAGTCTAACTTGCTCATATTCTCTTGTAATATATGTCTACACTCTCTGTAAGCTTTATCTACTATACGTCTTACTTCTTTGTCTATTTCAGAAGCAACTTCTTCTGAATAATTTCTCTTTGTAGCGAAACTATTTCCTAAGAATACTTCATCATCAGAATCTCCAAATACCATAGGTCCAAGCTTTGAACTCATACCGTATTTAGTTACCATAGCTCTAGCAATAGAAGTTACCCTCTCTAGGTCATTAGAAGCACCTGTTGAGATATCTTCTATAACTAACTCTTCAGCTACCCTTCCTCCAAGTGCCATTACTATAGTTTCTTCCATTTCTAACTTTGTACCATACATTTGGTCTTCTTTTGGAAGAGGTTCTGTAAATCCACCAGCTCTACCTCTTGGTATTATTGTAACTTGATGTACTGGACTTACATGATTAAGTACATGCATACAAATTGCATGACCTGCTTCATGATAAGCTGTAAGCTTTCTATCTTTTTCACTTATAACTCTAGATTTTTTAGCTACACCAACCATGACTTTTGTTATAGCTTCTTCTATAGTTTCCATGTGTATTTTTTTATCTCTTTTTCTAGCTGTTAGTATTGCAGCTTCGTTCATTATATTCTCTATATCTGCAGGAGTAAATCCTGGCGTTCTTCTTGCTAAAACCTCTGGTTTAACATCTTCAGATAAAGGTTTATTCTTAGAGTGAACTTTAAATATTGCTTCTCTTCCTTTAACATCTGGAGCACCAACAACTATTTCTCTATCAAATCTACCTGGTCTTAATAATGCTGGATCTAGTATATCTGGTCTATTCGTTGCTGCCATTATTATAATCCCTTGATTAACACCAAATCCATCCATCTCTACTAGTAACTGATTCAGAGTTTGTTCTCTTTCATCATGTCCTCCACCAAGACCTGCACCTCTTTTTCTACCTACAGCATCTATTTCATCTATAAATATAATAGCTGGTGCATTTTTCTTAGCTTGCTCAAATAGATCTCTAACTCTTGAAGCACCAACCCCAACAAACATCTCAACGAAATCTGAACCACTTATACTGAAGAATGGTACACCAGCTTCTCCAGCTACTGCTCTTGATAAATAAGTTTTACCTGTTCCTGGAGGCCCTACCATAAGTATCCCCTTAGGTATCCTTGCTCCTAAATCAATATATCTTTTCGGATTTTTTAAGAAATCTACGACTTCTTGTAAATCCTCTTTCTCTTCTGTAAGTCCTGCTACATCTTTAAATGTTACTCTAGTTTTTTCATCATCTTTATGTACCTTAGCTTTTGATTTGCCAAAGCTCATAACTTTTCCGCCTCCACCTTGAGACTGATTCATAAATACAAACCAAAGTATTAACATAAGGAATATAAAAATTATAGTTGGTAGCATATCTATAAACCAAGGTGTTGATGGTTTTGCTTCTCCTCCAACAACTAATTTACCATCCATTGCTTGATCTAATACCTCATCAGCAAATTTATTCCCCATTACTTCTTTAGGTATATAAGATGTAAATTTTTTGTTTGTATCTTTAATAACTCCCTCTACTGCAGTATCACTTATAAAGTGTATACTTAATATATTTTCATCTGTCAGCTCCTGATAAACTTGAGAGAACTCTAATTTATCCACTTGTTCTGTTGGATTACCTGAAAATTGAACTATCCCTACTATGATTATGAAAATCAGCAGATAGAAACCTGCTCCTTTTAAAAGTTTGTTCAAAAGAAGCCCTCCTTTCATACGTTGTTTTTATTCTATAATTTCTTAAAGCTTACCTTTAAGACTTCTTTTGTTTCTTCATCAATTTTGTAATTTTCACTATTTCTAAAATTACCAACACTTAATATCCCTTGGTCATCGGCAATAACAGGAACCTTACATCTATCTTCTTTAGGAATTTTTATGTCAATGAATAAATCTTTAATTTTTTTACTTCCTCCTGAAAGTTTTATTTTATCTCCTGATCTTCTGTTCCTTACAACTATACCCCCTTTTATTTTATTGAAATCAAACCAATTACATGATTTATCTGATTTGCTTCTTTTATATTTGTTTATACTTACTACCTGTGTTTCGATAATTGTACCTATTTCTTTGACTTTAATAAATCCATTACTAGGTATATTATAGCAAAATTCTATTTCTTCAATAACTATTTCTTTATTTGTTAATATTATGCTATTTTTTTTCCTATATACATATATACCTCTAGGTAGATTTATTACCTTATCAATTTTAGATTCATCCTCTAGTTCTATAATATCATCTATATGCCTTTGATCTATAAAGTTAGTATCTCCTAGTATATGTTTAATTGAATTCCTTAATATCCTTACTTTCATTGAATTATGTAAATTAATATAAGGCTTTAAGTTAATCTCTACACTATCACTTTTTATATTAGAAACTTCTTTGAATTTAATTAAAGCTTCACTTTCAATATAGTCATTGTCACTTCTTAAACTATTTCCCATCCTTACTATAGATTCTATTATATTAGAGTTAAAATTATCCTTCATATACGGTATAAGTTCTAACCTAATTTTATTTCTAGTATAGATACTTTCTAAATTTGTTTTATCTATTCTAGGATTTAACTTATTTTGTTTACAATATTCTTCTATATCATTTCTCTCAATATTTAAAATAGGTCTAATTATAACACCATCTCTAATATATTCTATTCCCTTTAGACCTTGAAGACCAGTACCTCTCATCATACGCATTAAAATAGTTTCAGCTTGGTCATTTAAATTATGACCTATCGCTATTTTATTAGCTCTAGTATTATTTTTTATCTCATAGAACATTTCATATCTAAGCTTTCTTGCTCCTTCTTCTATTGATACACCATTTTTTTCACAGTATTCTGGAACATTTATAGACTTTATAAAGAAAGTAATTCCCATCTCTTCACAAAGTTTTGAAATATAAAAAGCATCTTTTTGAGCTTCTATTCCTCTTATTTGATGATTTAAGTGAGCTGCGTAAATTTCTAAGTCCAATTCCTCTTTTAGTCTACTTAAAATATGTAATAAACAAACAGAATCTGGCCCACCTGATAGACCAACTACAATCTTATCACCCTTTTGTATTAATTCATGTTTATTGATAGTACTTAGTACTTTTTCAAATATCATAATTATCCCTCATTACTATTTTTATTAACATTTACTATAGTTTCTATAAAAAAACTATAAACCCTTGTATCAATTTTAATTAAAGATATAAAAGTTTATATAGATATAATAATACCAAATAAATTAAATAAAAGGTAGTATTTTAACTACCTTTATAAAATTTGTATTCATTATATTAATATCCACATTATATTTCGACATTTATCACTATTTTATTTCTTCCACTGAATATATCATTAACTTTTATGTCATAATCTAAATCAATTTTGATAGGTTTACTATCATCTACAGTCATACTTAAATATCTTGTATAAGTCTCTATATTAAATAAACCATATGGTGTTCTATATTTTGTAGTATGAGTTTTATCTTTTTCAAAAACCATTGTAGAGTTACTTCCTCCAAATCTTTTTATCGTTATCTCTTTTCCTGAGATCTTCATACTTGTAGTAACTTCTACGCCTTCATGATTTTCTTTGTACATTAAATAAATATCATTATTTTTTTTGTGTAATGTTCCTGTTGTGTTTATATTAATAGTATCTACCTTACTATGTTCATCATACTGAATAGTGCTTATATTGATTTTTACATCCATAGTAAATTCTCCTCCTAAAAATATAAACTTTAGATATTATTATATCTAAAGTTTATATAATTTAATCATTTAATACTTTTGTATTTCTATTCTCTTAACATCATCCATGTCTCTTTTTAAAAATTGTTGTCCTATACTAGCGAATTTTTCTGGTATATCAGATACATAATACTCATAAATTGGATTATTTTTGTTCACAGTTCTAAGTATATCTTGTTTTTCTAATATATCATATAAATCTTTCGCTGTTTCTTTCGCTGGGTTCACTAACTTTATTTCCTCTCCAACAACTTTTCCTATAGTTCTTTTTAGTATTGGATAATGTGTACATCCTAAAACTAAAGAATCTATCCCTTGATCCAACAATTCTTTCAGATATTCCTTCGCTGTCAAATACGCTACTTCTGTATTTGCCCAACCTTCTTCTGTTATCGGAACAAATAAAGGACATGCCTTTGATACAATTTTAATATCTTTATCTAATTTCTCTATTTCTACATTATAAGATTTTGAACTTATAGTACCTTCAGTCCCTATTACTCCTACAATCTTATTTTTTGTAGAGTATGCAGCAGTCCTTGCTCCTGCTTCTATTACACCTATTATAGGTATATTATATTGTGATTGTGCTTCTTTTAAGCTTCTTGCAGTTGCTGTATTACATGCTATAACAATAGCTTTTACATTTTTAGACATTAAAAAGTTTATAGCCTGAAAAGTATATTTTATTATAGCCTCCTTAGACCTTGGCCCATATGGAACTCTCGCTGTATCTCCAAAATATACTATATTTTCATTAGGTAAAACTTTTATAATCTCTTTTAAAACAGTTAATCCACCTAAACCTGAGTCAAATACACCTATAGGTCTATTATCCATACTAACACCTACTTTACTTTTTTGTATCTAATGCTAACTCTATAAGTTTATCTATAAGATTAGAGTATTCTAATCCTGTAGCTTCCCACATTTTAGGATACATACTTATATTTGTAAATCCTGGTAATGTATTTATCTCATTTATAAATATTTCACCTGAATTTTTATCTATAAAGAAGTCTACTCTTGAAAGTCCTTTTCCATCTAAAGATTTAAATGCTTTTATCGCCATAGTTCTTATTTTTTCCATATCAGCTTCACTTATTTTAGCTGGTATATCATATGTTGATGCACCATTAATATATTTATCTTCATAATCGTAGAAATCCTTAGCTGGTTTAATTTCACCTGCTATAGAAGCCTTAACTTCTTCATTTCCTAATACTGCAACTTCTATTTCTCTTGCATCTATACCTTGCTCTAAAACTATTCTAGAGTCATATATTAAAGCTTCATTTATTCCAGCTAGAAGATCTTCTCTATTTGTAGCCTTAGAGATCCCTACACTTGAACCTAAGTTGGCAGGCTTTACAAATATAGGATAATTTAATTTATTCTCTATTTCATTTAACTCTTCTTCTTGATTTTTTCTAAATGTCCATCTATTTGTAGAACAGTAACTCACTTGTGGTAAACCAATTTCTGAGTATATAGTCTTACATATAAGCTTATCCATACCTGTACTTGATGCAAGAACTCCACATCCTACATATGGTATTTGACTTATTTCAAATAAACCTTGTATTGTTCCATCTTCACCATATGGCCCATGTAATACAGGGAAAAGTACATCTATTTTTTGTACACTTCCATCCTCAAATAATAAACCAACTTCTTTGTTACCCATAGGAACTAAGTTTATTTCTACATTTTTATTTGCTAATTCAACCCACTTACCATTTTTTATATTTTCTGAATTTCCATCATAATATAACCATGTTCCTTCTTTAGTTATACCTATAGTAAAAACATTATATTTATCTTTATTTATATTTTCATATATAGAAGCAGCTGATGATAATGAAACCTCATGCTCTCCTGATTTTCCACCAAATATTAAAGCTACATTAAGTTTAGTCATATTTTTTGTCCCTTCTATTTAAGAATTATATTATTAATTTTTTATTATATTCATTTTCTTATCTAAGTGATTATTATAGTGTATTTTTGCAAAAAAATAAAGAAGCTAAGCTTCTTTATTTTTATTATATATTAGTCTTATTTAGCAAAAACATGATTACCTATCCTCATATGAGGATTTAGTGTTTGTATCCATTTACATGTAGAAATTTTAGGATTCCAAAAATATACAGCTTTTTCAGTCGGATCCGATCCATATAAAGCATCTTGTGCTGCTTTATACGCTTCATCCGTTGGATTCATGTTTATGGTTCCATTTTTCACAACAGAAAAAGCATTTTTTTGATATATAACATCTTCTATAGAGTTAGGAAATCTAGAATCTTTTACTCTATTAATTACCACGGCTGCCACTGCAACTTGACCTTCATAGCTCTCGCCTCTAGCTTCACTAGTTACTAGTTTTGACAATAGTAATATTTCTTCACTAGTTAAGTTTATTACAGCTTTTCTTTCTTCATTTGAATTTGTTTTAACTGCTGGTACAGACTTATCTTCCAAATCGTCGCCTTCTGCTAAAACCTTATTTGAAGGAACAATTATACTTATAAAAACTAGTAGAGACACTATAAATTTATAGCACCTATCCATGGTCAAATTCACTCCTTTTTTAATTGATAATTAAAACATGTCCTTTACTACTTCAACTATTTTAAATTTAAATTTTACAACATTTCCTTCTTCCTTATTTTTAGTTGTAATCAAATTGTATTCTTCTTCATCTAATACAGATTGTAGTTTCTCATCTGTAGACTTATCTATCACTCCATTTTCTTCATCTACAAAACATAATGGAGGAAACATAACGCACCACCAATTTTTACCTTTCCCTTCCCCTATTACAACTTTTAAAGCCTTATACTCTCCTGCAGGTAGTATTACATTAGAGTATTGTTTTGTCGGGAAATTACTATATTCTATTCCTACTTTTACATCATACTCATATCCATTGTCTATAATAGTTTCTCTACTTATCGACTGTAAATTATCATACTCACTAGTTATAATTTTTTCGCTTTCTTCTATGCTACTTGAATTTTCTAACTTTGGTTGTAGATAGCTTATAATCTCATCTCTTACCTTTAGTTTTAATTCTTGATCTTCTTCAGTATCACTATTCGCTATAACATGAAATCTTATTAATTTTTCTTTATAACTTTCACTAACATTATCTATTTTATCAGCTTCATTTTTTATAGATATAGACATTATCGAAATAATGGCTATTAAACTTAAAATTAGAATTACCAATCTAGCTTTTATTATTCTCACTTTCATTATTTTTATCCCCCTAAATATTTTTCTACTTTGAGTATTTCCAATTTTAAGTTATTTATTCAATAAAAAATTTAATTTATCATGTAGCCAAATAGCATCTCAAATTAATAAAAATAAATTTATTGCAATAAAAAAAGAAGGTTTCCCTTCTCTATAATCCTTTATGACTCACAGCTTTATCTATCATAAATTGTTCTGCTTTTTCTATATGTTCTGTAGCATATTTTTTTGCTAATTCACAATCCCCTTTTTCAATAGCTGATAATATATTTTTATGTTCTTCAACTATACTTAAAGATGAGTCATAATCAGATATATATGTTACTCTAAATCTATAAACTTGTTCCCATAACGAGTTTATTACTTGAGTTAATTTTTTATTATTTGCTGCTTTAAATATACATTCATGAAATTCAACATCTTTTTTTAATAAAGTTTCAATATCTGCATTTATTGTACTTTCTTTAAATTCCTCTGCTATTTTTTTCAATCTTTTTAAGTCTATATCACTTATTCTTTCTGCTGCTAGAGACGCTGATAACCCTTCTAAACTAGCTCTCACTTCAAGTACATCTATTACATCTTTTAAAGACATATTTGCCACATATGCACCCTTTCTAGGTAGCATTACAACTAGGCCTTCTAACTCTAATTTCCTTATTGCTTCTCTAACTGGAGTTCTACTTACCCCTAATTGTTCTGCAAGCTGTACCTCCATTAATCTCTGACCTGGCTTTAATTTTCCTTCTAATATAGCTTCTCTTAGATTCTCAAAAACTACATCTCTTAATGGCTTATAATCCTCTAAATTTAATTTAGTTAAATTATCCATTAATTTCAACTCCTTTCTCACTACTCTTTACCACATAAACTTGCTTATATTTTTTTAATAACTCTTTTTTCCCTTTTAAAGCATCTTCTTCATTTTTATAAAGTCCAAATACAGTTGGACCACTCCCACTCATCATAGATCCTAATGCTTTATTTTCATTCATAATTTTTTCAATATCGCTTATCTCTGTATGTTTTTTACTAGTCACTGTCTCAAGAACATTTACCATATTTTTAGATAATAATTCTATCTCATTATTTTCTAAACATTTTATTAAATACTGATTATCTGGTCTATTCTTGATATTTTTTAAGTCTAATCCACCATACACTTCTTTAGTTGACACAAATAATTCAGGTTTACAAACTAGTATACTTATATCATCTGGTAAACCTTTTATATATGTAAGTTCTTCTCCTACACCTTCTGCTAAAGCAGCCTTACCTTCTATACAAAATGGTACATCTGCTCCTAGTTTAAATCCAAGTTCCTTTAATTCTTTTTCTGATAAATTCAAATTCCAAAGCTTATTAAGTCCTACTAATATAGCTGCTGCATTTGAACTGCCCCCAGCCATCCCTGCTGCTATAGGTATATTTTTCTCTATAAAAATCTCTATACCTCTTTTTATATTAAAGTTATCTCTAATTAATTCTGCGGCTTTATAAACTATATTATTTTCATTTAACGGTATGTCTGAAGTATTACTTTTTATAATTATTTCTTCAGTTTCTAATTCTTCTATTTTAATGATGTCGTACAGGTCTATTGTCTGCATTATCATTTCGACTAAATGATATCCATCCACTCTTTTCCCTAGGACATCTATTGATAAATTTATTTTTGCCCTGCTTTTTAATTCTATAGAATTCATTTTAGCCTCCTTTGTATATCGTATAATGCATTCCTAGTCATAAATATTATACTACAAAAAATAAAATAATAGGGTATTATAACACCCTATTATTTTATTTTAATATAATTTTAATCTACTAAAACTACTTTTTTCTCTAGTATTAAGCACTTTCCTGGTTTAAGAGGCTCATCACTTTTTAAGTCGTTAAGCTCAGCAATTTCTTCTTCAGTTGTATTATATTTTTTAGCTATATTCCAAAGATTATCTCCTTCTTTGCAGATATATACTATAATACTTGGAGCTTTTGATAAATCATACTCTCCATGATCTTCACCCTTAATTATAAAACTTTCAGATTTCTTGTCTATTGCTTCAATAAATCTTTTCACCTTTATAGATACGTCTATTTGGTCTCTATTTAAATCTGATTCTACTTTTTCAATACACACTGTATTAAACACAGTAGATGCGTCTGTTAAATCATCAATTTCCATATCATGTTCGAAAGGTATCTCTTCACTTATTTTATAAACTAATCTTAGACCTTCAATTGGAACATATAATATATCTAATTTTATTATACCTTGGATTATACTCTTACCATCTTCTACATATGCATTTTCAATAGATATTGATGGACAAACACTTACAATATCTTTTATTTGTATGTCTTCATTATCATTTTTTATTGTTTCTCTAACTACAAAACTTTCAGTATCACTTACCAACACTTTATTTAATTCTATTAATCGGTGATCAAATTTAATTATTTTTTGTGGTGAATAAGCATCTTGTAATACTTCTCTTGTTACTTCATCTGTAACCTTAACCTTACTACTAATTGTACAATCAACCTCTAATATACCTGTATTGCTCTCATTATTTTGTTTGAATATATAATTAAAATCTCCTATTGATAATAATGTTTCTTCTATCATACCATCGCAAACACCAGGAACTTCTATAAATTGAGTAAAATCAATATCTACTCTATCTAGCTCAACAAGATCTCCATCATAGGTACAAGCAAGTGGATTTATATTTAATACTCCTCCAATTATAACCTTATTGTCACTAACTCTACTTTCTTTTATTCTTACATATGGATTTATACTTATAATTGAGTGTATTTCCTCTGTATTTATAGTTATAGTATCCCTTATTACACTCTCTGATTTCTCTATGCCCACAATATCTTGATAATTAACTTCTTTTCTATGTTTTTGTATTCCTTCTACTTGTGATACATCTTTTACTATATCTAATCTTTGTTTTTCAAATAGGCTCCCCTTAATATTTATAAGTGCTCCTACTCTAATTTTTCTTTCATTCATTATTGTACAATCTACATGTTCTATTTCTGGATATAACATATATTCCATATCTTGAGTTACATTATCTTTATCAATAACTTCATTTATGTCTATTTTACCATCTACATTTGATACAGTATTCTTATCATCGGTAATATATATTACATTATAATTAAAACTTCCTCTGCACACTATCTTTCCATCAGCAACTTCTATTTTTTTGAGAGCTATGTACCCTTCTGTCTTTACTATATCATATACGTCTGATTTTTTGTCCGGAACTACCGCTTCTGATTCTATAAACGTTTGAAATTTTCCAAAGTCAATTCTGTTATCAATTTTTATAACATCTTTTATTAATTCCATAATTTGTCCCCCCTGTTTAAATATATAAATTATCACATTATATTTATATTTAAAGAACAAAAAAAAAATTACACCTATTTTCAATAGGTATAATTTTAACTTACATTTAACTTATCTTTATCTCTATATACTTGCAACTTAACATTTGCTGTCAATAAATCTGAATAACTATATGATACTCTTGAGTATCCATTTTGACTGTCATCTAATCTTACAACAAAAACACTTGGATATACTTTTTCAAGCACACCTCTTCTTGTTATAACTTGTTTTCTCCCCTTGTTAGCCTTTAATATTATCTTCTTTCCTAAATGTCTTTCCAAACTTAGTCTGATCTTATCTAGCGTCTGAACTGTAGCCACAATATCACCTTCTTTTAAACGTTTGTATGTTTACATAATACCACAAAAACAATACATTGTCAAACGTTCAAACTAATAATTTTATATATTTTTAACAAAAAAGTCAATAGTATTTTTTAAGAATACAGTATAATATTACTTTTTTTAATATAAAATTGTTTTTGGCATAGCCCATCTAAATTTACCTCTAGTCTCTGACCCTCCAATACCTTTATATCCAGTTACTGTTTGCTCTATAACCTCATCTATAGGTACTACTACATCTATTCTTGAACAAGCTATCTTTTCCACTATAAATACTGGATCTAATGCATGTATCATTATTCTTCCAGGTGAGCTTGCATAGTTAGCTCCAGCTCTTATTATTTGTTCATAATTAGATTGACATGCACCTGCAAATATTACAAGACTATCAACGTTAGGATCCCATTTTCTAGCTTCTTTGACTGCTTTTATAAAATTTAGAGAGTTTTTGTAATTATTTATATCCTTCATATTCCCTTTCTTAGATGACATAGCATCATGCCCTGTTATAACTAATATATCCGGTTTATGTTTTTCTAGAAGAGATCTTACTTCTTTATATTGATTTTGTTCAGGTATAGCAACACCTACTGCTGGAATCCCAAGCTGAGTGTATACATCTAAACATATTTTTAAATATTCTTTATCTCCATCTATTTGTAATACCTTCCCAGGTATTCCATAAACATTAGTATTCGCTTGCGCTTTGGGAATTCCCCTCATATTTTTCTTCTGTCTTTCTTTTGCCTTTTTTACTGATCTATACAATAAATTTTCAACATTTCTATCTATTAAAATATCATTCATATCAGGCAGCTGAACTATTTCTAAATCATCTAAATATGCATCTGCTACAACTCTAAATGCTATCCCCTTTAATAAAGCTATTTTTTGATTATTTTCATCTACACTAAAAGCTTCTATTTTAAATATAATATCTTTATTATAAGACTTTCTAGCTACTATATCCCCTATTCTCATAACTGTCCTCCCAAATAAAAATTATCTTAATACATAATATGTCCATAGGGCATTTTTGTTCCTTCTGAAAGAATATAAAACATTTTTTTGTTGAAAAATAGAAAATATGGTGATAACATATTTTGAAACAAATGTTTATTTTGATAAACAAATATTTATTTCTAGGTGATAATATGACTGATAGAGAAAAAGAAATTTTAGATATATTAAAAACAAATCCTATGATTTCACAAAAGGAATTAGCTGATATGCTATGTATAACACGCTCTTCTGTAGCTGTACATATAACTAACCTTATGAAAAAAGGTTACATCAAAGGAAAAGGTTATATTTTAAAAAAAGATAATTATATAACTGTTATTGGAGGATCTAATATAGATATAGTAGGCATACCAACTAACCCGCTTATAATGTATGATTCTACTCCTGGTAAGATCAATATTTCAGTTGGTGGTGCAGGGCGAAACATAGCAGAAAACATTTGTAGGTTAGGAATCAATACAAAACTTATTTCTGCCATAGGAAATGATTTATACGGAAATACAATCTTAAATGAATGTAAAAACTACGGCATAGACGTAGATGATTGCTATATATCAAATGAAGAATCAACATCAATTTATGTGTCTGTTCTAAATAATTCAAATGATATGAAGGTGGCTATTTCTCATATGGATATCATAGATAAATTAGACATACCTTTTATTAATTCAAAACATTTATCAATAAGTGATTCTTTAGCTATAATAATTGATACAAATTTACCCGAAGATACAATAGACTTTATTACAAAAACTTATACAACTATTCCAATTTTTATTGATATAGTTTCTTCATCTAAATGTCTTAAAATTAAAAATTTTCTTGGAAGATTTGAAGCTATAAATTTAAGTCAAAAAGAGGCAGAACTTTTATCAGGTATTAAAATCTCTGATGAAAATGATTTAAATATATGTCTTAAATATTTTTTAGATCAAGGCATAAAAAGAGTTTTTATAAATCTTGATAAAAATAATATTTTTTCATCTGATGGTAAAAATATTATACATATAAAGGATTTAAATATTGATACAGTTAGTGTTACAGGGGCAAGAGATGCATTTATGTCTGGAATTGTTTACAGCTATTTAAATAAATTTAATTTAAAATATTCAACAGAGATTTCTGTAGCCGCATCAATTTTAACTTTATCACATAAATCAGCTGTAAATCCAAACTTATCAATAGAAAGCATAGAAAAAACTTTAAAGGAGTTAATCTCATGTTAGAAAAGTATTTACAGATACATCCAGAAGTTCGAAAATCAATTTCGGCTGGAGAACCTGTTGTCGCTCTAGGATCTGATATTATTTCTCGTAATGTAAACTATCCTCAGAGCATAAAAATAGCTAATGATATTTGTAAAATAATTAGAAATTGTGGAGCTGTACCTGCCACAATCGCAATTATAGATGGTATTTTAAAAGTTGGGCTTACAGAAGAAGAGATAGAATTACTTTCTTTAAGTAAAAATATAGCCAATGCAGGAAGAAAAGATCTGCCATTTATTATCTCAAAAAAACAAACATGTTCTACAACTATTGCTGCATCAATGATATTAGCTAGTTTAGCAGGTATTAAAGTGCTTGCTACCTCTAGCATAGGAGGAGTAAGTAGAAAATCACAGGATGACTTTAACATATACGCAGATTTACACGAATTAACCAATACTAATGTTGCTGTTATCTGTTCTGGAATAAATTCTATTTTAGATATAGAATCAACCTTAAAATATTTAAATGTAAAAGGCGTCCCAGTTATCGGGTATAAAACAAATGAACTTCCTGTTTTTTATGAAATGAAAAGAGGTTTTACTGTAGACTATAATGTAAATTCCTCTTTAGATATTTCAAAAGCATTAAAGGCTAAATGGGATTTAAATCTAAATGGTGGAGTCATAGTAGCTAATCCAATAACAAATAAATCTGAAATAAACTACAATTTAATGAATACAACTGTAGACATACAACTTCTACATAACAATGCTAAACTTGCTGCTGATATCGCAAGAAACCTATCTAATCTGTATAAAACAAAATTATAAATAAAAGGATGCCACAAAATATATATTTTGAGACATCCTTTTTTATATTTTATTACTTTTTTAAGTAAGATAATACTCTTTAATTTACCTTACTTTCCACAACACTTCTTGTATTTTTTACCACTTCCACAAGGACAAACATCATTTCTTCCAACTTTATCTTCTTTAACTACAGTTTTAGAATTTTTGAAAGCTTTTGTTAATTCTTTTCTCTTTTCTGCAGATAATATTTCTTCCCAACCTGGTAAGCTATGTAACCAATGAGCTTCAACAGCTACCATGTTGTAGTATAATTTTTCCCAATCTATTTTTACAGTAACTTTTGTATCAGCTTCTATAGATTCTAAGTCTAAATCTTCTTTTAAACTTTCACTTATTCCATCTAAGAATCCCATTATGTATTCGTTTGAAGTATTGAATTTTTCAGCTAATTCAGCAACTGTTCCTTCTACTACTTCCATTTTGTTGTTTAATATTTCATTGTATATTGTAGTTTCTACCTTTAAGTACTCTTCCCAGAATTTTATTTCTTCTTCTTGGCTAGCATGATTTTCGCTTAAAGATCTCCATTCAGTAAATAAACTCATACTTTTTCCTCCTAAAATTTCTATCTTTTTTATATTATAAATTACTATAAATTTATCAACTTATACTATAGCATTAATAATTTAACTATTCCATTATATCATAATTAAATAATTCTTTTAATACTTTTATAGCATAGTCTTGTTCTATAAAATAAGGACTACTAGCTATAGTAATAACCTTAGCTCCTTTTATAAGCTCTTTTATTTTATTCAGTCTAAATTCATACGGTATATAATCCATATCTTTTGAAAATATATCTAAATCTATATCCAAAACATATTCTCCTTCAACTTTCATATCAAACCCATATGAGCTATCTATGATTATAGCTTCTGAAAATACCTTGTGCTTAAGGGATGGTTTTATAAAATTACCAACATTCAAAACTTTATTAGTATACCTAAATACGTCGTCCATATCATTTATATTGACCTCATAATTTATAGGTTCTCTCATATCCTTGTGTTGGTCTACATGAACTAATTTACAACCCTTTGTAAAATGTTGTTGCTTAAGACTTTTCATCCAAAAATAAAAAGCATGATTATGGTTGTCAAAAACATAAACTGTCTTATCATCAATCTTATATTCAACCATATTTTTTAAGCCCTTAGCTTTTATTTCATTTCCTTCATCTATCTCATTGAAAACTATATTATCACCTAAAGCAACATCATCTAAAGTTCCTTCTATTAACCTAGGTACATAAATATTCTTATTCTCTCTATCCTCATAAGAAAATTCATTATTCCCTATTGGATCTTCAATATAAAATCCTACATACTTATCCATACTCAAATCCTCATTATTAATTTTTATTTTTAATTAATTATCTTACAGTACTCTAATAGTTTAAACAAAATTTTGATATTTAATTATAAATATATTTTATTTTTAAACTTACAAAACAGTAATCTAAAATCAATCTTACCGTAAGGCTTTTTTAGCACCAGCCTGATATAATAAATCTCACGACAAATAAAATAAGTTTACAGGAGGTATCACAATGTCAGGTTTAATATTAACAATTATATTACTATTCCCTTTTATATTAACATTTGTATTTTACTTTCTAACAAACGGTATATGCTTAAATAATAATAACGAAGACCTAAATCTCCAAGATTTAGTTCATATATAACAAATTTTATTCCACATCCTAAATAAAAAAAGGACGTATTTAAAATAGATTTAGGAAATTCTCAAGGGTGTAAGGTGGAAAATAATTTTTATTCCATTTGCAGCATCTTTCCAGCTGCATGAAATAAAAATTATTTTTCCACCTACGCCCCGAATTATCTAAATGCTTATTTTAAACAGCCCTATAATTTACTAAATAAATCCCATGGGTATTCTTTTGGAGGTTCACATATAAACTCCATTTTTTCTTTAGTTGTAGGATGCGTTATCTCTATTTTGTAGGACCATAGCGCTATTTGTTGGCCTACTTTATTTACATCTTGGCCATATCTTTGATCACCAAATAAAGGATGCTTTCTGCTTGCAAATTGCACTCTTATTTGATGTGGCCTTCCGGTCTTCAAATCTATTTGAACGAGACTAAAGTTATTTTTACTTTGTAAAGTTTCATAATCTAATTCTGCATTTTTAGCTTCTTTGTGATTCTTATTTACAACGCTAACCATATTAGTCTTCTTATTTTTATAAAGGTAGTCTTTCAAAGTGTCTTCCTTTTTATTCATTGTCCCATGAATAACAGCTCTATAAGTCTTTTTAAAACTTTTATTTCTTACTTGCTCTGATAACCTAGATGCTGCTTTTGAAGTTTTAGCAAATACCATTACTCCTCCAACAGGTCTATCTAATCTATGTACTAATCCAATAAACACATTACCTGGCTTATTATATTTTTCTTTTACATAGTTTTTCAGAAGATTAACCATGTCCTTATCATTAGTATCATCACCTTGAGACAGTATATTCACAGGTTTTTCTACTACTAATAAGTGATTATCTTCATATATGACTTTTACCATTATTTACTCTCCCATCTTCCAAATATTCCACATGGAAGAACTTTTCCGTCTCTTGATGTTGGTATTCCTATTTCTCCGCCATATATTTTTCCACCTTTAGCTTTTCTAGCTACAGTTGCATCTAATATATGTTCTAATATTATAGGTGATAAACCTGTTGTATATGAGTTTATTAAGAAGAATAAAGGATTATCTGATAATACCTTAGTACATAAATCTACTAATCCATATAATTTTTCTTCTATTTGCCATACTTCTCCCTTAGGTCCTCTTCCGTAAGATGGTGGATCCATTATTATAGCATCATATTTGTTTCCTCTTCTTATTTCCCTTTCAACAAACTTCACAACATCATCTACTATAAATCTTACTTTTCTATCACCTAATCCTGATGTATGTAAGTTTTCTTTTGCCCAAGTAACCATACCTTTAGATGCATCAACATGACAAACTTCAGCTCCTGCTGCTGCACATGCTACTGTTGCTCCTCCCGTATAAGCAAAAAGGTTTAACACCTTTATTGGTCTTCCTGCATTTCTGATTTTATCCATTGACCAATCCCAGTTAGCTGCTTGCTCTGGGAATAAACCTGTATGTTTAAATCCAGTTGGACTTATATTAAATTTTAATTCTTTATAGCTTACAGTCCATCTTTCTGGGTATTTTTTCTTAGTCTCCCAGTGTCCACCACCCTTTGCACTTCTATGATAGTGTCCATGTGGGTTTTTCCATAGTCCACTTTCATTTCTTATCGGCCACATAACTTGAGGATCTGGTCTTCTTAATACTATATCTCCCCAACGCTCTAATTTTTCTCCGTTACCCATATCTATAAGTTCATAATCTTTCCATTTATCTGCTAATATTAACATCATATTCCTCCTGCTAAATTTCTTTTCAATCTTATGTATTATACCATATTTAGTTATATTTTCGCTCTTTTAAATAGTTTATATACTTTCATTTGCTTTATTACTAACATTATTTTATTTATTTCATTATTAATAATTTAATTTTTCATAGCATATTATATTGTAATTGATAATCTAAATAAAGGGGGATTCTTTGTGGCTAATTCTCAACCTGAAAGTAACTGTCTGTATAATCTTATTTATACTGATTTTAATGAAGAGTTTTCTAGAAACTCTACTTTTTACTATAACATTCAATATCCAGCTTTCTTTAATTTTAATACCGGCTATTTCTTCGCAAATCCATCTATATTAAATAATATAAGTAATCTTATAAAACAAGAGGTTAATGATTTTAGGGATGGACTTGCACAAGAAGAACAGGATTATAACTCAACTGTTGCTGATAATAATCCCGAAGAAAAAAGAATTTATAGCGCATTTTCTAATTTTGCAGTTGCCTTTAATAAAAATCATTTACTTAGTGTTATTGTTAATGTATTAGGTTTTTCCGGTAATACATTACCTAAATACGATACATTGTATAACTATAATTATGATTTACTTACTGGAAATAAAATAACTTTAAAAGATATATTTAATCCAGGTGTAGATTATATAAAAGTTATTACTGATTATGTAAATTATAAAATAAACCAAAATAAAGATTTATACTTTGAGAATGTCGAATTTTTTATCACTGATGATCAAGCATTTTATATTGAAAATGACGGTTTAGTAGTTTATTTTGATGCTGGAGAACTTGCTAAAGAAGAATTCAGAACTTCTAAATTTAAATTAACATTTAGTAAATTTGCACCTTATATAAATACTAGATTTTATTGTAATGCTACAAATGTTAACAGAAGAATTTATAGAAGATAAAAATTTAGTCTATTTGCATAAATCAACCTAAAAGCTGTAAGCTATAAAATAATTAATAGCTTACAGTTTTTTTTATGTATATTTTTTCTATTTATGTCCATAATTTAGATAAATATATTATAGGGGGTATAGATATGATAGAGTTAAATAGACAAAATATAGTTGAAGGCATTCTTGAATTACAAAGAGAAGAGGAATTTAAATTAAAAAGTGCTTTAAAATCAATAAGACTTATATTAGATGAAGATGGCATATCAGATTTTGATAAATTAAAATTTATAAACTCTCAACTTGGAGATATAATGATGCTTAATATATAAAATGGCTACCTTATACTTAAGGTAGCCATTTTATTTTATTTTATATTCTATTCTACGTATGTACCCTTAACTATAAGCCTATGACTACCTACATACTTAGGTGTACATGTTACTAAAGTTATTTCCTTTTTATCCATATCTTTAGATTCCACCACATCTACTCTATCTGGTGTTACTACTTCTATACTATTTACTATGTACTTATGGTTAGTTTCATTTTGTAGTATATTTATTTCATCTCCAATTTCTACTTTGTCTAAGTTAGAAAAGAATTTATTTTTTGTATATGCTCTATGCCCTGCTACTGCAAAATTACCATACTCTCCTGGCATTGGTGTATTCTCAAAATGACCAATAGCAGTATCTAGTATTTCATCACTTACTCCTCGTTTTAAAGCTACTTCTATATTTATTTTAGGAATTTTTAATATTCCTATTACATCTCCTATTTTATATTCATCTTGGTTTAAATTTTCATTACTAATTGCACTCTTATACTGCTCTATCATTTCTTTATTTTCTTTAGATGTATTATAGTTTATATATAGTACTAATGATATAATGCATACGCCTAAAATTATAAGTGATTTTCCTATTATTTTTTTCATATTTTTATCACCTTTTAGTCCTTATAATAAAAGAATATAAATATAGATAATAAAATCATTTCAACTGCTACTGTCATAGGTTTTGATAAGAAATTCATTATATATCCTAATTTAGGTATACTAAACTTAACTTCTCCTATTATATTATCTTCTGTTAATATATCTGAGTCTTCTACATTGTTATTATCACCTTTTGTTATGTATCCTTCTGTTGTTTCTTTTATTATTCTATGAGTAATTATCACACCATCATTATCTCTGTATGTTACTATGTCATTTACTTTTATATTTGTTTTACTTTTATGTTTTGTTATTACCATATCCCCTGGGTAAAATTCTGGTTCCATACTTCCTGATAGTACTGTGTAACTTCTATATCCTATTATTTCAAATAGTTTATCTGACTTTGTTGTTATTAAGTTTAACCCTAGTATTAATACTAATAAAAATATAAATATATTTGATATTTTTGATATGTTTATTTTATTTTTTTCTATTATTTTAGTTTCCATTTTTACTCCTTTAAAAAAATAAAGTGATATCAATATAGATATCACTTTATTTTTTATTCTTGTATATCTTCATTTTCTTTTAGTGACTCTATTACTTCAGGTTGTCTTGGTATTTCTATTATTTCATCTTTTGGTTCTTCTACTTCTTCCTTTTGTGATTCTACTACATTTGGCTCAACTATATTTTCAACTTCCTGCTTTAATGATTCTATTATCAATGGAGACTTTAATTCTGTTTCTAGTTCTTCATATATATTTAGAACATCTTTATGACCACTATATACTACCTCACCATGACATTTTCCTCCATTTCCAGAGCCATCATGATCTGGATGATCACCTGTACAATTGTTACCTGCATTTAATAATGTTACATTACATTCTAAATCATAGCTTTCTTCATTTTGACCATCTTTCACAGTCACTGTGATTGTTATATTTACAACTCCTTTGAATGGAAGCTCATCTTGCTTATTTGTAGATTCTATTAAAATATAGTCTCCGTATGGATCAAAATTACCATATTTTGCTTTATAAGTTGTTTCTACAGGTTTATTTCCATTTCCAGTAGATACTACTTTAGCTTCTAATGTAACTGCACTAGTTGTTGATTTAACATTAATTGGAATATATAGCTTCTTAAATGAATTTCCACTACCATTTGTAAAGTATGCCTTTTGACCTATAGCTATAGTTATTACTTCCCTTTGATCTATAGTTATAATATTTTTATGAACAGCTACATCATAAAATCCATAATCAGTAAATGTATTTATATTATTGCTTATTTGTCTAGCTTCTACACTTACATCTAATTCTATATTTCCTATATTATTTAAAGCATCTTGAATTTTTTTATCCATACTTGGTATATTTATAGTTGCATTAACTGTTATTTGTTGACCCGGTTCTAATATAAATATATTATCATTTGATTTATTTTTTAATATTTGATTTTCTGATGATAATTTTATATTATCTATATTCGCTACACTTCCTCCAACTTCATTGCTTGGTACAGGTATTACTTCTGAACCTTCTTCTGTTGGTTGTTTTATTCCAAAGTCAACACTGTAGCTTATATTCGATTTAAGATAACTTAGTGCTGAATTTAAAGTTGAATCAGTTAAAGTTGTTGGTATGTCTAAATCTAATTTTAATTGTTGTCTTAGTGTACCACGATTAGTAATAATGTACTTATATGGATTAATAGAACCCGGTTTTACATTTTCAAGTATATTATTGTCATGAATTACTTCTACATCAACATCACCAGTACTAATAGCTAACTCACTAGCTATATCCTCTGTATCAGTAAACAAAGCATAAGTTCCTAAACCTTGTGCTGACCCTATTGCTAAAGTTAGAGCTAACCCACAAGAAGCAGCTTTTATTTTATTTTTTCTTTTTCTTTCTTTTAATCTTCTTAGTCTACTCATTGTGTTTACCTCCTCCTTTTTCATTAGATTTTCTATTAAATACAATACCCGCACCTATTACAACAGCACCTAGTACTATTAAGCTAGAACTATTTATAATTCCACCTGTTTGAGGTAATCTATCTAAACTACCTCCATCAATATCTGTATCTGGAGTTACGGGTTTTTCTGGCTGTATTGGTGACATTGGTTTTTCATCCATTTTATATGCAATGCCTATAGTAAATACATTATTAAGTGCTTGTGCATCATTATTCATTTCTAAATCCATATCTATAGTCATGTTTAATAATTCTTTACTATTAGATTTTATATCTATATCTTTTGATAACTTTATCCCATCTTCAGATAAAAGATTTTCAAATTTATCTTTAAATAATATAGTATCGTTATGCTTTAAGGTAACTGTACTATATCTAGCAAATTCTTTAAATTTATTACTATTAATATCTAATTCTTCACCTGTTTTCCAATATTCTGACGACTTTAGGCTCATATATAATCTATCTATACTTATGTCATTTTCTTTATTATTATTTATATAAAAGTCTTTTGACTCTATTCTTCCTGGTTTCCATAATCCATCTTCATATGTAAACGATTGGTCTATTGTTATATCGTTATCGGCATATGAACTTATTGGAAATAGTGATATTATAGATGTTATAGTTAATACTTGAATTATTTTCTTATTTAGTTTCATAATAATCACCTACTTTTAACAAAAGCACTCTATTACTAGAGTGCCTTTATATATTTATTAATTTACAACAGTATCTTTTGTTATTTGTTTAGCATTTATAACAAATCCTTCTTTTAAATTTAAAATTTCTGCCTCTTGATTATCACTATTTATACTTTTCTCAGTCTCATTATGACTTGAATATCCAGTAACCTCTATTTTTAATTCAACATCTCCTGTTTGTCCTGGTTCAAATATAGTTTCATTTGCATTTTCTAACCCTTCTGTTTTGAAACTAGCTGTAAATTCTATTCCTTCAGGTAAACTTTTTTGTATATCAGAATTTTCATCTAACGTTAATATTGCTCTCAGTGTTCCTTCATTTTTTATTTTTATTTTTTTTGTAAGCACATCACCATACTTTAAGTTGTCATATGTTGCAGGACCAGTTGTTCCCTCATTTTCATCTTCTCCATTACGAGTTATTATCCAACCTTCTGTTCCTACAACTTCTACATCAACATCTCCTGTACTTATACTTAATTCTCCTACTGTATCTATCTTATCTGTAAATAAGGCCTTTGTTCCTAAAAAAGTTCCCCCTACTAATAATGTTGCTGCTAACATATATGCTATCGTTTTATTCTTTTTCATTTTTCAATATCCCCCTATGTAATCTAATTATCATATTAATGATACAAAATAATTTTAGGGTAAATCCTAAAAAAAATATATTAATCATAATTACCATTTTTATTACATTTTTCATATATTAATTGCATATATTTATATAACTTAACATATTCTTCTGTATACTATATCACTTATACTAACGTGTAATTTAATATTACCTAAATCGTAAAAAACTCTTTAATAATCATAATTCAATATGAAAATTAAAGAGTTTTTTATAATAAATATTAAATTTTATTTATTTAGCTATATCATAAACTTCTAATCTAGATTTGTTTATTTGCTTTTTCTTAACACCTACTAAAGCTTTTAATGTATCTAAAGATGTCATTACTTCAGTTGAAAACTCAGTTGCAGTTCTTCTTATTTTAAATCCATCTCTAGTTGAGTCATTCCCTTTTGTAGGAGTATTTATTACTATATCAACTTGCTTATTTCTTATTGCATCTAATATATTAGGCCTAGATTCTTCTACTCTATTAACTACAGTAGCTTCTATTCCATTTTCTTCTAAGCTCTTTGCTGTTCCTGATGTAGCTACAAAAGTATATCCTAGTTCTTTCATATCTTTTGCTATTTCCATAAATTCAGCTTTATCATAATTATTTATAGTAGCAAGTACAACTCCTCTTTCATCAGACATTTGCTTTCCTGCACCTATAAATCCTTTATATAATGCTTCTTCTAAAGTCTCCCCTACACCTAAAACTTCTCCTGTAGATTTCATTTCAGGCCCTAAACTTACGTCAACGCTAGATAACTTAGACATAGAGAATACTGGAACTTTAACTGATATTAACTTAGGCTCTTTATATACTCCCGTTCCATACCCTAAATCTTTTAACTTAGCACCTAACATGCATTGAGTTGCTAAATCAACAATTGGCACCTTACTTACCTTACTTATATATGGAACTGTTCTACTTGCCCTTGGGTTAACTTCTATTATATATAATTCTCCTTGGAATTCTATAAATTGTATATTAACCATTCCAAGTACATTAAGCTCCAATGCTATTTTCCTAGTATAGTCTAATATTTTAGCTTTTATTTCATCAGATACATTTTGGCTTGGATACATTGTTATACTATCTCCAGAGTGAACACCAGCTCTTTCTAAGTGCTCCATGATACCTGGTATTAATATCTCTTCTCCATCACAAATTGCATCTACTTCTATTTCTCTACCAGTTAAATACTTATCTATAAGTACTGGATTTTTCTTATCTCTTTCAAATGCACTTTGTAAGTATGCTTCTAACTTATGCTCTTCATAAGTTATTTCCATACCTTGACCTCCAAGTACATAAGATGGTCTAACAAGTACAGGATATCCTAATTTGCTAGCTTCCTCTATACCTTCTTTAACTGACCATACAGCCTTCCCTTTTGGCCTATTTATATTTAATTTTTCTAATAATTCATCAAACTTTTCTCTATCCTCAGCTGCATCTATATCTGCAAAATCTGTACCTAATATTGGTATTCTCTTTTCATCTAAAAATTTAGCCAACTTTATAGCTGTTTGGCCACCAAATTGTAATATTACTCCATCTGGTTGTTCTTTTTCTATTATGTTTAATACTTCTTCCTCTGTTAATGGTTCGAAATATAATTTATCAGATGTATCGAAGTCTGTACTTACTGTTTCTGGGTTATTGTTAACTATTATAGTTTCTATTCCCATCTTTCTAAGTGCTTTAACACAGTGAACTGAACAGTAGTCAAACTCTATACCTTGGCCTATTCTTATCGGACCAGATCCTAATACTACAACTTTTTTCTTGTCATTTACTACAACTTCATCATACTCTTCATAAGTTGAGTAGTAGTATGGAGATAATGCATCAAACTCCCCACCACAAGTATCAACCATCTTATATGCAGGCTTTATGCTATATAAAGTTCTTAATTCATAAACTTTCTCTGGGCTTATTTTCATTAAGTCAGATATTCCCTTATCTGAGAATCCCTTTTTCTTTAATTCAAGAAGATACTCTTTAGTTAAGTCTTCTATCTTCATTCCTTTTAACTTTTCCTCTTGTTCTACTATCCATTTAAATCTATTTATAAACCACTTATCTACTCCAGTGATTTGTTCTATCATATCTATTTTGTATCCTCTTCTTATCATTTCAGCTAAGTCAAATAATCTTTCATCGTCTGGTACTACTATACTTTTCTTTAATTCTTCTAAGCTCTTTTCTTCAGAAGGGGCATGAACTAATGAGTATTTTCCTATTTCTAGAGATCTTATACCTTTAAGCATAGCTGCTTCAAAGTTACTTCCTATACTCATTATTTCCCCTGTTGCCATCATCTTTGTTCCTAGCTTTCTGTTAGCTTGCTTAAACTTATCAAATGGCCACTTTGGTATTTTTACTACTACATAGTCAAGAGTTGGCTCAAAGCATGCATAAGTTTTCTTTGTTACTGCATTTTCTATTTCATCTAATGTATATCCTAAAGCTATTTTTGTTGCAACTTTAGCTATTGGATAACCTGTAGCTTTTGATGCAAGAGCTGAAGATCTAGAAACCCTTGGGTTTATTTCTATTATTGCATACTCTAAGCTGTGAGGATTTAATGCTATCTGAACGTTACATCCACCCTTAACTTCTATTGCATTTATTATATCTATAGATGCTTTTCTAAGCATTTGGTATTCTTTATCACTTAAAGTCTGGCTAGGTGCAACAACTATACTATCTCCTGTATGTACTCCAACAGGGTCTATATTTTCCATGTTACATACTGTTATACAGTTTCCATTACCATCTCTTATTACTTCGTATTCTATTTCTTTCCAACCTTTTATACTTTTCTCAAGTAGTACTTGGCTAACTGGACTTAATTGTAAACCTTGAGTAAGTATTTCTGTTAATTCTTCAACTGTTTCAGCTATACCTCCACCAGTTCCACCTAATGTGTATGCAGGTCTTACAACTACTGGATATCCTATTTTATTTGCAAATTCTAATCCACTTTCTAAGTCAGTTACTATATCACTAACTACTACTGGTTGGTTTATTTGTCTCATTACTTCTCTGAATGTATCTCTATCTTCACCTTTTTTGATAGATTCAACAGATGTCCCTATTATTTCAACATTATACTTTTCAAGTATACCTGCTTCATGTAATTCAACAGCTAAGTTAAGAGCAGTTTGACCACCCATTCCTGCTAATAAACTATCCGGTCTTTCTTTTTCTATTATTTTTTCTATAAATTCTATTGTTAATGGCTCTATATATATCTTATCTGCAATCTCTTGGTCCGTCATTATTGTTGCAGGGTTACTATTTATTAATACAACTTCTACTCCCTCTTCTTTTAAAGCCTGACAAGCTTGAGTTCCTGAGTAGTCAAATTCAGCCGCTTGACCTATTATTATTGGTCCTGATCCTAGTACTAATGTCTTTTTTATACTCTCTATTTTAGGCATAATCTTAATCTCCTTAATCTCTCAAATATTTATAACAACTATACTAATTCTAAGAATTTATCAAATACATAATCACTATCTTTTGGTCCAGGACAAGCTTCTGGGTGATATTGTACGCTGTATATTGGCAATTCTTTATGTCTCATACCTTCCACTGTATTATCATTTAAGTTTATATGAGTAACTTCCATATTTTCTGGCATCTCACATACATAGTACCCATGGTTTTGAGATGTTATAAATACTTTCCCTTCTTCTAAATCTTTAACTGGATGGTTCCCACCTCTGTGTCCGAATTTAAGTTTTCCTGTTTTTCCACCTAATGTTAAAGCTAAAAGTTGGTGTCCTAAGCAGATTCCTACTATTGGCTTTTTACCTACTAATTCTTTTATATTTTCTATTACTTCTTCTAAATCTTCTGGATCTCCAGGCCCATTTGATAAAAATATTAAATCTGGGTTTATAGCTAATACTTCTTCTGGCTTAGTTAATGCAGGGAATACTGTTACATCACAGCCACGAGCTGCAAATGATCTTAGTATATTTTGCTTAACACCAAAATCCATAACTGCTACTTTAGGTCCATTTCCTTCTATACGCTCTATTTCTTTTCTTGTTACTGTCTTTACTGCCTGTGTATTTGAGAAACTTTCTAACTTAGCCTTAACATCTTCTAATGAAGCATTTTCTAAAGTTATTATTCCTCTCATTGTCCCATTATTTCTTAATATCTTTGTTAAAGCTCTCGTATCTATCCCTTCTAAACCGATTACTTTATTTTGTTTTAAGTATGTGTCTATATCCATTTCGCATCTAAAGTTATTTGGAGTGTCACTCTTTTCTCTTACTATAAATCCTTTTACATGAACACCTTTAGATTCAACATCCTCTAAATTTATTCCATAGTTTCCTATAAGAGGATATGTCATTGTAACTATTTGACCATAATATGATGGGTCAGTTAAAACTTCACCATAACCTGTCATTGATGTATTGAATACTACTTCCCCTACACTATCTTTTAAATATCCAAAGGCTTTTCCCTCAAATATCGTTCCGTCTTCTAATATTAATTTACCCTTCATTTAACCTACCCCCTAAGCATTTTCTATTTCATTTACTATTTTTTCTGCTGATTCTTTAGGATTTTCTGCTTTAGTTATAGGTCTTCCGACAACTAAGTAGTGAGCTCCTTTGTTTATTGCATCAGCTGGAGTAACAACTCTCTTTTGATCTCCTACTTCTGACGATACAGGTCTTATTCCTGGACAAACTGTTACGAAATCTTTACCGCAAGCTTCTACTATCTTATCAACCTCTTTAGCTGAGCAAACTATTCCATCTATTCCTGCTTCCTTTGCTAACTTAGCTCTCTTTATAGCTAATTCTTCTGTATTCATGTTGCACCCTATATCTTGTAAATCTTGATTGCTTAAAGATGTTAAAACTGTAACTCCAACTATTATTGGCTTTTCTATATTTAATTTTTCTGCTTCTTCTTTTGCAGCTAAAGCACACTGTCTCATACCTTCCATATCAGATACGTGTATTGTCATTAACCATACCTTATCTCTTACTGCTGCTCTTACTGCACTTTGCATCGTATTTGGTATATCGTGGAACTTAAGATCTAAGAATACTTTTTTCCCTTTTTCATTTAAATAATCTACTGTTTTTCCTCTTGTTGCTACATATTGCTCTAAACCAACTTTAAATATATCTACACTGTCTTCTAGTTTATCTATTAATTCTTTAGCTTTATCAAACTCATTAGTATCAATTGCAACTATTAATTTTTCTTTACCATTTATCATATGTCTTCTCCTTTTTAATAAAGCCTTAACCTTAACAAAAAAGTCCTCATACCAAAAAGAGGTATAAGGACTCTATCTAAACATAATTTTTCTTTAAAATTAGTTATTAGATTTCTTTCTCAGCCTCTCTGGACTATTTTAAAAGACTTTATTCTATTTTTATTTTATTAATATTTATATTAAAAAACCCTCTATCATCCAGATAAAGGGTTATAATGTAATCATAATCAAATTAATATTATCTAACCTTTTTAGACTCTCTGGACTAAATTTAAGGTATATTTTATTTTTATAAAATAATTAAATGCTTCATACTCTCTCTGAAGTAACTTAAAGCTTTATCTTACATCAATTATTGCATTTATTTTTCTTTATGTCAACTATTGTTTTGTTAGAGTCTTCCATTATCAACTATACTTATTAAATAATTTTTTCCTCTTTTTCTTTTTGTCTCAATATTTTCAAATTCAGCATTTATACCGAACTTTTTGCAAGCTATATCAAAATGCCTTAATGCAATACCCATACTTATTTTAAAATCTTCTTTCATGCCTTTTTTAGCTTTTTCTTCATATACATCAAATCCATAATCCTTAGAATAAAATACCCATGGTTGACTATTTTTTATTGAAGGTGATATTCTTACAGCATTAAGAATCTTAACCCATTTTTTGTCTATTTTTTTACATATCTTTTTTAATCTTTTTCTATCCGGTTCTGCATCTATATTCCTAAATAACGCCTCTTGTTTTTCAGCATATCCAAAAGCAATTATAGCATATGGTTTCTCAATTTTTTTCTCATATTCTTCGTCATCTATATCAATTTCATCTAAATCTATAAACTCTAAAATATCATCTCTTTTCAAGTTACACTTTATCCAACATGTAGCTATTCCCAAAGATGTTATACCTAGTAATATTTCTTCTGCTGCAAATCCAACATTTTCTAAGTTATTATCTCCTTCATTAGATGTAATTACTATATAATGAGGAGCTTTCACTTCACATGCTTTTCCCATTAAAAACTGAATTAAATGTCCCCTATCTACCACATGTGCTTTAATATTTAAGTCTTTATTTAGATAAGTTATATTGCTACATAAACCTTTAACCTCTTCCATTAACGATGATTTTATACTTTTTTTTGAATAATTCCTTATAGATTTTCTATAAAAAATAGCATCATATAACTCCATCTATTTCCTCCTAACTGAAGCAACCTACTTCGAACTTACTTATTTAACATCATATTTATCTAATAATCTATATTACTTAAAATAAACGTTTAGTTTCCATTATTATATTATAAATTCTTTTGAAGATTTTTGTATATAATTTAGGATAAATTTTATATTAAATTTTTTATTTTTTACTTATTAATATCTAAATTAGTTTCCCCATATAAAATATCTTAAAATAAGTATTTTTATCTTAGTTATTCCCTAAAATATAAGTATGCTATAATAAAATATATATAATATTTAACTTATTTTTACATAGGAGGTTTAAAATGGATTTTAATAGAAACTTAGATAAATATGCTGAACTAGCAGTTAAGGTTGGAGTTAATATTCAACCTGGTCAAGATTTACTTGTAAGATCACCAATTGAATGTGCTCCATTTGTGAGAAAAGTTGTTAAACATGCTTATGAAACTGGTGCCAAAAATGTGTATATAGAGTGGTCTGACGAAGAATGTACTTTAATAAGATACTTAAATGCTCCTGATGAAGTATTTAATGAGTTTCCAAAATGGACATCAGATCAATATGTCCATATCGCAAAAAATGGAGGCGCATTCTTAAGTATTCACGCTGCAAATCCTGATCTATTAAAAGATGTTGATCCACAAAGAATAGCTAATTATCAAAAAGCATCTGGAATAGCATTAAAAGAATGGAGATCTTATACTTTATCTGATAAGTGTAAATGGAGTATAGTTTCTATTCCTACTGAAGCTTGGGCTAAAAAAGTATTCCCAGATGTATCTAATCAAGAAGCTATAGATAAATTATGGGATGCTATATTCAAGTGCTCTAGAGTAGAAGGACAAGATCCAATACAAGCTTGGGCTGATCATAACGCTGACTTAAAATTAAGAATGGATTTCTTAAATGAAAAGAATTTTAAAGTTTTAAAATTTAAATCTAAAAAAACTGATTTAACTATGGAATTACCAGAAGGTCATATATGGTTAAGTGGAGCTTCTGTTGACCCTAATGGAGTAGAATTTAACCCTAATATACCAACTGAAGAAGTATTCTGCCTTCCTCATAAATTTAAAGTTAATGGTGTAGTTCATAGTACAAAACCGTTAGTTTATAGTGGAAATGTTATAGATAATTTCTCATTAACATTTAAAGATGGAAGAATAGTTGAGTATACTGCTGAAAAAGGATATGAAACTTTAGGAAAACTTATCGAAACAGATGAAGGCTCTCACTATTTAGGCGAAGTAGCTTTAGTTCCTTTTAAATCACCAATTTCTGATACCAACATCGTATTTTACAATACTCTATATGATGAAAATGCATCTTGCCACTTTGCTATAGGCTCTGCTTATAAAACTTGTGTGAAAAATGGTGATGAAATAAAAGATGAAGATCTTGATAAATATGGAATAAATGATAGTCTAACTCATGTTGATTTTATGATAGGTTCTTCTGATATGAATATATTTGGAGAAACATATAGTGGAGAAGAAGTTCAAATATTCAAAGATGGTAATTGGGCTTTTTAGTTATAAAGTTAATTATTGAAAATATTGCTTAATATAAAAAAAAGGACTAAGTTTTAAAACTTAGTCCTTTCCAATTTTGTTGACGACAAAATTATATATTAATCTATCTATATTATAATATAGATTAATTCCTAATACTAGATTTATTGTACTTAAATTATATATAAATTATTCGGTCTAGTAAAATATTTATTTTTCAAATTTAATTTCTGACCAATTTATATTATTAACGTACTTTTCAACTAAATCAAATCCCATTTCTGGATGTATAGTTTCTTCTGTAGATATAGTTATTGTAGACATTGATATAGCAAACTTTAAAGTTTCTATTAAATCACACTTATTTGCATACCCGTAAGCTATACCTGCTACAAATGAGTCTCCTGCACCTGTAACATTAACAACTTTTACATCGTTAGCTTTAATTTTTCCTTCTACTAAACCATTATTATAGTAGATACCATCTTCATCTAACGTTATAAATACATTTTCTATACCTAAGTCGATGAAGTATCTTCCTGCTTTTCTTAAGTCTTCATCATTTTTTATTTTCATTCCACACATTATTTCAGCTTCATATCTATTTGGCTTTATTGTATGGAAGTATTTTATTAAATGTTTTATTTCTTTCGCTTTAGCCGCTGATACAGGGTCTAATATAAACTTAGTATTTCCACTAAAATTCTTTAATATATACTCTACTATATCAGGTCTGTCTGAATCTAGAATCATATATTCAGCGTTTCTTATTATATCAGCCTTAGAATCAATAAATTCAGTTGTAAATTTATCAATTATTTTCATATCTACTACTGCAGATACCATTTCTCCATGTTCGTCTAAAACAGCCATGTAAGTAGGTGTATTACCACCTTCTATAATTAATGAGTTACTCATATCATAGTTCATTTGTTTTGAATGTTCTAACATTGCTTTACCAGCTTCATCATCACCTAGAATAGATATAAACTGAGTATTAACTCCTACCCTTGACATACACTCAGCTATGTTCCTACATACGCCTCCGAATGACGTCCTTACTTTACCTGGGTTAGAATCATTACATCTATAGTTACTATCTGTAAATCCACATATGTCAAAAACTGATACTCCGAAAACTAATGTATAATTTTGGTTATTTTCCATCATATCTTTTTGCACCCTCCCTAAGAATCACCTTCCCATTTTATCATATTCTTATGAGTTTTTTCTACATTTTTCGATTTTAAATTTTAATTATACAAATATTTACAAAAAAAATAAGGGCTTTATCTTCTAGTGTTGCATTAATGTAAAATTTAATACTTTACAAAATAACCCTCATGATTTTAGAGCTAACGCTCAATTATTATGAGGGTTGAAATTTTTTCCATTTTATTTTTAGACGCACTTACCTTATAAAACCAAAATTATTCCATAAATATCCATTTATATTAT
>CABIVQ010000029.1 GCA_902362365.1 Clostridiaceae bacterium | reverse complement strand
GTTAATAAAAGGCTAACGCCTGAATTAAAAGGTGAAAAGGGCATAAATTTATTGTTTTTAAAAAGAGGAAATAGTAAAGAAAACTATCCAAAAGAAATAAGACAACTTATATTTAAGGTAAGAAGAAGGATAGAAATTAGCTTTTCTCAATTAACAGAACAATTAAACTTGAATAAGGTTAAGAGTAAATCTATGCTAGGATTTATAACTAGAACTTCAATAAAAGTTTTAGATCATAACATTTCTTTTCTTATAAATAAATTAATGGGTAAAAATGACTCTTTAGCTAAAATAAAAGAACTAGTATTTGGATAAAATTTACAAATACTAATCACTATGGGTCTATTTTTTTGCAAAAACATTTTACTTTATTTGGAAATTAAATTTAACTAGCACAAAAGATAAATTAGCACTTATCTTTTAGAAGATTAGGTGTTAATTTATTTTTAGATATAAAAATTATATAATAAATATGAACAGACCAATATATATTGAATGAGAATCTATAGAAAAATATGGAATATTATGCGATATTAATATATAATAGGGGTATTTATAAGTAATAGATAATTTCTAAATAAATTTTTTAGTAGAAGTCTTATGAGATATTAGGGGGAGAATTATGCTAAAAGAGGATATATTAAAATATTTACATGAAAAAACAAATGAATATATGAAAGATGAAAACAACACTATATACACAGCCCAATATATTTCAAATATATTTGGAGTAAAAAGAAACACTATAAGTCACTACATTAATCAAATGATTGAAGACGGAAGAGTAATAAAAATAAATACTAGACCTGTTTATTTTTTTCATAAAAATGCTTTTGAAAAAAAGTTTTTTAAAGTATCAAAGAATATTTTTACTAGTTTAGAAGAGTTGTTTGATGAAAAAGAAAAATCAGTTATAGAAAATGATATATTTAAGGCGTTAATTGGATATAACGGTAGCTTAAAAGAGTCTATAGAGAAGATAAAAACTTCTATACTTTATCCTACAAAGAATGGATTACCTATTATTTTAAGTGGGCCTACAGGTGTTGGAAAAAGCTTTACAGCAGATATTATTTACAAGTACAGTGTAGAACAAGGTGTTATAAAAAAAGATGCACCATTTATAATTTTTAATTGTGCTCAATATTATAATAACCCAGAATTACTATCTAGTAACTTATTCGGATATGTAAAGGGAGCGTTTACAGGAGCAGATAAAAATCAACTAGGAATGATTGAAGCTGCAAATGGAGGAATATTATTTTTAGATGAGGTTCATAGATTAAACAGCGAAGGTCAAGAAAAGCTGTTTACATTCATGGACAAGGGTGTAGTAAGACGTATGGGAGAAACTGATGGATGGCATAAGTCTGATGTGAGGTTAATATTTGCCACAACAGAATCACTTTCAGATAATTTTTTAGAAACATTTTTAAGAAGAGTACCTATAACAGTAAACATCCCTGGATTTAATGAAAGAGATATTTTAGAAAAGTTACAGTTTATATATAATTTTTTAATTGTTGAGTCTAGTACTTTCAAAAAGGATATTTTAATATCACAAAGAGCTTTAGATGTTTTATCGACACATATTTATAAAGGGAATATTGGTGAACTAAAAAATACAATTAAATATATATGTGCGGCATCATATTATAAAAATATTAATTCAAATAGGGTAAGAATAAGACTTAAAGATTTACCAGAAGATATTATAAGGGAAGCATCAAATGTTAAGGAATCTAAAATACAAAAGAAAAATGATGTCTTAATAACACCAGATACAAAATATAATGAACTATTATTTAGTGAAATGGACTCAGCTCAAAATATTAAACAAGCTTATAAAAATATTTTTTATTTTTACAAACAGTATACCGATCATAAAGACAAAAAAAAGTTTGAAAGTAATGTATTTCTAGAGATTAATCTATTAATAGATAAGTTAATATTTGATAATGGAAAAGATAATGGTAATGTAATGTTACAATTTATTATTTCATCTCTGCAAGATATATTTAAATATATAGAATATAGCTATAATGTGAAATTAAATGGAAATAGTATATATACAATTGCATATTACCTTTATTCAAAGGGATATGAAAATATAAAATGGAGTAAGGATGAAAAAAAATTAAAAGATAGTTTATATAATTATGTTTTAAATAACAACCAAGAAGAATTCCAACTAGTCTCAAGGATATCAAGTTTAATAGATACTAAGATGGATGTAAACCTATCAAAAGAAGATGAGATATTTATTTCTTTTTATCTGAAAAGTTTAAGCATTTCGGAAAGTAAAAAATCAATAAAGTCAGTAATTTTAGCTCATGGATACTCTACCGCAAGTAGTATAAGTAGTGTTGTTAATCGTATGTTAGGTAAAAATATATACGAAGCTTTTGATATGCCTATAAATATTTCAGTGAAGGAAATTGGTGAAAAGCTAATAGAATACATATATAGGAATGACATATCTAATGGCCTTGTAATACTAGTAGATATGGGATCTTTAAAAGACATATATAACCAAATAAAAGAACATATAAATCAACCTATTGCAATAATAAATAATGTATCTACACAAATGGCATTATTTATAGGAGATTTATTAAGCAAGGATATTTATTTAGAAGAGCTAGTTGAAAAGATAAAACAATGTAATGAAACTGAATATAAGATAATTTATCCAGAAAAGGTTAAAGAGAAAGCAATTATAACATCTTGTATTACAGGAATAGGAACAGCTAAGCAGATGCAAAGATTATTAGAAAGGAGTATACCGAAAGAACTTGGAATAAATATTTTAATTTGCGATTATGACAGACTAAAAAAAGATGGATTAAAGGATGCATTATTCCAAATGTATGACGTAATGGCTATAATAAGCACCCTGGACCCTGAAGTTCATGATATAGATTATATATCTTTAGAAGATTTAATCTCAGGACGTGGGGAAGAAAAGATGTATAAGATATTTAGTGAAGTAGTTGATGATGAGACAGTAAGAATTATAAATAATAATTTAGTACGTAACTTTTCACTAGAAAGTATAGTTAGCTCTGTTACTATATTAGATACTAATAAGATATTAGAAAATGTGGAGAAGTGTCTAAATAATTTAGAACTACTTATTGGAAGAAGAATACCTAATGATAAAAAAGTGACACTATACATACATATAAGTTGTCTTGTAGAGCGATTAATTCGCCAAGTTCCCATAGAAAATTATAATAATCTAGATCAACTTATGCAGTGTCAAGAAAATATGATAAATAATATAAAAAGAGCTTTTAGTGGGATAGAAGAGACTTATAATGTCAAAATCAATGTAGAAGAGATAGGATATGTTTATGATATTATAACCGCACCAACAGAGGATTTGGAAGTATTTTAAAATTAAAATAAAAAGCGTGCCACTAATTTGGCACGCTTTTTGCTCTATATAATTATAAGAAAATAAGTGAAGGGGGGGGTTAGATGATAAAGTTATTACTTGCTTCACATGGAGATTTAGCATATGGAGTTTATAGTTCTTTAAAAATCATAATGGGTGAGCAAAAAAATATATCAACATTATGTGCTTATAATAAAGAAGATTTTGACTTAAAAAAGGAAGTATGGAAAATAATTAATGATTTAAAAGATGATGATAAATTAATTATTGTAACAGATATATTTGGAGGAAGTGTTAACAACGAGTTCATGAATAATTTATATAGAGATAATTTATATCTAGTATCTGGACTTAATTTACCTTTAGTAATGGAGTTAATGCTTATTCAAGATGAAAGTAACATAGATAGTATGATACAAAATGCTTTAGAAACATCAATCAAAACTATTAAATATTGTAATCCAATTATTAAGGCAGTAGAAGTGGAAGAAGAATTTTAAATTTATTTATAAGGAGAGATTAAGATGATTAAATTACTAAGAGTTGATCATAGACTATTACATGGTCAAGTGGCATTTTCTTGGACTCAGTTTTTAGGTGTGGACTGTATACTAATTGCAAATGATGGATTAATGCATGATGAATTACGTAAAACAACTATAAAGTTAGCTAAACCACAAGGGGTAAAGGTAGTAATGAAAAACATTCAAGATTCTATAGATGCAATAAATAGTGGAGTTACAGATAAGTATAAATTATTTGTAGTAGTTGAATCTATAGAAGATGCAAGTAGACTAGTAAAAGGAACTAATAAATTTGAAGTTATAAATCTTGGAGGCATTAAATCAAGAGAAGGAACTAGAAATATATCTAAAGCAATAAATGTTACTCCAGAAGAAGAAGAAACTTTAAAAGAATTAATCAATTCAGGAGTTACAGTTGAAATAAGACAAATACCAAATGACCAGAAGATTCTAGCAGAAAGCGTATTAAATTAATTACTTGAAAAGGAGTTAAATTATGGTAACAGCTATATTACTTGGATTAGTGGCAATGCTAGCTAATGCCGAATATTTATTTGGTACATCGTTATTATCAAGACCTATTGTAACAGGTGTTTTAACAGGTCTTGTACTAGGAGATTTACAAGCAGGAATAGTTTTAGGAGCAACAATGGAGCTTGCATTTATTGGTGCATTCTCAGTGGGAGCTGTAATACCACCAGAAATAATATCCGGAGCAATTCTAGGAACAGCATTCGCAATTACAACTGGGCAAGGTGCAGAGGTAGCATTAGCACTAGGTGTTCCAATAGCAGCATTAGCATTAGTAATAAAAAATACTTGCATGATTTTTATATTACCAATGTTTGTGCATAAAGCAGATAAGTATGCAGAAAAAGGTGATTGTAGCGGTGTTGAAAGAATGCACTTACTCGGAGGATTCTTTGGAGTTAACTTGCCTATAGGATTAATTGTATTTTTTTCATATTTATTAGGTTCATCAGCAATAGAATCTATATTAAATGTAATACCTAAATTTATCCAAAATGGATTAGCAATAGCAACAGGATTATTGCCAGCACTAGGATTTGCACTATTAGCTAAGATGATAATAAACAAAAAAGTTGTAGTATTTTATTTCTTAGGATTTGCATTATCAGTGTATTTAAATATTCCTATAACTGGAATCGCAATATTTGGAACTATAATAGCTGTTATTTTGGTTGGTTTAAACAGGCCAAATCAAGTAGCTATAGCAGGAGGTAACGACGATGACGACGACTTCTAAAGAACATAATAAAACAAATTATCAAAACAATGATATAGCTATAACTAAAAAAGATCTGATGAAGGTATTCTGGAGATCATTTACTATGGAGTGGTCCTGGAACTATGAAAGACAGGCAAATATGTCTTATGCATATTCTATGATGCCAATTATTAAAAAGTTATATAAGACTGACGATGAAAGAGCAGAAGCATTAAAAAGACATCTAGAATTTTTCAATACAACTCCACATATATCAACATTAATACTTGGTATTTCTACTGCAATGGAAGAGAGTAACGTAAAATCAGATAACTTTGATACTTCATCAATTAATAATGTAAAGGTTGGTTTAATGGGACCTCTAGCTGGAATTGGAGATTCATTCTTCTGGGGAACTCTTAGAGTAATAGCTACTGGTATAGGGACATCACTAGCATTGCAAGGTAATATTCTAGGTCCAATATTATTCTTGCTAGTATTTAATGTACCTCATCTATTGGTTAGATATTTTGCCATGATGAGTGGATACAGACTAGGAGCTGGAGTACTAGATAAAATTCAAAAATCTGGGTTGATGGAATCATTGACATATGGAGCTGCTATACTAGGTCTTATGGTAATTGGAGGAATGACGGCAGAAATGGTTACTGTAAATATACCTCTTCAAATAGGAACAGGTGACAGTGCTATGGCTATAGCAGATATTCTTAATGGTATAGTTCCAGGAATAATGCCTTTAGCATTTACTGGATTTATTTATCTACTATTAAGCAAGAACTTTAAAACAACTACTATATTAGTAATAATAGCTATTATAGGAATTGTTGGAGCATTCTTTGGGTTCTTAGCATAGGAGGACATTATGGAAGAAACAATGTTTACTTATATAAATGAGGAGTATGAAACTAACAGAGGTATATTAAAAAATAGAAAAGAAAATTTAAAGAGCTTTATAGATTTGGCTAAAGGAAAAAAATATAATGGATGGACAGTTCTAGCTACTGGATCTTCTGCAAATGCAATAGAATGTGCAAAATACTATGTTGAAAAAATATTAAATATTAATATTGAGATAAAGATGCCATTTGTATTTAGTAACTATAATAGTCAAATAGATGATAATACACTATATCTAGCTGTTACCCAAGGAGGTCATAGTTACTCTACAATCGCAGCTATGAAAGAAGTTAGAAAAACTAGTTCAGATATTGTTGCTATAACAGCTAATATGAATAGTATAGTATGCGATCTTAGTAAATATGTTGTTGATATTGGATGTGGAGAAGAAAAAGTTGGTTATGTAACAAAAGGATTTAGTGGAACAGTTCTTACATTTATACTTATGGGACTAGAACTTGCATATGAAAATAAGAAAATTAGTGAAGACTATTATTATAAAGAAATAGAAAAAATAGAAGATGCTATTGGTTATATAGATATTGTAATAGAAAAATCTTTAAAGTGGTATGAATATAACAAAGATGAATTAGTTAGTGGTAAAAGATTTGTAGCTATAGGATATGGCCCAGGATATGGCGTAGCAAGAGAAGCTGACACTAAAATTACAGAAACAGTTAGAGTTCCTATGAATGGCTATGAGCTTGAAGAATATATGCATGGTCCATACTTGTCACTATCAGATAAGGATCACATTATATTCATAGAAGCTGAAAGTAAACTACAAGAAAGACAAGTTACTTTAAGAAATTATTTAGAAGAATATACTGAACATACTTATGCAATTACATACAAAGAAACTAGTGATAATAAACATGATTTGACTTTAGGTATAAGCATCGATGAGATGATAAGTCCATTGTTATTTGCAATACCTATACAAATACTATCTTATTTTCTTGCAGAAGATAAGGGGAATAAATTAAGTGATAAAATATTTTCAGATTTTGATGAAAAGTTAAAAAGTAAAATATAAAATTTAGGGGGAATTAACAATGTTAAAATTTAATGAGCAAGAGTATAGAACAAGTATGAAACTTATATGTGAAGCAAGACCAAAAGCAGAGAGAGTTGCTGATGAATTAAGTAATAAAGGATACAAGAATATATTCTTCACAGCAGTTGGAGGTAGTTTAGCACCGATGATGGCAATAGGAGAAATGGCTAAGCAAACAACAACATTACCTGTATTTGTAGAACAAGCAGCTGAGTTATTAATAAGAGGACATAAAAGCTTAAGTAAAGATTCAATAGTAGTTACAATGTCTAAATCAGGAGATACAAAAGAAACTGTTGAAATAGCACAATGGTGTAAAGAACAAGGTATAACTGTAGTTTGCCTTACAAAAAATTCAGAATCTCCATTAGCTGAGTGCAGCAACTACTTAATACCAATGAGACATGAAAATGGTGTGGAATATGAATATATGTTATTATACTGGTTCTTCTTTAGATTATTAAAGAATAATGGAGATTTTGAAGAGTACAATGAATTTGCAGCTCAACTTGAAAAACTACCAGAAAACTTAATTAAAGCTAAAGCTAAATTCGAACCAGTAGCGGCCGAAATAGCGAAAAAGTACTATAAAGAACCATACATGATGTGGATTGGTGGAGGAGAAACTTGGGGAGAAACATACTTATTCTCTATGTGCTTATTAGAAGAAATGCAATGGTTAAGAACTAAATCAGTTACTTCAGCAGAGTTTTTCCACGGAACTTTAGAATTAGTTGAAGAAGATGTTTGTGTATTTTTAGTTAAAGGTGAAGGAAAGTGTCGTGAAATAGATAATAGAGTTGAAAGATTTGTAAAACAATATACTAACAAATTTACGGTTATAGATACTAAAGAGTATGAGTTAGAAGGTATAGATGATAAATTCCGTTGGATATTATCTCCAACAATTGCATCAACACTTTTAGTAGACCGTTTAGCATTCCACTTTGAAGATAATACAGGACATTCATTAGATATACGTCGTTACTACCGCCAATTTGCTTACTAAAAATAAGGTTTTAATAAATTAGAATGAAATAGTGAACTATAAATTATAGAGAATATATAAAAGTTTGTTAAAATAAATATTTTATAAAAAAAGATATTACTGGAGTTAATAAATTCCAATAATATCTTTTTGCTATTTTTAAAAAACAGTATTTTTATCATTTTTTTTCTGCGTAAAGAATCTTTTAAGATAATTTATATCGTCGATTATATATCTATGTTTAACTGAAGCACTATCAAACTTACATATTTTAAATGCAAGCTCAATAAAATATCCTAATCCGAAAGCACTTATAACTGTACCAATACCTACAGTACCGCCTAAGAAATAACCAACTATAAGTGCGGAGACTTCCATAACACCTCTTATAAGAGTAAGTGATTTTCCTGTTTTTCTTTGAATTGCTACCATCATACCATCTCTAGGTCCACTTCCAAACCCTGAGCCTAAGTAAAGTACGCAACCAATCCCAAGTATAAACATTCCTAATAACATCATTATAATTCCAGTTACAAAATTATCGGCAATAGGAATTAAATGATTTAGCATTAGTACATCCATAAGTATTCCAACAAGAATCATATTAATTATAGTACCCCAGCCTAAATTTTCTTTTAGCAAGATATTTACTACAACTACCATAGTTCCAACTATTATACTTGCATTTCCCATTGTAATACTTGTTATTTTGTATATACCTTCATGTAAAACATCCCAAGGTGATAGACCTAAATTAGCATTTATAGTCATTACTATGCCTATTGCACAAAAACAAAAACCTATTATCATTTTTACAAATTTAAATATTGCTGATTTCAATTTATTCATCTCCCCTAAAAAATATGCGCTATATATAAGAATAACATAGTGAAACATATCCTTTCTACTTATTTAAAAATATTCATAAATTATAGCTTCTGGAATAGCTATAATTTATATTATTAATTTTTCAAAGAAGATTAAAAATAAATAATTTTCAGAAAAATATTGACATTATACTAAACACTATATATTATATTAAATATAGAGAATACAATAATAAACGCGAAGAAAAGGAAAGTACCTTTGAGAATACTTTTACAGAGAGTTCCTATTTGGTGAGAAGGAGCAAAGGATATTAAAGAGAAAATGGCCTTGGAGTGGTGTACCGAGATCGATAAGATTTAGGCTACAACGGGTTCACCCGTTACAGTGATAGAGTATAACCAAAAATTATTTGGCGTACTTGATGAGGTTTGTATTGCGAAATACAAATAAAATAGGATGGTAACACGAAGCTTATGCTCTCGTTCCTAAGAATTATTTCTTAGGTTCGGGAGCTTTTTTAATGTATAAATTAAATAAATTGATTAAATTAGGAGGGAAAAAATGATAAGCCTAAAAGGAGTAAATAAAAATTTTGATAGTACTCAAGTACTAAAAGATATAAATATAGAGATAGATAAAGGTGAAATTTTCGGGTTAGTTGGCCATAGTGGTGCAGGTAAATCGACTTTATTAAGATGTATCAATGGGCTTGAAAATTATAATGAAGGAAGCATATTAGTAGATAATAAAGAAGTAAAAAATTTAAATCAAAAAGAAATAAGAGAATTTAGAAAGAACTTGGGAATGATATTTCAACATTTTTCATTACTTGAAAGATTAACCGTTTATGAAAATATAGCATTACCATTAAAATGTTGGGGATATACAAAATCAAAAATAGATAAAAAAGTAAATGAATTATTGAACTTAGTTGGTTTAGAAGATAAAGCAAAAAATAGACCAAAGCAATTAAGTGGAGGTCAAAAGCAAAGAGTAGCAATAGCAAGAGCTTTAACACTAGAACCAGAAATACTACTTTGTGATGAAGCTACCTCAGCACTAGATCCAAAAACAACAAAATCAATACTTGAATTACTTAAAGATATTAATCAAAAGTTAGGTATAACTATAGTTATTGTTACTCATCAGATGGAAGTTGTAAAAGATGTTTGCAGTAAGGTTGCTATATTAAAAGGTGGAGAAGTACAAGAGTGTGGAGATACAGAAGAATTATTCTTAAATCATCCAAAAGCTTTGAAAGAGTTACTAGGAGAAGAAGATGTAGTACCAAATAGCGGAGTGAATATAAAATTATATTTCCCTAAAGATTCTTCAAACAAATCTGTAATAACTTCAATGGCTAGAAGTTTAGATATTGATTTTTCAATAGTATGGGGGAAGCTTGAGAAATTTAGAGAAGATGTATTAGGTTCTCTTGTTATAAATATCGAAGAAGATAAGCATGAATTAGTAACAAATTACTTAAACTCAACAAATATAAAATGGGAAGTTATATAGAAAATATAATAGGAGGAAGAATATATGAAAACTAACTTTTTAGAATTTGTAGAAAATATTTTATTAGAAGCCTTAGGTCAAACTTTATATATGACAATCATAGCAACAGTATTAGCAACAATAATTGGATTTATAATTGCAATCATATTAGTAGTAACGGATGAGAAGGGACTTAGACCAAATAAACAAATAAATACAGTATTAGGAGCTATAATAAATACAGTTCGTAGTTTCCCATTTATCATTCTAATTGTAGCAATAATACCTTTTACTAGAATGATAGTAGGGACATCAATAGGAGTAGATGCAGCTCTTGTACCACTTACTATAGGTGCAGCACCATTCATAGCGAGGGTGATAGAAAGTGCATTAAAAGAAGTTGATAGAGGACTTATAGAAGCAGCAAAATCATTTGGAGCATCAGATTTTCAAATAATATTTAAAGTAATGATAAAGGAGGCATTGCCATCTATAGTATCAGGAATAACTTTATCAACAATATCTATATTAGGATATACAGCGATGGCAGGTTCAGTAGGGGCAGGTGGTCTTGGAGCAGTAGCACTTACTTATGGTCACCAAAGATTTGATACACAAGCAATGATTTATACAGTAGTAACATTAATAATAATAGTCCAGGTAATCCAATATTTAGGAAATTTAGCTTATAAAAAATTATCATAATTATAATACTTGAGGGGGAATTTAAAATGAAATTAAAGAAAATAATAGGATTAGCATTAGCGGGAGTTTTATCAATATCAGTAGTTGGATGTTCTTCAACTAAAAATAAAGAAGACGATAAAAAAATAGTAGTAGGATGTAATTTAGTACCAGGAGAAGCACTTTTAAATGAAATTAAACCATTAATTGAAAAAGAAGGATACGAATTGGAAATAAAAGTATTTAATGACTATGTATTACCGAATACAGCTTTAAATGATGGTGAACTTGATGCGAATTTATTCCAGCACAAACCTTTCTTAGATAAGACTAATGAAGAAAAAGGATATGATTTAGTTGCAGTAGAAGCACTTTACGGATGTCCAATTACTTTATACTCTGAAAAAAGAGATTCACTAGAAGCATTACAAGATGGAGATACAATAGCGCTTACTAATGACCCAAGTAATGAATCAAGATCATTAAGATTATTGGAGAAAGCAGGGTTAATAAAACTAAAAGAAGGTGAACTAGTAACACCAAATGATATAACAGAAAATCCTAAAAATTTAAAATTTATAGAAGCAGAGGCATCATTATTACCTAGTATATTAAAAGATGTTGAAGCAGCATTTATAAATACAAACTATGCTGTAGCAGCAGGACTTAACGCTAATGAAAAAGGTATATTAATAGCACCGCTTGATGATGCTTATGCTAATATAATAGCTGCAAGAAATGGTGATGAGGAAAGTGAAAAGATAAAAGTATTAGAGAAAGCACTAACATCTGATGAAGCAAGGGATTTTATTAATAAAGAATATCAAGGAACTATAGTACCTGTATTTTAAACTAACTTGATATAAAGCTTATATATAAATGTATCCTATTTTTTCAACTATACCTCAATTCTTAAAATGATTATTTTGATATTGTCGATATGGAAACAAAAATTCAATATAATATTGTTATAGTATAAGAAACGACTTTAGTTATGAAAGTATTGAATCTAAAGGCATTTTAGGTTTTTATTTATAACAAAACATATTATTGACCTACATAAGGGAGAGATATATGTGGAGAGTGAAAAATGTAAGGGGACTAAATTTACAATTATTTTCCTGTTAAATAAATTAAGAAAGATGGTGGAAGAATTTTATTCTACCATCTTTTTTTACTTCAAACTACTAAACTTGAAATACACTTAATACAACTAAAACTTCTATATAATATAAAGTTTTGACATTAAGAATTTACGATATTAGATGAAAAGTATCAATATACATAGAGATATTACTATTAAGTTTATTTTTATATTGGATTGGTATTACTATAGATATTTAACTGTTTTGAAAGTACTTTCAGAAAAATTTAAAAAAGTAGCCAAAAAATAAAGACTTAGAATAAAAAAATGAAAAAAAAATAAAATTTCTTTCAAAAACTTTCAAAATTGTTGCGAAAATAATGGTATATAGATACACTTACAGTATAAATAGATATAGCAAGAAATTCTAATAAAGTATGAAAGTATAACAGCTTGATTGGCTAATGAAAAGGAGAAGGATATTATGGAATATTCTGACAACACTGTTTTGAAAAATCTAAAGTCAAGATATGAGCAGTTTACTAATGTAGAAAAAACTATAGCCAATTTTTTTATAAACAATAAGGAAACACAAAAATTATCATCAAAATCAGTATCAGAAAAATTATTTGTATCTGAAGCTTCTTTATCAAGGTTTGCAAAGAAGTGTGGATATAAAGGTTTTAGAGAATTTATATTTGAATATGAAAAGAACATTAGTAAATACAATAAAGAAGAAATATCAAATTTAGTTATTAACACATATCAAGATTTATTAGATAGCTGTCATAAAATGATAAACCAAGGACAAATGAAAAAAATTGCTCATTTTCTAACAACATCTAAAAAAGTATGCGTTTTTGGAATGGGGAGTTCTGGAATAGCAGCTGAAGAAGTACATTTAAGATTTATGAGATTAGGATTAAATATAGAAGCTGTATATGACTCACATAGAATAAAAATGTTATCATCTCTTGCAAATCATGAAAGCGTTGTTATTGCAATATCTTTAAGTGGAACTACAAAGGAAATACTTCAAGGAATAAGTATTGCAAAATCAAATGGAGCAAAAGTCATAATGCTGACATCAAATAGATCATTTCATTTATCAAGTTTTTGTGACGAAATAATATTAATACCTACAATTAAGGCATTAGATGCCGGTGATTGTATATCGCCTCAATTTCCTATTCTGGTAATGGTAGATATATTATATACATATTTCATAAATAATGAATGCTATTATCAGACAAAACTAAATACTTTAAATGCTTTATCTAAATTTGATGAAGATAATATAATAATTTAATTTGGTTTTACTAGGTATAATATACCTTTATAAAATAAAAGAGAAAGGATGAGGTTATGAAGAACAAGAAATTAATAAGCTTATTTGTTACTTCGTTACTAACACTAAATTTAGCTGGGTGCTCTAGCACGGGTAATGAAGGAAAAAGTGAGCAAGGGGGAACTACAAAAGCAGCAGAAAACACTCTTTATACTAATGGGGGACCGGAGGAATTCTTCGAGGCGCCATGGTTAAATCCAGGTACATTCGTGTACAACAAAGTTTTATATGACAGATTAATTTTTGCAGATGAAAACTTAGATCCAATTTCTGGTGAAGGGCAATTAGCTAAATCATATGAAATGTCTGAAGACGGATTAAACTTAAAGTTTACATTGAGAGAAAACGTTTTTTGGCATGATGGTGAACCTATTACACCACAAGATATAAAATGGAGTATTGAATACAGTTTAAAAACAACAGTTATTAATAACGTATTTGCAAATACATTTAAAGCAATAGAAGGTGCAACTGAGTACTTAGATGGTAAAGCAGATGATATCTCAGGTATCACAATTGATGGAAATAATATAGATATAAAATTTGAAAAATTAGCTCCAGATGCATTACTTACATTTACACAATTTGCACCATTACCTGAAAAACATTTAAAGGATGTTGACCCTGTTCAATTCCAACAATCTGAATTCTTTAGAAATCCTATAGGTTCAGGACCATTTAAAGTTGAAGAAGTAAAAATGGGTAACTACACTACATTAGCAGGCTTTGATAAATACTGGGATGGAGCACCAACATATAAGATGCACTTAAATCCAAGTGCTGGAGATAGTGATCCAAACTTAGTTACAAATGCGAAAGCTGGATTGCTTGACTACTCATATACAAAAAATATAGCTGATGTTAAGTCTCTTGAAGGTGTTGATGGAATAAACATAGATAAAGTTGATGTTAGATATACAAGATTATTCTTTGCTAACAAATTCCCTAAGAAAGATGGTTCAGAGGCACCTTTAGCTGATAAGAGAGTTCGTCAAGCAATAATGTATGCATTAGATATGGATGAAATACTTGATGGTATATTTGATGGTGCTGCAGAAAAGGCTAACAGTTTAACTCCAGACGGTGTTGATAAAGTTGATGGATTAAATAATTATGACTATGATCCAGAAAAAGCTAAAAAGTTATTAGAAGAAGCTAACTGGGATCCAAACACAGAATTAGATGTAGTTTATTATTACGATGATCAACAAACAGTTGATTTAATGTCAATAATTCAAAATTACTTATCTCAAGTAGGTATAAAAATGAAATTTAGACTTGTTGAAGGTGATTTAGCTACATTATTATGGTCTTTACCTGAAGATCCTGTAAATGGACCATCAGCAGTTGATTTTGACTTATGTTATGGGGCAACAGCTGCATTATCAATGCATGAATATTATGATAGATATCAAACTGGTGCAGCATTAAACTCACATACACCAGGAACAGAAGAATTAGATAAATTAATAGAAGCAACAAATAAAACGATAGATGCACAAGAGCAAAGAGAAGCATTCTTCAATTTACAAAAATATGAGAATGAAGAGTTATTTGTACTTCCTTTATATTATCAACCAATATATGTAATAACAAGTGATAAAATACAAGGTATGCCTGAAAAATTAGGTAATCCACAATTTAACTATAAGTGGGATATACATAAGTGGACATTAGCTGAGTAATAAATTAAGGGGTGTATAACTAATGTTATACAACCCTTTTATTATAAGTAACTGATGTATGTTAAGGGGGAACAAAAAGGTTAGTTGGAGAATTTTATTTAAGGAGGCTAGGGATGTTTAAATATACGTTGAAAAAAATACTTGGAATGATTCCAATGTTATTTATAATTACATTTATTATTTATTTTTTATTAGATTTAACTCCAGGGGATTCAGTATCGCATTTAATGGACCCTGAAGCATTAGCAAGACTTTCAACAGAACAATTAAATGCACTTAGAGAAGCATACGGATTAAATGATGGGTTTGTAGTTAGATACTTTAAGTGGTTAGGGCAACTATTACAAGGAAACTTTGGATATAGTTCAACTAGTGGTGTACCAGTAATTCAGATTATAAAAGAAACATTACCAGCAACATTAGAATTATCAGGAGCAGCGTTATTAATATCAACTGTTTTAGGTAGTATTCTAGGTGTTATAGGAGCTATCAAACGAGGATCTATAGGAGACAATGTATTAACAGTAGCAGGGATGATAGGGGTATCAATACCACAATTCTTCTTTGGTATGGTAGCTATATTGATATTTGCTTTAAATCTAGGATGGTTGCCAGTAGGTGGAAGAACAGCGCCTGGGGTAGTAAATTTCATGGATAGGATAGAATATTTAATTTTACCATCGTTAGTACTAGGACTATCACTTACTGCTGGAGTTATGAGGTATGCAAGAACAAGTATGCTAAATACAATGAACAAAGAATATATAAAAACAGCAAGAAGTAAAGGGATTCCTGAGTGGAAGGTAAATTTAGTTCATGGATTTAGAGTATCTCTAACACCAGTTATAGTACTTGTTGGATTTAGATTACCAACACTTATAGCAGGTTCAGTTGTTATAGAATCTATCTTCCAATGGCCGGGAGTTGGAAATGTATTTAATACAGCAATAAGATCTGCAAACTACAATCTTGTAATGGTTGTAGCACTTATGTTCGTAGCTATGGTCTTAATAGCAAGTACGTTAGTTGATATACTAACAGCTATTTTAGATCCTAGAGTTAAGCTTGAAGGATAGGGGGAAGCATATGGATTTTTTATCGCCTAAAAAGAGATTATATAAAAAGTTCGATAAAATTAAGGAAAGAGAAGAAAATAAAACATTTAAGGAATCTGGAAATAGATCAATAAAGAAATTATTTTCTAATAAGCTTACAACAGTAGGTCTTGTAATATTTACGGTTATATTACTTGCTTGTATATGTGCACCACTGCTAACTAAATATGATCCATTATCTGTTGATATGAAAAACATATTAAAACCACCATCAAGTGATCACATATTAGGAACAGATAAAATAGGAAGAGATATATTCTCAAGAATATTATATGGTGGAAGATTATCAATATTAATCGGTTTTGGTAGTGCTTTAGGATGTTCTTTTATAGGAGTTATCTTAGGATGCTATAGTGGATATAAGGGTGGTATTTTAGATAAGATTTTAGTTAGAATATCTGAAATATTCATGTCATTCCCTCAATTAATATTAGTATTAATGTTAGTTTCAATAATAGGTCAAAGTGCTTCAAATATAGTGATTATATTTATAATTTGTGGTTGGGGAAGTGTATTTAGAATGGCAAGATCACAAATTTTATCTATAAGAGAAGAAGAGTACGTACAGTCACTAAAGGTATTTGGTTTAAATGACTTTATAATTTGTTACAAGCATATGCTTCCAAATATAATAGGTCCAATAGCAGTAAATATTACTTTAAGTACAGCAATGTTTATTTTAGAGGAAGCAGCTCTTAGCTTCTTAGGACTAGGTGTTCCTCTTGAGATAGCAACATGGGGTAATATCTTAAATGCTTCACAAGATTTATTTACATTACAAAATAACTGGTGGATGTGGTTACCTGTTGGTATAGTTATTTCACTGTTCGTTATGAGTATTAACTTCGTAGGGGACGGACTAAGAGATTCTACCGATCCTACAAGTGTTGAATAGGGGGACAATATGGATAAAATTATTTCAGTTAAAAATTTAAAGACATATTTTTATGCTAACAATAGATGTAATAAAGCATTAAACGGTGTGTCAATGGATATTAAAAGAGGTAAAACTTTATGTATAGTTGGTGAATCTGGTTGTGGAAAAAGTGTTACAGCTTCATCTATAATGCAGCTTTTACCAAAGTTCTCAAGAATAGAAGAAGGAGAAATTATATATCACGATGAAAATGGGCGTGATATTAAAATACATGAGCTTGAAAGAAATTCAAAAGAAATGAGACAACTTCGTGGTAAAGATATAGCAATGATATTCCAAGATCCAATGACTGCATTAAATCCAGTTTATACAATAGGTTGGCAGATAGTTGAGATGATTAGAACTCATGAAAAGATTTCTAAAAAAGAAGCTAAAGAAAGAGCTTTAAAATTACTAAAAGATATGGGAATACCTCTTGCTGAAAAAAGGATAGACCAGTATCCACATGAATTCTCAGGTGGTATGAGACAAAGAGCAATGATAGCAATGGCTATGAGTTGTAATCCAAAAGTGCTAATAGCAGACGAACCAACAACTGCACTGGATGTTACTATTCAAGCTCAAATATTTGAATTAATGGATAAATTAAAAAGAGAATACAATACAGCAATAATGCTAATTACCCATGATATGGGGGTTGTATGTGAGTTAGCTGATGATGTTGCAGTTATGTATATGGGTAACATCATAGAAAGCGGTAGTGCAAAAGAAGTTCTAGAAAATCCATCACATCCTTACACAAAGGCATTATTAAAATCTATACCAGTGCTAGGAAAAGGTGCAGACCAAGAAATAAATCCTATTCGCGGGGCTACACCAGATCCGTTTGATAGACCAACGGGATGTCAATTTGCACCTAGATGTGATTACTACTGCAAAGAGTGTGATGAACAAATGCCTGAGGAACAATTAATTAATGAAAGTACTCACATGGTACGTTGTATAAAGTATAAGGAGGTGGTTTTAAATGGATAAAGAGGTTTTACTAACATTAAATGGAGTTAAGAACTACTTTCCAGTAAAGGATGGAGCATTTTCAAAATCAAAAAATTATGTAAAAGCAGTTAATGATGTAAATTTAAAAATATATAAAGGTGAAACTTTAGGTCTAGTTGGTGAGTCAGGATGTGGAAAAACTACATTAGGAAAGACAATATTACAATTATATAAAGCTACTGATGGAGAAATAATATACAACTTTGAAGATGGAGAAAGAGATCTTACTAAACTAAAAAAAGACGAGATGGATTTAGCTCGTAAGAAGATTCAAATAGTATTCCAAGATCCACATTCTTCTTTAAATCCATCATTTACAATATACCAATCACTTTCAGATCCTCTTAAAAAATTTGGAGTAAAGTCTAAAGAAGAAAGAAGAAAAATAATTGGTGATTTACTTGAAGCTGTAAACATGAGAAGAGAATATATGGATAGATATCCACATGAATTTTCAGGTGGTCAGCGTCAAAGAATTGGTATAGCAAGAGCATTATCAATAAATCCAGAGCTAGTAATCTGTGATGAGGCAGTATCAGCTCTTGATGTATCAATACAAGCGCAGGTACTAAACTTACTTAAGGATCTTAAGGAAAAGCATAATTTAACATATATATTCATAACTCATGATTTAAGTGTAGTTGAATATATAAGTGATAGAATTGCTGTAATGTATCTTGGGAAGATTGTAGAACTTGCAGATGCAAAATCATTATATAAAAACACATTACATCCATATACTAAAGCGTTATTATCTGCTATACCAGTTGCAGATATTAATCATAAAAAGGAAAGAATTGTTTTAGAAGGTGATGTACCAAGTCCAATGAATCCTCCTAGTGGATGCTTCTTCCATCCAAGATGTAAGCATTGTATGGATATTTGCAAATCAGAAGCGCCACAAATGAAGTCTTATATAGTTGATGGAAAAGAACACTTTGTTTCTTGTCACTTAGCATCAAAACAAATTGAAGAGGGGGGATTGTATGAAGAAGCAGGAACTATTTGATGTAATAAAAGGAAACGTAATAGTTTCATGCCAAGCATTACCAGATGAACCGCTATATGTAGAAGAAAAATCTATAATGTATTTAATGGCAAGAGCTGCAAAACAAGCAGGAACTCCTGCTATAAGAACAAATAGCGTAAGAGATGTAATAGCGATTAAGGAAGAAACAGGTTTACCTGTAATTGGATTAATTAAAGCTAATTATGATAATTCAGATGTATATATAACTCCAACGATGAAAGAAGTTGACCAACTTGTTGAAGCCAATACAGATATCGTTGCTTTAGATTGTACTTTCTCCAAAAGATTAAACGATACATCTATTAATACATTTATAAGAGAAATAAAAGAAAAGTATCCAGACATAGTATTAATGGCAGACATTTCGACTTATGAAGAAGGAGTTAATGCATACAAGTGTGGAGTAGATCTTGTTGGAACAACTATGAATGGATATACAAAGCAAAGTATTGATGCTAATATTACTAATTTAGAATTAGTTAGTAAACTATCAAAAGAAATCTCTATACCAGTTATTGCTGAAGGAAGAATTCATTATCCAAATCAAGTAAGAGAGATACTTGATGCAGGTGCTTTTGCAGTTGTTGTAGGTGGTGCAATAACCAGACCTTTAGAAATTGCAAAAAGATTTATAGATGCAGCTAAAGGAGAGTTAAAATAATGAACTATTTATCTATTGATATTGGAGGTACAGCTGTAAAAATTGCACTTGTAAACCAAAGTGGAGATGTATTAATTTTAGATAAATACTCAGTAAGTTTTGATAACTACGAAACACCAATACTTGAAACGGTTTTGAAATCAATAGATGTATTTATAGATGAAAATAATATACATGATATTAGTGGAATATGTGTATCAGCTACAGGTCAAATAGATGTTGATAAAGGTGAAGTGATAGGAACAGGCGGAAATATAAAAAATTATGATGGTTCAAAAATAAAAGAAGAATTAGAGAAAAAATATAAAATAAGAACTGCAGTTATAAATGATGCTAATGCAGCTGTACTAGGAGAATTATTTTTAGGCAAGGCAAAAGGATATGAAAATGTAGTGATGATTACTGTTGGAACAGGTGTAGGTGGCGGAATAGTAGTAAACAAAGAAGTATTAAATGGACGTTTAGGGATAGGTGGTGAGATAGGTCACTTTTCAATAAATAATGAAGGTAAGCCTTGCTCATGTGGGAATAGAGGATGCTATGAAAGATATGCATCTATGACTGCATTAATTAAAAGAGTAGAAGAAGAATTAGATATTAAAGGAATAAACGGTAAAGATATATTCGATAGAATACCAACTGATGAAAATATCAGTAATATAGTTGATAGTTGGATAGAAGATATAGCAAATGGATTAGTTTCGTTAGTACATATTTTTAATCCAGAGATTATACTAGTAGGTGGAGCTGTTAGTGAACAGAAGGAACTATTTATAGATAAACTAAGAGACAAAGTTATGAGAAAAGTTATGCCAAACTTTTCTTTAGATTTAAAAGTTGAATCTGCTAAACTTGGTAACGATGCAGGTTTAGTTGGGGCACTATACTATTACTTAAAGGATGGGGAATAAAGATGGATTATACAATAGATAGATTTAAAAATGTTACAGTTGCACTAAATACGCCATTTAAGGAAAATGGAGATGTTGATTTAGATACTACAAGAAAATTAGTAAACTACTTATATAACAAAGGAATAAAGAGCTTATATGTTTGTGGAAGTACGGGGGAAGGTTTTTTACTTGATAACGAAGAAAGAAAAGCAGTTGTAGAAGCTGTTTGTGAAGAAGTAAAAGATAAGATGACAATAATTGTTCATGTAGGTTGTGCTAGTACAAAACATGCATGCGAATTAGCTAGCCATGCAGAAAAATGTGGAGCTCATGCAACATCAGCTGTTCCAAGTGTATATTATAGATTAGGAGAAGAAAGTGTATATACTCACTGGACTGAGATAACAAAGGCAGCCGATTTACCATTCCTTATATATAATATACCACAACTTACTGGATTCAACTTATCAGATAATTTATTAAGAAAAATGTGCGAAAACCCAAAAGTTATAGGAGTTAAATGCTCATCAGATCCAGCTCACGATATAGCAAGATTTAAAGCTATAGGAGGAGAAGATTTTATAGTATTTAATGGTCCAGATGAACAATACTTAGCTGGAAGAATAATGGGTGCAGATGCAGGTATAGGTGGTACATATGCAGGTATGCCAGAATTGTATCTTAAGCTTGAAGAATTAATACAAAGAAATGAATTTGACAAGGCAAAGAAGCTTCAGAACATAATGCTTCAATATGTATATAGAATGTGTAGTTTTGGATCTTTATATGGATGTGTAAAATCATTAATTAAATTAGATGGATTAGATATAGGAGTACCTCGTTTACCATTCTTACCAGTTAAAAGTGAAGATGAAAGACTTATTGAACTTTATAAAGATATACAAAATACAATAATCGAAACTAGAAGTTGGTAGGTGATACCATGAATATATTATGCTTTGGAGATTCAAATACACATGGATATAACCCAAAAGATACAACTAGATTTGAAAAAAATATACGTTGGACAGGAATTTTACAAAATCTTTTAGGAGAAAAAGACTATGTTATAGAAGAAGGCTTAAGTGGAAGAACTACAGTTTTTGAAGATCCTATAAATGAGGGATTATGTGGGCTTAATTATATAGTTCCTTGTTTAATGACCCATGAACCAGTTGATTTACTTATTATAATGCTTGGAACTAATGATACAAAAGAGCGCTTTGGAGCTAATGCAGATGTTATATCATTAGGTCTTACTAGATTAATAAAAAAAGTAAAGAATACTGAAGTCGCATTTAGAAATAATAAGCCTAATATATTAATTGTAGCACCACTTCCAATTAGACCAGAGATTGAAAGTGTTGAATGTGGAGCTACTATGGGTAAAGGGTGCTCAGAAAAATCATATAAACTTATACCACTTTACAAAAAGGTTGCTGAAGAACTAGGATGTCACTTTTTTGATCCATCTCCTTATGCAATTTGTAGTGAATATGATTACATGCACTTATCTGAAGAAGCTCATAAAATTTTAGCATATAAATTATATGAAGTCATAAATAAGATAAGAGAATATTAATAGATACTTTATATAATAGTAATTAAATGCCTCAAGAGGATTTTTAATCCTCTTGGGGCATTTTTATTATATTGAAATAATTAAACAAAATGTAACAAAAAAAGTTTATCATTATGATATACTGAAATATGCGCTAGATAGGGGGGATTTTATTATGATAAAAATTTCGAAGGATAAAGAATTTAAAGACAAAGAAAAAAGGTTATTTGGATACATAGTAATTATTCTATCATTAATATCAGTAGCATTAGTTAGTAACCGTCTCTTTTTGGGAGATATTAATACACCGCACTTGGAATTTACTCTAGGATTTGTAAGATCGTTTAATTCTATACTTGCGATAATAGCATTTGGGAGTTGTTTAATATCATATTATAGGATAAAAAATGATATTGTATTTATTATTTCGCTAATGTATCTATGTCTTGCTATGGGAATAATTTTAGGTCAAGTTGATTATCTTAGTTTTTACTATGTTGAATTTACTCTTTCAAACTATATTATTGTATCAACATCAATGCTAAGGATTTTTATACTTATAATTGCAATTTCATCAAATAATAAGTTAAGAAATTTACTCACTCATAATAAAATAGCTTCAATATTATTTATAATAGTGTATTCAATACTATTTGGTTTTTTAGAGAATAGATTAAATACTGTTAGTATATACGAAAGTAGTAAATTTTTCATAATGTATAATTTATTTTTAATGGTAGTTTATATTATATGCTCGTTTAAATTAGTATTAAAGGGGATAAAAGAAAAAGAATATTTATTTGTAGTTTTAAGTGCAAGTATATTAATGCTTGCAATAAAAGCAGCTTATGCAATATATGGAGCAAATAGAATATCATTCAATGTTAAATTGACCTCTGTATCTTTAACATATATATTTTCTTTAATAGTCATTGCTGGTGGATTTATTGAATTATATATGTATATACAGAGAACAAAAGTTTTAAATGATAAATTAAGTATTTTTTACAATTTAAGTGATAGAAATATGCATAGCTTTATGTTTATATGTGATGAAAATGAAGATGTATTATATGCAAATAAAAAATTAAAAGAAAATTACTGTGGAACAGATAATGTTGATATGCATAAATTAAATTCAATATTAAAAGATAAAATAAATTCATTAGATAATAAAGATGAAATAATTAAATTTGTAAATGAAAATGGAGGATGGAGGGGAATAGTAAAAAATGAAAAATATAATAAAACTATAGACTGCTCTGTTCAATTAATAAATACAGCCGAAGGATATAAAGCTATTGCAGCTACATATATGGATATTTCTGATGAAATAAGTTTAGAACTAGAATTAGAAAAATTTAAAGTTTATGATAAAGAGAAAAATGAATTTATATCTAATATTTCTCATGAATTGAGAACACCTTTAAATATATTTTATTCTACAGTTCAGTTACTGGATAGAATGAGCGAAAATGAGGATTTAGATTTTAAGTTAATGTATGAGAAGTATAAAAAGCCATTACATGTAAATTGTAAAAGAATGTTAAGGTTAATAAATAATGTCATGGATATATCTAATATAGATACAGGTATTTTGAAACCTAACTTTGGTAACTATGATATAGTATCTATTTCAGAAGATATAACATTATCGGTTGTAAATTATGCATTATTAAAATCTATAAATATACAATTTGATACTAATGTTGAAGAACATACAATTAAATGTGATCCTACTATGATTGAAAGAGTATTACTTAACTTATTATCAAATGCTATAAAGTTTTCAAAACAAAATAAGAATATATATGTTGATTTAACAGTTAAAGAAAAGTGGGTTCAAATAGAAGTTAAGGATGAAGGGATAGGAATAAATGATAATGTAAAACACATTATATTTGATAAATTTGTCCAAGTGGATAAATCCTTCACGCGTATGAATGAAGGAAGTGGGATAGGGCTAAGTATTGTTAAATCAATGATAGATTTACACAATGGAAATATAACTGTAGATAGTGAAGTTAACGTAGGTAGTATATTTAAGATACAATTGCCTAATGAATGTTTAAACGACTCTTATTATGAAACTTATAATATTAATAACTCAAATATTGAGTTAGAGTTATCTGATATTTATGAAGTAGTAACTTAGATAATTCTATATAAATTATTAAAATGTATGAAACGTACTGATTAAAAATCGGTACGTTTTTTATATTAAGTATAAAATAATATCTAATTATAGTATAATTAATTTAATGTCACGATATGACGAATTTTAATGATAAAAGGTGATATAAAAATGAAAATGTACAAAAATATTATAATGATTATAATAACTTTGATATTTGTAAATAGATTTGTAGATAATGCATATGCTGAGGAGCATATAAACTTTGAAAATATAACAATTGACGATGGATTATCACAATCTACAGTAGAAGCAATGTATCAAGATAGTCGAGGATATATATGGATAGGAACCAATGATGGATTGAATAGATATAATGGGTTTGAAATAAAAGTATATAAAGCCGATAAAGGGATTGAGAATACTATAGCTAGTAACCACATTTTAAGCATAAGTGAGGATAAAAAAAGAAACTTATGGGTTGGAACTGATAATGGTATAAGTAAAATAAACCTAGATAATTACTCTATAGTTAACTATAGCTATTATAATGATGATAAGAGGACCCCTTATTATAATATAAATAGTATTTTAATTACTGAAGATGAAACTATTGTAATGGGCACTAGCAATGGTTTGTATTATTATAATGAAGAAAATGATAGTTTTAAAAGGATACTTGAGAATAAAAATATATTAACAAGTCAAGATATAATAGATATTAAAGAGGATTCAGAGAATAATATATGGATAGCAACTGATACTGGAATAAATAAAGTAGATAAGAAGAATAAAAGAATTTATAAATATGAATCTAATAAAGAGAATTCTTCAAGTGGGTATAAAATTAACTCTCTTATGTGTGATAATGGAGGGAATTTATGGATATCAACATATGAAAATGGAATAAAAAAATTAAATATAAAAACTAATAAAATTATAACATATAAATTTGACGAAAATAATAAATTTTCTATACCGTCAAATGGTGTTAGAGATATGATACAGGATAAATATGGAACCATATGGATAGCAACGGAAAAAGGTCTAAGTAAATATATTAAAGATGATAAATTTATTACGTATACTAATAAAAGTTATGATAATAATAGTTTAATTAATGATACTGTATATACTATTATAGAAGATAGTACTGGTTTGATATGGGTTGGAACATATACGGGTATAAGTATATTTGACCCAACAGAGCATATAAAGCAATATAAGAATGACCCTCTTGATAAAAACTCATTAAGCAATAATGTTATTCATGGAATTTATGAGGATGAAGAGGGTTTATTATGGGTAGGAACTAGAGATAAAGGTGTAAATATCATTAATATGAAAGAAAATGAATTTAATTATATTAATGAAGGTAATAGTAATTATGATTTAAGTAGCGATTCTATAAAAGTAATTACAGGAAAAGGAAATAGAGTATGGATAGGAACTAGGAATGGTGTAAATGAAGTAGATAAAGATACTATGATTGTAAAAAAGTATACCATGGAAAATGGATTAGTAAGTAATAATATAAAAAGTTTACTTTTAGATAGTAAGGGTTACTTATGGATAGGAACTCCTGATGGACTTAATATCTTAAATACAAAAACAAATGAAATTATAGATATTACAAATACTCTTAATGAACATGGAATATCAGATACCTATATTGAGGATATTTATGAAGATAGTAGTGGAACGTATTGGATTGGAAATTTTATATTAGGAGGATTAATAAAAATTAATCCAAAGGATGAAAGTATAAAAGTTTATATGACTTTTGATACAAACAATAAAGATAACGAAGACGATATTAATAGTATAAGGTCTATAATAGAAGATGAGATTGGAAATTTATGGATTGGGACGAGTGAAGGCTTAGTTAAATTCAATAAAACTACAGAAAATTTTAAACGATATACTGATAAAGATGGTTTACCTAACAATACGATTTATGGCGTTCTAATTGATAATGACGGAAATCCATGGATGAGTACAAATAATGGAATTTCTAAGTTTGATATTAAGGAAAATAAATTTAGAAACTTAAGCAGTACAGATGGATTACAGAGTAATGAATTCAATGGAAAGGCCTATTATAAAACAAAAGATGGTCAATTTTTATTTGGAGGAGTAAAGGGGTTAAATGCTTTTTATCCAGAAGATGTTCAAGACTCACAATATATCCCAAAAATAACTTTTGATAATTTTGAAGTGGGAGGTAAGAATTACAGCAATATAGACGGTTTAAATTTTAATTATAATGATAATTTATTCAGAATAAAATATTTTATACCAGAATATAAGAAAAATAATAATGTACAGTTTTATTACAAGTTAGAAGGATACATAGAAGATTGGATATTAGTGAATAGTAATGAAGTAATATTTAATAAACTAGATCCAGGAAAGTATACATTCAAGATAAAAGCAAGAAGTCAGAATGGTACTATTGGAAAAGAAAGCAGTATAAGTTTTACAGTAAATCAACCTTTATGGAAAACTAAGGGGGCAATAGTATTATATGTAGGAGTATTCTTAACTGTGATCTATATGCAAATAACTAAGGTAAGAAGATTAGATGCATTGATAAACAAAAGAACTCAAGAATTAAATAAAGAGATGCAAAAAAATAGCGAACTACTGAACAAAGTTATAGAAGCAGAAAGAAGTAAAAATAATTACTTTATAAACCTTTCGCATGAACTAAGAACGCCTTTAAATGTAATTAGTTCAGTAGAACAGTTAATTACAAATCTTAGTAAGTCAGAAAAAGGCATAACTAAAGAAAAATTAGAATACTATATGGATGTAATGAAGAAAAACATTACTAGACTATTAAACTTAATAAATAATATAATAGATACAACTAAGGTTGAAAATGGAAAATATAAAATTACTTTACAAGAACAAGATATTGTTTATATAGTAGAAGAAACTGCACTAACTCTAAAGGATGCTATAGAATCCTTAGGTATCAATTTTATAATTGATACAGATGTAGAAGAAAAAATAATAACATGTGATAAATATGAGATTGAAAGGTGTATTGTGAATTTATTAAGTAATGCATCTAAATTTACACCAAAAGATGGAACTATTAAAGTTGATATAAAAGACTTGGGCAAAAGAGTAATGATAAGTATAGAAGATACGGGAATTGGTATAGATAAAAAATATCATGAAACAATTTTTAATAGATTTAATCAGATACTTGATGAAAATACTGAAGTTAAAGGTGGAAGTGGATTAGGATTAACTATTACTAAGCATATTATAGACTTACACAATGGAGAAATATATGTTGAAAGTGAAAAGGATAAAGGAACGAAATTTATAATTATTTTACCTGAAAAATAAATTAATATATCACATTAAATTTTGAAAAGATATTGACCAAATAGTCAATATCTTTTTATTTTAGAAATCCTAAGATAATTAATTAAGTTATATATTAATATTTAAAGTTAACATTATATATAAATAAATCATAAAATACCTTGTGAAATAAAATTATTATAGCTTAGGGAGGTAGATATGGATAATTCTTCTTGTCACAAATATGATATACAACAAATATTTGGTTTATATAATGCGTCTAAACCAAATGCATATGCACGTATAAAAGGAGGACCATTAGCACCATGTATTGTAGGTGATATATTTTTATACCAGTTAGATGAAGGGGTTTATATTAAAGCTTATATAACTGGTATTCCTAATATAAATAATCAAACTAGTTCCTTTCATGGATTTCATATCCATGAAGTTGGGGATTGTACAGTAGGTAATGCGAATGATCCTTTTACAGCTGCTAAATCACATTATAATCCAACTGGTGCAGAGCATCCTATGCATGCTGGAGACTTACCACCAATTTTATCTGCAAATGGGGTAGGTATACTTTCTTTTTATACTAATAGATTCACAGTTGATCAAGTTATAGGAAAGTCATTTATATTGCATCAAGGTTATGATGATTTTACATCACAACCTGCAGGAAATGCTGGATCTAGATTAGCTTGTGGAGTTATAGTTTATTATTAAAGTTTAATGTAAAAACAAAATATAAAAACTATAAAAGCTCATAGACGATGCAAATTGTCTGTGGGCTTTATTTAATTTTATAATTTAAAACATTATATTCTTTGTACTCAAATAAATATTTATTTTTTGAACATAATAAATTAAAGAGAATATAAGAGTGAATTAGTATGATTATATTGTTTATGGATTAGTGCAAATATAAAAATTAAAATAGAATATTAGAGGTGAAATATGATACATATTGAGAAACTTAAAAAAGTTTATGATAACGGCTATGAAGCCTTAAAAAGCATTGACCTAGAAATAAATGAAGGAGAACTTATTTGTTTATTAGGTCCTAGTGGTTGTGGAAAAACAACAATTCTTAATTTACTAGCAGGCTTATTAGACCCTACTAGTGGTGATATTAGATTTGATAATGAATCGATAATTGGAAAGCATCCAAAAGATAGAAATATTGGTTTAGTATTTCAAAACTATGCACTATATCCACATATGAGTGTTCTAGAGAATGTTATGTTTCCTCTTACTGTTGGAAAAAATAAAAAAACAAAGAGTGAAGCCTTCGAAGCTGCAAAAAAATATATGAAAGTTACAAGTATTGAAGAGTTAGCAGATAAAAAGCCAGGAGAAATGTCAGGGGGTCAGCAACAAAGAGTTGCTATAACAAGGGCATTAGTTCAAAATCCTAAGATATTATTGCTAGATGAGCCATTAAGTAATTTAGATGCAAGACTTAGATTAAAAATAAGAGAAGAAATTAGAAGATTAGTTAAGGAGATTGGTATTACGACCATATTTGTAACTCATGACCAAGAAGAAGCTTTATCCATAAGTGACAGAATAGTCTTGATGAACCAAGGAATTGTGCAACAATTTGATATGCCTCAAAATTTATACTTAGAACCAGCTAATTTATTTGTAGCTAAATTTATGGGAAATCCAATAATTAATACTTATGAAATGAAAAAAGAAGGAAATGTATTAAAAGGTGATGATTTTTCAATTGATATAAATTTATTAAATAAGAATAGATTTAAAGATGAATTGAATGAAGAAAATTATGTTGTTGGAATTAGGGCAGAGTATTTTGAATTAAGTAAAAATCCTTTATTTAGAGTTAAAATTGAATCTACTGAATTAATAGGAAAAGATTGCATTTTAAACTTTTATGTTAATGGTAAGATTTCAAAATCAATTACAGATACGCATAATAAGATAACTGAAGGTGAAGAAGTAGGATTTGATATTGATTACAATAGCATTTATATATTTAAAGAGAATGGAGTTAGAGTGTACTAATGAGAAAATTAAAATACAGTGCTGAAAACTCACCACAAGCATGGCTGTTCTTACTACCTGCTTTGATAATAATAGGGATATTTAATGTATTCCCATTATTTAGAACCTTCATTATATCTTTCCAAAAAGGAACTTTAAATAATTTAGTTTACAATGGTACAAGAAATTACCAGATTGTTTTAAATGACCCTAAATTTCATACAGCAATTGGAAATACATCACTTTACGCTTTTATAGTTGTTCCTGTAGGACTTATAATATCTATGTTTATTGCAGTTACAATTTATGAAAAAATAAGATACAAAGATGTTTTTGAAACTATATTCTTTATACCATATTTAACAAGTATAATCGCAGTTGGTATTGTATTTAGATTTTTATTAAATGGGGATTATGGTTTTGTTAATTATCTATTAGGATTAATAAGAATTGGACCAATAAATTTCTTAGATGACCCTAAAATGAGTATGTTTACTCTTATTATATTTGGTATTTGGTCATCACTTGCATTTAATATAATTATATTACTTTCAGGATTAAGAAATGTAGATGATAGTTATTATAAAGTTGCAGATATGTTTGGTGCAACAAAGAAAGAACAATTTTTTAGGATAACATTACCACAAATGATACCAATCATTACATTTTTACTAATGGTGAACTTTATAAATGCATTTAAGGTATATTCACAAGTGTTTGCTATATTTAATGGAAAAGCTGGTATCGCAGATAGTGCTACTACTGCTGTTTTTTATATTTTCAATAAGTTTTATGTTGAAAATCGATATGGTCAAGGTATGGCAGCTGCAGTTATACTATTTATTTTAATTTTAATTTTCACAGTAATTCAAAACTTTGTACTAAAGAGAATATCTAAGTAGGTGAAAACATGAAAAAATTTAATTCAGTTTTATCGTATATATTTATTATTATTATGTCGGTAATTACACTGTTTCCTTTTGTATATATGATTTTATCAAGTTTTATGACTTTTCAAGAGGCAACTAGTTTACCACCAACATTAATACCTAAACATTTTCAATGGGAAAACTTCCGTTTAGCAATGGAGCAAGCTCCATTTGTTAGATATTTTTTCAACACTATTATAGTTGCAGGACTATCAACAATAGGAACTTTAATAACTTCTATTCTTGCGGCATTTGCATTAGTTAAATTAGAGTTTAAATATAAAAATGTCGTTATACTATGTATGGCAGCACTACTTATGGTGCCATATGAAGTTACAGTATTTACAAATTATCAAACTATAGCACAACTTGGACTACTAGATACATATACCGCTTTAATAGTACCATCTCTTGCAAGTGTATTTTATATATTTTATTTAAATGGATATCTTGCAAGTATACCTTTATCTTATTATAAAGCAGCAAAAATTGATGGGTGTAGCGATTTACAATTTATTCGTAGAATATTAATTCCATTAGCAAAACCTTCACTATTTACTATGGGAATATTGAGTTTTATTAATGGATGGAATGCATTTTTATGGCCAATCCTTGTTACTAATAGTAAAGAAATGAGACTATTAAGTAATGGATTAAGCTCATTTGCTACTGAAAGTGGTACAAATGTTCAATTACAAATGGCTGCATCAACAATAGCTATAGTACCAATTTTAATTTTATATTTAATCTTTAGAAAACAAATAATCAGAGGAGTTGTTAAGAGTGGTATTAAAGGATAAAAAGACTAAAATTACATTCCATAATGGAATTTTAACTATAGGTGGAACTATTATAGAAATTTCTTATGAAGATAGCCATATATTCTTTGATTTTGGAAGTGAATATGATCCAACATCAGAAGTACAGCCTACAGATTTACAAGGGTTATTAGATGAGAACTTAGTTCCATATTTAAACAATATATATGATCCAAGTATACCTATAAGAGGATATAAGTCATATGAAGATGATTTTAAATATACTGCTGTATTTTTATCACATGTTCATTTAGATCATTCTAAGATTGTTAATTATTTGAACCCTAATATACCAATTTATACTTTAGAAGGTACAAAGTCATTACTTAACACCTTAAATATTAATGATGATTTTCTTTTTTCACTTCATGAAAAGAAAAACTCAAATACTAGAGATATAGTTGGAGTCAAGGAAAATGAAATTATTGAAGTTGGCAAGATTAAAGTAAAAATAATGCCTGTTGATCATGATGCATATGGAGCGTGTGGATTATTGATTAAGACACCGGATTTAGTAATTTCATATACCGGTGATATTAGACTTCATGGTTATAGAAAAGAAGATACATTAAATTTTTGTGAAGAAAGCAAAAATTGTGATGTATTGCTAATAGAAGGGGTTAGTGTATCTTTTCAAGACTTTGATGAAGATATTAGTGAGAAGGAAATATCTACTGAACAACAGCTAATAGATAAAATTAATGAAATAGTTAAAAATAATCCTAATAAGCAAATAACATTTAATTATTATATTTCAAATATAGAGAGAATTTTAAATATAATAAAGACAAATCCAAGAACCGTTGTTTTAGATGCATATTATTCATATGTTTTAAAAGAAGCTACTGGATATGAGTCTTATTATTATCAATTAGATGATAAAGAGTACGAATTAGATGAAAAGTACAAAATAGATTTTGAAGAATTATTAAATGATGAAGAACGCTTTTTCTGGCAATTAGATGTACTTGCTGTTTTACATATGGATAAATTAAAAAAAGGTGGAATTTATATTCATTCTAATGCAAGTCCACTCGGTGAATTTGATCCAGCATATAAAACATTTTTAGATCTGTTTAAAAACCACGATATAGAATTTGTTAGAGCATCGTGTAGTGGTCATGCTCATCCATATGACTTAATTAAGATAATAAACTTAATTAAACCTAAGTTGTTAGTTCCTATTCATTCTTATCATCCAGAAAGACTTTATAATGAATCAGGAGATGTATTATTACCAGAAAGAGGACAAACAATATAAAGGGAGGCAAAAAAATGAAGTATAAAAAGCTAGTAGCGATAGCTTTATCATTAGGTCTAATGACTGCTTGTGGTAAAGCTCCTACAAAAACTAATGAAGAAATAGTTACTGAAATTAAGGATCCAGTAGAAATAACATTTTGGCATGCTATGAATGGGGAACAAGAAAAAGCCCTACAAAAATTAACTAAAGAATTCACTGATAAAAATACTAATATAAAAATAACTTTGCAAAATCAATCTAGCTATCCTGATTTACAGCAAAAAATAACTGCTACTCTTGCAAGTCCAAAGGATTTACCAACAATAACTCAGGCATATCCTGATTGGATGTTAAATGCAGTTCAAGATAATTTACTTGTTGATTTAGGAGCATATATAAATAATGATAAACTTAAATTTGACAACTATGATGATATCTTACCAAGCTTTAGAGAGTCATCAAAAATAGATGGGAAAATATATGGTATGCCATTTAATAAATCAACAGAAGTTATTTGGTACAATAAAACATTATTTGATGAATTAAATATAAAACCTCCAACAAATTATGAAGAATTAACTAAGGTTGCAAAAGAAATAAAAGATAAAAAAGGCATAGTAGGTGCTGGATTTGACTCGTTAAATACTTACTATACTACTTTCTTAAAGAAAGAAGGAGTAGTATTTGATTCAAAATTCGATCCAACTAGTGAAGTATCAGTTAAAGCTGTAGACTACTACTTAGATGGTATTAAAGATGGATATTTTAGAATAGCAGGAACTGATAAATACTTATCAGGGCCGTTTGGTAATGAAACTATAGCTATGTATATAGGTTCTAATGCTGGAGAAACTTTTGTTAAACAAGGCGTTGGTGATAAGTTTGAAGTTGGTGCTGCTCCTTATCCATCAAAACCATCTTTACAACAAGGTACTGATGTATATATGTTCTCTAGTGCAACTTCAGAACAAAGAACTGCAGCATATGAATATTTAAAATTCATGACTACAACAGAAAGTCAAATTACATGGGCTAAAGAAACTGGATACATACCAGTTAGAAAAAGTGCTATTGATTCAGATCAATATAAAAACTCTGGAAGTTTAATAGCCCCAATTTTAGCAGAAGCAACTAGTGATTTATATACAAATCCTATTTTAAGTGGTGCAGATAGTGCATTCCGTGAATCAGGAACTGTATTAGAATCAATATTAGCTGCTCCTAACACTGATGTAAATAAAAAATTAGAGGACTTTAAAAATTCTTTAAATTCGATTTGGGAATAAGTAATTAAAATCTAATAAATATAGGGGTTATCTTAATATTATGTTTAAGATAACCCTTTTAATCTTTATTAAAAATTTATTTTAAAAGGAGAAATTTTATGAAACTTGTTATATATCAAACAAGTGACTTACATGGATATGTATATCCAACTAATTACGTAACTGATCAATCACTTGGTATATTAAAAATTGGAAGTTATATATTAAAAGACGAGAAAAACTATGATGCATCTTTAAAAATAGATTGTGGAGACTTAATTCAAGGATCAGCATTTTCACATTATTTATCTAAAAAAGGCATAACAGATAACCCAATTATTCAAGGATTAGGATTAATTGGCTACAATGTATATGTTTTAGGTAATCATGAATTTAACTATGGATTAGATTACTTAAGTAATTCATATAAGCTAGTTTCTGACAAAGTATTAAATGCAAATATAAAAGGTCTACCATTCAATACTAAGCCATATGAAATTTTTGACTTTGATGGATTCAAAGTTGCATGTATTGGACTTACAACATCATTTATACCTAATTGGGAACATGAAAGTAATATATCAAACTTACATTTTTTAGACCCTGTAGAGATGTATAGAAAATATGAGAGTGAGCTAAAGGAACAATCTGATTTTATTATAGTATGTTATCATGGAGGATTCGAAAAAAGCTTAGATGAAAACATGACTCCTACTGAAAAATTGACTAAAGAAAATCAAGGAAGTGAACTTCTAGAAAACTTTGATTCAATTGATATGATTTTAAGTGGTCATCAACATAGATCTTTAATTACTAAAATAAAAGGCGTTGTTTGCTCTCAACCTCTTAATAATGGTCAAAACTTTGCTAAAATTATTTTAGATACAGAAACAAAAGAAGTTAGTTATGAATTAGTTGATGTTAGTATATTAAGTGATGAAATTGATGAAAAATTAGAAGGAATATTTAAAGAAGTTCAGCTTGAATTAAAGGATTATTTAGATGAGGAAATAGGTCATTTTGATAAAGATATTATAATCGATGATATTTTTATAGCTAGATTAAAAGGTCATCCTTTTATTAATTTTTTACATGAAGTTCAGCTTGATATTTCATATGCTGATTTTTCTGCTTTATCATTATTTGATAGTGCAATTGGATTTAAAAGGGATGTATCAATCAGAGATGTATTAATTAATTATCCATACCCAAATACATTAAAGGTTTTAAAAATTAAAGGTACTCAGTTAAAAGAAGCCATTGAGAAAAGTGCTACCTATTTTGTTATAGAAGATGGTAGTGTTCAAATAAATAAGGATTTTCTTGTACCTAAAGTACAAAACTATAATTATGATACATTTGGGGGATTGACATATGAGATAGATTTATCTAGAGCGTTTAACGACCGTGTAATATCTATGAAAAAGAATAATCAACAAATTAAGCTAGATGAATACTATACTATTGTTTTAAATAATTATCGTGCATCTAATACATCTATTTATCCATGCTATGAAAATGCTGAAGTTATAAAAGAAATCAATATAGATATGAATGAGATTATAATAGATTATTTCCAAAAGCACAATGAAGTAAAAGTAGTTGATGAAGTTAATTATGTAATTAAATATTAGAATAAAAGGAGAAAAAGAATATTGAAGATTAGAGGTAATAACATCTTGTGATCCCGACAAAATAGAAAGAGTCATGCTTAACCTTTTATCTAATGCGATTATGTACACACATGAAAATGGAACTATTAAAGTTAATATAACTTCTGATATAGAAAATGTAAATATATCAATAAATGATAGTGGGATAGGTATTCCATCAGATAAGTTAGATATAATTTTTGATAGATTTGGGGAAGAAAATAATCTTTTAATAAGAATGTGTGAAGGAAGTGATATAGGACTATCCTTAGTAAAGTCAATCGCTTAGTAAAGTCAATCGTTGAAATGCATGGTGGAAAAATAAAAGTATATAGCCGTCTTGGAAAAGGTACAGAATTTGCTTTCAATATACCTATAAAATTATTAGATAAATACAAAACGTATGTATTTAACTATAATGATAAAGATCTTAATATAGAAAAATTCAATATAGAGTTTTCAGATATATACAGCATATAAAATAATAAAAAGGTTATATCTCCTATGATTTCGTAAATCTGTAGAAGATATAACCTTTTTTATTATCTTATTATTGTATATGCCATATATGATATATAGATAGCAATTAGTATAAATCCTTGCTTTTTAACAAGTGAATAATCTTTTTTCATAAATGAATATAATAGAATAGTTATCATAACCATAAATATGATGTCAATAAGAGCTAGAGTACTTATTGTTATAGGGTTTATAGTAATTGCAAGTCCTAAAACTAGTAAAATATTAAATAGATTAGAACCTATAACATTTCCTATAGCTATCTCAGTTTCACCCTTTTTTATTGCTACTACAGATGTAACAAATTCTGGTAAAGATGTACCAACAGCAACTATAGTTAAACCAACTAAGTTAGCACTCATACCAAAAGCGGTAGCTATAGAAGTAGCAGAGTTTACAACCATATCCCCACCTATTATTATTCCTGCTATACCTACTATACATATTAATATAGTTTTAGGCATAGAAACTCCTTCTATTTCAGATACCTCAGTATCTGCTGTCACAGCAATTTCATTGTTATATTTAGATTCTTCTTTAACAGAATTCTTAGCACTTTTTACAGTGCTTATTAAGAAGTAAACAAATACAGATAATAATATAAGGCCTTCTATCCTATTCATTTTTAAGTCTAAACCGAATATTAATAACACTGCACTTACTATTATTAAAAATGGTGTTTCTTTTTTTATAGTTTCTTTTTGAACTGGCAATTTAGCAATTATCGCTGAAACTCCAAGAACCATAAGGATATTAAAGAAATTAGAGCCTACAACGTTAGCAACGCTCATATCATTTTGACCTGCTAGAGATGATGTTATACTTACTGCGGCCTCTGGGGCTGATGTACCCATAGCAACTATCGTAAGACCTATTACCATGGCTGGAACATTGAATTTTCTTGCTATTGAAGCGGCACCTTCAACAAAGATATCGGCTCCTTTTATTAGGAAAAAGAAACCTATTATTAATATTAAAAATGACATATTAATTCCTCCCGAAAATAATAAAAATAAATATCTATAGAAGAATAAGATACCATAATAATGGATTATGTACAATTTATTTGATTTATTTTATATTAAAAATTGTGAACATTAATCTAAAATTATTTAGAGTATAAAAATAGATTTGACTACTTTTAAAGACTATGTATATTATAGATTTAGACAAATAAATTTCTTAGGGGGGTAAGAAAATGATTACTATATTAACATTTAATCCATCTATAGATAGGATGTATAGAGTAAATAGCATAGGTATAGGGGAAGTACAAAGAGTTATAAGTACAAATTCTACAGCAGGTGGAAAAGGTTTAAATGTGACTAAGGTTTGTAAAATTTTAGGAGAAGAACCTTTAGCTATGGGATTTTTAGGTGGATTTAATGGAGAGTATATAAAAAATGAACTTAAAAAGTTAGAAATAAAAAATAAATTTACAGATATAAATCAAGAAACTAGAAATTGCTTGAATATAATTGAAGACAATTTAACTAGCACAGAGTTTTTAGAAAAAGGACCAGTTATAGATGCTGAAGATTTAATAAAATTCGAGGCTGATTTAGAAGATGTATTAGACGAAACTAAAATATTAGTAGCTTCAGGTAGTTATTGTCAAAATATGCCCTTAGATTATTATAAAGTAATAGGGGAGATATGCAAAAATCATAATATAAAATTTATATTAGATACTTCTGGAGAAGCTTTAAAAGTAGCCTTAGAATCCAATCCATATTTAATAAAACCAAATACGGATGAAATAAAACAGCTATTAAATATAAATATAGAATCAAAGGAAGAAATAATATCTGCAGGTATGAAACTACTTGAAATGGGAGCTCAAAATGTTTGTATATCATTAGGTAAAGATGGAATGGTTTATTTAAATAATGATGAGATATACGAAGTTATAGTTCCAAAAGTTGAAGCAGTTAATACAGTAGGTAGTGGAGATAGTACAATAGCAGGATTTAGTGTAGGAGTTCTAAGAAATTATGAAACTGTTGAATTATTAAAATTAGCAAATTCTTGTGGTATTAGTAATGCTATGAACATAGAAACTGGTTTTGTAAAACTAGAAGAAATAGAAAAATATTCTGAGCAGGTACAAGTTAAAAAACTAGAATGTATTAAATAATAGAATTGTTTAAAAGTAAGGATATCTTGAAATTGTGATTTAATCAAAATTAATTTTTAGATATCCTTTTTATTATTTAATTTAGAATGATAATTAAAAGACATATATGATAAAATTGAATTATTAAATTCGTGTTGACAAATATGGTAAAATATTCTATATTGAAGATGTGGTAGTAACCACTTAGAGAGGACAAAAGTTTTATGATAAATAGAAATGATAAAAGGCCTATATATTACCAACTTGTTGAAATATTAAGGTCAAAAATTGAAAATGAGATGACTCCTAACGATAAAATGCTATCTGAAAGGGGAATATGTGAACAGTATGGAGTTAGCCGTACAACGGTCAGGCTTGCTATGGCAGAACTAGAGCATATGGGATACATCTACAAAAGGCATGGCAAAGGAACATTTGTTGCAGCTCTAAATAAAAATTCACAAAATTTAATGGATAGTTATAGTTTTACTGATCACATGAAAGAACAAGGTAAAAACCCAAGTACAAAAGTGTTATCTTTTGAAACTTTAGAAAGTACAAATTATTTTGCTGAGAACCTGGGAATATCACCTGGAGAAAAAATGATAAAGATTACACGACTAAGGTTAGCAGATGAATTACCTATGATGTTAGAAAGAACATACCTTCCAATGAAGTCGTTCTCAGGATTAACTGAAGATATGGTAACTAAAAAACCACTATATGAAATATTTAGAGAAAATTATAGTGAGATAATAAAAGTAGCAGATGAAGAATTCTCTGCAGGTTTACTATCGGATAGAGAAGCTCAATTACTAGAGGTTCCTGTAGACTCAGCTTGTTTGAAATTACTTAGAACAACTTATAACAATGATAATAGAGTAATTGAATTTACTTTAAGTGTTGCCAGAAGTGATAAGTTTGTGTATAAAGTAAGGCATCTGGGATAAAAGTTAAATACATCAAAAGTAAGAGTCTTAAGAAGATTCTTTTCTTTTAATAAAACTGGTTATAACCTCATTACCAATTATATTGATAATGATAAATTTAATAGATAAGGGGAGAATAAGATGTTTAATTTTGAAGATAAGAAATTAGAAGGATTAGGGGCAATAATAACTACAAAAGAAATAAAGCAACAACCAAAATTGTGGGCAGAAGCTTATGAAATATACAAAGCTAATAAAACTCAAATAAATGAATTTATAGAAAATATAGGGGAAAAGCATGGTCAGTTTAGAGTTATATTTACAGGTGCTGGTACTTCAGCTTATGTAGGTCAAACAATACTTCCATACATTAAGAAAAAATCAGATATAAGAAAATATATAGTAGAATCAATACCTACAACTGATATTGTTTCTAATCCATATGATTTTTATATGGAAGATGTTCCAACATTACTAGTGTCATTTGCTAGAAGTGGTAACAGTCCAGAAAGCTTAGCTGCTGTAAATTTAGGAAAGCAAATAGTTAAGGATTTTTATAGTTTAGCAATTACTTGTGCTCCAGAAGGGAAGCTTGCTCAAATAACTAAAAACGATGAGCATAATTATTTATTATTAATGCCAAGTAAATCAAATGATCAAGGATTTGCTATGACTGGAAGTTTCTCATGTATGATGTTATCAGCTATGTTAATATTTGATAACTTAGGAGAAGATAAAGAAAAATCATATATAGATGCAATAATAGATATGGGGAATAATGTAATAAGTAGAGAAGATGAAATAAGAAATTTAATAGATAAAGAATTTGATAGAGTTGTTTATTTAGGTTCAGGATGCTTGTGTGGATTAACTCAAGAAGCCCAACTTAAATTACTAGAGCTTACAGCTGGAAAGATAGCTACTGGATACGATTCAACTATGGGATTTAGACATGGGCCAAAATCATTTATAAATGAAAATACTTTAATATTTGTATTTACTTCTAATGATGAATATACAAGAAAATATGATTTAGATGTTTTAGAAGAAATAAATGGTGATAATATTGCTAAATTAACTTGTTCTATATCTGTTAATAAAGATCAAAACTTCTCTGGAGAGAAATTTGACTTTGATGCAAAATACAATGAATTACCAGATTTATATCTTGCATTCCCATATGTATTATTTGCTCAAACAGTTTCGTTATTAACTTCAGTCAAAGTTGGAAATACTCCTGATACTCCATCTCCATCAGGGACTGTTAATAGAGTTGTAAAAGGTGTAATAATACATGAGTATCAAGAGCAAGTAAAAAATATATAATTCATTTCATTAAGAATATAGATTAAATTATATGGGGGGATAAAAGCATGTCATTAGTAACAACAACTGAATTACTTAAAAATGCTCAAGAAGGTAATTATGCAATAGGAGCATTCAATGTAGAAAATATGGAAATGGTTATGGCTGTGATACAAGCTGCTGAGGAACTGAACTCTCCAGTTATATTACAAACAACTCCATCGACTGTTAAATATGCAGGACTTGATTATTATTTAGCAAATGCTAAAGTAGCTGCAGAAAGAGCATCAGTTCCAGTAGCTATGCATCTGGATCATGGTTCAAGTTTTGAACTTGCAATGCAAGCTTTAAGAACAGGATACACATCAATAATGATAGATGGGTCTCATGAAAGTTTTGAGGATAATATAGCATTATCAAAAGCAGTAGTTGATGCTAGTAGACCATCAGGTATTCCAGTAGAAGCTGAACTTGGAAAAGTTGGTGGAAAAGAAGATGACTTAGATGGTGGAGAAGGTAGTGCATATACAGATCCAATTGAAGCGAAGATCTTTGTAGATAGAACTGGAGTTTCTTCATTAGCCATAGCTATAGGGACTGCGCATGGTTTATATAAAGGAGAACCAAAGCTTGATTTAGATCGATTATCAGAAATACGTGAGGTTGTCTCAGTTCCATTAGTGTTACATGGAGGTTCTGGAATACCAGATGAAACTATAATAGAATCAATTAGAAGAGGAATATGCAAAGTTAACTACGCCACTGAGCTTCGTATAGCTTATAGTGAAGGAGTTAAAAAAGTTTTAAATGAAAATCCAGAAACTATAGACCCTAAAAAATACGGAGCAGAAGGATTAAAATGCGTTAAAGAATTTGTAAAACAAAAAATAGAGGTGTGTGGGTCTAACGGAAAAGCATGCTAAAATAATAAAAAAAGCGGTAAACTTTATATGAGTTTACCGTTTTTTTATTATGATTAAATTGTAATTAACTCGTTGTGCTAGTTAATTTTTACAATAATAAAACTCCAACAAATATAGTATCCTAAGATTGTATCACCAATCTAAAGGAGGGTTACTATATGTTGGAGCTTAATAATTATTATATCCAAGAAGTAAAAAATTTAACTGACTTATTTACTATAATTTTTACAATAGTTGATGATATATACAATGATATTATTCCTATAA
>CABIVQ010000028.1 GCA_902362365.1 Clostridiaceae bacterium | reverse complement strand
GGTAAGTGCGTCTAAAAATAAAATGGAAAAAATTTCAACCCTCATAATAATTGAGCGTTAGCTCTAAAATCATGAGGGTCATTTTGTAAAGTATTAAATTTTACATTAATGCAACACTAGAAGGTCTATAGTAGCCTTTTTATTTTCATTAAAGCTTATTGCTCCATGAGCACAGTTTTTGTAGCAAGCCTTACAACTAACACACAAATTTTCTTCTACATAAGGTTTTCCACTACTATGCATTTCCATTTTCCCAGCACGAGATCCACATCCCATGCCTATATTTTTTAATGCTCCACCAAATCCAGTTGCTTCATGACCTTTAAAATGATTCATTGTAATAAATATATCTGCGTCCATTATCGCTTGACCTATCTTAGCTTCTTTTACATATTCTCCACCCTTAACTTCTACAAGAGTTTCATCTGTTCCCTTTAGTCCATCTGCTATTATTACGTGGCATCCTGTAGTAAATGGATTATATCCATTTTCATATGCTGCATCAAGATGCTCTAAAGCATTTTTCCTTCTACCAACATAAAGTGTATTACAATCTGTTAAAAATGGCTTACCACCATTATTTTTTATTATATCAACTATAACCTTTGAGTAATTTGGTCTTAGATAAGCTAAGTTACCTGGCTCTCCAAAATGAATTTTTATAGCAACGAATTTATCTTTAAAATCCAAATCTTCAATCCCAGCTTTCTTAACTAATTTTTCTAATTTTAATGGCAAAGTCTCTCCAAACTTTGTTCTTAAATCTGTATAAAATACTTTTGATTTTCCCATTTTATTATTCTCCTATCCCCAATTAATCAAAATATACTTAAATTTATCTATTATTAAGTATATTATAACTATCTATTTACTTCTACTCTTCATACAATATTTTCTATCATTAAAAAAGAGGACTTTTATATTACTACTATAAAAGTCCTCTTTTTATACTTTTTATTAATTAGTTATTAGCAATTATTTACACAAACCTTATCTTCATCACTTAAGAATGTCATCATATTTCTTAAATTTCTTCCTACTTTAGATATTTCCATTTCATATTCTTCATTTCTCATTTCTAAGAAATTCTTACATCCATTTTCATTTTCTTCTATCCATTGCTCAGCAAATTTTCCATTTTGTATATCTTCTAATACTTTCTTCATACCGTCTCTTGCAGCTTCTGTTATTACTCTTTTTCCTGAAACATAATCACCGTATTCAGCAGTATCACTTATACTATATCTCATTCTTTCAAAGCCACCTTCATACATCAAATCTACTACAAGTTTCATTTCATGTAAACACTCGAAATATGCTACTTCTGGTTGATATCCAGCATCCACTAAAGTTCTAAATCCAGATTTTATAAGTTCACTTACACCTCCACAAAGTACTGCTTGTTCCCCAAATAAATCTGTTTCTGTTTCTTCTTTAAAAGTTGTTTCTAAAACTCCAGCTCTTGTTGCTCCTATTCCTTTTGCATAAGCTAAAACAGTGTCTTTTGCATTTTTTGTATAGTCTTGTTCTATTGCAAATAAAGCTGGTACTCCACTTCCACTCTTAAATACACTTCTTACCAAATGCCCAGGACCTTTAGGTGCTACCATTACAACATCTACAAACTCTGGCGGAGTTATTCTATTATAATGTATATTGAATCCATGAGCAAAAGCTAAAGTTTGACCTTCTCTTAAATTATCTCTTACACTTTCTTCATATATTTGCTTTTGAGCTGTATCTGGAAGTAATAACATAACTATATCACTTTCTTTAGTTGCCTCAGCTACACTTTTAACTTCAAATCCATCATGTATTGCTTTATTTCTTGATTTACTACCTTCATGAAGACCAACTACCACATTTACTCCACTATCTCTTAGATTTTGTGCATGTGCATGACCTTGACTTCCATAACCCAATACTGCAACCTTTTTATTATTTAAAACCTCTAAATTCACATCATTTTCATAATACATTTTTTTCATTTTATTTCCCCCTGTTTATTTAAATTTTATTATTTATATTTAATTACAAATTAAATTTTCTAAAGCATCATTAGGTGGTACTATCGGATATACATCATAATCTTTATTTATATTACACTCAAATATTACAGGCTTATTTAAATCGGCTTTATTTAATGCAACTTTTAATTCATCTAAATTTTCAACTTTATATCCATCAATTCCATATGCTTTTCCTAGCATTACATAATCTAAGTTATTATCTATATCAGTTTCTGAATATCTACAATTTGAAAATAATTTCTGCCATTGTCTTACCATTCCTAAAGCATTATTGTTAAACAGTAATATTATTATTGGTATATTATATTTTGAAACTGTTCCTAACTCATTGCAATTCATTCTAAAGCTTCCATCACCAGTTACTAAAACAACATTTTTATTTTTATTACCTATTTTACTTCCTATAGCTGCCCCTAAGCCAAATCCCATGGTACCTAGTCCTGCTGAGGTGATAAATGTGTTTCCTTGAGAAAAGTTCCAATATTTCGCAGCCCACATTTGATGTTGACCCACGTCGGTTACAACGATGCCGTTATAACTAACCTTATCATTTACTACTTTTAATATGTTTTCTGGATGAAATTCATCTTTTTTTAATTTACTTTCCTCTTTATATGTTTGTATTTCCAATTTCCAATCTTTATTATCCTTAAAAGAAACCGTGTTAATTAAATTATCTAAAATATCCTTTATATCTCCTATTAAAAATACATCTGTATTTATATTTTTATTTACCTCAGATGGGTCAATGTCAATATGAATAACATTTGCTTTCTTTGCAAATTCAGATACTTTACCAACTACTCTATCACTAAACCTTGCACCTATGGCAATTATAAGATCCGAATTAGAAAGAGCTAAATTACTTTCTTTACTACCATGCATTCCTACCATACCAAGGGATAATTCATTACTTCTATCTATCCCCCCAAGTCCCATAAGTGTATTTAGTACAGGAGTATCAATTTTTTTCGAAAAAATATCTAGTAATTCTCCTCCCCCAGAAGACTTAACTCCTCCTCCTGCATAAATTACAGGTCTTCTAGACTTATTAATTAAATCTACTGCCTTATGAAAATTCCCCTTATTCATTTTATTTAAGTTTTTACTTTCTTCTATAAAAGAATTTTCTTTAGAATAAGGAATGTAATCATCTATATCAAAGTCAACTTCATCTAAAAATAAATTTTTAGGTATATCTATTAATACAGGGCCTTTTCTTCCTGTATTTGCAACTCTAAAGGCTTCTTTAATAGTTTTTGCTATATCTTCTACTTTTCTAACCAAGTAATTATGCTTAGTTATAGATAATGTTACTCCAGTTATATCTACCTCTTGAAAAGAATCCTTTCCCAATAAGCTAGTTGGTACTTGCCCTGTTATTACAACTAGTGGGCTTGAGTCCATATATGCCGTTGCTATACCTGTTACAGCATTGGTAGCACCAGGACCTGATGTAACAAAACATACCCCTGTTTTACCTGTGCTTCTTGCATAACCATCAGCTGCATGAACCAATCCTTGTTCATGGCAGGTTCTTATATGGTTAAAATCTTCTTTATAGTCATATAGCGCATCATATAAAGGTATAACAGCTCCACCTGGATATCCAAATATAGTCTCTACACCTTCTTTTTTTAGACACTCTAGTACAACGTTTGAACCTTTCATATAGCACCTCCTTATGTTAATTTATCTTTCTAATCACATATAGCACCTTTACCTGCTGAGCTTACTAAAGAAGCGTATTTTTTCAAATAACCACTAAGTTGTTTTGACTTAATTTCAATATTTTCTTTTCTATTCGCTAAAGTTTCTTCATCTATTAAAAGATCTATACTTCCTTTTTCTAAATCTACTTTTATTAAATCTCCATTACATACGTAAGCTATTAATCCACCCTCTGCAGCTTCAGGAGATACATGACCTATTGCAAATCCTCTACTACCACCTGAAAATCTACCATCAGTAATCAAGCAAACCTCAGCATCAAGACCCATACCACAAAGTGCCGATGTAGGAGTTAACATTTCTCTCATCCCTGGACCTCCTTTAGGTCCTTCATATCTAATAATGACTGCATCACCAGATTTTATTTTCCCTGACAATATTGCGTCTACACATTCCTCCTCACTATCATATACTTTCGCTTTTCCCACAAATTCTACTACTTTTGAATCTAATGCAGATTTCTTAATTACAGCACCATCTAAAGCTAAATTCCCTCTTAATACTTTTATTCCACCTGTTTTTGAATATGGATTATCTATATCTCTTATCACTTTATTATTTGTTTTTTCAGTTAAAAGTTCACCTACAGTTTTGCCTTCACATGTCATAATATTTGAATTTATTAATTTGTACTTATTTAATTCATTCATAACTGCATAAATGCCACCACACTTATTTAAATCCTCAATATAATCATTGCCTGCAGGACTCAATTTGCATAAATTAGGAACTCTAGAGCTCACTTCATTTATTATATCTAAATTCATATCTACTTTAGCTTCATGAGCAATGGCACTTAAATGTAATACTGTATTCGTTGAACAACCTAAACTCATGTCTAAGGCCAAAGCATTTTCAAAAGCTTTTTCATTCATTATATCTCTAGCTTTTATATCTTTTTCTATTAGTTCCATTATTTTAATACCTGTTTTTTTTGCTAATCTTTTTCTCTCAGAGTAAACTGCTGGTATAGTTCCATTTCCTCTTAATGCAATTCCCAACCCTTCTGTCATACAATTCATCGAATTTGCAGTAAACATACCTGCACAAGATCCACATGTAGGACAAGCGACTTCTTCTAATTCCAAAAGTTCATCTATGCTCATTTCATTATTGGTCACCTTTCCTACACCTTCAAAGGTACTTATTAAGTCAACTCTTTCATCTTTGTAGTTGCCTGCTAGCATTGGTCCTCCGCTTAAAACAATACATGGAATATTTAATCTCGCAGCTGCCATTAACATTCCAGGAACGACTTTATCGCAACTTGGCATAAGAACTAAACCATCTAATCCATGTGCTTTTGCCATTATCTCTATACTATCAGCAATAATTTCCCTACTTACTAAAGAATATTTCATTCCTTCATGATTCATTGCTATTCCATCACATACAGCTATAGCTGGAAATTCTAATGGAGTTCCCCCACCTATTAAAACTCCTCTTTTCACAGATTCTGCTAATTCTCTTAAATGTATATGTCCTGGCACTATCTCATTGAAAGAATTAACAATTCCTACAAAGGGTTTGTTTATTTCTTCATCAGTGTAGCCACTAGCTTTTAGTAATGACCTATGTGGTGCCTTTGTTAATCCAACCTTTACTTTCTCACTTCTCATTATTTTCCCCCCTTACTAAATAGTTGTAATTATCAAAAGTGAATCACTTTCATTATCATCTGATATTTATCTTCTATCTGTAATACACTCATATAAATTGTTATATTTTTTATATTAATTTCTATATTTAAATTAAAGTAACTAAATCAATAATTTATAGTACAGTAATATTTCTAACGTCATATAACTTATTCATGTAATTTATCACTTCTTGTAAAGATGTAATTTCCTCATTTATTATTAATTCCATTCCTGTATTATCACAATTATCTGTAGTCATACTTATAGCTTTTACAGCTATTTCTTTTCTTCTAAGTATCATTGCTACTCTTAAAAAAGAATCTATACCTTGACTTAAATTAGCATATAAGCTTCTCTCCATGTAAATCTTCCTCCTTATATTAACTAAAGATATTAGATAATAAAAAAACTTCCATCATTATAGGCAAAATTAATTTGCATATAAGGACGAAAGTTATATTCCGCGGTACCACCTTATCTTATAACTATAAATTATAGTTATCTCTCATTATTCAGGTCTATATAAACCATAGCTATATAACGTTAGCATACGTTCATACTTACTGGTAAATTCAGTATGAAAGCTTAGGAGTGATCATTATATACTCATATTAATGCCAATTTCCAGCAAACATTGGCTCTCTGTGATTAATATCTTGAATATTTTTGTCTCCATCTTAGCTTTTATTTTTTATTTAATTAACTTAATACAATTATATTTAGTTAATATTATATTGTTAACAGTATTTTTGAAATTTTCAGAATTTTTATTTATTTCCTTTTAATGAATCTCCATTACTTGATTTTCGTTTCTTCTTCTTAATCTTCTTAATACGTTTACTTTTTTTCCTACTTTTCCCCCTTAAAGCTGATGATACTGATGCTATACTTTCTCCTCCTTCAGATGCCTCTTCTGAACCTATAATCGCTTCTTCTGACGTATCTTGTGATGAAAGAGCATTTGTTATTCCACGCTTAGTTCTTAGAAGAGCTAAATCTGAAGTTACCATACCAAAAAACACAATAAGCATATCTAAATCTAAATCGTTTAATTCCTCTGCAATAGCAAAAGATAAAGTTGCAGATAGAATAACATAATCTGCATAGCTAATAGACGCTAAGCCTAGGCACTGCTGAGACGTTGTGCTACTAGAATTATTTGTACATTCACTAGTAGCTTTTTTACTATTACTACTAGTATTTATATTGTTGCTACTATTAGCCATTTTATCTTTCCTCCTTACTCTACATATTCATTATTAAAATTATATGCAACTTTTGAAAGATAAATATTTATATTTTTATACTATAACTTTAATTTGTAAGAATTATCTTTTAACCATTTTTTCTCTTCTTTATAATTAGGCATTATCTCTTTTACAAGTTTATAAAAATCCTTAGAGTGATTCATATGTACTAAGTGGCTAAATTCATGCACTAGTATATAATCTATAGCCTCTATTTTTGCCATAGATATTTTTGAATTTATATATATAGCTCTTTTTGAAGTACAAGTTCCCCATCTCTTTTTTTGTTCCTTAACTTTTAATTTGCTTGGTGTTAATTGTTTCATTTGCTTAGACTTTTCTTTACAGTAAATTAATCTTTCTAATACAAGTCTTTCACTTTCTTCTTTATACCACTTCTTCAATATTTTTTTTATATATTCTTTATCAGTATTTTTAACCTTAACTACTAAACAATTATTATCTATAAAAACTTCTTCATCTATATCATTTATTATTTTAAGTTTATATTCATGCCCTAAGTACATAAATTGTTCTCCATCTATAAACTCTTTTTCTTTGAATAAATATTCAACAGATTTATATTCTTCAAATTTCTTTAGTATCCAATCCCCTTTTTGTATTAAAAGATCCTTTAATATTTTTTTAGGAACACCATAAGGACTTATTATGGTTACTTCATATTTAGGCTTAATTTGAATAGTAATGCTCTTTCTTTTTCTATATACTACATTAGCATCAATATCTATATTCTTATGTTTTATATTAATTATTTCGAACTTATTAGATACATTCTTATATTTATTCATTTTATTTTCCAACCTTTATTGTATATTTCTGATATAAGTCTATATTTGATTATTTTCACGATAAATTATAACATATTGTCTACATTATATTAAAACCACTCCATAGAAACACTAAAAATACACTATATTAAAGTAAATAGAAAAGCATCCCAAATTAATTGCAATAATAGTTATTTGAGATACTTTTTAAAATTTTTTATAATTATTATCCAATTCCACCTAATATTACTCCACTCAATAAAACTATAAACGCTATTTAATCTTTATAATATACACCCCAGAAAGTTTCTATAGTTTCTTTATCTGGTCTTTTAGTAATACTTGATACTATGATAAAAAGAACTAATGAAATTAAAAGAGGTAATACAATCGTATGTAATCCAAATGGTCTTGGCCAAATTTCACTAAATAGTATATATGTTGTAATACCTGAAATTATAGAAGCAATTGCTCCATAAGAGTTTGCTTTCTTCCAGTAAAGACCTAATACTATTGGCCATAAGAATGTCGATATTATCCCTGCATTTGCATATAAGTTTAACCAAACAATTAAATCAGGTGGATTAAATGCTACTAAATAAATAGCTATACCTATCACTGATGTTGCTAGTATACTAACTTTACCTATTTTTTTAGAATCTTTTTTTATTTTTGGATTTATATAATTTGTATATAAGTCGTTTACAATTGTTCCTGATGCAACTAATAATTGTGAATCTACTGTAGACATAATAGATGCAAGAGGTCCTGCAAGAAGTATGCCTGCAACTACTGATGGGAATAACTGTGTCGTAAGTGTTGGTATTACTAAGTCTCCTGAATCTATACCACTGACTAATGTTATAGCAAAAGCTCCTACTAAGTGCATTCCTAAAAGTAAAATCATAGAAATTATAGTTCCATATTTTATACCTTGATGTAAACTCTTAGTGTCTTTGTAACTCATAGCCCTTTGAGAAACTGATGGTATACCTACAACTGCAAAACCTACTAAAATCCAAAATGAAGTCACCCAAAGAATAGTCATATTACCTTCTGTTACACCAAAAGGAGTTATCATCCCTTCATTTATTGAAGCCATATTTGTTATAATATTCTCCACTCCACCACCTGCTATTATTGTTCCTATAAATATTGTAATAGTCGCTATAGTCATTATTATACCTTGAACAGTATCTGATATTGTAACTGCTCTGAATCCTCCAATCACTGTATGCACTATTACAGTAATTCCAAAAACTGTTAGAGCTAGGTTATAGTCAAGTCCTACCGAACCCTGTAAAAGCCTTGATGCTCCTACCCATTGGGCAGCCATAGCTGCAATGAAAAACACTACAATTGATAATGAAGTTATTATTACTACAACATCAGATTTATATCTAGCTCTTAGAAAATCGGTAATTGTAACTGCATTTATTTTTCTAGCTATTATTGCAAATTTTTTACCTAATACTGCAAGTGTAAAATACCCTGTTGGCATTTGCGCCATCGCCAAAAACACCCATCCTAGTCCTTGAGTATATGCTGTACCAGGTCCTCCAATAAAACTTCCTGCACTTAGGTATGTAGTAACTAATGTCATAGCTAGTACAAATCCTCCTAAACCTCTGTTTCCCGTCATATATTCATCCATAAATCCATTTTCTTTGTTCTCAGAGTTCCTTGCTTCATTTACAAACTTCATCGAATAAAAACCTACAGCAAAAACCACTAAGAAATATAATAATATAGGAATTAAAACACCATAATTTATATTGTTCATTATTCAAACTCCTCCCTATATTTTTTTATTTCTTCTTCAGTCAATCCTTCTAAAGGCATATCTTTAAAATATTTATTAATCATTATTACTGTTAGTATAGAAAATACTATCCCTCCAACTATACAACTCATGAAGAACCATGTAGGAAAACCTAATATATATGTGTATTCACTAACAGGTTTTGAACCTAGCCCATATCCCCATATAAACCACCATATTAAGTTCGCTATACCTAGTATTAATCCCATAATAGCTTCCTTATTACATTGTCTATACCTTGGATCTTCTATTATTTTATCTTCTTTCATATGAGTGCTCCTTTCGATTAGTTAAATATAAATTTCCCAGATAAAATATTATTAAACAGCTTAAAATTACAATCATAAAATAATAAAGGGAATATCCTAATTTCAATAAGATATCCCCTTTATTATTTATAATATATATTATAAGTTTTTATAAAAATCTATTAATTGCTCTTTTGTATTAATACCTCTATTTTGAGGAATTAATAATTCTTTAGAATCTCTTCCCTTTAATTGATTGTCTATTAAGTACTCTTTCTTTAATAATCTTTGTGACCAAATTATAACTTCATCTAACTTTGGTGTTTCTATCTTACAAAGCTCAGCAAATGATTTTATAATACAAAGACCAAATTCAATATCCTCTATAAAATATCTAGAACTTAAGTCTGGTATATATCCACCTTCACAAGCGACTATTGGTGAACCTATACCCTGAAAACCAGGTGCTGTCCTTATTTTATTACTTAATACACTTGGTTCTTCTGTTTCAAATCTAATCTTTATCTTCTCTATATTATTTTCATCAAAATCATTATTTTCATTTAATGATTGAAAAACTTGTCCAAGTTCCTCATCTAAATCTAATAACATTCTTGATGCTTCATCTCCCCATTCTTCATAGAATAGTGGACTTCTATCATATACAGTTTCTCCATGCTTGTAATCTTTAAATAACTCATATAATCTAGATGGATGCATTAGTGGATTTGACGGTGATAAAGTAATAGATAAATAATTTTTTACTGGTTCACAAGGAATATCTATTAATTTTGTCATTTCTGAGCATACTTTTTCAGTATATTTGCTTGGTATTGCACTTATTTTCATAAATGGATTTCTCTCTTTAAGTGCAACACATTCTCCATATTTTTCTAACCTTATTATAGATGGAACTCTCTGCGTTCCAAAGAAAATACACCCTTTTTTAGTTAGTTTATCTGCAAAATACTCTTTTCCCCCAAAACCTGGTATAAGACCTATAACAGTATTTGGTTTTACATAATTGCTTATTTCTTCAATTGTTTTTTCAATTAAAAAAGATGGATGCGTTATTAATATGTAATCAGCATCTCTTACCCCTTCTTCTAGACTATCAGTAACACAATGTAACTTGACCTTATGTTCTAAGTTTTTTTCCTCTTCAATTAAAGTAAGTTCATCCTTAAATAAGTGTGGTTTTGAAGTATGTATCCATACCTTGCAATCTTTTTTCATAGATATATAAGCTGCTAAGTACGTTCCAATATTTCCCGCTCCAATTATACATATGTTCATTTGTAATCAACACCTTTCCTTTGATGAAATTTTAAAATATCTTCTCATTATACATTATCATTACAAAAAATGGTATATATTATTTTTAATTGTAACTTTTTTGATGTTTTTACTTTAAAATCATTTTAATTAAAATTCTTTGTCTATGGTAATTATGCAATTATATTCTGGGTTCAATATTTTTATATCCTCTATAATACTATTTTTCAATTCTTCTTCATCTTCTTTACTATTTATCATACCAGCATCTACTACCACATCAAAAATCAGATTCTTTTTAGAGTTACCCTCTGTAAGCCTAAAATCATGCATGGATTTTACACAATCATATTTTTTAATTATTTTTTCAACTTTTTCTTTTTCTCCATTAATAATTTCACAGTGTATGCACATTGGATCCATATGAATTACCAAATATATATTTAATTTTTCAGATATTTCTCTTTCCGCAGAATCTATAATATTATGTATTGTTACAATGTCTATATTAGAAGGAATTTCTGCATGTATAGATGCCATACATCTTCCAACACCATAGTTATGGATTATTAAATCATGGACTCCAATTATATGTTTATATGATAATACCCCTTCTTTAATATTCTTAACCAAATTTTCATCAGGTGCTTCTCCAAGCAAAGGACTTATAGTATCCCTTACCAAAGAAAATCCTGCATAAAGAATTGCAGCAGATACTACAAGACCAACATAACCATCTATTGGCAATACTGTATATCTTGATGCTAAAAAAGATATTAAAACACAACTTGAAGTAAATACATCTCCTAGCGCATCAAGTGCTGTTGCTTTTAGAGCTGCTGAATTAATTTTTTCACCTATAAATTTATTAAACCTACTAAGCCATATTTTTACTATTACTGAAATAAACAATAATATAAACGGTATAACTTCAAATCTAATAGTCACTGGATTTAATATTCTGTCTATAGATGATTTTATAAATTGAAGTCCTACAAGCATTACCATAAATGCTACAATTAACGCTGAAATATATTCAACTCTACCATGTCCAAATGGATGCTCTTTATCTGCAGGTCGATTTGCTAACTTAAACCCTATTATAGTAATAACAGAGGATGCTGTATCTGAAAGATTATTAAATCCATCAGCCGTAATGGATACACTTGAAGTTATAAACCCTACGATTATTTTTGTAATAACTAAGGCTAAATTAGATATTATACCAACTATACCTGCTAGATTTCCATACTTATTTCTAACTTGTTCATTTTCAATATCTTCACTATTTTTTATAAAACTTTTTATTAAAAAATTAGAAAGCATTTCAATTCTCCTTTTCAAACTATTAACTCTATGCTTTAATTATAGTATTATTTATATCTTAATATTTATTCTATTCTTAGAATTTATCAATAAATTTATAAAATATGATAATATTAAATATAATATTTAATTTTAAACTTATCCCAAAATACTTTAAAGAAAGGAACCTCTATGAATTATATAAAAGAAATAAAATCCTATATTCCTTATAATGAACAAGAACAAAAAGATAAAAACTTAATACTCAACTGTATTAATAATTTTTCTGATGTTCTTACTAGAAAAAATACATTAGCACATATAACTAGCTCTGGATATATCGTAAATAAAAATAGAGATAAGACACTTATGATTTTTCACAAAATATACAATTCTTGGTCTTGGACAGGAGGTCATGCCGATGGAGATAGTGATTTATTAAAAGTTGCAATAAAAGAAGCTTCTGAGGAAACTGGATTAAAAAACATAAAATCTATAAGTAAAGATATATTCTCTTTAGATGTCCTTACTGTAAATGGTCATTTGAAGAATGGGGAATATGTATCTTCGCACTTACATCTTTCAGTTGCATATTTACTAGAAGCTGATGAAAATGAAGAACTCGTAGTTAATGAAGATGAAACAAAAGGAGTAAAGTGGGTTCCAATTGATAAAGTAGACTCTTACTCTTCAGAACCTTATATGATCGGAGTATACAATAAATTTAACGAGAAAATTAAATCATATTAATTTTTAATTGTTTACTTATATTTGTACTTTCAATAATCTATAAAAATAAAAAGTGTCTATTTAATGTTAAATTTAAATAGACACTTTTTATTTTTATAACATTTAAACTATATTCTACTCTTGAGAAGATGATGCTATTTCTTCTTTGAAATTTCTAATTGATTCAGGTTGTGGATATAATTTATTTTTTCTTATTAAAACTATAAATATAGCTAATAGTAATATTCCTTTAAATATACTACTTAAGCTAATACTCCACCATATACCATCTAATCCTAAATATTCAGGTTTGGATAATAAGTATGCCATAGGTATTCTTGCTCCAGTTAAAATGGTAACAATAATAGATGATATATATGTTCTTCCAAGACCTTTGAATGCACCACTTATTATTATTTCAAAACACATAAATAATTGAGAGTATCCTAATATCTTTAAATACATACCACCTTTGATTATTGCATCTTCTTCATCTATAAATAAAGTAAAGATATTCTCTCCCCAAAATACTAAAATTAATGTTGTAATTATCCCCAATCCTATAGCCGTTAGGATTCCAATTTTACAACTTTTATTTATCCTATCATAATTTTTCGCACCATAATTTTGCCCTACAAAACTACCTAAGGCTACTGCTAATCCATCAGCAGTCATCCATGAAATAGATTCAATTTGAGATCCTACTTTTTGTACTGCTATAGCTACTGGTCCCCACGATGCTACTATCACTCCTATAGCCATAGAAAACAATGTGAACATACCATTTTGTATAGCTACTGGTAATCCTAATTTGTATAACGTATTGTAATACTCTATTTCTATTTTTCTAAAGAATTTTATCTTAAAAAATTCATCTTTCTGTTTAACAATTTTAAATACAAAACATATTGTAACAATTATTTGAGCTGTAATAGTTGCTATAGCAGCCCCGACTACACCAAGCTTAGGTAGTCCAAACCATCCAAAAATTAATATTGGATCTAATATGATATTTGCTATAAGCCCTATTGTATTAATTCTAAAAGGAGTTTTACTATTACCAAGTCCATTAAATATTGCTGTAAGTACAGGATTTATAAAGTAAAATATCATTCCACAAGCTATAATTATCAGATACTGTCTAGACATAGAAATAACTTCTAAATCTCCTAATTTAAAAATACCTATTAAATTTTTATTAAATATAATTAAAGTAACCGAGTATATAATTGATAAAATAATATTTATTTCTATAGCCGCTTTAATATATGATTTAGTATGTTTTATATTATTCTCACCTATACTTTGCGCTACCTTAACTTCTCCTCCTACTCTTGATATCATAATAAATGCCATAGCTAGCCAAGGATAAAATCCTGCTGTTCCTACTGCTGCCACTGCATTACTACCAACTCTACCTACCCACATCATATCAGTAAGGTTGTATGCCATTTGTATAAATGATGTTCCCATAATTGGTAATGCTAATTTTATTAATTTATCACTTATACTCCCATTCGTTAAATCTAACCTATCCTTCATTTTTCCTCCTAATTTATTAAAATCTCCTTATCTAATTAATTATATCACTTTATTTCAATAAAAATAGATGTTTCAAAACATTTTTATACTTTGAAACATCCATTTTCATTCAATTTTTTATGATTTTATTTTTGCTTCTTTACTCAATCGTTCTACATGCTCAATATATTTTTCATTTAAAATATTTTGTTTTACTTCCTCTTTACATAGGCTATATTCTTTTACGTAATTCCTTTTTTCTGTTAATTTAACTATATGATATCCATAGGATGTTTCAAAAGCATCTGACACCTCTTTTTCTTTTAACTTAAATACCTTACTTGTAAATTCAATATTTTTTTCATTCTTTGTGAAATATCCTAAGTCTCCTCCATTTTTTCCACTTTTTCTATCATCTGAATACTTCTTAGCTAAAGCCTCAAAGCTTTCTCCATTTTTTATTTCCTCTTTTATATTATTAGCTTTTTCTTTTAGCATATTTTTTTCTTCTTTACTAACTTCATTATTATTTTTATCTAATGTTGAAATTAGTATATGAGATGCTCTTACTTCATTTACTTTAAATTTTTCTTTATTGCTATTATAATATTCTAGCATTTCATCTTCACTTATTTGTATATTATCTTGAAAAGCTTTTTTATAATTTTCTATAGTTATATCTTTCTTTATTAATTCTAATAAATATTTTTTATCTATATTTGCACTTTCCATTTGACTCTTATATTTTTTGTTATCATTCATAGATTTTATTAGCTGTTCATATTTTATATCAATTTCTTTTTTAGTTGGTTCTAAGTCTAATAGCTTACCTTGTTGATAGACAACTTCATTTTCTACTAATAATGAAATAATAACACTTTTTAAATCTGTTTTATATTTTTTTTCTGTATTTTCTTTTAAATTTTTAATATATCCATTATCTACATAATTCCCTGTAGCTTCTATTATATTCATTGCATTTTCATATTGATCTTTTGTAATCTCTACTCCATTTACAGTAGCAATATAACTTTTACTACAACCATTAAAACACAAACTTATAATACTTATTAAAGTGAAATATAGTATTTTCTTCAAATATTTTCACCTCATTTATTATATTTTACTATTTAAAATTCTTTAACCAAAAGTTTTGTGGCGTTTCACTTTCATCTATAGGTACAAACTCATAACCTTCTTCAGATAAATATTTTAAAATTCTATCTAAAGATTTTGCCGTCTGCTTTTTCTCATGCATTAACACAACGATATTATCCTTACCTTTTGAATATAACTTAACATTTTCTAGAGCCTGTTCTGAACTAACCTTCCAATCTTCTGTATCAATATCCCAGTCCCACATCTTATATCCTGCTTCAACTAATTCTTCATAACATTTATGCGGTGTATATGGTTTGCTTCCATAAGGCAACCTCACTACACTTGATTCTATACCTGCTACCTCTAATAATGTCTGTCTATTTATATCAAATTCTTCTTTAGCAGATTTGTTAGTTTTATATAACTTATGAATATCATGTGATACACTATGAAATCCTGGTGTATTTCCATTTTCAATAATGTTTTTTACTTGATTAGGATATAACTTCATATTTCTATCTATCATAAAAAAAGTAGCTTTTGCATTATGCTTATTTAGTGTATTAATAATATCATCAGTATATTTGGAAGGTCCATCATCTATTGTTATATATGCTTTTTTTCCTGTACTTTTAGATGGTCCTTTGCCAATTTCAGTTGATAAATTATACATTATATCTGTAATTGTATTTAAATAAATATATTCATTTTTTATTAATTCATAATCATTCGCATAAGTAAATCCAAATTTTGTACTTACTCCAATTAATAATAAACAAATTACTATAAAGGTACTAATTTTTTTACTTATATTTTTGCTCATAACCTCGACTCCCCTTCCTTTGATGTTACTTAGTTAATATGTCATAGTATTAGTCGTATTTTTCATCAATATCTTTTTAATCAAATCTTTTTCTTCCTCTTTATATAGTATTAGTCAATTTACATCTTTTATAAAGAAAATCATCTTATATTTATATTTAATTTTTTCATAATTTCATATTTTTTTACATTTAGAAATATGCGCTAAAATGAATAAAAAACTGAGAAATAAAAAAGAAACACACTTAATAAATGCGTTTCTTTTTTATTTAAAGTTAAATTTATTAAATCAATATCTTAAACAATAGCATAATATTTTCACTTTAAATCTTTAATCAATAAATTTTTAAACATTTTATAAAAAACTGTACTACTTAATTCGATAAACATATATTGTAATGATATATCTATTGGTATACATATATCGTAAAAAATATAATCCAACTTAAAATTTTAAATCTAATACATATCTCAATATCTAAATAAAAAAATTAATTATCTTATAAGCAATTATTATAAACTTATTGAATTTATTATTTCATCTATTTTTTCAATTGCATTTGATATAGCTTCTTGTCTTTCTTCTTCTGTGGTATCTGTTCCGCTTACCATAAGCTCTTCTACTTTTTTAATACCAAGGGTTCTCATTATACTTGCTACGTAATTTTCTCCTTTATCCATAACAGGATCTAATATCCATGGTATTTTTCCTCCTGAGGATTCAATATATACTAATACTCTTCCCTGGTTATCTAAAAGACCTTTTGGTTTATTATTTACAAATTCAATAGTTTTGCCTACTTGCACTATACAATCTATATATTCTTTTAATGGTGCAGGAAAAGATAAACTCCACATTGGGGATGCAATTACATATACTTGTGCATCTACAAATTGGTCACATAATTCTCTTATTCTCTTTATTTCTTTTTGATCTTTTGCGTCTAATTTTTCAGCATCTTCTTCCTTAATTATTGCGTTTCTACCTTCAAAATATTGATACTCTAATCTTGGAATATGATCTTTATATAAATCAACTTCTTCTACATGAAAATCATTATATTTTTCCAGAAACTTATTTATAAATGCCCTTGCTACAGTTTTACTTGAAGATAAATCTTCAGGTTTTGAATTTACACTTATATACAGTAATTTCTTTTTCATAGTTCACCTCAATAATTTTTTTATTTAATTATTATTTGTAAAGGTTAACTATTATATTCTACACTAAGTAAATGATATGCTCTCTCAATATTTATTTCAGCCACTATAGGCCTATTTTAAATCTTCTTCAATTGCTATTTCTATTTTCATGTTTAAATCTTCATTTAATCTTTTATTTTCAACTTTATAGCTTCTTAATTCTTTAATAATAATCACTGCTATTATTGATGTAGATATAAAGTCAGCTACAGGTTGAGCCATCCAAACACCGTTCAGACCAAAAATTCTTGGTAAGATAATTAATGATGGAACTAATATTATTACCTGTCTTAAAAGACTTAAAATCATTGCAACTTTTGCTTTTCCAATAGATTGAATATAATTTGTACCTGTGATTGATATTCCTACTATTGGCATCATAAGCAAATACACTCTAATACCTCTTGTAGATATATCCATAAGCTCAGGATCTTTATTAAATAAACCTATCATAATATGAGGAAATACTTGAACTACTATTGTTCCAATTAATAGTAATAACGTGGCTGCGCTACAAGATAGTATATATGCCTTTTTAGCTCTATTAAATTGTTTTGCTCCATAATTAAATCCTATTATAGGTTGCGAACCTTGATTCATCCCAAATATAGGCATTAAGAATATCATGGATATAGATCCAACAGTGGTCATGGCTCCTATTGCTAAATCACCACCATACTTTCTTAAAGAATTGTTACAAACTACTTGAACCATACTCGCAGCAATTTGCATAAAAAAAGGAGATACTCCAATTGCAAAGATTACCTTAATCAAATGTTTGTTTAATTTTAATTTGATATTTTTAATTTTTAGATTTGATTTTCCTGATATATAATAATATATTCCTAATACTGCTGTTACACCTTGAGATGTTATAGTTGCAATTGCTGCTCCTTTAATTCCTAAATTAAACTTGAATATAAATATCCAATCTAAAACTATATTTAAAAGACAGCCTACAACCATTATTGATGCCGATATTTTTGGACTTCCATCAGCTCTAATGATATGATTTAAAGAAAATGCAAATAAATTAGGTATTGAACCTATTAAAATAATATTGATATATGTTTTTGCATATGGTAAAGTACTTTCACTTGCTCCAAATGACATTAAAATTTTATCTGCAAATATTATTCCTAAAAATGTAATTGTAGCTCCTATTAACAATGCTAGTGTCATAGCATTTTGTACTAAATCTTTAGCCTCTTCAGCTTTTCCTTGACCTAGTCTTATGGACATATTTGTTGCTGTTCCAATACCAATCAACATACCAAAAGCTAATATTATTGTCATTATAGGCATTGTAATACCTAATCCAGTTATTGCTAATGATCCAGCATTAGGTATATTTCCAATAAAAATTCTGTCTACTATATTATATAACCCATTTACCATCATCCCTATAATAGCCGGAACAGAATACTTAAGCAATAACTTACTAATGGGCTCAATACCCAATAATTCATTATCCCCCATTTAACTCCTCCTAATATAAATTTACAATTAATAAAATTATTCTTTTATTCACTATAATTATATCAGATTAATTTTCGGTTTACATTTTTTTGTATTATTTATAATAAAAAAGTGTAGAAGCCCATTATTAAAGCTACTACACTTTTTATTAGTCTACAAATACTGTATTTTCTGTTTTCCATTGTAATAATTTTATATATAACCAGAATCCGTATATCCCAAGAGTTATTATAGTCAATAACCACCACTTTATATAATGTAAAAACAAGCTAGACCCACTACCTATAAAATCTAACCGTCTACCTTCTATAATTGTATTTTTAGCTTCCCATCTATATTTTATACACATTGCCCACGGTGTCCCTATTCCGAATGTCAGAACTGTAACTATCCAGGCTAGTATATTTACTCCTATTAGTCCTAAGAGACCACCTTCAAATCTTGATTTCATTAATAATCCTCCATTAGTTAATTTATATATGCTAGGTATTATATCATATTTTCTAATTACTAACATTTCATTATTGTAAGACTTGATAATAAAAAATGTGTAGCTACTATTTGATGTAGCTACACATTTACAAAACAATATTGTTTTATATTAACATATTTTATGCATATTGAATTTCTGTTGATTGTGATTTTTCTTTGATATATTCATCTATAGCTTTTGCAGCTTTTTTTCCAGCTCCCATTGCAGATATAACAGTTGCCGCTCCTGTTACAGCATCTCCTCCTGCATAAACACCTTTTCTTGAAGTAAGTCCATTTTCATCTGCTATTATACACTTTCTTTTATTAACATTTAATCCCTCTGTAGTTGATGTAATGAGTGGATTTGGATTTGTCCCAAGGGACATGATTACTGTATCTACTTCAAGAATAAATTCAGAACCTTCAACTACTATTGGTCTTCTTCTTCCGGATGCATCAGGTTCTCCTAATTCCATTTTAACACACATCATACCTCTTACATTTCCATTTTCATCTGCTAAAATTTCTGTTGGGTTTGTAAGTGTATCAAATATTATGCCTTCTTCTTTTGCATGATGTATTTCTTCAGCTCTAGCAGGAAGTTCAGCTTCACTTCTTCTATAAATAATATGAGTATTAGCACCAAGTCTTAATGCAGTTCTTGCTGCATCCATTGCAACATTTCCTCCACCTACTACTGCAACAGATTTTCCAACTCTTATTGGAGTTGCATAATCTTCTCTATAGGCTTTCATTAAATTAACTCTTGTTAAAAATTCATTTGCTGAAAATACTCCATTTGCATTTTCACCTTTTATTCCCATAAACTTTGGAAGTCCAGCCCCTGAGCCTATAAAAACAGCTTCAAAATTTTCATCTTCCATCAATTCATCTATAGTTATAGTTTTTCCCACAACTACATTAGTTTCTATCTTAACACCTAACTTTTTAATGTTATCTATCTCAGCTTGAACAATCTCTTTTTTAGGTAATCTAAATTCTGGAATTCCATAAGTTAAAACTCCACCAGCTTCATGCATAGCTTCGAACACAGTTACATCATAACCATTCTTTGCTAAATCTCCTGCACATGCAAGACCAGCCGGACCGCTACCTATTACAGCAACCTTTTTATTATTTTTAGCTTTTGTTTTAGATAAATCTATATTGTTTTCCCTTGACCAATCTGCAACAAATTTTTCTAACTTTCCAACTGCTACAGATGCAGACTTTCTAGCGAATACACATTTTCCTTCACATTGATTTTCTTGTGGACACACTCTTCCACATACAGCAGGAAGAGAACTATTTTCTGATATTATCTCAGCGGCACCTTGTATATCTCTTTCTTTTATCTTATTTATAAACCCAGGTATATCTACTCCTACAGGGCACCCTGATACACACTGTGGTTTTTTACATCCTAAACATCTATTCGCTTCTAGTACTGCTTCCTCTATGTCATATCCTAAACATACTTCATCAAAATTTCTAGATCTTCTACTTGCTTCTTGTTCTCTTACAGGTGTTCTTTTCATCTTATTCCCCATATTAATTCCCCCCACATCCACAATTACTATGATGAGAAGTTCCTCTATCTTCACTCTCTAACAGTGCTCTTCCTTCTTCAGACTTATACATAGCTTGTCTTCTCATAGCTTCATCAAAATTTACTAAATGACCATCAAATTCTGGCCCATCTACACATGCAAACTTTATTTCATCTCCTAAACTTACTCTACATGCTCCACACATACCTGTTCCATCAACCATTATTGGATTTAAACTAACTATAGTAGGTATTTCTAGTTCTTTTGTTAACATACTTGTGAACTTCATCATAATCATAGGTCCTATTACTACTGCATGATCATATTTTTTACCTTGATTTTGTACTAAATCTTTAAGTAAATCAGTTACTCTTCCATCATATCCATATGAACCATCATCAGTTGATACATATAAATTCTTTGCAACAGCTCTCATTTCATCTTCTAGTATTAGTAAGTCTTTATTTCTTGAGCCTATTATCACATCTACATCTAAATTATTTTCTTTAAACCATTTAACTTGAGGATAAACAGGAGCAGCCCCAACTCCACCTGCTATAAAAATAATATTTTTATCTTTTAAAGTGCTTATTTCTTCTTTAATAAACTCACTTGGTTGACCTAGTGGACCTACAAAGTCCATTATAAAATCTCCCTCGCTTAGATTTGCTAGTAACTTAGTTGAAGCTCCCACTACCTGAAAAACTATAGTTACTGTATTTTTATTTTTATCATAATCAGCAACTGTTAGAGGTATTCTCTCTCCCTTTTCATCCATTTTAACAATTACAAATTGACCAGGCTTTGCGGATTTTGAAACTCTCTTTGATTCAATCTCCATTAGATAAATGTTATCTGCTAATAATCTCTTACTTACTATTCTATTTCCCATATCCATATTCCCCATTCTGACCTAATAATTTTAACTATAATATTTATTTTAATCTAACAACATTATTATTATTTTTTTAACTGTATTATAATATTCTGTATACATAAATTATACTATACTTTACACAGTTTGTAATAAATTACCAGTAATTAAGTGTAAAATTTTTATCTTTCATGCTAATTTTTTAATTCAATATTCCTTATCATTTATAATTGTGTAATTGTATACAAAATTATGTAGTTTTATTCACAAAAATATTTAATATATTTGTATATTAGATAGTTTATATATCTTCAATAAAATAGGTCATATGACATTCTATAATTAATATATATTATATGTCATATGACCAATTATATTTTTTAGTTTTTAAAATGTCTTTCTAGTAATCCTAAGAAAGCTTTTCCATGTCTTGCTTCATCTTTACACATTTCATGAACTGTATCATGTATTGCATCTAGTCCTAATTCCTTAGCCTTTTTTGCTAATTTTAATTTTCCATCTGTAGCTCCATATTCAGCTTCAACTCTTACTGTTAAGTTTTCTTTAGTATCTGCAACTACAACTTCACCTAACAGCTCTGCAAATTTTGCAGCATGTTCTGCTTCTTCATATGCTATTCTTCTATACGCCTCTGCTACTTCAGGATACCCTTCTCTATCAGCTTGACGGCTCATTGCTATATACATACCAATCTCTGTACATTCCCCTACAAAATTAGCTCTTAATCCTTCAAGTATTTCTTCATCTACACCTTTTGCTAATCCTATTCTATGTTCATCAGCCCACTTCATATCCCCTGATATTTCCTCAAATTTATCAGATCTTACCTTACATACTGGACATACTTCTGGTGCACTATCCCCTTCATATATATAGCCACATACTGTACATACAAATTTTTTCATATTTACTCCTCCTATATCTATATTTATTTAATTATTTATTATATTTTCATTATTAATCCTAAGTTTCTTAATGTCACATTAAAAATATACCCTTTACTTTTACTTTAAAACAATATTATTTATTAGTACATAAAACCTTAAATAAAAAAATGTATAACTTATTAAGGTTGATCTAGTAAATGTAGTATTTTGTTACTAGCTATCCTTAATAAATTATACATTATTACTAATAAAATTGGCACTATAGTGAAAATAAAATCATCTATTTTAATTTATACTTGCTTGTTGCTATAAGTTCTTCTCTTATTTTATTATTTTCTTCATCTAAGTAAACTCTGTATGTTTTAACAGTAATATTTGTTTTTTCAATTTTTTCTTCAGTTTTTATATATAACTTTTCTCTATCTTGACTGCAACCATATATCTTTGATGTTATTGCACCATTACTAACAATATTTTTAATATAAATAGGATGTGAGTATGGATTTTTAAATTTGAAATCTGTATACCCGTATGATACTGCTGCATCTCTACCCCTTGGTACATATCTAGATGGCATAGTGTGGTTGTGTACTTCTTCTATCCTCATACCAGATAATAAAGCAGCATTATATATAGTTGTTGATACCTGGCAAACACCGCCACCTTCACCATTTACATATTTACCGCCTATTATTACCTTTGCACTTTTATACCCATTAACCCAGTTTCTTGCACCTGTAGCTTTATTATAAGAAAACATTTCATAAGGCATTATTAGTTTATCACTAGTACTTTTCCCTGCAACGTGGATGTTGCTACCCCTCGAGTTATGTTCATTAAAACTAGTGCTAAATTGCCCTAATACTGTATTTATTGACTGAATATCTTCAGTAGTTATTGTGGGATTTACAATTTTAACAGGCAGATTTAGACTTTTTATTTTTTTATCACAAATCATATTATAAATATCTTCTTTTAATTTTATCTTTTGTACTTCTTTCCCTTCTTTTGATGGTGTTCTTATAATTTCACCAGAATCCTTTATTTCAACACTAGCCTGTGTAACAGAAATATCTATTTCTTTACATATGTTTTCAATGAAATTACTTAACTTTGTTTCATTATAAGTTGCTTTCAATTCTATATTGTGATTACCTTTAAAAATAAGTCCTGTTTTTCTTTTTATATTCTCAAATCTATTCTCTGTTTCTGTATAATCATAAGCCTCTGACAAAGCTTTTTCTATATTATAGCTTAATTCTATTTCATCTGGCCTTAGAGTCCATGATTTACCATCATAATTAATAATTATATCTTTTTCTTTATAATATTTATTAATTTCTTTTAATGCCTCTTTATAAGTTAGACCTCCTATATCTATATTTTCGACGCTTATATTTTTAAATATCTTTTTACCTTCCATATTTTCTGGTTTATTCATTCCTAGTAAAAATGTAATACATAGTAATATACATAATAAAAAGGATAATTTTCTATATCTAAGCATGTTACTCTCCTTATTTTATAATTATATACTTATATTTTCCCATTAGTAATTTAATATTCTAATTTCAGTTCACCATAAATATGTATATATATTTTTATAATGCAAATACTTTTATTGAGTATTTTTTCACATAAAATTCGTTTACTTAACTAACTTATAAGAGCGAATTTATATATTGTCAACGAGATACAAAATATTAAAATATTTTAGCAATTCGTGGGAAAAATTCTGAAATTAAAATCAAAATTATAATTATAATATTCCGGAGGTTATTCATGAAAAATTCTAAAGATGAATTAAAAGATGCATTCGCTCAACTTCAAAGTGCACAAAGTTGCTTAAATCATGCATTAAAGAATGTAGAAAAGCAAAATAATAAATACCAAATAGAAAATACAATAACATATGTTGAAGAAGCAGTATTTGCTGCTAGCAATGCTTTAGCAAATTATCAAGATTAATTAAATTTAACTAATTTATTAATTTAAAGACTTAGATTTCTAAGTCTTTTTTTGTTACAATTATTCAATCGTTTTCCTTAGTTTTTATTCAGCTCTACTCATTTCGTAAAATTTTCGATAAAAATCGACTTTTTCCACTTTAATTTTCTTTAGATTATGTTATAATATCTTATACTTATTTTTTATCGACAATAAATATATGACATAAAGTCTGTTACTTAGTTACACACATATTTAATTTACAAATTTACTTAGTAAGAAAAGCATTTTTTCTTCTTAATTTGACATAAAATTTATAAATTTATTCATAGGTCTATCCTGTGAGATTCGGAGGTGCTTAATTGATAAAATCAATACAATTATCTAAATTTAACGGGAATCCTTGCGAAAATTTATACGGTGATATTTGTTATATAACTAAAGATAAATTTGAGGACGTTATTAACTTATACAATAGAGTGAACAGTACTATGGACAATAAAAGTTGGCTCAAGTCTCGTGATGCTTCTTACTTAGAAGGTGTTTTAGATAACGGTGGTTTTATAGTAGGATGTTATATAGAAGGTACCTTAGTTGCTTCTGCTTTATGTGAAGCCCCACAAGGGGAATATGAGGATATGCTTATTGAAATGGGAATGGATGAATTCCAAATAGAAAATACTTATATATCTGGATTTGTTATGGTTGATCCTTTCTACCGTGGCAACTCTCTACATCGTACATTACTAGAAACTAGAATAGAAGTGTCTGCTAGTAAAGGTATGAAAAATATAGTTACAGTTGTAAACTCAGAAAATGTATACAGTTTAAAAACAATATTAAGTCTAGGATTCGAAAATAAACTTAAAAAAGAAAATAAAGATGGAATTATAAGATACGTACTTTATAAAAACTTAGATGTTATTACATCTAAATCAATTGAATTTACAGCATAAAACATATACTATTTATACTTCTTGTAAAAGTTACAATTTATTAATTTTTTTAATAAGTTTTGACTTATTACATTATTTACCTCTATAATTTTATAGAGGTATTATTATTTTAAGGAGTGTTTATATGTTATTTTTAGAAAAATTCAAAAATAAAAAATTTAGAATCATTGTAAGTCTTACCTCAGTATTATGTGTAACTCTAGGTATCTATTTTTTCTACAAAGGAAAAGATAACAAAATTAATAGTGAGGAACCTGAATCATTTATAGAGACTTATGCTATTCCAGAAAGTGAGAAAGTTTTTATTAATGGCATTGTACTACCAAAGGATAGCAAAGACTTTACATTATCAGATGGTGAAGAAATAGACCAATTAAAAGTAGAAAATGGTCAATCTGTAAAAAAAGGTAGTGTACTTTTTACTTGCAAGAATCCATCAGTAATAAATGAGATTAACGAACTTAAATCTCAAGTTTCTGAATTAAAATCATCTCAAGAAGTTAGTGACCCATCGATTAGCCTTGAAATAAATAAATTAAATGCACAAATTAAATCACTCAATGAAAATGCTTATAGTAAAACACTTGCTCCTTTTGATGGAAAGGTCTTTATAAATGAAGAATCTGAAAGTCAAAGTGGATTTATTACATTACAAACTAATGAATTTTATATGAAAGGACAAGCTAGCGAACAGGATTTAGCAAAAATACAAGTTGATCAAACTGCAAAAGTTTTAATATTATCTACAAATAAAAATTTAACTGGTAGAATAAGTTTTATATCAGAAAGACCTTCAACAGACTCCTCAAGCGAATATCAACAACAATCTAGCACATTATCTTATTATGACATAAATATTGCATTCGATAGCCAAGAAGGATTGGTTAATGGCTTCCATGTTCAAGCATCTATAAAATTGGATAATTCTTATTCAAAAATACCCGCATCTTCTATCCTAGAATCAGAAGATAAATACTATGTATTTAAAGACTTAGAAGGTATCCTAAAAAAACAATCAGTTGAAATAGAAAGCAGAAATGAAGAATTTGCTGTAGTTAAGTCTGGATTAAAGGAAAATGATATTATACTTACAACCCCTACTGAAGAAATGGAAGAAGGACAATCCTTATCTATGTATGAAAGTTCAAACTCTGATGTTGAAGGGAAACCAAAAATTGACTAATCTAATAAAACTCCAAAATATTAAGAAATATTACAAAGTAGGGAAAGAAAAAATACAAGTATTAAAAAACATCGATCTAAATATCCAAAAGGGTGAATTTGTAATGATTATGGGGAAATCAGGTAGTGGAAAAACTACCCTTCTTAACATTCTTGGATTCTTAGATAAATTTGACGGTGGAGACTATTATTTTAATGATGAAAATGTAAGTAAATTAAATGAAAATCAGCGTTCTGTATTTAGAAATAAAAATATAGGATTTATTTTTCAACAATTTAACTTAATAGAAACCTTAAATATATATCAAAATATTGAATTACCTTTAATTTATAATAAAATATCTAGTAAAAAAGAAAAGAAAGCTATTATAGAAGCAAGTTTATCTTCTGTAGGCTTACTTGATAAAATAAACCAATTTCCGCTTCAATTATCTGGAGGTCAACAACAACGTATAGCTATTGCAAGGGCATTAGTTAATAATCCTCAAATAATATTTGCAGATGAACCTACTGGAGCTTTAGATAGTGAGACAAGTGAAGAAATTATGAAACTTTTAAAAAAACTTAATAATAATGGAAAAACTATTATTATGGTTACTCATGACCAAGATTTAACTAAATACGCTACTGAGGTTATCACTTTAAAAGATGGCGCTTTTACTTCATTGGAGGTACCAATATGGATATAATAAAAAATGCTCTAGTAAACGTTAAAGGTCATAAATTACGTGTTTTTGTTGCTTTAGTATGGATAATCATAGGTATTACTTCTGTTATTTTAATAAGCTCTATTGGTAATGGATTAAAAGATGAAGTAAGAAAAACCATAACTAATGTAGGTCCTAATAAAACAAATATATACTTTGAATCATCAGATACTTCTATGAATGAATTTAGTATATTTTTATCGCCCTTCACTCATAGTGATATTGAAGAGTTATCTTTTATTGAAGGTGTTCAAAAAATTGGTCCATCAGATAGTGGTATAGATGATAGTTCTATTTACGCTTTTGATGCGTATTTTGATAAGAAAATGACCTATTTAGATATATCTCCTTTTAAAGAAAACTCAAGTCCTTTAACTCTTTATGGACGTAGCTTTTCTTTAGATGATGAAGAAAGAAACGTAATTATGATTACTACGCAAAATGCTATAGACTTATTTGGAAATCCTGAGGATGCCGTAGGTCGTGGTATTACTATCGGTAGGTATATATTTGAAGTTATCGGTGTATTAGATGATAATTCTCTGATGAATGAAGATGAGTCCATAGATTATAATTCTACCTATGCTGATAATGAAAGTTTAGAATATTATGATATGCCAACTTCATATTTGCCTAAGAAAGCTTTTGAAAAATTAGTCAAACAATATGACTATTCTACTGAGATATATTCTCTAGACTTAGTAGCATCTAAGAATTACGATGTCTTTGAAGTTGCTAATAGAGTAATAGAAAGACTTTATGATCTTCATCCTAATATAGAAGGTTCTTATAATACTGAAGATTTATCTTATCAGGCTGAATCTCAACTATATGAATTAGAAAGTATGACTTCGGGTATAAATAAGGTAGTTTTAATCATAACTGTAATATCTTTATTTGTTGGTGGTATAGGAGTTATGAATGTAATGTATGTTTCTGTTATTGAAAGGCAAAGAGAAATAGGTATTAGAAGAGCTATTGGTGCTAAGCCTAAAGCAATATTATTTCAATTTTTAATTGAATCTATTTTTATCACTATTCTTGGAGGTATTTTAGGAATTATTATAGGTCTTATAAGTACTAACTATATAACTAATTATCTTCCTTTTAAAGCAGTTCCTAGCATTAATAGTATTTTATTTGCTAGTATTATAACTATTTTAACAGGTGTTATTTTTGGCATAGTGCCTGCCTTTAAGGCATCGCGACTTGATCCTATAAAAGCAATCTATAAATAATAATAATAATAAAAGCAAGCCTGAAATAATTTATTTCTAGACTTGCTTTTTATTATTTATATTATCTTATTTACCGAAATGTCTTTCTAATAATCCTAAGAATGCTTTACCATGTCTAGCCTCATCTTTACACATTTCATGAACTGTATCATGTATAGCATCTAATCCTAATTCTTTAGCTCTCTTAGCTAACTTTAATTTTCCATCAGTTGCACCGTACTCAGCTTCAACTCTTACTCTTAAGTTTTCTTTAGTATCAGCAACAACTACTTCTCCTAATAATTCAGCAAATTTAGCTGCATGTTCTGCTTCTTCGAATGCTATTCTCTTGTAAGCTTCTGCTACTTCTGGGTATCCTTCTCTATCTGCTTGTCTACTCATTGCTAAGTACATACCTACTTCTGTACATTCTCCAACGAAGTTTGCTCTTAATCCTTCTATTACTTCTTCATCTACACCTTGTGCAACACCTATTCTATGCTCATCTGCCCAGTTTAATTCTCCTGACATTTCTTCAAACTTGTCAGCTCCTACTTTACATACTGGACATACAACACCTTCTATAGTTTCTCCTTCGTGGATATATCCACATACTGTACATACGAATTTTTTCATATTCTTTCCCCTCCAATGATAATATCTATTTTAATTATAAATTTTATTTACTTTGTCATGGTACTATATATACCCCCAGTTTTTAACTTTAAACAAAGAATAATTTTTTATAATCAATAAGTCATATTTATTCTACCATTTTTTTCATGAAATTATCAATATACTTTTTAATATTTAAATATCATTTCCTAACATCAAACATACAGTTTCTATTTTTTCTTTATTATTCTCATTACATTTTTCATACAAATGAAGACATCTTCTAGGCTTTGTTTCATTTTTTATTAACTTTGTAGCAAAGGCTAAACAAGTCGGTTCCTTACATTTCCCACAATTTAATTTAGGAAGGTATGTGTAAACTTCTAATGGACTTGGTAATTTTCTCATTTCTTCTGATGGTTCAATTTCACTTCTTTTTTCGTCCACCTTATTTATTAGTTCTTTAATGTAATCTAAAGTTTCAAATGCATCAGTTTCATTTAGTAATTTAGATACATTTATTGCTTCTGGATACATAATAATAATCTTAGGACCTTTGTTAAAAGTAAAAGTATTTGCTTTTTTGTTATATATTCCTGATTTTAAATATGTGTTTAAAAATGGAAATAGATCACTTATATTTCTTGAAGTTATTGCTTTTATTCTTATTCTTAATGAATCTGTTGTACAAGGCTGAATAAAACTTAAATTTATTTTATCTAAATACATATTGACTCCCCTTTTAAATTTGAATTTCATTTAGAGCTTTTACTAATTTATCTATATCTTCTTTTTCATTAAAATAACCAATACCTATTCTTAATGCTCCAATTTCTTTTGTTCCTATTAATTCATGAGCACTAGGTGCACAGTGTAATCCAGCTCTAACCATAATATTGTATTTACTATCTAGTTCATAAGCTACTTCTTCTGCCCTAATACCTTTTATGTTAAAAGATATTACACTAACTATTCTCTCACTATCTTGTGGACCATAGATTTGTATGTTTTTTACAGACTTTAATTGGTCTAAAGCGTACTTAACCAGTTCTTTTTCTTTATTATGTATATTTATAATCCCCTTACTTTTTATAAACTTCACTGCTTCACCAAGTCCTACAATTCCACTTACATTTAATGTTCCAGTTTCTAATTTATTAGGATAGTAATCAGGCTGATATTCATAAGCTGAATCTCCACCTGTACCTCCTACTTTTAATGGATCTATATTATATTCACAGTTAATTAGTAGTCCTCCTGTTCCCATAGGACCTAATAAGCTTTTATGACCAGTAAAGGCCAGTATATCTATATTATCCTCTTTTACATCAATAGGTAATGCTCCTGCACTTTGTGCTGCATCAACTAAAAAAGGTATTTTATGTTTTCTTGCAATAGCACCAATATCTTTTATCGGTTGAATAGTGCCTAATACATTTGAAGCTTGAGTAAATACTATTAAAGATGTATTATCTTTTATATGTTTTTTTAAATCTTCTATATTTGTATACCCTTCTTTATTTGCATCTATTTTAGTTATGCTTATATTTATTTCTTTTTCTAAGGTTTTTAGGCATCTCCATACTGCATTATGTTCCAAACTACTAGTAATAACATGGTCCCCACTTTTTAATATCCCTCTTATTGCCATATTTAAAGCTTCTGTTACATTAGATGTGAAAATTACTTTTTTAGGATCACTAAAGTTAAATAGTGATGCTATTTCTTTTCTAGTATTGTAAATAAAAAAATCAGATTCCATTGCCTTTTGATATGAACCCCTACCTGAACTTGTACCGTTATTTATCATAAAATCATAAACTGCATCTGCTACTTCCCTTGGCTTTGGATATGAGGTAGCAGCATTATCTAAATATATGCTCATATATATCCCCCTTTGATTATACATCTTAATCCTAGTTTAATATTAGCATATTTTGTATTATTTTACATTTAACTATAAATAAAAGCTGAACTATAAACTATATAGTTCAGCTTTTATTTAACTTTTCTATTTAATCATTTAAGTCTTCTTTATACTCTGATTCATGTCTTTTTTTATAAGCTAATTCTCTTCTCTGATCATGCATCCTTCTAGTTGTATCTTTGCTATATTTACTTTCTCCTTGTGCTGCTAAGTTTACATTTACTTCTGCACCAGTCACATGATGTACTCCAAGTTCTCTTGCTGCCTCAATTTTCATTGCATCTGGTTTTTTATTATATTTAGGCACTCTATTTGGATGTTTAGGCATATTGTCACTTCCTTTTTAATATTTATTTCATATTTATTATTTAACAAATATATTTATTAAATACTAAAAATTATTACAAATGAGAATTTTATATATTATAAGTGAGTAGCTTAAATTTATTTTAACTTAGAGTAATATTTTCATCTTCTTTAATTACACTCATCTCTTTTGTACTTTCTAGGTCTCTATTTTTCAAGAATGATAATTTAGTTTCTGAAACTATTATAGCTGAAAATATTAGTAAGCATCCCATAACTAATTTCACAGTTACTGTTTCCTTAAAAATTATTACTGAAAATATAGTTCCAAATAAAGATTCAGTAGATAGTATTATTGCTGTTTTAGTTTCACTAACCCTCTTTTGACATATAGTCTGAAGTAAAAAACCAATAGTTGTACTAAATATTCCTAAATATATAACTCCTAAGTAAGCAATTGGTTCTACACTTATATTCACTTCACTTGTCATTATTTGTACCACAAAAGAAAGAATAAAAGCTACGCTAAATTGTATAGCAGTTAAAATTAATGGATTATATTTTTTGGCAAATTCGCTAGTATAAAAAATATGAAATGCAAAGCCAATAGCTCCAAGTAAAGTTAGAAAATCCCCTAAATTAATTGAAAAATCCTTTTCTAATGATAATATTCCTATTCCTATTATTGCTACTATACTACTAATAAGACCCCATTTATCAATTTTTCTTCTATATATCAAATATCCTATAAATGGTACAATAACTACATTTGCAGCAGTTATAAAGGCATTTTTGGACGGAGTAGTATAAACTAATCCTACAGTTTGAAGTTCAAAAGCTATAAATAAGAATATTCCCAATGTAATTCCAGCTTTTATGGATTTATTATCTATATATTTTTTTACTTGCTTAAAAAATATTATATTTAATAATAGTGCTGCTATAAAAAATCTTATGGTTAAAATTTGTATAGGAGTAAAACCTCCATCTAATGCTAGTTGAGTACCTATAAATCCAGTACCCCATATTATAGCAGTAATAACCAATCCTATCTCTGGTAAATATTTTTTCAATCTAACACCCCTTTCTTAGATAAAATATTATATTCCAAAAAATAATTACATATATAGATTATTATATTAATTTCACTTTGTAAATAATTGTAAATATATTTTATGAAATCAAAAGGAATGTATCAAAATAACTTTCTATACTATTCAAAGTACTAAAAATTATTTTAATACATTCCTTTTTCTAAATAGAAGTATTATAATTTTTTATTATTTCCAAAATCTCACTTGGTATATCTTTTATAATATTAACTGCATATACTTCACCTAAGCAACCTGCTGCCTCAGAAGCTGTATCAAGTGCATCTTTTACACTTTGTTCTTCTCCACTTATAATTACTGTAACTAAAGCTAGACCTATTTCTTTAAATCCTATTAACTTTACGTCTGAAGACTTTAGCATAACTGTTGCTGCTTCTAGCGCACTCACTAATCCCTTAGTCTCAATAAATCCTATTGCATTTGACATTTTTATTCCTCCTTATAATATATATCATTCATATATCTAACAAATTTTAATTCTTTCTTATTTAACTATATTTACACTGGCTTACTTCTTTTATAACATACTCCTATTTCTAATATTTTATGGATTTTATTAATATAATTGCATATATATTGAAATTTAATAAATATCTTATCTTAATATATGTGAAAATTTTTCTCAAATAAAAAATGATAGATATATTATCTATCATTTTTTATTTTATTTATATAAATATTATTTTAGTATTGTAGCTATTATCTTGTTTTTAAAGCCATATTTTGTTCTTTTACTTTCTTTATCGATGTAAGTAATAATGCATAGCCAGTGAATATACACACTAACATTAATATCCATGCAGCACTAAATCCAAAGTTATCTACTACCATTCCAAATAATGTAGATCCAAATGCAAATCCTAAAGCAAATAATAAACTTATAGTTCCAAGTATTACACTTGATTCTTTTTTACCAAATACATCTGTAGCCATGAATGCTGGTGCAGACATATATGAATATACATTAAGTCCATATGCTATGGAGAAGAAGAATGCTAATCCATGTACTTTTCCTGATAATAATAGTGCTACTACTGCAATTGACTCAAGCACCATTGATATAGTCATAGTCTTTAATGTACCGATTTTATCAAATAGAGCACCACCAACAACATTTCCTATCAAACAGAATAATGCAAACACTGATCCTAAAGTCCCAACTAATGTTGCACTTAATCCTAGTTCTCCTGTAAAGTAAGTTGCATATTGAGTACTTAATGCTGATATAGAAATAGCTATTATTGCATACCCTATAGAGAATATCCAGAAGAATTTATTTTTTCTTACAGCCTTAGCTCCAAGTCCTTCAAATGCATTATTACTTTCATGTTCTTCTGTAGCTTCACCTTTACTTACTGTTTCAACTTCACCTTCCTTAGGTAATCTTATTAATAATAATATGACTGGTAAACTACATGCTATTGCTATTATTCCAAATAATATATAACTGTAACTTGCACCTTTTGATGCTAACATTTGTGAAGTTATTTGTTGTAAAAATACATTACCTATAGATCCCCCAGAAAAAGCTATACCAAGAGCTTTACCTCTTCCTTTTTTGGGGAACCAATGATTTATTACAAAAGGTACTCCTAGACCCGAGAACATTACACAGCCTATTTGTTGTATAGCTGAATACATATAAAATTCTGGTAAAGTTTTTGAAAATCCAAATCCTATGAATCCAAGACCTGATAATGTAGCTCCTACAATAAATAGAATTTTTATATTTATCTTACCAAATAGTTTACCTAAAAAAGGTGAACACGCTGCAGAAGCCATAGCCCCAAATGTAAATATTAATGAAAATCCAGCTAAAGAAAATCCAAAATCTTTAATTACATATGGTATAAATAGCGGTTGTATGTTCTGTGCTATACCAAAAGGTATTGCTTGCATAAACATGCACACAAAAACCATAAAATATTTCTTTTTGTTACTAACTTCTTTAGTATTATTTATAATTGCTTGACTGTTCATGATGAACCTCCTTCTATGTTTTTGCCAATAAATATATTGCCACTAATTGGAGTCAAGCTCAATGTTGTTTCGTACATTAATATTTGTGCATGTGCACAGTTGATTTTCTAAAAAAAATTAGTATAATAAAAAAGTCTGTCTAAATAAGGTATCTTATCATAAGTGATAAATATACTTTACTTCTATCTCCTATATCAGATAAATTTAAATCTAATATTTCTTCTATTTTATTTATCTTATAATTTACGGTATTTCTATGTATATACAAGCTACTTGCTGTTTCATTTACTTTACAATTATTTTCAAAATAATTAATAAGTAGTTCTACATAATCCGTATTATTAACTTCATCATAAACTTCTAAATCACCTATAGTCTCATCATGAAATTCTTTCATAATGTCTTTATTTTCAACCCCTAATAAAAGCCTATATAGTCCTAGTTCACTATATCTAATATGAACATTATTATTTCTTAGAAGTCTATTTATCTTAGCTACATTTCTAGCTTCTTCATATCCTTTATAAAGCTTTTCTATGCTACTGGTATGCTTTCCTATTCCAACATAGAAGTTCACATTTTGAAAATTTTTATCTAGATTTATATATAATTTTTTTAAAATCTTATCTATTTCTGAATCTGATTTATTTAAAAATAATATAATTATTGATTGGCCAACTTCAACAGAAAAAAAGTTACTTCTTATATAGCTTAATTCATCTTCAATATATTGTTTTACTTTAGGTATAAAATATTCTGTATTTTGTGTATTAATATTTTTATAATCTACCTCTATTATCGTTAATATATACCTCCAGCTAGATTTGAACCCCGCTTTTTCTAATGTATTTATATATAGCTCTTCATACGTCGGTAGAAATATAGCATCTTTTATAGCATTCGATATTTCTAAATATGTTTTTTCAGATTCTAAAATGGTTATTGTTAAGTCTTTCATAATTTCTGCTATTCGTATTCCCCAAGGCATTAAAAACAAAGGATAGTCATTTGCATTGCAATAATCTATTATCTCTTGATTTACATTATCTATATATTTTCCCGTATTTATTACTATCCCACTAGTATTTTGCTCCTTAGTTCTTTTTATTAGTTTAAATAAATCACTTTGATTTTTTATTGCTATACCTGTAGTAAATACAATTTCTTCTCCCTGAAGGAAAGTCGCTATTTCTTCACTTTCTACAATATGAGTCCACCTTACTTTATTTTTTAAGCCTTTTTCTCCTGCTATAAGTTTTACTCCATGTTTTTTTATGTCTTTGTATAAATACATTAATGCTACTGACATACTCTTCATCCTCCAAAGTTATAATATCAAGTATATTTATTTTTTATAATGATTTTTAGCATATAGATTATAACATATATTTTTCATGTTTTTTAGAATTTAATCTTGCAATGTTTTTATATAATATAACGATAAAAAGAAATGTCTTTATAAAACAGTACTTCAACTATTTTATAAAGACATTTCTTTTTATATATAATCTATTATATATTTTAGTTCATCATTCAGATTCAATTATATGAATGGAAGGTTTTATTTCTTCAGACTTAATATCTTTATTTCCCCAATAATTTGCAAGTACAGATACTGAAAATGCATGCCATATGCCTGCTATTGCAGGTGCAATTGCAGCTTGAGGTGCAAAGTGTGCCATTGCCAATGTAGTGGCTATATATCCCCCAATATAACCTAATATATTATGAATTATTACTGCTAAAGCTACTATAATAACAGAAAAAGTTAATTTATCTGCATTAGCGCTTACTATTCCTCCTACTAAAAATACCATTGCCAACCCTGATACTGAAGGTAATATTCTAATACCTTTTTCTGTTAATTTACTAAAAAATCTATGACATATACCGCCTAATAATATCGGAACTATTACAACTTTTGTTATTGATATAAACATTCCAAGTGCATCAATTTGAATCCATTGCCCTGCAAATAAAAGTATAAAAGATGGTGTTACTATAGGTGCTAATAAGGTAGCTATAGTAGTAAAAGTCACTGATAAAGCAACATCACCTTTTGCAATGAAGCTCATTACATTTGATGTCACTCCACCTGGACAAGCACCTAGTAATATAAGTCCTACAGCAATTTCACCTGGTAAATTAAATATTTTAACAACTAAAAATGCTCCTAAAGGCATTATCATATATTGAGCCAAAGTTCCTAAAACTACATCCTTTGGTCTTTTTATTATTAATGTAAAATCATCTCTTTTTAATGTCATTCCCATGCCAAACATAATAAATCCTAAAATTGTGTTCATATTTGGTACTACCCATAAAAAACTATTTGGTCTAAAAAAAGCTATTATAGATGCTATTAACACCATTAATGACATGTATCTCTTTACAAATCCCCCTATATTATCTACAAAATCCATAATTTATTCCCCCTTATTTTGTTTTATTTAATATCTACGTTTATAAATGTATTCCATTTAATTCTATCTTTTATATAGCATCTTAATTTATGAATCAGCCCAATAAGGCTCAGGTCGCATAACCCCATATTATCTCCTCCTTTTGAATACATTTAGCTTTATCAATTATTTTTGCTATTTTTAATAATAAATTTAAGTTATTTTATTTATATTGGAATAAATTATAAAACATAGATATATAAGCGCTTCATTCTGTAATTGGTAATATCTAACTTTAATAATAACACATTTCTCTTTATACGTAATATAATTTTCTGAATTTTCTAAATTTAATATTTTTTCTATATTATTTTTATTATATATCCGATAAAAAACATATCATCATAGATTTCATATAATACCCATCAATCATAGCTATAAAATAAATTGACAAAAAATAACTTAAAATATAAAAAGGAGTAGATTTTCTACTCCTTTTTATATTTTAAGTTTCTATATTTTCTATACTCTTACTCCTAGCGTTCCTTATAAATACTTTAGTTAAATTATATGTATCTTTAATTGATCTATGACTTAGTAAACTTACATCTAAATTAAATTTCTTAAATATAAACTTCATACAATATCCTAAACCTAAAGCTATTATAAATGTACCTATTCCTACATGGCCACCTAATAAATATCCCGCTATTAATGCTCCTATTTCTATAATCCCTCTTATAGTACTTACTGGTTTTTTAGTTATCTTAGTCAAAACAACCATTAGCCCATCTCTAGGACCACATCCTAACTCGCAACTTATGTAAAGGTAAGTACCCAAACTCATTAATAACATACCTATTATTATCATTATTAATCCACTTAAGATGTTATCACTAATTGGTACTAACTTTGTAAATAATACTAAATCTGTAAATAATCCAATAAAAATCATATTAAGAATCGTTCCTACTCCAATTTTCAACTTAAATAAAGTAGTTGTTCCTATAACAATAAACCCAACAATAATACTAGCTTGGCCTATTGTTAAGAATGTATTATTTGATAGTCCCTGATGAAATACATCCCATGGTCCTGCACCTAAGTTAGAATTAAGCATAAATACAATACCAAGTGCACAAGTAAAAAATCCACTAAATAATCTTAGTAATAATTCAAATATTTTTTTCATAAAATCTCCTAATTTTTACATTAAATTTTAATCAAATTAAAGTATATCATATAATTTATTTTAATTCGAAACTATTTTCGAAAAATTCTTTATCTTAGTATTATTTTTCTATTTATTCCTAAATATAGCTTAATTTTTTATTTTACAATATCTCCTTATATCTCCAAGCTGAGTTGATATATTTAAGTAATATCTATATAATCTATTATATATAATTATATATATATACATATTAATCACCATATTAGCTATTCTATTTTAGTTATTCATCAGTTTAAGTATTTCAAGTCCATTTATACGTTCTCATAATAGGTTAGTTATTAGTTTTAATCTTATCTGTATAATCACTATTTTTTATTTTTACTAGTTCTACTTATCATCATGAAATTTATTACTTTTAGGGGGGAAAATAATGAATGATGAAAAGACCTTAAGTGGTCAAAAAGAATTTAAACCATTTATTCCTGCTGATAAAATTTTACCTGAATTTACTATTACTTCTATAGTATTAGGTTGTTTCTTAGCAATAATATTTGGTGCAGCAAACGCATATTTAGGACTTAGAGTTGGTATGACTGTAAGTGCTTCTATACCTGCTGCCGTTATTTCAATGGGTGTTATCAGAGTTATATTAAGAAGAGATTCTATACTTGAGAATAATATTGTTCAAACTATAGGTTCTGCTGGTGAATCCCTAGCAGCTGGAGCAATATTTACTTTACCTGCACTATTTATATGGATGAAAGATTGGGGAATGCCTAGCCCTAGTTTATTAAAAATTGCACTTATTGCATTATGTGGCGGTTTATTAGGTGTTTTATTTATGATTCCTTTAAGAAAAGCTCTTATTGTTAAGGAACATGGTGTACTTCCTTATCCAGAAGGTACTGCATGTGCAGAAGTTCTACTTGCTGGTGAAGAAGGTGGCTCTAAGGCTTCTGTAGTATTTTCTGGTCTTGGAATAGCAGCTCTTTATAAATTTATTGCTGATGGATTAAAGTTATTCCCTAGCGAAATCGAATGGGAAATTCCAGGATATCAAAATGCTGCTATTGGTATTGATGTTCTTCCTGCACTTTTAGGTGTCGGATATATCTGTGGATATAAAATTTCTGGATATATGTTTGCTGGTGCAATAGTTGGATGGATTGCTTTAATTCCATTAATTGGTTTATTCGGCGCCGAAGCTACTATCTTCCCAGCTACTGTTCCTATAAGTGAATTAGGATACTGGGGAATTTGGAGTAACTATATTAAATATATAGGTGCTGGAGCTGTTGCATGCGGAGGTATTTTAAGCTTAATTAAATCCTTACCTCTTATCATAGATACATTTGCAAAAGCTATGAAAGATTACTCTAATAGAGAATCTTCAAATAATTCTCTTAGAACTGATATAGATTTACCTATGAGTATAGTTCTAATTGGTTGTTTATTGGTTGTAATTGCAATTTGGTTAATACCTTCTATACCAGTTAACTTCCTAGGTGCTTTACTAATTGCAATATTTGGTTTCTTCTTTGCTACTGTTTCATCTAGACTTGTAGGTTTAGTAGGAAGTAGTAATAACCCTGTTTCTGGTATGGCAATAGCTACTTTACTTATATGCACTATGGTTTTAAAATCTTCTGGAATGACTGGTCAAGAAGGAATGATGGGTGCAATTGCTATAGGTTCTATTATATGTATAATAGCTGCAATTGCTGGAGATACTTCTCAGGATCTAAAAACAGGTTATATAGTTGGAGCAACTCCTAAAAAACAACAACTCGGTGAACTTGTTGGTGTTGTAATATCTGCACTAACAATAGGTGCTGTATTATATCTATTAAATGCAGCTTGGGGATTTGGTTCAAAAGAAATTCCTGCACCTCAAGCTACTTTGATGCAATTAGTTGTAGAAGGTGTTATGAATGGTAACTTACCTTGGGCATTTATATTCGCTGGTGCTGGAATAGCAATTGCTGTTGAAATAATTGGAATACCTGTACTTCCATTTGCTGTTGGTTTATATCTTCCTATACATTTAAGTGCTGGTATAATGTCTGGTGGAGTTATAAAACTTTTCCTTGAAAAAAGAAAATCTAAATCAGAAGAAGTTAGAAAAGAAGAAATTAACAGAGGTATTTTATATACTTCAGGTTTAATTGCTGGTGAAGGTTTAGTTGGAGTTTTATTAGCAATACTTGCTATTATTCCATTTGGAAGTACTACTGTTGCAGGTGCTATAGATTTATCTGCATTTAGCTTAGGTAAAACAGGTGCAATAATTGCATTCTTACTTTTAGCTTTAACACTATTCAAGGTTACAATTTGGTATAAAGATAAAAATAAAGTTGCTTAATATATAAAATAATAAAGTAGTCTAAAATTATAAAACTTAAAACTAGGAGGATAAAATCCTCCTAGTTTTAAAATACAATTAATTATTAATAAGGAGTATCTTAATGAAGAAAACAAATAAAAATAGTAAAAACTATTTAGACTTTATACCTATTATAAATCCAAATATAAGTTGGTACATAAATGAAAAAAATTTAGTGATTTTAGAAATCAAAAGAAATAATTTTTTTGATAAAATTGCTCAGAAACTATTTAATACACCACATAAAAGCGACATAAAACTAGATACCCATGGGAGCTTTGTTTGGCAATGCCTAAATGGTAATAAATCAGTTTACGATATTTCAAAAGAAGTCAGTAATCACTTTGGAAAAGACGCTGAGCCTTTGTTGGATAGATTAGTCGCTTTTTTTAATATACTTGTAGACAATAAATTTATTACCTTCAATAAAAGGGGATAATATCTTATGGAAACTATTTTTTATATACTCTTATTTGCATTTATTACTGTGATAATTAGTATATGGGGACTTATGAAAGAGAAGAATAAAACTAATGATTTACTAAATGTGTTATATGAAAAATCTGAGAGAAAAATTATTAAATCACTAAAAGTTAATAAAAGTTTATCTAAGAAACAAATAGAAAAAGAACTAATAAATATAAAAGCTTCTTTATTTTATAGTAAAAATAAATTAGTAGTTCAAGATTCTTCTCATTTTACAAAAATTATTATAGGAAGACTTTTGGAAAAAGAAATTATTATTAAAAATAGCAAAGGTTATACATTAAAATAATAGAGCTATCTAAATTGATAGCTCTATTATTTTAATGTATTTAATTATGCATCTATTTTTTCAGTGTCTTTTTTCATTTCAGATATTTTTTCTTGAACTTCAGCCATTCTTCTTTCATCTAATGGATAGAATTTCATAGCTATTAATGAACATATCCATCCTAATATAGGCATTCACATAAATAAACCAGTTATTACCCAGAATAATTCTTGAGTATAAGCATCTGTTGCTTGTGGCATTGCAGTAGTAAAACCTATTGCTGCTACTGCAAATCCAATTATTGTAGTTGCAAATGATGATATCAATTTATCAATAAAAGAGAATAAAGTTCCCATCATTCCAGGTATATATCTACCAGTTAAATATGTTTCATAATCAGCACAATCTGCTATCATAGGTATAACTATTCCACTTGATATTGAAGATATACCTTTTGCCAAAGAGAAAGTTCCAATCCATAATGCTGTCATTATTCCAAAGTTTTCTAAAGATATTTGATTTGGGTCTCCTAAGAATAATACTAAAAATAATGCTACATATCCTATTATTGGTAACCAAGTTGATACAACTAAAGCCTTTTTAGAACCAAGTTTTAGCTCTATTATAAGTTATTTGGTTTGTGTTTGTAGACATTATATCCCCCTTGAGTTTAATATTTTTAATGAAGGTATTTGTTATTTTTTTATCATTTTTTATTTTAATGCTATAATTTCTTAACAAATGGATTAATTTTTTCATCTCTTATCCCCCTTTTAACCCTTTGCTATCGATTTTCTTCATCTTACTAAGATATTAGCATACTAGTTTTCTGAAAGTAATTAGTTTTTTGATATTTATTTATTCGATAATACATTTTCAATTTGTTAATATTTTAATATAAGTAAATCATAATAAAAAAATCCCCTAAAGGGGACCTTGAGTGGCTAATGCCACTCTTATTTGTTATCACCATCTTTGTAGTAAAAATCTGCATCACAATTA